>DATJZN010000043.1:0-165915 GCA_035499075.1 Myxococcota bacterium | reverse complement strand
TCCTTGGCTTCGACGAAGCTGGTCGGCAGCTTGACCTTGATGATGTGAGCGCCGACCAGCGCCGCAATCTGGGTGGCATAGGTGCAGACGTCGATGGCGGTCTCGCCTTCCTTGGAGAGATCCTCGCCGCGCGGATAGGACCAGATCACGGTCGGCAGGCCCACGTCCTTGGCCGCCGCCACGAACTCGCGCGCCGTCTCGAACATGTCGTAGGACTTGAGCGAGCCGGGATAGATGGTGAGGCCGACCGCCGTGCAGCCGAGCCTCAGCGCATCCTTCACGCCCGAAGTCACCGCCTGGGTCTTCGGTCCTTCCTTGGGATAGAGCAGGTTGGCGCTGTTGCATTTGAGGATGAGCGGGACGCGCCCGGCGAACGTCGCCGCGCCGGCTTCCAGCATACCAAGTGGCGAGGCGAAGGCCGACAATCCGGCCTCGACCGCCATCTGGAAATGGTACTGCGGATCGTAGGCGGGCGGATTGGGCGCGAAGCTGCGGTCGGGGCCGTGCTCGAAGCCCTGGTCGACCGGCAGGATCACCATCTTGCCGGTTCCTGCGAGGCGGCCGTGCGAGAGCATGCGCGCGAGGTTGGCCTTCGTTCCCGCGTTGTCGGCGCTGTACCAGGAAAGGATCTCCTTCACGCGCTTGGTCGTCACTGTGGCTCCTTCAGGTGTGCTTCTGTGGCGTTCGGTCACGCCGGGGACCATCTTAGCTCGGGGTCAAGCAAGCATAGTGCCTGGCCGTCCAGGGAAAAGGATGAGCCCGCGAGCGGTCCACATCGTCTGTACCATCGGCCCGGCCAGCCGTTCGCCCGAGGTTCTGCGTGGCCTCGTCGAGGCCGGTATGAACGTGGCGCGGCTCAACTTCGCGCACGGCAGCGAAGACGAGCACCGCGAGAACGTGGCGCGCATCCGCGCCGCTTCGAAGGACGCGGGCCGGCCCGTGGCGATTCTGCAGGACCTGCCGGGGCCGAAGATCCGCCTGGGCGAGCTCGTGCCCGCGCAAGTCGTGCTCGAGAACGGCGCGCGGCTGGTGCTGCGCTGCGGCGAGTCCAAGGGCGATGCGCAGCACCTGCCGGTTCCCGACGAGTATCTCGCGCAAGAGGCGCGCGCGGGTGCGCCGATCCTGCTCGGCGACGGCGCGGTCGAGCTCGAGGTGCTGGAGGTCGACGGCACCGACATCCACTGCCGCGTCGTGGTGGGCGGCGCCGTGTCGAGCGGCAAGGGCGTGAACGCGCCGGGCGGGCTGTCGGCGCGGCCGATCTTCGGCGAGCGCGACGCGCGCTACCTCGAGCTGGGCGCGGAGCTGGCGGTCGACCTGGTCGGTGTGTCGTACGTGCGCACGGAGGAAGACGTGCTCACCCTGCGGCGTGCGCTGAAGAAGCTCGGCAGACCCTCTGGCCTCGTCGCGAAGATCGAGACGAAGCTCGCGCTCGACAACCTGGCTGCGATCCTCGCGCGCGCCGACGCGGTGATGATCGCGCGCGGCGATCTGTCGCTCGAGATCCCGTTCGAGCGCGTGCCGATCGAGCAGAAGCGCATCGTGCAGGCGGCCATCCTCGCGGGCCGCCCCGCGATCACCGCGACGCAGATGCTGCAGTCGATGGTGAGCTCGCCGCGGCCGACGCGCGCCGAGATCACCGACGTGGCGAACGCGGTGCTCGACGGCAGCGACGCGGTCATGCTGTCCGACGAGACCGCGGTCGGCGCCGACCCGGTGCGCGCGTGCCGCGCGATGGCGCGCATCATCGCGGCGACGGAAGAGGCGTACCCGCGCCGGCCCGAGACGCCGCTCGCGGGCGCGAACGAGGAGCTGCGCGAGCTCGTGGTGTTCTCGCAAGCTGCGGTGCGCACCGCGCGCGAGTGCGGCGCGCGCGGGATCGTGACGTGGTCGCGCGGCGGCATTGCGGCGCGGCTCCTGTCGCGCCAGCGCCCCGACGTGCCGATCGTCGCGCCGTCGCGCTACGAAGACACGTGGCGCCGGCTCGCGCTGCCCTACGGCGTGCGCCCGGTGCTCTGCCCGCACGGCCGCATGACGCGCGCCGAGCTCACGCGGGAGCTCGGCCCGCTCGACGACACGCAGCTCCTGCTCATGGTCGGCCACACCGCCGGCGAAGGCCGCCGAGTCCCGTGGATGAAGCTGGTGCGAGTGGCCGACACCGAAGAGTGGGGCGTGGATCCCCGCTGACTCCGCGGCCCCGCACTCTCGACCTACCCGTTCGTCTGCAGCTCTACTCGAACGCGAATCCGCTGTAGCCGTTCGCCGCGACTTCTTCGCAGCGCTGGCGGTACTTCGGCGCGCCGCCGGCGTAGGCGACGAAGATGCGCTTCTCGTGGCCGGCGACGTTGCGGTTCACGCGGGTCATCCACGAATCGACGTGCGAGGCGAGGAGTCGCGACGCGACCTCGTTCGCGTGCGCGGTCCAGGCGCGCTCCGCGTCCGCGCTGCACTCCACGCGCGTGAGCCCGCGCGCGCGCATGTGCAGCAGGAGGTCGCTCACCCAGTCGACGTTCTGCTCGATGCAGCGCGGCATGTTGCAGAAGGTCGCGGCGTTGTGCGGGCCGATCAGTGTGAGCAGGTTCGGGAAGCCCTCGCTCTGCAGGCCGAGATAGGTCTGCGGGCCGTCCGCCCACTTGTCCTTCAGGCGCATGCCACCGCGGCCGCGGATGTCGACGCGGTCGAAGCCGCCGGTGATCGCGTCGAAGCCGGTCGCGTAGAGGATCATGTCGAACGCGTAGTCCGCCTCGCTGGTGCGGATGCCGCTGCGAGTGACTCGCTCGATCGGCGTCGCGCGCAGGTCGACCAGCTTCACGTTCGGCTGGTTGTAGACCTCGTAGTAGCCGCTCTCGAGCGGCACGCGGCGCGTGCCGTAGCCGTGGTCCTTCGGAATCAGCAGGTCCGCGACCTTCGGGTCGCGGACGCGCGCGCGGATCTTCTCGATCACGAACTCGGTGATCGTGTCGTTCGCGGCGCGACTGGTGAGGATGTCGCGGAAGTTGCCCTGCCAGAAGGCGAAGCCCGGCAAGGCGTAGAGCTTCTCGTAGAACGCCTCGCGCTCCTCGGGCGCGACGTCGAGCGCGTTGCGCGGATCCGCGGCGTGGATGAAGCAGCCGTAGGTGTCGCGGCAGCGCGCGAAGATCTCCTGGTAGCTCGCGCGGATCTTCGCCATCTCGGCGGGGGAGATCGCGGCGTTGCGCAGCGGCGTGCACCAGTTGGGCGTACGCTGGAACACGGTCAGGTGCCCCACGGTCTTCGCGATCTCGGTGATCGCCTGCACCGCCGACGCGCCCGTGCCGATCACCGCCACGCGTTTGTTCTCGAAGCTCACCGGACGATGCGGCCAGAGACCCGTGTGCCACCACTCGCCCGAGAAGTCCTCGATGCCAGCGAGCGCGGGCATCGTCGGCGCCGAGAGCGGGCCGAGCGCCGTGACCAGGAAGCGCGCGCGCGCCGTGAGTCCGCTCGCGAACGCGACCTCCCACTCGCCGGCCGCGTCGTCCCAGTGCGCCGACACCGCGCGCTCGCGGAAGGTGATGTCGCGGCGCAGGTCGAGCTTGTCGGCGACGAACTCGCAGTAGCGCAGGTTCTCGGACTGACCCGAGAACTGCTCGCTCCAGTTCCAGTCGCGCAGGATCTCGTCGTCGAACGAGAAGATGTAGGTCCAGCTCTCGGAGTCGAAGCGCGCGCCCGGGTAGCGGTTCCAGTACCACGTGCCGCCGACGCCGCCGCCGGCTTCGTAGACTCGCACGCCGAAGCCCGCGGCGCGCAGCTTGTGCAGCGCGTACATGCCGGTGAGCCCGGCGCCGATCACGAGGACTTCGTGGCGGACCACTCAGCCCTCTCGCGCGCGGACCGACGTGAGCGCGGGAGCGACTTCTGCGACGCGCGTCGGCTCGATGCCGCTCTTCTTCATGTACAGCGACTCGAGGGAGCTCGTGACGTTCGAGCCGAAGCCGAGCATCTCGCGCATCTGGGGCGAGAGGCGCGCGTGCAGCTCGGGAGTCACCGTGCGCGCCCAGTCCCACTGCGGGCGGATGAACGGGCGCACGTAGTAGGCGAACAGGCCCGCGCGCGTGACGTCGGCCGTACGGTTCGCGCCGGTCTGGTGCCAGACGCGGGCGTCCATCACGAAGATCGAGCCGGCCGGGCACTCCATCGCGATCGTCTCGCGCGAGTCCATGTCCGGCGCAGGGCCGTGGTCGCGCAGGTGCGAGCGCGGCACGAAGCGCGTGCCGCCGTTCGCCGCGGTGAAGTCGTCGAGCGCCCACGCCACGTTCGTGGCCATGGGATACGGCGGCCACGGCGCGGGCACGTAGCCCTGATCGGCGTGCATGTACATCGCGCCCGAGCCCGGCGCGGTCACGTTCGCGCTGAAGTTCGAGAGCAGGAACGGCGTGCCGATCGAGTGAGTCACGAGCTCGACGGCGAGAGGATGCTCCGCGAGCTCGGCGAACACCGGGTCCTTTCCGATCAGGTCGAACAAGCGGACGTTGCGCGTGTCGGGGTCGAACGGGAAGCCGCGCACCGGCACGCCCGCGGACTCGTCGGTCGAGATGCCGGCCAGGAGCGCCCGCTTCACGCGCGCGATCTGCGCCGGCTCGAGCGCGCCCGGCACGACGCACACGCCCTCGGCGTCGAGCAGCCGCTCCGCGTCCCCGGCCGTCTTCGCGAAGAGCGCGCCGATCACGCCGGCGCCTACTGCGGCGACGCGCCGTTCACGAGCCCGAGCCCTTCGGCCTTGTAGCCGAGCAAGGTGAGCAGCGTGTCCGACGCGAAACGGTGTACGGTCGGGTTCAGCGACAGGAACCAGTTCTCCTGCGTGCGGTAGATCGGCAGCGTGTAGAAGCCGAAGATCGCGGCGCGCCGCTCGCTCTGCGTGCGGTTGTTGCCGGTCTTGTGCCAGAGCCGGCCCTCCATCACGACCATCGTGCCTGCGGGCGCTTCGAGCGGAACCGTGTCGCGCGACATCTCCGCGTCGGTCGGCAGGCGGTTCAGCTCGTGACTGCCGGGCACGACGCGCGTGGCGCCGTTCTCGTCGCTGAAGCGGTCGACGCACCAGCCCACGTTCATGCCCTGCACGCCCGACCACGGCTGCGGCATGTAGATCTGATCCGCGTGCAGGATCATCTCGCCGCCGCCGGGTCCCGTGATGTTCGCCGAGATGTTCGACAACAGCATCGGCCAGCCCAGGAACGCGCGAAGCAGCCGCAGCGCCGACGGGTGCTCGGCGAGGTCGGCGAACAGCGAGTCGCGCGACAGCAGGTTCCAGACGCGCTGGTTGGAGTCGTCGTGCGCGTAGTCGAAGTTGAACTTCTTCTCGCGGCCGCGCGCGCGATCGTCGTCGGCCGCGCGATAGAGCGCCTCGTGCACGCGCGCCAGCGTCTCGGCCGGCAACGCGTCTTCGACCATGCAGACGCCGAAGTCGCGCAGGTCCTGCTCGGCCTGGTCGAGGTCGCGCGTGGGCTTGGGAACTCCTCGGGCCACGCGACGAGTCTAGACGAACGCGGCCGTCAGTTCTCGCTGCGGTGCAGCGCGAGCATCTGCTGCTTGGCTTCCGGTGGAATCGTGATGGGGAACTGTTCGAGCGCGTCGGGCTGGCCGTCGCGCGAGATCACCGCGAGGCAGGTCGCGTTCGTCGCCGACGCGTCGAAGAGCCACGGCACCGCCTGCGCGTTGAGCGGCCGGTCGAGCGCGCGGAACGTCGCCATGCGCTGCGCGTCCAGGTTGATCTCGAACGGCTTCACGAGCAACGTGCTGCCCGCGAGGTCGCCGCACGACAGCTTCAAGAGCGTGACCGTGCCGGGGTCGACGTCGAAGCGGAAGCGGTACTGCCAGTGCACCGTCGGCACCTCGCCCGTGCCCGGCACGACGCCCGCCGCCACGATCTGCCCCACGCCCGAGCTGCCCGGCGGTCCCGCGCTGGCGCAAGCAAGGAGAACGGCCACCAGCGCGGGGACGAGCAGCTTCGACATGGCGCGGGAGTCTACTCGTTCGGCTCGTCCGCGCTCCATTTCCACTGCTCGCGCGGCACCTCGCGCACGCGCTGGTGAAAGCGCCAGCGGTGGCCTTCCAAGTCGAACGCCTCGTACGTGCGGTCGCCCCAGAACTGGTCGCGCAGCCCGCGCGCGATGCGCGCACCCGCGGCCAGGGCGCGCTCGTAATGCGCGTCGACGTCGGGCACGTATACGCTCAGGTACTGGCTCTCCATGCCCGAGCTCTTCGGCGAGACGGCGCCGTGGCCGCCCTGCCCGCCCACGCCGACGAGCCCGTCGCCGAACACGAGCATCGCGTGGCCGACCACGCCCCGCTCGTCCTCCACGCGCGCACCCCGGTCCTCGCGAAAGCCGAACGCGCGCTCGAGGAAGTCGATCGCCGCGCGCACGTCGCGATAGGGAACTTGCGGCACGATCGTCGGCCGCGGCCGCGGCGCCCCCGCAGTTTCGATTTCCGCCATGAGCCTCTCCTTTCCTCGCGCGAGCGCTCCGTCGGCGAATGCCGCTTCGCGCCGCAGCTGCTTCAGCGCATCGAGCGCCTTCATTTCGACCTCGCTCTCTCTTTCCCTCGCGCAGGGTCGAGTTCGCGCAGGCGCGCGCGGGCGCGCGCGAGGCGCGAGCGCACCGTGCCGATCGGCACCTCGAGCGCCTCGGCGATCGCCTCGTACGAAAGCTCCTCCCACGCGTAGAGCAACAGGGCCTCGCGTTCGAGCTCGGGCAGCACGTCGACTGCAGCCGCGACGCGCCCGAACAGCTCGCGCGCCTCCAGGGCGGCCGCGCTGCGCCCGCCATCCGCGGCGGCGCCGCCCGCCGCCATGCGCGCGCTCGCCTTGCGCCAGCGCGCCTCGGCACGCCGGTGCTTGCGCAGCAGGTTGGCCGCGATGCCGTAGAGCCAGGGCAGCGCGCTCGCGCGCTCGGGGTCGAACGCCTTCCGGCGCTCGAACGCGATGCGGAACGCGTCGTGCGCCAGCGCCTCGCCCGTCTCGGCGCCCACGCGCCGGCCCAGGTAGCGGAAGATCGCGCCCGCGTGGCGGTCGTACAGCGCGCCGAACGCCTCGGGCTCGGCCAGCGACCGCGCGATCAGCTCGGCGTCCGACCTCATCCCTGGCTCTTTCCCGGCCGGGGAAACCGGTTCGCGGGCAAATTGCTCCAAAGGTGGCGCCGGGTTACCGTCGCGCCCCAGCCATGGCCAAAGACACCCCTCCCGCGCCCGCGGTCACGCTCGCCGACTCCGAGCTCTCGGAGATGTCGAAGAACGAGACGCTGAAGCTCGAGAGCCAGGGTCTGTTCTGGGTGGCCGGCAAGAACAAGCACAGCTTCCGCTCCGAGATCGAGGATCTCACGGCGGGCCGCGCGCCGACGCTCACGAACGAGGGCAAGGAGATCTCGAAGCACTTCGGCATCTACAAGCAGCAGGAGCGCATCGAGGGCCGCAAGTCGCACACCTACATCTTCATGGTGCGCCTGCGCGTGCCCTCCGGCGGCGAGTTCAGCGCGGCGCAGTGGGCGGCGATCTGCGAGGCGTCCGACCGTTTCTGCGACGGCTCGCTGCGGCTCACCACCCGGCAGGGCATCCAGTTCCACTACGTGAAGCCGCCGTCCCTCGGGCCGCTGATCCGGTTCCTGAACCAGGACTACCCGAGCACCGGCTACAAGATGTCGACCCTCGCCGCGTGCGGCGACGTGAACCGCAACACGATGTGCTGCGCGGTCGACGACCTCTTGCCCGAGCTGCCGCTGCGCTCGCGCGAGCTCGCGTACGCCATCGCGATGGAGCTCGCGCCCCGCAGCTCGGCCTACTACCAGGTGTTCCTCACCGACGAGGCGGGAAAGACCGAGACGCCGCTGACTCCGGACGAGCCCATCTACGGGCCGCAGTATCTGCCGCGCAAGTTCAAGGTGGCCATCGCGCACCCGCACGACAACTCGGTCGACGCGCTCACGAACGACGTCGCCTTCGTGCCGGTCGTGAACGGCGGCGCGGTCGGCGAGCAGTACGACCTGTACGCCGGCGGCGGGCTCGGCACCACGCACGGCATGGCGCACACGAAGGCGCTGCTCGCGCTGTATCTCGGCCGCGTGCCGCGCGCGCAGGTCGTGGACGCGACGCGCGCGATCGCCATCCTGCAGAAGGAGCACGGCGACCGCGGCGACCGCCGCATGGCGCGCTGGAAGTACACGATCCGCCGCCTGGGCGTCGACGCCGTGAAGCGGGCGCTGCGCGAGCGCTTCCAGCTGGAGCTCAAGGACGCCGAGGCGCAGCCGCTCGCGCCCAACCGCTTCTTCCACGGCTGGCACCGCGAGGCCGGCGCGGGCCGATCGTTCCTCGGCATCGCCGTCGAGAGCGGGCGCGTGCGCGACACTGAAACGTGTCGGATGCGCAGCGCCGTGGGCGCCGTGACGCGCGAGATCCCCGAGATCGGGGTGCGCATCACGGGCAACCAGGACCTGATCCTCGCGCACGTGCCCGACGCGAAGCGCGCGCGCGTGGACGAGATCCTCGCCGCGCACGGCGTGCCGACCGCGGAGCGCGTGTCGAGCTTCCGCCGGCAGGCGTTCGGCTGCCCGGCGCTGCCGACGTGCGGGCTCGCGATGACGGAGGCCGAGCACGCGATCCCCGGCCTGGCCGACGCCGTCGAGGCCGCGGGGCTCGGCGACGTCGACGTGGTGGTGCGCATGGCCGGCTGCCCGAACCACTGCTCGCGCCCGCCCACCGCCGAGATCGGCATCACGGGCTTCGGCAAGAACGCGCACATGATCATGGTGGGCGGCTCGCGCGAGGGCACGCGTGTCGCGCACGTGTTGTACGAGAAGATCTCGTCGCAGGAGATGGTGCCCGTGCTGCTCGGGCTCCTGCGCGCCGTCCGCGACTCGAACCCCGAGCGCCTGCCCGCGGGCGAGTTCCTGCACCGGACGGAGCCCGCGCGCCTGCGCGCGCTCGTCGGCGTCGAGGCCTAGCCGTGGCGCTGGTCGAGCTCGAGGTCGACGCGAGCGGCGTCGCGCTCATCACCCTGAACCGCCCCGACGCGCTGAACTCGCTGTCGCAGGCGCTGCTCGGCGAGCTCGACCGGGCCGCCGCGCGCATCGAGAGCGAGAGCGCGATCCGCGCCGCGATCGTCACGGGCGCGGGGCGCGCGTTCGCGGCGGGCGCCGACATCGCCGAGATCGCGGCGCTCGACCGCGAGTCGGGCCTCGCGTTCGCGCGGCGCGGCCAGGCCGTGTTCGCGCGCATCGAGCGGCTCGCCAAGCCGGTCGTCGCGGCCGTGAACGGCTTCGCGCTCGGCGGCGGCTGCGAGCTCGCCATGGCGTGTCACGTGCGCATCGCCTCGAGCAAGGCGAAGTTCGGCCAGCCCGAGGTGAAGCTCGGCATCCTGCCGGGCTTCGGCGGCACGCAGCGGCTGGCGCGGCTCGTGGGCCGCGGCAAGGCGATCGAGCTGATCCTGCACGGCGGCCACGTCTCGGCGGAGGAAGCCGTGCGCATCGGGCTGGCGAACGAGGTCACCGAGCCGGACGAGCTGTTGCCGCGCGCGCGCAAGTGGCTCGGCGAGTGTCTCGCCAACGGGCCGCGCGCGCTGGCCGCGTCTCTCGCGGCGATTCGCGACGGCCTCGACCTGACGCTGGTCGACGGGATCGACCTCGAGGCGCGTCTCTTCGGCGAGCTCTGCGGCACGCCCGAGATGAAGGAAGGCACGGCGGCCTTCCTCGCCAAACGGCCGCCGAAGTTCTAGGCTCGCCGGCATATGCCGGTGACACCGTCGCTGCGCTTCGGACCCTTCGAGCTCGACGGTAGGGAGCTCCGTCTCAAGTCATCCGACGGCCCGGTCTCGGTGACTCACAAGTCACTTCTCGTGCTCCAGCTCCTGCTCGCGCGGGCAGGCGAGCTGGTGAGCAAGGAGGAGCTCGTCGCCTCGGTGTGGCCGCGCACCGCCATCTCGGACGCGGCCCTGGCCAAGCGCGTGCACGAGCTGCGCGCGGCGCTGGGCGACGACGCGCAGCAGCCGACCTACATCCAGACCGTGCACCGGCGCGGCTTCCGCTTCATCGGGCCGGTGAGTCCGGTGCCCTTCGACGGCTTCGAGCTCGTGGGGCGCGGCGCCGCACTGGCGCAGATCGCGGGCGAGCTGCTGGCCGTGAAACGCGGCGAGCGGCGGCTCCTGCTGCTGTCGGGCGAGGCGGGCATCGGCAAGACGCGGCTGCTCGAGAGCCTGCTGGCCGACCCCGCGCTCGCGGGCTGCCTGGTCGGACGCGGCCATTGCATCCCGGCGGGCGACGGCCAGCCGTACCTGCCCGTGCTCGAAGCGCTGGGCGAGCTGCTCGAGGCCGACTCGAGCGGCGCGTTCGCGCGCGACCTGCGCCGGCTGGCGCCGTCGTGGGCGGCTGCGCTGCCGGAGCTCGGCGTCGGACCGCTCGCGCCCGAAGGGCTCACGCAGCAGCGCATGCTGTCCGAGCTGGCGACGGCGCTCGAGCACGCCGCGCGGCACCGCCGCGTGGTGTTCGCATGCGAGGATCTGCACTGGGCCGACCCGTCGACGATCGCGCTGCTCGACCTGCTGTCGCGGCGCACGGCGCCGGCGCGGCTCCTCCTGGCGGCGACGTTCCGCGACGCCGCGGTCGCGAGCGATTCGACCGCGCTGCGCGCGTTCCTCGCGGGGCGCGCGGGCCGCGACGGCTGCGCGCAGCTCGAGCTCGAGAGACTCGGCGAGGCCGACGTGTTCGCGTACCTCGAGCGGCGCTTCGATGCCCGGATCGCCTGCGCGCTCGCGCCGTCGATCTACGCGCGCGCGCGCGGGCTGCCGCTGTTCATGACGTGGCTCGCGAACGACCTGCTCGACGCGCGGCGCATCGCGTTCGAGGACGGCGCCTGGCGGCTCGCCGAGCCAGCCGAGCGCGTGGCGCGCGCGCTGCCGGCGACGCTGCAGCGGCTGTTCGAGGTGCAACTCGCCGCGCTGCCGCGCGAGTCACTCGAAGCACTGGAAGCCGCGAGCGCGATCGGGTCCTCGTTCACGCCTGCGGCGCTGGCGGCGGCGCTCGGCGCCACGGAGGCCGAAGCCGAGGCGCGGCTGCGCGCGATCCTGGGCTCGAGCTTCCTCGTCGCGCGCACCGGCGCGCCGTTCGAGCGCAGCTTCGCGCTCGCGCACGAGCTGGTGCGCGAGGCGCTCTACGCGCGCATCGAGCCGGAGCGCCGGCGCGCGCTGCACGCGGCGTGCGCCGCGCACCTGGTCGTGCGCGGCGGCGCCGAGCCGGCGGAGATCGCGCGCCACCATCGCGCTGCGGGCGACGGCCGCAGCGCGGCGGCGCAGCACCTGGAGGCAGGACGTCGGGCGCAGGCGCGCCACGCGCTGCGCGAGGCGGGCGTCCACTTCGAGACCGCGCTCGGGCTGCTCGACCAGCTGTCGCTCGGCGAGACGGAGCCCGCGCTCGAGGCGCTGCTCGGGCTCGGCCAGGTCATGCGCGCGACGCTGGGCGAAGCGTCGCCGCGCCGGCGGCCCATCTACGAGCGCGCCGTCCGCCTGGCGCAACGCTCACTCGAGCCGCGCCGCCGCTTCGAGGCGATCTACGGCCTGCGCGCGAGCCACTTCATGGCCGGCGAGCTGCGCGCCGCCGCGGAGCTCGAGCCGCCGCTCCTGGTTGCTGCGCGCGAAGCCGGCGATCCCGGGCTGGCCGCGCGCGCACACGGCCAGATCGGCGAGCGGCTCTACTACGACGGTGAGTACGACGCCGCGGCGCGCGAGCTCGAGCGCGCGTGCGAGCTGGCGGCGCGCGCGACGGCGGAGTCGGGCGACCCGATGCGCTGGGTCGTCGTGGGCGTCGTCGCGCAGGGCACGCTCGCGCAGGTGGAGTGCGAGCTCGGCCTGTGCGACACGGCGCTGCGCCGCATCGCGCGCATGCTCGAGGCGCTCGCCGGACGGCCCGATCCCTACGTCCTCGGCCTCGCGCGCTGGTACGCGGCGATGGTCCACCTGGCACGGCAGGAGCTCGACGCCTCGCGCGCGCAGTGCCAGTCCCTGATGGCGCTGGCCGTGGAGCACGGCTTCGAAGACCTGGGCGGCTGGGCGTTCGCGCTCACGGGGTACATCGAGGCGACCCAGGGCGATCCCGTCGCCGGGCTCGCGAAGCTGGAACGTGCGAAGGCGGCGATGGAGGTCAGCGGCACCGCGATCAACCGCAGCAACGTGCTGCTCGCGATGGCGTCGGCGCTCGGCCGGCTGGGCGACTCGGCGCGCGCCTGCGCGCTGCTGGACGAGGCCGACGCGCTGGTGGCGCGCATGGGTGAGCGCCACGCGCTCACCGCCGCCGGCACGACGCGCGCAGACGTGCTCCTGTGGGCGCTGCCCGCGCGGCGCGACGAGGCGCACGCCGCGTTGCACCACGCCTGGGAGATCGCGCTCGAGCAGCGGGCGGTCATCTGGCAGGTGCGCGCGCTCGCGGGAACGCTCGGCATCCAGGCGTCTACGGGCGGCGGCGCGCCCGACGCGGCGGAGCGCCTGCGCGAGACGCTCGAGAAGCTCCGCGAAGGTCACGACCTGCTCGACGTGGTGCGCGCCCGCCAGGCGCTCGCGGCCTCGGCCTGAGGCATTCGCGCGGGTTGCGCTCTGCGAATCGCACGCGCGCGCACGCGTCCAAGTGACAGGTGACCAAGACGCTCGCAATCGCGCTCGCTCTCGCCCTGCCGTTCGCCGCCCAGGCCAAGCCCGCGCCCTCCAGCGCCGCGGCACCGGCTGCCTGGATCGAAAAGATGACGCACGCGCTCTGGCCGTCGGACGCCGTACACGCACGCGCCACGCTCGAATCGAAGGACGCCAACGGCGAAGGCCTCGACACGGAGCTGGAGCTCGTGCGCGACCAGCGCGGCGACGACGTGCGCACGCAGCTGCGGGTCGTCGCGCCCGAAGGCGCGGCGGGGACCGTCTACGAGATCGACGCGCACGGCGGCAAGAAGCTGGAGCGCTCCGTCTATCTCGCTCCCGTGCGCCGGGTGCGCGATCTCAGAGGCCTGCGCCGCACCGATTCGTTCCTGGGCAGCGAGTTCAGCTACGAGGACCTCGAGATCGCGGCACCGCGCGAGTCGGAGTGGCGGCGGGCGCAGCTGATCCACGAGGGCGGCCGTGCGCTCGAGAAGGTGACGAGCGCGCCGTACTCGTACTACGAACGCGTCGAGACGGTGCTCGACCCGAAGACCGACCTGCCCGTGCGCGTGTCCTTCTACGACCGCGACGGCGTGCTCTACAAGCGCGAGACGTTCGGCGACCCGCAGACCATCGACGGCCACGTGCTGCCGACGCGCATCGAGATGGACGACGTGCAGACGGGCGCGAAGAGCGTGCTGCGCCTGCACGACATCGAGCTCGGCCGGCCGATCGACGAGGCGCTGTTCACGAACTCGCCGCTCGCGCAGCACGCGGCGCGCTAGACCTGCACGAAGCGCGTCCCGAAACCGGGGTACACCGATTTCGGTAGGGCGAGATCCCGCGGCGCGTCGAGCTCGAGCCAGAGCGGACCTTCCGGCGCGTCGGGCCGCACGTCGACCAGGATCACGAGCGGCGACTGCGGCCAGCGGAAGCAGAGCGCGTCGCCCTGGCTGGAGCCGCTGCCGCCGAGCAGCTCGCCCCACTGGCGCCGCGCCGCTTCGGCCGAACGCGCCGACAAGCGCAAGCCGCGCATGCGCGCGGCGTCGCCGCGCGGCGGCGCCACGGGCCAGTCGTCGCCGCGCGCGCGCGGCTTCTGCTCGACCAGCTGCACCACGATGCCCTGCGCCTGCTTCGGGTGCAGGAACGCCTCCTGCCAGTGCGGCTCGCGGCGGTCGACGCCCACTACGTCGTAGCCGAGCGCCGCTGCGCGCGCGATCGCTTCGTCGAGGCTCGGCACCTTGAACGTCGCGTGGTGCACGCGCGGCCCGCCGTTCGCGAGGAAGCGGTGCAGGAAGCCGTCGGGCGGGCCCATGGGGTACACGATTTCGAGTCGCCCCCCGCCCGCGAACTCCCAGTGGCGGAAGCCGAACGGCACGCCGTCGTACCCGCCGGAGCGCGCGCCGCCCAGGCGCTCTTCGAAGAGCTCGACGGCGTCCTGCCAGCGCGGCAGTCCGATCGCGACGTGGTCGAGCTTCACTTCCGCCATCGCGCCGCTACAGCAGCGCTTCGACGAGCATCGGCCCCGGGGTCGCGAACGAGCGCGCGAGCGCGGCGGCGAGCTGCTCCGCAGTCTCGACGCGTTCGCCCGGCACGCCGAGCCCGCGCGCGAGCGACACGAAGTCGAGCTCGGGCGGCTGCAGATCGGTGAGCGAGCGCGCGGCCGGCCCGGGCGACGAGATGTCGGCGCGCGCGAGCTCGACCTTGAGGATCCGGTAGGCGCGGTTCGCGCAGACGAGCACGGTCACGTCGAGCCGCTCGCGCGCCATGGTCCACAGCGACTGCACGGTGTACATGCCGCTGCCGTCGGCCTGGAACGCGATCACGCGCCGGTCTGGCCGCGCGAGCGCCGCGCCCACCGCGTTGGGCAGGCCCTGGCCGATCGCGCCGCCGGTGAGCGAGAGCACGGTGTGCGGCGCTGCGCCGGCCGCGAGCCCGAACCACTGCGCGCCGGAAGTCGCGGCTTCGTCGACGACGACCGCGCCCTCGGGCTGCAGCCGCGCCAGCGTCCGCCCCAGCGTCTCGCTCGTGAGCTTGCCGCTCGCCTCGGGAAACGACTCGCGCGCCGCGCGCACGCCCGCGTCGGGCTTCGCGCCGAGCGCGTCGGCCAGCGCTTCGAGCGCACCGCTCGCGTCCTCGTCGGGGCCGGCCAACACCGAAATGTGACAGCCCGCGGGCGCGAGCCGGCTGGGCAGCTTCGGGTAGCCGAAGAACGCCACGGGCTCGACCGCGCCGGCGAGCACGAGCTCGCGCACGCCCGAGAGCAGCTCCACGCCCTGCTCGGGGAAGTACGGGAACTTCGCGAACGGCGGCAGGCCGGCACCGCGCTCGACGCGCGCGGGGAAGGTGCCGAGGAAGCAGCGCGCGCCGCTCTTCGCCGCGACGCGCGCCGCGGCGGCGAGCCCGCGCGCGCCGAGCGCGTCGCCGCCGAGCAGGAGCAGCGCGGGCGCCCCCGAGCGCAGCCGCGCGGCCACGCCGTCGACCGCGCGCCCCTCGACCTGCGCGCGCGGCTCGACGCGCTTCGCGGTGACGGGGCCCGGCGCATCGCCCCACGCGCAGTCGGCGGGGACGATCAGCGTAGCCACACCGCCCGCGCCCGCGCGCGCCGCCGCCACCGCGTCGGCGCAGTCCCCTGCCAGCTCAGCCGGCGTGGCCGTCTTCCTCACCCAGCGAGACACGGGACGCGCGAGTGACTCGATGTCGGAGGTGAGCGGAGCGTCCGCGGCGAGGTGCCACGTCGCCTGGTCGCCGATCACGTTCACGATCGGCGAGTGCGCGCGCCGCGCATTGTGCAGGTTGGCGATCCCGTTCGCGAAGCCCGGGCCCAGGTGCAACAGCGTCAACGCCGGCTTCCCGGCCAGGCGCGCGTAGCCGTCCGCGGCGCCCGTGACCACGCCCTCGAACAGCGCGAGCACCGGGCGGATGCCCGGCGCCGCGTCGAGCGCGGCCACCAGGTGCATCTCCGTCGTGCCGGGGTTCGCGAAGCAGATCTCGACCCCCGCGCCTGCGGCGGTGCGGATCAGCGCCTCGGCACCGTTCACGGCGCCGCCGCGCTCGCGGGCTCGGGAATCACCTCGGCCTCGATCGCGCCCAGCGCCTGGATCTCGACGCGCACGCGCTGGCCGACCTTCAGATAGCCGCGCGGGTTCATCGCGACGCCCACGCCGCTGCACGTGCCGGTGCTGACCACGTCGCCGGGCTCGAGCGTGAACACCGTCGAGAGCGTCTCGACCTGCGCGAAGCAGTCGAAGATCAGCTGCTTCGTGTTCGACTTCTGGCGGCGCTCGCCATCGACCGTGGTCTCGAGGTCGAGCACATGCGGATCGCCGACCTCGTCGGGCGTCACGAGCCACGGCCCGAGCGGCCCGTGCGTGTCGAACGACTTGCCGAGCGTCATGGTGGGCGAGCGCTGCTGCCAGTCGCGCACCGACACGTCGTTGCAGATCAAGTAGCCGGCGATCACCTCGCGCGCGCGCTCCCTCGGCACGTGCCGACAGCGGCGCCCGATCACGAACGCGAGCTCGCCTTCGTAGTCGAGCTTGTCCGACACCGTCGGCATCCAGATCGGATCGTACGGGCCGTTCACGCACGTGACCTGCTTGTTGAAGAAGACGGGGAAGTCGGGAGCCGGACGCCCCGTCTCGGCCACGTGATCGGCGTAGTTCAGGCCGATGGCGAGAAACTTCCGCGGCCGCAACACCGGCGCCTCGAGCTTCACCTCGCGAAGCGCCAGGCGAGGCCCGCCGCGTGCCGCGCTGCGCGCGCGCTCGAGCGCGGGCGCACCCGCAGCGAGAAACGCCTCCATCTCGCGCGGCATCTCGGGAACGGCCGCAGCGAGATCGACGATCTCGTCGCCGACCACGACTCCGATCCGCGTCACCCCACGTTGTGTGAACGTTGCCAGCTTCACCCGGTCAGTATAGAACGAACTCGATGCGCATCGTGTCGCTGCTGCCGTCCGCGACCGAGACGGTCTGCGCGCTCGGTGCGCGCACCGAGCTCGTCGGCCGCTCGCACGAATGCGACTTCCCGGCCGGCGTCGAGGCCGTGCCCGCGCTGACGGAGCCCCGCCTCGAGCCACGGGCGCCGGGCCGGGCGATCGCGGACCGCGTCGAGGCGCTGGTGCGGCTCGGCGCGTCGATCTACGCGCTCGACGCCGAACGGCTTCGCGCGCTGCGGCCCGACGTGATCATCACGCAGACCTTGTGCGAGGTGTGCGCAGCGACGCCGGCGGACCTGGCCGCCGCGCTGGCGGCGTGGCTCGGCGCGAGGCCGCGGCTGGTCGCGCTCGCACCTCTGTCGCTCGACGACGTGCTCGGCGACGTCGCGCGCATCGGCGCAGCGCTCGAACGCGAAGCGGTCGCTGGGGAGCTGGTCGGCTCGCTGCGCGGGCGCATCGAGTCGCTCACCGCGCTGGGCCGCTCCGCCCCTACACGTCCGCGTGTCGCCGCGCTCGAGTGGCTCGACCCGCTCATCGCGGGTGGCAACTGGATGCCCGAGCTGATCGAGCGCGCCGGCGGGATCCCGCTCTTCGGCAAGGCGGGCGAGCATTCGCCGCGCCTCGCTTGGCCGGAGCTCGCCGCGGCGCAGCCCGACCTCGTCGTCGTCGTGCCGTGCGGCTTCGGCCTGGCGCAGGCGCGGGCCGAGGCGGCGCGCACGCCGCAGCTCGCCAACTTCCGCACCGCCGTGCTCGACGGCAACCAGTACTTCAACCGGCCCGGACCACGGATCGTCGAGTCACTCGAGATCCTGCTCGGCGTGATTCACCCCGAGCTCACCGCTCACCACCAAGGAGTCCTCCGATGATCAAGCTGTACACCTGGACCACGCCGAATGGCCGCAAGATCTCGATCGCGCTGGAGGAGCTCGGTCTGCAGTACGAGGTCCACCCCGTGAACCTGCAGAAGAACGAGCAGATGACGCCGGAGTTCTTGAAGCTGAACCCCAACCACAAGATCCCCGTCATCGACGACGACGGGCTCGTGATCTGGGAGTCGGGCGCGATCCTGGCGCACCTCGGCGAGAAGCACGACCCGGAGGGCATCATCCTGCCGAAGGACCCGCGCAAGAAGAGCGCCGCGCTGCAGTACGCCTGGTTCCAGGCCGGCGGCATCGGCCCGAACCTGGGCCGGCTCGGCGCCGCGCTGCGCAAGGAAGGCGAGAAGAACCAGGAGATGATCACCATCTTCCAGACGGAGGTGGCGCGCCTGCTCGGCGTGCTCGACCGCATTCTCGCCGACGGCCGCCCGTATCTCGCGAGTGACTACTCGATCGGCGACATCATGCACTACCCGTGGCTGCGCTTCCTGCTCGACATGAAGGCTCCCGACCTGATGAAGCTGCCGCGCGTGGTCGCGTGGCTCGAGCGGATCGCGGAGCGACCCGCCGTCAAGCGCGGGATGGCGGTGCCGAAGGTGCAGAGCTGAGCGCCGCGCGCGCGCGGCGCGCCAGTACGAAGATGTCCTCGGGCGCTTCGCGCCCGCGGAGGTGCACGCCGGCGAGCGGCGCGAAGTCCTTCGCCGCCTCGCCGGCGGCTTCGTGCGTGCGCGCGTCGATCGCCGCGGCGACGCCGAGCTCGCGCGTCTTCTGCTCGAGCCGCGCCGCCAGGTTGGTCGTGCTGCCGATCGCGCTCCAGATCGCGCGGTCGACGGACTGGATGCTGCCGACGTAGGCCGAGCCCGTGGCGATGCCGATGCCCAGCTGCAGCGGCGGCCCGCTGGGCTCCACCGCGGCGCGGCCTTCGAGCTCGTCGACGAGCTCGAGCGCTGCGCGCACGGCGGCGCTCTCCTTCTCGGCGAGTGACTCCGGCGCGCCGAACACGGCCATCATGCCGTCGCCGTTGAACTCGACGACCGTCCCGCCGCAGCGCTGCACCACGGCGCCGACGGCGCGCGTGTAGCGGCTGACGAGCGAGAACACCTCTTCCGCGCGGCGCTCCGCGGCCAGGGTCGAGTAGCCGCGGATGTCGACGAAGAGCACCGAAACCTCGCGCTCGCCGGCCTCGAGCGCGTCGCCGCGCTCGATCCGCGCGGCGAGCGAGCCCGGCACGAAGCGCCGCAGCGAGTCGTACATCTGCAGCTTGTTGCGCATGAGCTCCGCCGAGTCGAGCTGCGCGAGCGCGGCGCCGATTCGGTCGCCCACCGCGGCGAGCAGCGCGCACTCGCCGCGCGTGTAGATGTCTCCCGAGCGCTTCGCGCCGAGACACAGGAACGCGGACAGCTCGCCGCCGACGCGCACGGGCACGAGCACCGCCGCGTCGAACGTGCGCAGCGCGGCGAGCTCGAAAGCGCTCGGCGGCGCGTCGGCGCGCGACCAGCGCTCTTCGGTGAGGGGACGCGGCGCGCTCGCGAGCGTAGCGACGAGCGGACCGCCGGCGTCGAACGCGGGCGTCAACGCGCGGCCGCGCGCGAACAGCGACACGAACGCCTCGCGCGCGCGCCCGTAGATCGCCACGCTCTCGGGGCGCAGCAGCCCGTCGAGCCGCTTGCCCGCCAGCTCCACCAGCGGCGCCGCCTCGCGCTGGCCGCCGATCTCGCGCAGGAGCTCCGCGATGCCGTCCTCGAACGCCGCGCGCTCCTGGAACATGCGCCGCTCCAGACGCGGGCGCAGCACGCGGTAGCCGGGCACGACGAGCACCGCGACGCCGAGCGAGAGCACCGTCTGCGCGGTCCCGAAGTCGACGCCCATCGTGTCGCTCGCCGCCTGGGCGACGGGCGGCACGCAGCTCAAGAGCCCCGCGATGCCGATCACCGCGAGCACCGAGTAGGTCGCGGTCGCGCCGATCACGCGGTCCACGTCGGCCAGGTGGAAGCGCACCATCGCGACGAGATACCCGGCCGCCAGGAACACCCCGCACGGCGACGCGGCTTCGACCAGCCACCAGCGCGCCGGCGACGACGCCGCCAGCGCCAGCGCGCCGAGCGCGAACACGCCCGTGAGATAGCCGCCGTAGAGCACCCACTTCACCTGGCGCCGGCCGATCGGGCCCGAACGCCGATAGCCGACCGCCAGGATGCCGAGCGCCGTCGCCACGGCTGCGGCGCCGAGCGCGAACGTCAGCGGCAGCGCGACGCCGAGCGGCAGCGGCCAGTTGCACGTGATGCCGAGCGAGGCGGGCCCGATCGCCGCGAACAGCCAGGGCCCGAAGCGCGCGAGCGGGCCGTTGCGCGCGGCGTCCACGGGGAAGAGCAGCATCACGCGCAGGCTGAGCGGCAGCGCGAGGGACGTCTCGAGTGCCGATGCACACATCCATGTGTAGGTCCATCCGGGTGACGGGCCGAAGAAGCGCAGCCACACCGTTGCGTACAGCACGGCGCCCGCCAGGCCCAGGCGCGCGACCTTGCGGTCGGGCACCCAGAAGATCGACACCACGCCGAGCGCGGCGAACGCGAGCGACTGGGGCAGATACCACCACCAGAAGAGCACGGCCCGCCCGGCGCCGACCGCGAGCCGCTCGGGACCCGCGCCGCGGTCGACGACGAGCTCGAGCCGCCCGTCCGCCACCTGCGCGAGCTGGGCGACGAAGAAGCGCACCTCGCCCAGCCCGCGCGCGTCCAGCTCGCCGATGCGCAGCACGCGCGCGCCAACCGGCAGCACGACGCCGTCGAGGCGCGGCAGCGACGGCGCGATCCGCGGCCAGTCGTCGGGGCTCGCCGCGCCGCTCACGAGCACCCCCGGGCTCGCGAGCCGCGTGGCGAGCACCGCGCGCAGGTGCAGCAGCAGACTGGCCGCAAAGAGCACACTCAATGCGCCCAAGAGGAGCCAGTCTGGCGCGCGCATTCGCTTCACGCGTGCGCTCCCATCGCCCTTCCCCGACGGCATCGTACGCGGGGGCGGGCGGCGCGGCCAGGGCTGTCCATTCGCGCGGATTCGGGTGAGGCTTCCGGCCACGGCGGAGGGGCGATGGCCAAGGAGCGATCGGTGCGCGTGAACGGGATCGAGCTCCACTTCGACGAGTCGGGGCACGGCGCGCCGCTCGTGCTGCTGCACGGCATGGGCGGCTCGAGCGGCGACTGGCGGCACGCCGGGCGCGAGTCACTGGACCGCGCGTACCGCACGATCGCGGTCGACGCGCGCGGCCACGGCCGCTCCACGAACGCGCTCGCGGAGCTGACGCACCGTCAGTGCGCGCTCGACCTGCTGGCCCTGCTCGATGCGCTCGGCGTCGCGCGCTGCCGCGCGATCGGCGTCAGCATGGGCGGGAACGTGCTGTTGCACGCGGCCTCGCTCGCGCCGGAGCGCATCTCGGCGATGGTCGTGGTGAGCGCGGTCGCCTCGTACGGCGAGGAGGCGCGGCGCATCATGCGCGCAGTCTCGCCCGACGACCGGCCCGAGGCAGAGTGGGCCGAGATGCGCGGCCGGCACGCGCACGGCGATGCGCAGATCCGCGCGATCTGGCGCGCCATGCGCGCCCTCGCCGACGACTCGACCGACATGGCGTTCGACCGCGCCGCGCTCGCGCGGATCTCGGCGCGAACTCTGCTGGTGCAGGGCGACCGCGATCCGCTGATTCCCGTCGAGCGCGGCATCGAGCTCTTCCGCGGGCTGCCGCGCGCCGAGCTCTGGGTCGTACCGGGGGGCGGGCACGGGCCGATCTTCCTGGCCCAGGCGGCGCCGTTCACGGCGAAGGCGCTGGAGTTCCTCGCGGCCGGCTAGCCGCCGCCGGTCGAGTGGATCACCTGACCCGTGACCCAGCGCGCGTCGTCGGTCGCGAGCCACGCGACGAGCCGCGCCGCGTCGTCCGGCAGGCCCCAGCGGCCCTGCGGGTGCGCGCTCAACACTCTTTCGTGTAGGTCGGGCGGCGCCCAGCCGGTGTCGGTCGCACCGGGGTCGACGGCGTTCACCGTGATGCCGCGCGGCGCCAGGTGCGCGGCCAGCGACGGCACCAGCGCGGCGAGCGCGCCCTTCGACGCCGCGTACGCCAGCTCGCCGGGCAGCGGCCCGCGGTCCTGCCCCGACGTCAGCAGCACCACGCGCCCGCCGGCGCGCCCGTCGTGCCGCGCCGCGAACGCCTGGACCAGCAGCAGCGTCGCACGCACGTTCACCGCGAAGTGGCGGTCGACGTCGTCCGCGCGCAGCGCCTCGAGCGCGCCCGCGCCCGAGTGCGCGTGGTTCGCGACCAGCACGTCGAGCCGGCCGAACTCGCGGCAGGCGGAGTCGACGGCGCGCGCCGGGGCAGCCGCGTCGGCCAGATCCGCGGCGTGCTCGAGCACGCGCGCGCCCAGCCCGCGCAGCTCGGCGGCGAGCGCCGCGGGCCCGTCGGCGTCGGCGCCCCACGGCTGCGCGGCGTCGTAGGGCGCGAACGACTGCACGCACAGGTCCGCGCCGAGCGAGGCCAGGCGCTTCGCGATCGCGAAGCCGATCCCCGCGCGCCGCGACACGCCCGTGACGAGCGCCGCGCGGCTCTTCAGCGGGGCCTCGCGCACGCGCCGGGGTCAGCCGCTCGCGCGCAGCCGGTGGTGCGCCCACAGGAGCACGAGCGCACCCGCGGTCGCGGTCAGCACGCTGCCCACGTTCAAGCCGCTCACGCTGCCCAGACCGAAGAGTGACGCCAGGAAGCCACCGACGAACGCGCCCGCGATGCCGAGCAGCAGGGTCAGGACCAGGCCTCCGCCGTCGGGCCCGGGCATGAGCCACTTGGCCAGCACGCCCGCCAGCAAGCCGAGCACGAGCCAGGACAAGAGCCCCATCACCGTCTCCTCCGTGCTTACGCGTTTCGAATCGTCAGGCCGCCGTCCACCGGCAGCACCGCGCCCGTCACGTACCGCGCGGCGGGCAGACAGAACGACAGGGTCGCATGCGCGACCTCTTCCGGGTCGCCGTAGCGCAGCAGCGCCGTGCGCCGCTTCGCGAAGATCGCTTTCTGCTCGTCGGGGATGGCCGCGGTCATGCCCGTGCGGATCGGACCCGGGCAGATGCAGTTCACGGTGATGCCCTCGGGCCCGAGCTCCACGGCGAGCGAACGCGTGAGCCCGACCACGCCGTGCTTCGCGGCGGTGTAGGGGCTGCCGTACTTGGTGGCGCCCAGCGCCTCCGTCGAGGCGATGTTCACGATCCGCGCGGCGTCGGACTTGCGCAGGAACGGCAGCGCCGCGCGGATCACGCGCACGTGCGCCGTGAGGAGCACCGAGACCGACACATCCCAGTGTTGGAAGTAGTCGGGTCCGTCGATCGGCGAGAAGCGCGCGATGCCGGCGTTGTTCACCACGCAGTCGAGCCGGCCGAGCGCCGCGGCGATCTCGGGCACGACGCGCGCCACCTCGGCGTCGCTGCCCACGTCCAGTACCCAGCCGCGCGCGTCGCCGCCCGCGCCGCGGATGTCCTCGACCACGCGGCCGACGGCGTCCTTGTCGAGGTCGGTCACGGCGACCTTCGCGCCTTCGTCGGCGAACAGGATCGCAGTGGCGCGACCCATGCCGCTCGCCGCGCCGGTGACCAACACCCCCCGCCCTGCGACCGAGCGCGACAGCTTCGAGAGCCTCGGCATGCGCCGATCTTACAGGTTGTCGAGCACCTGGTGCGCGAAGGCTGCCGGCGCCACGCCGCGCTGGCGCAGCATGCCGAGCAGCTGCGGGCCGAGCAGCGCGGTGTTGCCGCGCAGCACCTGGTCGAGGTCGGCCTTCGACAGCGCCGCGTTGAAGCCGTTGCTGCCGAACAGGACCACGCGGTGCTCGGCGCGCGACGCGACCACGTGCAGAGTCGCGTCGTGCGCGCCCTGCAGCACGACCTCGGTCTCGTCCGGGCTCGCGGGAGCCAGACGGTCGGCGGAAGGGGCCGGCAACGGGCGCGACGGGGCGGCGCCCGTCGACCAGGCCTCCCATGGATCGCCCTTCTGGTCGAGGAGGCCGAGCGCAAACGGGCGACCGGCGCCGCCCGCCGCCCCGAAGCCGGCGTGAACCAGGAGCTCGCGGTCCGCGCTGCCCAGCCGGCGCAGGCCGACCACGCCACGCGTGACCGACACCGTCGAGCCGTCGGGATCGGCGGTCACGGTGAAGCGCGTGCCCTTCACGAGCACGACGGAATGCGGAGTGCGCACCTCGTAGGGCGCCTGGCCGCCGCGCGCGTGGATGTCGAAGCCGGCCGCGCCGCGCGCGATCTCGAGCTTGCGGGCGCCCTCGGGCCCGCTGGGAATGCGCGCCAGCGAGCGCTCGTAGAGCTGCACGACGCCGGCGTCGACACGGATCTCGACGCGCGCGCCCGGCCCGGTGCGCACCTGGCTGCCGGCGGGCAGCACGTCGCCGGAGTGCGCCTCGGCGAAGCCGGCGCCCGGCGCGGGCGCGATCTCGACCTGGCCCACGGCCAGCTGGAGCCGCGCGTCCCGCGGCCCGTCGGCGGCGACCAAAGCGAACGCGGCGAGGGCCAGAAGCCACGCCTGCGTGCGCCGTTTCGCCATTCGCTCCCCGAGTGCCCCTCGCGCGTCCATTCATGGATCGGCGGCGCCAGACGTGGAGTTGAGCGGCGCTTGGGCCCGACACCGCTCGGACGCGGACGCGCGCGCGCAATTCGGACGCAGGCCGCCGGCAGGCGAGCCGCAAGTCGGGTCCGGCACTGCGGAGCTCTTGCGCATCGCCCGCGGGTCGCCCCGCCTGCTAGGGTGTGTGCGCGAGGAGCCACCCGACATGACGCGATTCGCAGCCGCGCTGGCCCTCGCCCTGGTCGTCGGCTGCGCGACGGCTCCCCCCGAGCCCGCCGCGCCCGCCGGCCCCAAGCGGCGCGAGTACATCGGCTTCTCGTTCGACGAGCCCAGCGATCCGCGCTGGGTCTTCGTCGCCGCCGAAGAGGGGCCGTCGGCCGTGGTGCTGTGGCGCACGCTCGACAACCCGGCGCACACGTTCTACGTGCGAGTCGCGCTCGGCTTGCGCGACAAGGCGCTCGACACGCCCGAGGCGCTCCTCGCCGAGATGGGCCCGAAGCTCGAGGCCATCCCCGCCAGCGCGAAGCTCGTGTCGGCGTCGGTCTCCGGACTCACGCGGCAGGGCCAGCTCTGCCTGCGGATCGACCGCGTGAGCTCGCGCGACCCGCTCGTCACCACGTACCACGGCTTCTACTGCAACCACCCGTCGGATCCGCGGCTGGGCATCTACCTGATCTACTCACAGCAGGGCAAGGCGGCCGACATCGACCCGGCGCTCGACGCCGAGGGCGAGAAGTTCCTGGCCGGCGTCAGCATCGACGTGCGACCCGGCGTACCCGCGCACTAGCCAGAATCGGCGGGACGATCCGGCCGGCTCGCCGAAGTCGGCCCGCTCGGGCGAGTGACTCGCACGAGTCACTCTTGCGAGTCACTTTTCGTGTTAGTCTTCGGGGATGAGCGCGGACCCGCGAGCGCCGGCCGTCGTCGCCGAAGACGTATGCGTGACGTACGGCGCCGGCGACTCGGGCGTGCGCGCGCTGCGCGCGCTCTCGCTCGTGGTGCCGCGCGCGCAGTTCGTGGTCGTGCGCGGGCGGAGCGGCAGCGGCAAGACGACGCTGCTCCACGTGGTGGCGGGGCTGCGCCGGCCCGACACCGGGCGCGTCGCGGTCGGCGGCACCGAGCTGTCGCGGCTGTCCGAGGGCGAGTCCGCGCGCTTCCGCCGGCGCCACATCGGGCTCGTGTACCAGTTCTTCAACCTGGTGCCCACGCTGTCGGTCGAGCACAACGTGGCGCTGCCGCTGCTGCTCGACGGCTGGACGATCCCGCGCGTGCGCGGGCGCGTCGAGGCGCTGCTCGCGCGGCTCGGTCTGCCGGGCCACGGCGCGCGCGCGGCGGGCGAGCTGTCGGGCGGCCAGATGCAGCGCGTGGCGATCGCGCGCGCGCTCGTCGCCGAGCCGGTGCTCGTGCTGGCCGACGAGCCGACGGGCAGCCTCGACTCGGAGACCGGGCGCAGCGTGCTCGCGCTGTTCCGCGAGCTGTGCGACGAGCGCGGCACCGCGTTCGTGATGATGACGCACGACCTCGACGCCGCGGCGTTCGCCGACCGCGTGGTCGAGCTGCGCGACGGCGCCCTCGAACGCGACGGCGCGGGCGCGCGCGCCGCGACGGCCGCGAGTTGATCGGCCGCCGCTGGCGCGTGCCCGTCGGCGTCGTGCTCGGCGTGAACTCGGCGCTGGGCGCGAACCGGGTGTTCGCGCTCGTCACGGTCGTCGCCATCGCGGCAAGCACCGCGCTCGCGACGAGCCTCGAGATGAGCTCGCGCGCGGTGCAGCGCCTGGCCGACCGCACGGCCGCCGCGCTCGCGGGCGACGCGCCGCTCGAGGTCACGGCCGGCGAGCTCGGCGTGCCCGAGCGGCTCATCGAGGCGATCGCGCACGCGCCCGGCGTGGCGAGCGCCGCGGGCGCGCTGTCGGCGACGCTCACCGTCGACGCCGCGCGCGTGCCCGTGCACGTGCTCGGCATCGACCTGCTCGCCGAGGGCGCGGCGGGCGAGCTGGCGGCGCACCGGCGCGGCGTCGACGTGCGCGATCCGCTGAAGGTCGTGGCGCGCAGCGATGCGGTGCTGCTGTCCGCAGGGCTCGCGGCGCAGGCGGGCGTCGGCTTCGACGACGCGCTCGCCGTGCACGGCCCGCTCGGCGCGCGCACGCTGCACGTCGAGGGCCTGCTTGCCGACGCCGGCGTCGCGCGCGCGTACGCGGGCCAGATCGCGGTGATGGACGTGTACGCGCTGCAGGCGCTCCTGGGGCGCGCGGGCTTCGTGGACAGGATCGAGGTCGTACCCGCGCCGGGTGTGTCGCTCGACGCGCTCGAAGCCGAGCTCGGGCGAGTCGCCGCCGGTACGGCGACGGTCGAGCGCCCCGGCCGCCATCCCGACGCGCTGGGCCAGACGGTGGCAGGCCTGCGCGCCGCGGTGCTCATGCTCGCCGGCCTGGGCTCGGCGGTGGCCGCGCTGCTCTCGTACGCGGCGCTGTCGACGGCGGTCGAGCGCCGGCTGCGCGAGTTCGCGGTGCTGCGCGCCACGGGCTTCGCGGCGCGCGACGTCGCCGTGCTGATTCTCGGCGATGCGCTCGCGTACGCGGCGGTCGGCACGGCGCTCGGCCTCGCCGCGGGGCGCGTGCTCGCAGGGCGCTTCGTGCCGGCGATGACCGCGATCGCGGACTTCTTCGTCGGCAGCGCGGCGATCGCGGCCGAGATCTCGGTCTCGCCCGGCACCGTGGCGCTCGCCGCGGCGGTCGGCTTCGCGAGCGCGCTCGCGGGCGCGGTCGGCCCGGCGCGCGCGGCCACGCGGCGCTGGCTCGCCGACGCCGCGCCCGAGGCGCCGCGCGCCGCCGCCGCGCCGACGCGGCTGCCGGGCCCGCTCGTGCTCGCGGCCGCGCTCGGCGCGTGCGCGCTCCTGCGCGGCATCCCGCCGCGCGTGCGCGCGCCGGCGGAGCTCGCGATCGGCGCCGCGCTCGCCGCGAGCCTGGTGCGGCCCGCGCTCGACTTCGCCGCGCGCCGGCGCGCCGGCCTGTCGCGCGCACTGCCGGGCGTCGGGCACCTGCTCGGCACCGGCCTCGCCGCGCGCCCGCGCGGGACGGCGCTCGCCGTCGCCGCGATCTCGTGCCTGGTCGCGTTCGTGCTCGGTGCGCTCGTGCTGTCCGCGAGCTTCGGCGCCACGCTCGCCGCGTTCGTCGGCGCGCGCTATCCCGGGGGCGTCGAGGTGACGGCGAACGCACCGCTCGAGCCCGAGCTCGGCCAGCGCATCGCGCCCGCGGTGGTCGCCACGATTCGCGCGGCGCCCGGCGTGACCGACGTGTGCGAGCGCTACCTTGCGCACGCGCTGTTCCGCGGCGAAGAGGTCGCGCTGTCCGCGTACCAGGCCGAGGCCTCGCTGCGCCACCGCGTGTTCGCGCCCGGCCACGAAGGCGAGCGCGACACGCTGGCCGCGCTCGCGCGCGGCGAGGTCGCGGTCTCGGAGACCTTCGCACGCCGCTACGACGTGGCGCGTGGCGACGAGCTCGAGCTGCCGACGCCGAGCGGCGCCGTGCGCTTCCGCGTCGCGGGCACGTTCCCGAACCTCGCCGGGCCGATGGGCGTGGTGTACCTCGACCTGGCCGCGTTCGACGCCCACTGGCCGCGCACGGGCGCGTCGAGTCTCTTGTTCTTCACCGCCGGCGACCCCGCACCGGTGATCGCGGCCGTGCGGCGCGCCACCGCCGACGCCGCCGGACTGTTCTTCACCGACCAGGCGGCGCTGCTCGAGCAGGCGCGCGCGTTCGCCGGCAACTTCGACGCGCTGCTCTTCGGCGTGGGGTCGCTCGCGCTCTGCCTCGGCGGCGTCGCGATCGCGAACCTCTTGCTGGGCATCGCCGCGGCGCGCCGCCGCGAGCTCGTCCTGCTGCGCACCGCGGGCGCGGCGCCGAACCAGCTCGCGGCGCTGGTCCTCGCCGACGCCGCGCTGCTCGCGTGCGGGTCCATCGCGATCGGCGGCGTGCTCGGCGCGCTCGTCGCGAGCCCGCTGCTCGAGATCATGGCCGACGAGTTCGGGCTCATCCTCGACACACACTTCGACTGGGCGCGGCTCGCTCTCTTGGCGGCGCTCGTGCTCGCCGCGGTGCTGGCGAGCGCGGCCTACCCGGCGGCGCTCGTGCGCCGCATCGCCGCGCTCGAGATCTCGTCCTTCGCGTGACGCACACCTGTGTCACAATCGGGGCCCAGCGGAGGGCTCCATGGCGCGCAGGTTTCCGATCCGCACGCTCACGCCGACCATCGGCGCGGTGGTCGAGAACGTCGACCTGGCCAAGCCGCTCGCGCACGAGGAGATCGCCGAGATCCGCGCCGCGCTGCTGGCGCACAAGGTGATCTTCTTCGAAGACCAGCACATCACGCCGACCGAGCAGCGCGACTTCGCCGCGCGCTTCGGCGCGCTGCATACGCACCCGCTGTACCCGGGCGTGCCCGAAGCGCCCGAGCTCTTCATCCTGGACAACCACGCCGGCAACCCGACGGACAACGACGCCTGGCACACCGACGTGACGTTCATCGAGACGCCGCCGCTCGGCGCCGTGCTGTACGCGAAGCTCCTGCCCGCGGACGGCGGCGACACCCTCTGGGCGAACATGCAGGCCGCGTTCGAGGGCCTGTCGCGCCCGCTCGCCGAGTTCCTCTCGGGCCTCGACGCGGTGCACGACTTCGCCCGCGGCTTCCCGGCGCGCGGCACGGTGGCGAAGGGCGCCGGCCAGGAGAAGCACGCGAGGGCCGTCGAGGAGCACCCGCCGGTGGTGCACCCGGTCGTGCGCACGCACCCCGAGACGGGCGCCGACGCGCTGTTCGTGAACTACGGCTTCACGTCGAAGCTCGTCGGCCTGCGGCGCAAGGAGAGCGACGCTCTCCTGGGCATGCTCTTCGAGCACGTGCAGAAGCCCGAATACCACGTGCGCTGGAAGTGGCGCCCGAACGCCGTCGCGTTCTGGGACAACCGCATCACGCAGCACTACGCGGTGAACGACTACCTGCCCGCGCGGCGCATCATGAACCGCGCCACCATCCTCGGCGACCGCCCGTTCCACCGCTCGCGGCGGGCGGCCTGATGGCTGCGCTGCTGGCCGCCGCGCTGCTGCTGTTCGCCGGCCAGACCTCCGACGCCACCACCGCCGCTGCGCTGAAAGACGCGCTGAAGCTCGCGTCGCAGCGCGCGGTCGCAGCGACGTCGAAGCCCGGCGGCTTCCTCGACGACCCGAACATCCACATCCACCTGCCCGGCAAGCTCGAGACCATGGCGACGGGGCTGCGCGCGGTGGGCATGGGCTCGCAGGTCGACGAGCTCGAGACGGCGATGAACCACGCTGCCGAGCACGCCGCCGCCGAGGCGACGCCCGTGTTCGTGGACGCCGTCGAGAACATGTCGTTCAGCGACGCCGTCGGGATCCTGAAGGGCAACGACACCGCGGCCACCACGTACTTCAAGAAGACCACCAGCGCGCCGCTGCGCGAGAAGTTCCGCCCGATCGTCGACGCGGCCATGCAGAAAGTCGGCGTGGCGAAGCAGTACGACGCGCTGGTCGGCGAGTACACGAAGACGCCCTTCACGTCGGCGCCGAAGCTCGACCTGAACGGCTACGTGACCGACGAGGCCCTCGCGGGCCTGTTCAAGGTGGTGGGCGACGAGGAGAAGAAGATCCGCAAGGATCCGGCTGCGCGCGCCACCGACCTGTTGAAGCAGGTCTTCGGCCACTAGCGAGAGCAAGATCCTCCAAGTCCGCCGCGGGCGCGGTGCTACGCTCGCCACGCATGTCCGCGCTGGGCCTCGCGTACTTCGACACGCCGCTCGGATGCTGCGGGCTCGCGTGGAGCGAGCGCGGCGTGGTGGGCGTGCAGCTGCCCGAAGGCGGCCTTGCCGCCACGCGCGCGCGCCTGCGCCGGCGCTTCCCGGGTGCGAGCGAGGCGGCGCCGCCCGCGGCGGTGCAGCGCGCGATCGACGGCCTGGTCGCGCTGTTGCGCGGCGAGGCGAGCGCGCTTCACGAGATCGAGCTCGACTTCGCGGCGCTCCCCACGTTCCAGCGCCGCGTGTACGAGTCCGCGCGCGCGATCCCGCCCGGCGAGACGCGCTCGTACGGCGAGCTGGCCGCGCAGCTCGGCGATGCGCGGCTGGCGCGCGCGGTGGGCCAGGCGCTCGGCAAGAATCCGCTCGCGCTGCTCGTGCCGTGCCACCGCGTGCTGGCGGCCGACGGCCGCCTCGGCGGCTTCTCCGCGAACGGCGGCGCGGCGACGAAGCGGCGCATCCTGGCGCTCGAAGGCGCCGCGGCCGCTGCGCAGCGCGGGCTCTTCGCGGGCGAGCCCGGGCCGACTTGGGACGCCGCAGCAGCGCTCGCGCACCTCCGCGAAGTGGAACCCACACTCGCGCGTGTAGCCAACGGCGCCGACCCGCCGCGCCCGGACCTGCGCCACGCCGCGAGCGTGTTCGGCATGCTGGCCGAGGCGATCGTCTACCAACAGCTCACCGCGAAGGCGGCCGCGACCATACACGCGCGCGTGTGCGCGCTCTTCCCGCACTCGGCCGACGGCTTCACGCCGCGCCAGATCCTGCGCAGCAGCGAAGCCAAGCTGCGCGGCGCCGGGCTGTCGCGCGCGAAGGCGGCGGCACTGCGCGACCTGGCGAAGCGCACCGCCGCCGGCGAGCTGCCGAGCCTCACCGAAGTGCGCGCGCTCGACGACGAGGAGATCGTGGAGCGCCTCACCACCGTGCGCGGCATCGGCCGCTGGACGGTCGAGATGCTGCTGATCTTCCGGCTCGGCCGGCCCGACGTGCTGCCCGCCGGCGACTACGGCGTGCGCAAAGGCTTCGCCGCCGCGTTCCGCAAGCGCACGCTGCCCACGCCGAAGCAGCTGCTCGCGCGCGGCGAGCGGTGGGCCCCGTACCGCACGGCTGCGAGCTTGCTCCTGTGGCGCGCCGCGAGCGTGTAGCGCCGCTACAATTCGGGCAGGTGAGCGCGACCACCCTCCTCGAGACCCGCTCCGTCCGCGTCGACGACTATCGCTGCAAGGTCGACCGCGCCGAGCGCCCCTACACCGAGCTCCATGCCGGCTTCTCGATCGCGTACGTGCGCAAGGGAAGCTTCGGCTACCGCACGGGCGGCAAGTCGTACGAGCTCGTGGCGGGGTCGCTCCTGGTCGGTCGGCCCGGCGACGAGTACGTTTGCACGCACGACCACGCCGTGGGCGACGAGTGTCTCGCGCTGCACTTCGCCCCCGCGCTCGTGGCCGAGCTGGGCGCGGAGCCGGAGCGCTGGCGGGCCGGCGGGCTGCCGCCGCTCCCCGAGCTGGTGGTGCTCGGCGAGCTCGCGCAGTCGGCGGCTGCGGGGAAGAGCGCGGGCGCCGAGGAGCTCGCGCTCTTCCTCGCGGCGCGCTTCGTCGCGCTGGCGTCCGGCAGGCACGCGCGCGCGGCCGCGCCCGCCGAGCGCGACCGCCGCCGCGCCGTCGACGCCGCGCTGTGGCTCGAGGCGCACTCGCACGAAGAGGTCGACCTGGCGCGCACGGCCCACGCCGTCGGCCTGAGCGCGTTCCACTTCCTGCGCACGTTCACAAAGGTGCTCGGAGTGACTCCGCACCAGTATCTGCTGCGCGCGCGCCTGCGCAACGCGGCGCGGCTCCTCGCCGACGAGGAGCGCTCGATCACCGAGGTCGCCTATCGCGTCGGCTTCGCCGACCTGTCGAACTTCGTGCGCACGTTCCACCGCGCCGCCGGCGTGTCGCCGCGCGCGTTCCGGCGCGCCGCGCGGGGCGACCGCAAGATCCTCCAAGACCGCCTCGCCGCGTCGCTCTAGCCTCGGTTCCACACGGAAGAGTGGAGGTTCCCATGTACGATCACGTCGGTCTCCGGGTGAAGGACGTCGCGCGCAGCGTGCGCTTCTACGAGGCGGCGCTCGGCGCGCTGGGGCACGAGCTCGCCTCTCACGACGCGTCGAGCGCGGGGCTGGGCCCGAAGGGCGCACCCGCGCTGTGGCTGTACCAGACGAAGGGCGCCAAGGGCCCGGGCGCACACGTCGCGTTCACCGCGGCGAGCCGAGCCGCAGTCGACCGCTTCCACGAGGCCGGCCTGGCCGCGGGCGGCAAGGACAACGGCGCGCCCGGCGTGCGCAAGGACTACTCGCCGAAGTACTACGCCGCGTTCCTGATCGACCCGGACGGCAACAACGTCGAGGCGGTCTGCCTGCGCTGAGCGACCGGCGTAGAATGGGAGCGATGGCTTCCGCCGAGACACTCACGGGCGACGTGCTGGTCGCGCGCGCCCGTGAGCTCATGCCACTCGTGCGCGCGCACGCGGACCGCGCCGAGGCCGACCGCACGCTGACGCGCGAAGTCGTCGGCGCGCTGGCGGGAGCCGGGCTGTTCCGCATCGCGGCCGCGGCTTCGGCCGGCGGCGCCGAGACCGAGCCGCGCGCGCAGATCCTGACGATCGAGGCGATCTCGGAGGCGGACGGCTCGTCGGGCTGGACCTTGATGATCGGCGTCGAGGTGATGGGCTTCGCGAGCGCGGCGCTGCGCCCCGACGTCGCGGAAGAGGTCATCGCGAAGCACCCCGAGGTCGTGCTGTCGGGCGCGCTGAATCCCGTGGGGCGCGCGGTGCGCGTGGCAGGCGGCGTGCGCGCGAGCGGGCGCTGGCCGTTCGCGAGCGGCTGTCGGCACAGCGACTGGTTCTGGGGCCAGTGCGTGCTGGAAGAGGACGGCAAGAACAAGCTGCTCGAGGTGCTCGTGCCGCGCGCCGACTTCCACGTGATCGACACGTGGCACGTCGCGGGCCTGCGCGGCTCGGGCAGCCACGACGTCGAGCTTCGCGACGTGTTCGTGCCCGACCGCTTCACGACCGCGGTGATGGCCGAGCGCCTGCGCGAGAGCGGCCCGCTGTTCCGCCTGCCGGCGTTCTCGCGGCTGGCGTACAACAAGGTCGGCGTGGCGACGGGCATCGCGCGCGGCGCGCTCGACGCGTTCGCGGAGCTCGCGTCCGAGCGCGTGCCGCGCGGCATGCGCGCACCGCTGCGCGAGCGCACGTTCGCGCAGGCGTCGTACGCCGACGCCGAGACGCGCCTGCGCTCGGCGCGCGCCTTCGTGTTCGAGGCGGTCGACGAGATCTGGCAGACGGTGCGCGCCGGCAGCACGCCCACGACGAAGCAGCGCGCGCTGGTTCAGCTCGCCTGCTCCCAGGCCGTGGCGGCAAGCGCCCGCGCCGTGGAGCTCGTGCACGCGGCCGCCGGCACGAGCGCCAATTTCCTCGCCAGCCCGCTCGAGCGCCGCATGCGCGACGTGCACGTCGTGGCCCAACACATTACGGTGTCGCCCGCCCTGATCGAGCCCGCCGCCCGCGTCTTGCTCGGGCTCGAGTCCGGGACCGGCTTCTTTTGACCGCCGCCGCGCGCTTGGCCCAGACGACCAGCTGGTCCGCGTCGTCGAGCCCGGCGCCGGGCACCGACCAGTAGCTCTTCACGCTCACCTTCCGCACGCGCGTCTCGTACGAGAAGGGCTCCGCGCCGAGCGCCTCGAGCTCCGCCGCAAGCTCGCGGTCCGCCCGCAGGTACAGCACGCCGTCGCTCGCGAACGCGAACTGCTCGCCCGCGAGCGTGAGTCCGTGCCCGCCGAAGAACCGCCGCGCGCCGACGCGCCCGAGCGGCGACAGCACGTCGAGAAGGTGCTCGATCCACTCGTCGCGCGGCGGCGGACTCACGTGCGCATTCTAAGAGATCAGCGCCGGACGTTTGCGGCGGGCCGCCGGATGTGGAACGGCTCGGCCAGGGCCGCTGCGACCTTCGCGTCGCGGCCGTACAGGTCGCGGCGCAGCTGCAGCTTGCCGTCCGGTTCGACCCACGCGGTCCAGTAGAGCAGCAGCACCGGCACGCGCTGCGCGAGCGTGATCGTGCGCGTCTTCCCGGCGGCGACCGCGGCGTCGAGGTCGGCGCGGCTCCAGCCCTTCTGCCCTTCGAGCAGGTAGGCGGCGAGCTCGAACGGGTTCTCGACGCGGATGCAGCCCGAGCTGAACGCGCGGTCGTCGCGGTCGAACAGGTTCTTGCTCGGCGTATCGTGCAGATAGACGGAGTGCGAGTTCGGGAACATGAACTTCACGCGGCCGAGCGCGTTCGTCGGACCCGCGGGCTGGCGCAGCATGTACCGGAAGTTGCGCGGCGTGACCTTGGCCCAGTCGATCGACGAAGCCGGCACGACGCGGCCGTCGGCGTCGACGACCTCGAGGCCTTTCTTCGCGAGCGTGCTCGGGTCGCGCTTCTGCTGCGGCAGCACGTCGTTCGCGAAGATCCCCGGCGGCACGGTCCACGTGGGGTTCACGACCAGGTAGCTCATCTCGGAGCGGAAGATCGGCGTCGCGCGGTACGGCTTGCCCACCTGCGCGCGCGCGCGCCACACGACGGAGTCGTCGCGCACGAAGTAGACCTCGAAGCCGGCGACGTTCACGACCACGAACGTGGCCGGCAGGTCGTGCAGCAGCGAGCGGCCGCGCTCGAGGTTCACGCGCAGCTGGGTGAGCCGCGCGGTCGGCGGCTCGTTCAGCGCGGCGAGCGTCGCGGGCCCGACGCCGCCGTCGGCGCCCAGGCCGTGCCGGGTCTGGAACGACTTCACCGCGGCTTCGACGGCGGAGTCGTAGGCGTCTCCCGACGCCGCGCCGGGCTCGAGGTCGCCGCTCGCGACGAGCCGCGCACGCAGCTCGGCGACGCGCGAGTCCGTGACTCCCGTCTTCAACGTGGGGCCTCCGGGAACGGGCTTCCAGCCTTCCGCTGCGGCGCGCTCGCGCGCGTACGCGGCGACGAGCTTCCTGTACAAGTCGTGGTCGGGCTTCTCGCGCTGGATGCGCGCATACACCTCGCTTGAGTCGATGATCGACTGCACGAAGCCCGCCGGGTCGTCGCGGTGGATCTCGCGCGTGAAGTTCCAGTTCGCGTCGAACGTGCGCGGGTCGACCTTGCCGAGGATCAAGTGGTAGAGGAGGCGCACGAGTGCCTCGGTCTGCAGGAGGTCCCAGTCGACGCGCGCTTGTGCGAGCGCGTTCGGCGCGAGCGCCGCAGCGCGGGCGCGCTCGAGCGGCGTGCGCAGGTAGTCCTCGGGGTCGAGCCCGTCGGCGTCGATGTCGCGGATGGCGCGCGCCAGGTCGTCGCTCGCTGCGGGTGCGGTCCACTCGAGCGCGAAGCCGCGGCGCTCGTACAGCTGCGAGAGCAGCCGCTGCGCCGCGATGCGCACGCCGTCGATCTCCGGCTCGGGGCTCGCGCGCAGGAGCTCGACGCGCTCGCGCACGAGCTCGGTGTCGGGCGCGGGCGCTTGCGCCCGTGCCGTGGCGCAGAGCAAGAAGGTGGCGGCGAAGGCGGCGGCGGCGCGGTGCATGGGGCTCCCTGGCGATTTCGCGCGCAACACGTACAACTCCTGCGCACCGCGATGCAAGCGCGCCTTCTCATGCGACTCTGCTTGGCCCTCTGGGTCTCGGCCGCCGCGTCCGCGCGCGCGGACGGCGGGCGCTTCTGGGACGGCGACGCCACGCGCGCGCGCTTCGCGCTGCGCCAGGGCGGACTCGAGACGCGGCTGCGCGTCTGGATGGCGGCCGTGCTGCCGGGCGGCGAGCTCGAGATCTCGGCGCTCGACCGCGCGGGGGCGACGCTCCCGCTCGAGCTCTCGGGTGCGCGCGGCCTGCACTTGACACCGTCTGGTGTATGGCGACTGAAAGCGCCGAGGCAGCCGGGCGTGCTGCGTTTGCGCGCCGTGAGCCGCGACGCGAAGGACGAGATCGACCTGCGCGTGTTCGTGCTCGTGCCACGCGCGCGCGTCGCGAACGGCCGGCTCAACGGCTACGAGATCGGCGCGTACAAGCCTTCGGAGGTCGTGCAAGGCACGCGCCTCGACCCGCCCGCGGGCTTCATCGAGTTGACGCACGACGTCGAAGCCGAGCTCGTGTCGCCGCACTTCCACCTGGGCCAGTTCGCCTGCAAGGAGTCACCGGGCTACCCGCGCTATCTCGTGATCGATCCGCGGCTCGTCGCGAAGCTCGAGGCGCTGCTCGACGCCTTGCACGCGCGCGGCATCGCTGCCGAGAGCCTCACGGTGATGAGCGGCTACCGCACGCCCGCGTACAACAAGTCGATCGGCAACCACACCGACTACAGCCGCCACCTGTACGGCGAGGCCGCCGACGTGTTCGTCGACGACTCGCCGCGCGACGGCAAGATGGACGACCGGGACGGGAGCGGCGCCGTCGACGCGCACGACGCCGAGCTCGTGTTCGGCATCGCAGACGCGCTCGACCGGCGACCGAGCGAGGACTGGACCGTCGGCGGTGCAGGCTTCTACGCCGCGACCGACGCGCACGGCCCGTTCGTGCACGTGGACGTGCGCGGCCGCGCAGCGCGGTGGTGACTCAGCCGTCGTAGAAGTACGGCGAGTGCAGCCCCAGCAAGGTGCGCTCGCGCGGCGACGCGATGCGCGAGATCGCCTCCTGCGAGAGCTGGTTCGCGTCGGCCGTCGTGCGGATCCGCTGTGCGAGATCGCGCCGCGCGTAGTGCACCTGCAGGAACAGGCGGCCCGTGCCGCCGGGCTTCGCCCGCAGACCGCGGTGCCACGCGTCGGAGACGAACAGGCCCACGTCGCCTGCGCGCGCCTCGAGCGCCACGGCGCGCCGGCCTTCGTAGTCGAGCGACTCGTCGTTCATGCGCTCGAACGGCGGCAGGCGGCCCGAGCGGTGGCTGCCGGGGATGACGGCCGTCGGCCCGCACTCGAGCGGACAGTCGCGCAGGTACAGGTGCGCGCCGATCGCAAAGACCGGGTACGGGATGCGGTCGTCCCAGGCGACGCCTTCCGGGCGCGGCACGTGCGGCCCCGCGTCGCAGTGCCACGGACCGCCGCCGAAGCTCGCCGGGTTCCACCAAGCGGTGTTGGCGATGACGTGGCAGTCCTCGCCGAGCAGCGGCTCGATCACGTCGAGGATCGCGCGCGTTCCGACCGCCGCCTGACAGCCGGGCGCGCGGTTCAGCATCTCGTAGCGGAACTCCGACTTGTCGCCGCGGCCGCGCTCGGCCGGGTACAGCTCGAACGCTTTCGCGATTTCGTCGGTCAGGACGGCGATGCACCCCGGGTCGAGCGCGCCGCGCAGGACCGCCCAGCCCTCGCGCTCGAGCTGCGCACTGGCCTCGGGCGCGTCGCCCCGGCGCACCGTCAAGTTGCCGCCGACCCGCTTGATCATGCCTCGATGGGACCAGACGCAGCCGGCTTTCGTCAACCGCTCGTGCGCGCCGTCACTGTCGTGTGTCGGCGCCGTCGGAGAATGCCGGGAACACCACGGAGGGAGTCCCCCATGCCCACCCGCAGCCTTGCCGCCGCCGCGTTCCTCGCCGTGCTCTCGTTCGCCAGCTCCGCGTTCGCCACTCGCTCGAGCCACGGAGCGGTCGTCAAACCCGGCGGCTCGATCCAGGCCGCGGTAGACGCTGCGAATCCCGGCGACACGATCACGGTGCTGCCCGGCACGTATCGCGAAGCCGGCACACCGTGTCCCACGGATCCGACGCACACGTGCGCGGTGGTCGTGACGAAGGCGAACATCCACCTCGTCGGCCTGCCGTTCGGCGCGAAGCGGGTGGTGCTCGAGAACGCGGGCAATCAGGACCAGGGCATCGCCATCGCGCCCACCGGCGTCGACGGACCGACGTGTCTTGCGGACGCTACGACTCACCTGGCCGGCGCGTCGGTCAGCGGGTTCACCGTGAACGGTTTCGGCGGCGAAGGCATCTTCCTGTTCTGCGTCGACGGCTTCAGCGTGACCTTCAACGCGGCGAACGACAACGCCGAGTACGGCATCTTCCCGTCGCACGCGTCGAAGGGCACGATCGCGCTGAACGTGGTCACCGGCTCGAACGACACCGGCATCTACATCGGCCAGTCGTCGAACGTCGACGTCTCGAACAACTTCGTGCACGGCAACGTGAGCGGCTTCGAGATCGAGAACTGCAGCAACGTGCGCCTGCACGACAATGCGTCGACGGGCAACACGGGCGGCATCCTGAGCTTCACCCTGCCCTTCCTCGACGTGAAGCAGAACACGAACAACCGCATCGACCACAACTGGGTGCAGGGCAACAACAAGGCCAACACGTGCGTCGATCCGACCGACGAGGTGTGCGGCGTGCCGGTCGGCACGGGCATCCTCGCGCTCGCCGTCGACGACAACCGCATCGACCACAACGTGGTGCTCGACAACGACTCGTACGGCATCGCGGTGGCGAACTTCTGCCTGGGCAACAAGCTGCCGTCCGACGTGTGCGCCATGCTCGACATCGACCCGAACCCCGACAACAACCAGGTCGACCACAACGCCGCGTTCGGCAACGGCAAGAGCCCCTCGCCGCTGGTCGACCCCGTGTTCGGCGATGACCTCGCGTGGGACGGCTCGGGCACGGGCAACTGCTGGTCTGCGAACGCGTTCAAGACGTCGTTCCCGGAGGACCTGCCGACCTGTCCGTGACGAGCGCTTCGGGTAGGATGGCGCGCGGGAGGATCGCGCGATGACGATCGAGGGCGGCTGCTACTGCAAGGCCGTGCGCTACAAGGCGGAAGGCACGCCGATGTTCAAAGGGCAGTGTCACTGCCGCGAGTGCCAGTACTTTTCGGGCGGCGAGCCGAACGTCATCGTCGCGATGCCGGGCGCCACGTTCCAGTACACGAAGGGTGCGCCCAAGGGCTTCGCCCGCAAGGACCTGCCGAAGGCCGTCACGCGCGAGTTCTGCCCCGACTGCGGTACGCACCTCCTCACGCGCGCACCGACCGTGCCCGGCGCCGTGATCCTGAAGGTCGGCACGTTCGACGATCCCAAGCTCTTCGGTGGGCCGCAGATGGCGATCTACACCATCGACAAGCAGCCCTTCCACCACATCCCGTCGGGCATCCCCTCGTTCGAGCGCGTGCCGGGCTGAGCCGAGTCACTCCCTAGTCGCGCGCACGTCCGTGCGCCCCGGTGCGCTTGCGCTCGAGGTTCGTTGCGTGCACTATTGACACAACTAGTGTCAATAGTTGCGGAGGGCGCGATGGTTCGTGGACTTCTCGGCGTGGTCGCGGCGGCCGCGCTGGTCTTCGGCGGCGGCTGGCTCGCCCTGCGCGTGCCCGCCGTGCAGGACGCGGTGGCGAGGCGCGTGATCGCGCGCGCGGTGGCTCCGCAGCTCGACCCGCTCTTCTCCGACGACGCACTGCGTGCGTACCTCTGCGGCTCCGGCTCGCCACTGCCCCACGCGACGCGCGCGAAGGCGTGCGTGGCGGTGTTCGCGGCCGGCCGCTTCTGGATCGTCGATACGGGCCCGGGCTCGTGGAACCGTCTGGCGCTCTCACGCATCGACCCGGCGCGCATCGGCGCCGTGTTCTTGACGCACTTCCACTCCGACCACATCGGCGACCTGGGCGAGTTCAACTTGAACACGTGGGTCGCCGGCCGGCCGAGCGCACTGCGCGTGTTCGGGCCGCCGGGCGTCGAGCGCGTGGTCGCGGGCTTCTCCGAGGCCTACGCGCTCGACACGGGCTACCGCATCGCGCACCACGGCGCCGACTTCCTGCCCGCCGACGCCGGCAGGATGCTCGCGAAGCCCATCCCGTCGCTCGACGAGAACGCCGAGCGCGCCGTCGTGTTGGAAGAGAACGGCCTCACGGTGAGCGCCTTCCAGGTACACCACGATCCCGTGAAGCCCGCGTACGGCTACCGCTTCGACTACAGAGGCCGCTCGATCGTGATCTCGGGCGACACCGCAAAGTGTGAGTCCGTCGCCCGCGCGGCGAAGGGCGCCGACGTGCTCTTCCACGAGGCGCAGGCGAACCACCTGATCGCAATGATCGGCGCCGCGGCACAGGCCGCGAACCGCCCGCGAGCGGCGAAGATCATGGCCGACATCCCGTCGTACCACACCACGCCCGTCGAGGCCGCAGAGATCGCGAACGAGGCCGGCGTGCACCTGCTCGTGCTGTATCACCTGAACCCGCCGCCCCCCACGAAGCTGATCGAGCCCATGTTCGCGCGCGGCGTGGACGAGGCGCGCCATGGCGATTGGACGCTCGGCGACGACGGCCTGCTCGTCGAGCTGCCCGCGGGTACCGACCGGGTGATCGTGAGAAAGCTCGACTGACTACTTCGCGAAGAGCGCCTCGAGCCCGGTGCCCGCCAGCAGCGCGTCGGCCGCGCGCCGGTCGGCGTCGCCGAGCGCGGCGCGCTCCTCGCGCAGCCACTCGAGACACTTGCCCTGGTACGGGAACGGCTTCGAGACCCAGTCGCGGCCGTCGATCCGACACTCGACCTTGTCGGCGCCGCGCGCGAGCGCGGCCGCGTTCGCGAGCAGGAACGGCGCGTACGTGCGGCCCGCCTCGGCCAGCAGCGGGCGGAACGTCTCGGGCACGGCGTCGCGCCGGAGCCACGCGTCGTCGCCCGGCTCGATCCCCGACAGGTCTTCGACCACGTCGACCCACGCGACCACGCGCGGCGCGATCGTGAGCGCGAGCTTCGCGGGCGTCGGGTCGAAGCCGGCCAGCTGCGTGAGCTGGCCGTACAGGCCGAAGTCCGCGGCGCCAGGGCGCGCGCCCATGACGAAGCGCGAGCGCTCCAGGTGCGCGTCGAGCGCGTGCAACAGCCGCACGTAGCTGTCCTCGATGAGCGGGCCCGTGGTCGGATTCGAGCCGACGACCCACAGCCGGTCGATCTGCCGCTTCGCGACGAGCTCGCCGAACGCGCGCAGCTCGGCTTCCGGCGAGTCGGTGCGGCGCCAGCGCGGCAGAATCGCAGCCGCCTTCGCGATGTCGGCCGCGTACACCCAGCGGTAGTGGAACATCGCCTTGGTGAGCCACTCGTCGGCGTAGTCCTCGACGAGCGAGTCGAGGAGCGCGACGACGGGATCGGCCGGGCGCACCGCGCGGCCCGCGTACTCGCGCTCGAGCGCGCGGATGAGCGGCGTCGAATCGACGCGCGCCTCGAGCGCGCCGCCGGGCCCCGTGGGCCCGACGAGCTGCGGCAGGAGCGACACGCGCGGCTGCGGCAGGTAGCGCGCGTCGGGCGAGCCGTGCTGCACCCAGCGATGCGGAATGCGGCGATAGCGCAGCACGGCGCGCAGCTTGCGGCTGTACGGCGAGCCCGGCGCGCCGGCGATCACGAGCGCCTCGGTCATCGCTTCCCCCTTCGCGCGCGCAGCCCCGCGGTGAGCGCGAGCGCCGCGCCTTCCAGCACCCCCGACGCGCGCTCGCGCGACAGCTTCTGATCCACGCGCAGCCGGTCCCACGCCTCGAACGACAGCACCAGGTCGAGTGACTCAGCCACGCTCTCGGGCGCGTGCGCCAGCTCGGGCAGGGCGGTCCACAGCCGTTCGCGGAGCTCGCGCACGTAGCGCAGGTGCTGGCGCTGCAGGAACGGCGAGCGCCGGCGCGAGACTTCCTGCGCGCGCAGATACGGCGCCGTCGCTTCGTAAAACGCACTGCGCAGCGCCACGACGCGGCGCAGCCGCGTCTCGATCGAGCCCTCGGTCGGCGCGTCTGCGATGAGCGGCCGCGCCTGGGCCAGGATGCGCGCGCCGAGCTCGGCGTACACCGAATCCATGTCGTCGAAGTGGCGGAACACGCTGCGCAGGCCCACGCGCGCGCGCTCCGCGACCTGCTGCGCCGTGGGCTGCACGATGCCCTCGCCGACCAGCGCGTGCAGCGCGGCCACGATCGACTCGCGGCTCCGCTCGCCTCGCCGCGCACGCCCGTCGAGCGCGGCGGGTCTGCGCGCCGAGATGCGGATCGCCATGCGGGGATTCTGGCACGGTGACTGCCGATAGATCAAGACTTTCGCTTGATTCTGACACTCTTACTGCCATAATCGCGCGCATGACGGTCGCGATCTGGCTCGCCGCGGGGCTGGTCTATCTCGCCTTCTGGAGCTGGTACGTGGGCTGGCGGGGCCCGCTCGCGACGGGCGAGATCGACGCGTACTTGAAGAAGCTCGCCGCCGACCCCGGCGTCGACTCCGAACGCCGCGATCGCATGCGTGGCTTCCTCGAGTCCGACGACGGGCGCGAGTTCATCATGGTGAACCTGATCCGCCTGCAGCCCGAGCCCATCGCGCCGCCGGGCGGGGGCGCGCCGCAGCCGCCGCTGCAGGTGCTGCAGGGCTACACCGGCCCGTTCATGCGCGCGCTGTTCCGCCGCGGCGGCCATCCAGCGCTCATGGGCCGCGCCGCCGCCGGCTATCTCGAAGCGTGGGGCGTCGAGAAGAACCCCGGCTGGACCGTCGTGGGCTGCATCCGCTACCGCAGCCGCCGCGACCTGGCCGAGATGGCGAGCATGCCGGCGTTCGCGCACATCCATCCGTTCAAGCACGCGGCCATCGCGAACACGCTCGCGTTCCCCATCGCGCCTGCGCGGCTGTTCTTCTCGCCGCGGGTGGTGGTGGCGCTGGCGCTCGCGCTCGTGGCCGCGCTGCTCGGGAGGTGACCGCATGCGCCGCTTCCTCGCTCTGACGCTTCTCGGTTCAGTCATCCTCGCCGGCGCCGTGTGGGCGAAGCGCGAGTACATCCTGCTGCACGCGCCGGGCTGGATCGCGCGAGTGCGCGATCCCATCGGCCCGTTCCGCGAAGTGAGCTGGCAGCCCGGTCCCGAGGCGCCGCCCTCCGGCCCGCGCCCGCCGAACGTGGTCGTCATCGTCGCCGACGATCTGGGCTACAACGACCTGACCTTCGGCGGCGGCGGCGTCGCAAACGGCGCAGTGCCCACGCCGAACATCGACTCGCTCGCGCGCGACGGGGTCGAGTTCACGCACGGCTACGCGGGCAACGCCACGTGCGCACCGTCGCGCGCGGCGATCATGACGGGCCGCTATCCGACGCGGTTCGGCTTCGAGTTCACGCCCGCGCCGAAAGGGCTCATGCGCCTGTTCGCACACTGGAACCAGGACACCGACCCGCCCGCGGTGTACTTCAAGGAGCGCGAGAAGGATGTCCCGGAGCTGGCGCGCGAGGGCCTGCCCTCCTCCGAGATCACGCTCGCCGAGCTCATGCACAAGCAGGGCTACCGCACGTTGGGCTTCGGCAAGTGGCACCTCGGCGAAGCGGGCCCGATGCAGCCGCAGAATCGCGGCTTCGACGAGTATCTCGGCTTCACCGCGGGCGGCTCGATGTATCTCGACCCCGACGACCCGAACAGCGTGCGCTCGCAGCAGTCGTTCGACCCCATCGACGCGTTCCTCTGGGCGAACCTGCGCTGCTCCGTGACCAAGGACGGTGGGCCGAAGTTCAAGCCCGACCTCTACATGACGGACTACCTGGCGCGCGAAGCCGTGCGCGCGATCCAGGCGAACCGCAACCGCCCCTTCTTCCTGTATTTCGCGCCGAACGCGCCGCACACGCCGCTGCAGGCCACGCGCGCGGACTTCGACGCGCTGCCGCAGATCCAGGACCACGAGCTGCGCGTGTACGCTGCGATGATCCGCGCGCTCGACCGCGACGTGGGCCAGGTGCTCGAAGCGCTGCGCGCGAACGGCCTCGAGCACGACACGCTCGTGATCTTCACGAGTGACAACGGCGGCGCGAACTACATCGGCCTGCCCGACATCAACCGGCCCTACCGCGGCTGGAAGATGACGTTCTTCGAAGGCGGCGTGCACACGCCGTTCTTCGCGCGCTGGCCCGCGAAGCTGCCGCACGGCACACGCTTCGATCCGCCGATCGCGCACGTGGACATCTTCGCGACGGCGGCCGCCGCTGCCGGCGCGACGCTGCCGAGCGACCGCGTGTACGACGGCGTCGACCTCGTGAAGCTCGTGCAGGGCGACCCCGACGCGCGCACGGGCCGAGCGATCTACTGGCGGTCGGGCCACTACCGCTCGATCCTCGCGCACGGCTGGAAGCTGCAGACGAGCGAGCGCCCGAAGAAGGACTGGCTGTTCGACCTGGCCGCCGACCCGACCGAGAGGGCCAACCTGGCCGATTCGCGGCCGGAGAAGCTCGCCGAGATGCGCACGGAGCTCGACGCGCTCGACGGGCAGATGGTGCAGCCCATCTGGCCGTCTCTGATCGAGGGTCCGATCCCCATCGACCGCCCGCTCGGCACGCCCGCGCAGCCTGGCGAAGAGTACGTGTACTGGGCGAACTAGCGCGCGGGATGACTGCCGGGGCGCCGTAGAGTACGGTTCCGTCCGCGATGGTTCCCGGGACGCCCCTCGAGAAGGGGCTCAAGGTCGGTGCGCTCGGCTTCGTCTCGAGCTTGGTGATCGGCGTCGCGTCCACCGCGCCGGGCTACAGCGTCGCGGCGTCGCTCGGCGTGGTCGCCGCGGCCGTCGCGGCGCAATCGCCCGCCGTGCTGTGGCTCGCGTTCCTGCCCATGCTGTGCATCGCGCTGTCGTACTACGCGATGAACCGCGTCGACCCCGACTGCGGCACGACCTTCACGTGGGTCACGCGCAGCATGGGACCGTGGGTCGGCTGGCTCGCGGGCTGGGCGCTGCTCGTCGCCGACTTCTTGATCATGGCCAGCCTGGGGCAGATCGCGGGCCGCTACACGTTCCGGTTGTTCGGCGCGGCGGAGCTCGCGGCCAGCACGTTCTGGGTCACCGCCGTGAGCGTGGCTTGGGTCGTGGTGATGACCTGGATCTGCTACGTGGGCATCGAGGTGTCGGCGCGCACGCAGTGGTTCCTGCTCGCGGCCGAAGTCGCGGTGCTCGCGCTGTTCGCGACCGTGGCGCTCGCGCGCGTGTACTCGGGCGAGTTCACCGACTCGCTCGCGCCGAGCGCCAGCTGGCTCAACCCGTTCGAGCTCGACGGGCCGCGGCTCGACGCAGGCGTGCTGACGGCGATCTTCATCTACTGGGGCTGGGACACGGCGGTCGCCGTGAACGAAGAGACGGACCGCGCCGAGCACACGCCGGGACACGCGGCCGTGCTGTCCACGTTCCTGTTGCTCGGCATCTACCTGCTGGTCGCGGTGGCGGCGCAGGCGGTGCACGGGCCCGCGTTCCTGGCCGCGCACAGCGAGGACGTGCTGTCCGCGCTCGGCGGCCAGGTGCTGCCGTTCGGGCTCGACAAGCTGCTCGACGTGGCGGTGCTCACGTCGGCCTCGGCCGCCACGCAGACGACGATCCTCCCGGCGACGCGCTCCATGCTCGCAATGTCCGCGCACGGCGCGGCGCCGCGCGCGCTCGGCGCCATCTCGCCGCGCTACCTCACGCCGGGCGTGTCCACGTTGTGGATGGGCGCGATCTCCATCGTGTGGTGCATCGCGCTGTCGCTCGTGTCCGACCATGTGATCGCGGACTCGGTCACCGCGACGGGCCTCGCGATCTCGTTCTATCTCGGCATCACGGGTCTCGCATGCGTGATCTACTTCCGCAAGGCGCTCTGGAACGACCTCCGCACGTTCACGGTCGCGGGGCTCGGGCCGTTTGCGGGCTTTGTGGGATTGGGCTGGGTGTTCGTGCGCTCGTGCGTGGAGCAGGAAGGCTTGCCGCTGGCGATGGCGCTCGTGTCGATGGCGCTGGGAGTCGTGCTCATGCTGTGGATGTGGCGCGTCGATCCGACCTTCTTCCAGCGCAAGTCGGAAGCAGCGCACCCGGACACGCGGCTGTGAAGCGCGCGCTGCTCGCGCTGGTGTTGCTGTGTCTCGCGGCGCCGGCGCGCGCGTGGGACGACTTCGGGCACATGCAGGTGGCAGCCGTCGCGTGGGCGAAGCTCACGCCTGCGGCGAAGGCGCGCTTCGCGACGCTGCTCGAGCGCAATCCCAGCTATCCGAACTGGATCGTCGGTGCGAAGAAGGAGGACCGCACGCGCGTGGCGTTCCTGCGCGCTTCGACGTGGCCCGACGCGATCCGCTCCGACTCGCACTACGACGACGACTCGCAGGACTCGCAGACGGCCGCGCAGAACGTCGGCTACGCGGACTTCTTCCGGCACAAGTACTGGCACTTCGTCGACCAGCCGTTCTCGCCCGACAACACGCCCACGGTCCCCGCGCCGGCGCCGAACGCGGCCTCGCAGATCGCGCTGTTCCGCGCCGCGCTCGGCTCGCACGACGCGAGCGACGAGGTCCGCTCCTACGATCTGGTGTGGCTGCTGCACCTGGTGGGCGACGTGCACCAGCCGCTGCACTGCGTGTCGCGCTACGACCAGGCCGACCCGAAAGGCGACCGCGGCGGGAACACCGTGCGCATCGAAGGCAACGACGCGCCGGTGCCGTGCGACGACCCGCGCTTCTGTCCGTACGGGCCGCCGGGGAACCTGCACGCGTTCTGGGACGACCTCTTGGGCTCGAGCTACTCGATCGCCGCGGCGACTGCGGCCGCCGCGGCGCTGCCGCAGCCGAGCGCGCGGCTGGCCGCGATCGCGGACGAGAACGTGTGGATCCAGGAGAGCTTCGACCTGGCGCAGAGCTCGGTGTATGTAACACCGATCGGTGTCGGGCGCGGGCCGTTCCAGCTCGGCGGCACTTCGTATCAGCGCAAGGCGATCGCGCTCGCGAAGACGCGCGTCGCGCTCGCCGGCGCGCGGCTCGCGAACCTGCTCAACGCCGCCGTCGCAAAGGAGGCTTCGAAGCACTGAGGCCGAGCTCGTCGCGCGCGACCGCGAAGAGCCCGCGCTCGATCTGCAGCACGGCCGCCTCCACCGCTTCGTGCGAGGCCTCGCCGCGCAGCCACACGGTGGCCGCCTCCATCACGAGCGCGTGCACCAGCCGCACGTGCAGGCGGATCGAGGCCGCGGGTGCGCGGATGGGTACGCGTGTTCGCGCCGCGCGTCGCCGCGTACCAGGTGCACGACAACTGCGACGGCGGCGGCATGTGCCCGAACGTGGAGCGGCTCGACGCCGAGCTCGGGCCTTCGGCGCCACCGTCGACGACAGCATCATCGACGCGCGGCAGACCGCGGTGAACCTGCTCGGCCTGCGCAACCACGTGCGCTGGCCCAAAGATTGGACCGAGGAGATGCTGCGCTTCCTGGCGCAGCACCCCCTCGGTCGGTGACTCGCTCGCTCGCGACCGGCTAGTCGCCCGAGCCTTGCAGGATTCCCAGCAGGCCGAACGGCTGCGACGGGACGATCTCCCAGGTCTGGTTGTCGCCGTGCTGCTGCGTGTAGAACACGCGCCAGCCCAAGACGAACGGCAGCGGGAGCTTCGCGCCCAGGATGCCGTTCACGCCCGGATCACCGTCCGAGACGTGGAAGCCGGTGATCTCGTTGTCGCCCTCGTTCTGGAAGCCGTCGAACGCGCCGAGGCCCGAGTCGATCGTGGCCGAGGTATCGCGGCCCAGCGCGAGGATGCGCACGGGCTGGTTCTGCGACTTCGAGAAGTCGAGGCGCGTGTCGAACAGGAACGCCGAGTCGAAGGCGTTGCGCTGCGTGTGCAGCGTGTCGCCTGCGTCCTCGACGAACACCACGTCGTTCGCCGTCAGGAAGTTGCAGTTGTCGAAGCCCGTGTGCGCGACGTCGCTCTTGAAGAAGATCGTCACCGTGCCGCTGTCGCCGCCCGTCTGGCCGAGCGACACCTTGAAGATGCCGCCGAAGCCGCCGAAGTCGGCGCCCGCTTCGGTGCGCGCGTCGGTGTCACCCGTCTCGGAGAAGAAGAACTGCGTGAAGCGCGTGCCGGGCCGGAACACGCCGTTCTCGGGCCGCTTGAACGGCGTGCCGCCCGCGGCTTTCGCGAGCGCGTTCGCGTCGAACACCGCGGTCCCGTCGGTTGCGTCGTCGTGGATCGTCACGAACTTCGCCTTGAACGTCTTTCCGTAGCTGTGCATGTCCTTGATGTCCTGCGACAGGATGTCCGCGTCGACCTGCCCCGGGTGGAACACGATCGGCTGGCCCGGGCTCGCGAGCGACTGGAGCTGCAGCACCTGCAGCTTCCCGCCCGCCGCGAGGTTCGTCCTGTCCTTCGGCACGAAGCGGTAGATGAAGCTGTTGGGCTGCTTCGCGTGCGGGTTCGCGGTGCCGAGCGGACCGCCGACGTCCTCGACGAGCCACAGGTTGCCGTTCGAGTCGTTCTGGATGCCCTCGTAGCCCGCGTGGCCGAAGGCGAACGACAGATCGTCCACCGTCGACGGCACGTCGAGCGTGGCCTGGTACACGCCCGGCGCGCCCGAGTTCTCGGTCGTGAAGAGCAAGCGCTTCGCGAACGGATCCCACGTCGAGCCGTCGATCGCCGCGATGGCCGCACCGCTCGAATCGTGGTCGGCGAGCAAGGTCACGCGGTGCGCGCCGTCGGCGTCCAGGTTGACGCGCGAGATGAACGAGACGCCGCCTGCCGAGCTCTCGTGACCCTGGAACAGGAAGCGGTGCCCGTAGTCGTAGTTCGGATCGGCGCCGGTGGCCGAGTCGAGCACCAGGTACGTGTTCTTGTCGGGCTCGGTCTTCGTCGCTTCGACGACGCCGGCCGGGCTCGGCACGGCTCCGGGCGCCGGGATCATCGTGCCGTCGCCGAAGTAGCCGTAGAACGGGCTGTTGGCGGTCGGGTTCTCGAGCGCATACGAGCCCTGCGCAGCGATCACTTCGCTGAGCTCGGGCGACAGGACGTTCGGACGCGTGAAGCCCGTCGCCTTGGTGTTGGCGCTCGGAACCGGCGTGACTCCGCCGGCATGCGCGGTGAGTGTGACCGCGCTCACGCCGCCTGCGACGAGGACGGCCTTGAACAAAGACAAATTTCGCATGAGTTCCTCCCACTGGATCCGCCCGGTGTGGGCGGGCCCGTAGGAGACGACACGGCCCGTGTCACTCGCGCAGAGGCCGCGCGACGATCGTGTTGCAAATTCGCGGGCGAGGGGTGGGCTAGGGCTTCACGAAGCGCAGCATGAAGCGGTCGCTCGTGCCGCGCTTCTCGCCGGCGGCGCGCGGCGAGGTGTTCCAGGTGCGGTCGTCTTCGGGGTGGCGGTACACGCTCGAGGCGGCGTCGAGCTTGAAGCCCGCCTTCTCGACTTCGGCGGTGAGCAGGCTCTCGTCGATGCGGTGCAGCGAGAGTGACTCGATGCCGCTCTTGGGAATCGCGCTGTGGTCGACGATTCCGTACACGCCGCCCTTTTTGAGGGCCTTCAACACGGCGGCATTGATGGGCTTGCGGTCGCCGCCCTGCAGCACGATGTCGTGGTAGTTCATGTTCATGACCACGACGTCGAGCGAGTCCGGCGGGGCCGGCAGGAAGTCCGGCTCGCTGAACGACTTGTGCACGGGCGTCACGTTCGCGAGCACGGGGCGCTTCAGGCGCTCCTGCCACGCGTCCTCGATCTGCTTGCGGTCGGGCGGGAACACGGGCTCCTGCGACCACACCTTGCCGCTCGGGCCGACGACGCGCGACAACAGCTCGGTGGTGTAGCCGCCGCCCGCGAACAGGTCGGCGACGTTCATGCCGGGCGCGACGCCGAAGAACGCGAGCATCTGCGCGGGCTCGCGGCCGGCGTCGAGCGCCTTGTCCGCGTCGGGCCGGTCGGCCGCGGCGACGGCGTCCTTGATCGCTGCGGGGATCTTGTCGGCGGGCAGCGGGCCCTGCTCGGGCACGCTCGCGGTGGCCGCGAGCGCGGTGGCTGCACACAGCGCGAGCGCGAGTCGCTTCATCCTTGTCTCTCCTCGAGCCCGTGCTGCTTCAAGCGCCACACGAGCAGGTCGATGCGGTCCTGACCGAAGAAGGGCTCCCCTTGGAACACCATGGTCGGCACGCCCCAGTGACCCGCTTTCTCGAGCGCGGCCTGGTTGTCGGCGATCGCCGCATCGAGCCGCGCGGCGTCGCGGGCAGCCGCCGCATCCGCTTCGACGAGGTCGAGCCCCGCGCGCTTCGCTGCATCGTGAAGATGCGAGCCCTCGTGCCACGCGGGCGTGCCGCCGAAGATCACGCGCGACACTTCCGTGACGAACGGCAGCCCCACGCCGCGCTCGGCCGCGAGCGCGCCGAGCCGGGTGAGCCGATGGATGTACGGCTGCTCCGCCGCGACCTTGCGCGAGGGGAACTCCTGCACGATGGGGTCGGGCCGCGGCCACTGGAACGGCATGCCCAGCGACTGCGCGATGCGCAGGCAGTCGCGGAACAGATAGGGCGGCCACAGCGGGTTCACGCGGTCGAAGAAGCCCTCGATGCGCACCGCGATCGGCAGCACCGGCCGCACGTGCACGGTCAGGTCCCAGTGCCGCTCGAGCTCCACGAGCCGCGGCGTCGCCAGGTACGAGTACGGGCTGCGGAACGACCAGAACACGTCGAACTCGAGGTGGGGCATCGAGGGATCGTAGACGATTGCTCGCGGCGGCGTCGCGGCGCGTGTTCCTGGCGAGCGGCTAGGAGCGCGCCACGCTCGACGCGATCGCTGACGGGCCGGGGTTCTCGAAGGGCATGGTGTACTCGCAGTTAGAGAGCGAGGGCGACCTGTTCCAGGCGCTGCTCGAGCGGCGCATCGGCGAGCGCGCGGCGCAGAACGAGGCGCTCGCGAAGCGGCACCGCGGCCATCTCGCCGCTGGTGCGCGCGGCGCGGCACGACGCCGAAGAAGAGTCCGCCTGGGCGCACCTGTTGCTCGAGTTCCGCCTGCACGCCGCGCGCGACCCCGAGCTCGCCCGCCGCTACGGCGACGCGCACCGGCGGACGATCGCGGGGGTGGCCGCGCTGATCGCGCACGCATTCGAAGAAGCGGGCGAGACGCCGGTCGAGTCGCCGCGCCAGCTCGCCGTGTTGCTGATCGCGCTGGACCCGGCCTGCAGCTCGAGCGCTCGTTCGAAGGCCGCGCGCTGCCGCACGGCGTGATCGACCGCGCGTTCGAGCGCCTGTTCGGGATCGCGAAGTGACCGAGAAGAACGCCGCGCTCGAGGAGTACCTCGCGCACGCGCAGGCCGCGCGCGCCGTCGTGTTCCCGCGCGCGTTCGAGCGCATGCGCTGGAGCGCGGCGCAGCTGGCGGAGCTCTTCGGCCGCAACCTGGCGCAGGCGACGGGCGGCAGCTCGGGCCAGCGCGGCGTGTTCGTGTCCGACGCCGAGAAATGGGCCGAGGTGAGCCGGGCTCGAGAACGCCGAGGTGCGCGTACGCGCCGTCGAGTCACTCGACCGCGCGGGCGACACGGGCAAGCTGCGCCGCTTCGTGCCGCTCTCCTGATAGACTCGCTTCATGGATCACGCGAACCTCGGCCGCTTCGGCCGCGTCAGCCGCTTGACGCTCGGCGGCGGCGGCATCGGTCAGATCTGGGGCGAGACGAGCAAGGACGAGGCGCTGCGCACCGTGGAAGCGGCGGTGGCAGCGGGCATCACGCTCCTCGACACCGCGCCCATGTACCGCAACTGCGAGCAGTTCATCGGCGAGGCGTTCGGCGGCCGCCTGCCGCCGGGCCTGCGCATCACGTCGAAGTGCGCGCTCGGCTCGCCGCCCGCCGCCGAAGCCGCCGCGCGCATCCGCGCGTCGCTCGACGCGAGCCTCGCGGCGATGAAGCTCGAGCGCGTCGACCTGTACTTCCTGCACACGAACCTCTGTCCCGACGACTACGCGTACGCGCACGGCAACGAGCGCCGCGCGCAGATGGCCACCACGTGGTCGCTCTACGTGAACGAGGTCGTGCCCACCTTCGAGCGCCTGGTGCGCGAGGGCAAGATCGGCGCGTGGGGCATCACCGCGACCGGCATCCCCGACACGGTGATCCGAGCGCTCGAAGGAACGCCGCGCCCCGCCGCCGCCCAAGTGGTCGCGAACCTGCTCGACAGCGCGGGCAGCCTGCGCCGCTTCGCCGAAGCGCCGAAGCCGCGCGAGATCGCCGCCGCCGCGAAGCGCGCCGGCGTCGGCGTGCTGGGCATCCGCGCCGTGCAGGCCGGCGCACTCACGCGCGAGATGGATCGCGCCCTGTCCCCCAACCACCCGGACGCCCGCGACTACGTGCGCGCCGCTCCGTTCCGCGCGCTGTGCGAGAAGTGGGGCGAGGATCCGGCCGTGGTCGCGCACCGCTACGCGCTGTCGATGCCGAACGTCGACACGGTCATCCTCGGCGTGAAGAACCGGACCGAGCTCGCGCAGTGTCTCGAGGCGGAGGCGGCTGGGGCCTTCGGCACGGACCCAATGCGCGAGATCGACGCGCTCGGTCTGCGCTCGGAGCGCGACTAGAGCTTCACCGCTCCCGGCGCGTCGAAGTCCACCGCGTGCCCTGCGCCCGGAATCACCTGGATCTCCGTTCCACCCGCCAGGCCCGAGGCGAACCTCTTCGCATAGCTCGCGGGGATGATCCGGTCCTCCGCGCCCCAGACGAGCTTCACGGAGCACGTGATCCGGTGCAGGCGCTTCTTCAGGCCGAGCTCGCCCAGCGGCCACAACAGCCGCGACGCCGACTCGACCGCGCGCGTCTGCACGATCGTCCACTCGATCTGCTCGTCGGGGGTCTGGCCGGCGGGCGGAGTGAGTCGCGTTTTCTGGAACTCGTCGGGCTTCGTCGAGAACAGCGCGGCGAGCTCGTTGGCGCGGCGGTTGAACGGGTCGCCGGGCGGGTCGTTCTCGTCGTAGAGGCCGAACGGGGCGATCAGGACCAGGCTCTTCACCGTCGCACGCGAGAATGCGGCGGCCTCGGCGGCGAGCAGGCCGCCGATCGAGTGGCCGACGAGCTCCGCGCCGTCGAGGCCGGCGGCTTCGAGCAGGTCCAGCGTGCAGGTGATCCAGTCCGCCAGCGTGTCGAGCTGCTTGTGCAGGAGGCCGCCGCCCGGGAAGCCGGGCAAGGACGGCACGATCACGCGGCGCTTCGCAGCGAGGGCGTCGAGAAACGGCGTCCACTCGTTCAAGCCCCCGAGGCCGGCCAGGACCCCGAGCGGCGTGCCCGTGCCCTTCTCCCACACGCGGATCGACTCGCCGCCGATCCGCACGCTGCGTTCGGTGACTCCGGCAGGGGTCATCGCACCACCACCGGGCGCGGGGTCGAGCGGTCTTCGCGCGGGAGCGGCTTCGGCCACCAGCGGTCTTCCCACTTGTCTTCGAACAGTGACTTGAGCTGAGGCGCGACGCGCTTCGCGAAGAGCTCGGTGTTGTAGAAGGCGAGCTCCTTCTTCATGTTGCCGTACTGGAGCAGCATCATGAGCTGGCCCACATTCATGTTCACCGCGACTTCGCGCAGCTGGTAGGCGACTTCGTCGGGGCTGCCGATGATCACGTAGCCCTTGTCCACGATCTCTTCGAACGACGGCGGGCCGTACGCCACGGCGTCGGTCGCCTTGGTCGCGGCGGCGACGACCTGCGACGCCACGCGCGCGCGGATGGTCGCTTCGCTCGAGTAGCCGGCCGGGTTCGCCCAGCGCGCATCCACGTGCAGACAGCGGTTGAAGAAGTACTCCGCGGGCTCGCGGTACATCTCGAGCGCCTCCTTGCGCGTCTCGGCCACGCCGACGAACTGCAGGAAGCCCGCGCGAAACGGGTTGCGGTCCTTGCCCAGGCGGTCCATCTCGGACCAGAAGCCGTCCATGGTGGCCTGGCCGAGCTTGTACCCGAAGTAACTCAGGTAGGCGTAGACGTAGTCCATCTCCGCGCACCAGCGCCACGTCTCGATCGAGCCGCCGCCCGGGATCCACACCGGCGGGTGCGGCTTCTGCACGGGCTTCGGCCACGTGTTCACGTAGCGCAGCTGATTGAAGCGGCCGTTCCAGGCGAACGTGTCGGGCTCGGTCCACGCCTTCATCACCAGGTCGTGCGCCTCGAGATACTTCTCGCGCAGCTGACTCGGGTTCTGGCCGTAGCAGAACACGGTGTCCATGGGCGTGCCCACGGGGAAGCCCGCCACGAGCCGGCCGCCCGAGATGCAGTCGAGCATCGCGAACTCTTCCGCGACGCGCGTCGGCGGGTTGTACAGCGCCAGCGAGTTGCCCATGACCACGATCGCCGCGTCGCGCGTGCGCCGCGCCAGCGACGCCGCGACGATGTTCGGCGAGGGCATGAGCCCGTACGCGTTCTGGTGGTGCTCGTTCACGCACACGCCGTCGAAGCCGATCTCGGCCGCGAACTCGAGCTCGTCCATGAAGTCGTTGTACATGCCGTGCGCCTTCGCGGGATCGAACAGGCGCGAGTCGATGTCGACCCACACGGACGCGTGCTTCTTCGTGAAGTCGCCCGGCAGATCGGTGTAGGGCATGAGGTGGAACCACAAGAGCTTCATGGCTCGCTCCTTCCGGGGACGGCCAGCCCCGCCAGGTAGTGGAGTGACTCGCGCAAGAGCGCGTGCGCGCGCGAGAAGCCGAGGCGCTCGTCGAAGAACGCCGACGTGGACAGGCCCACGATGGTGGCGTACGCCGACTCCGCGGCGTCGGCGGCCGAGCGGCCCGGCGCCCGCGGGTAGTCGGCGAAGGTGTGCTCGAGCCACGCCTTCACCATGCGGTCGAACTGCGCCTTGGTCTGGTGCAGCGCCTTGTCGTGCACGGCCAGGCCGAAGAACTCGAGCGTGATGCCGAGGTCGGTCTTGTGCAGCAGCTTGCCGCCGAAGAAGTACTCGGCCACGGCGTCGAGCCGCGCTTCCGCGGGCACGGCGTCGAGCGCGGCGAGGCCCGTGGTGATCTGCGCCGTCACGCCCTCGAAGCAGGCGTTGAGAATCGCTTCCTTGCCGGCGAAGTAGTACAGGAGATGGCTCGGCGTCATGCGCGCGGCGCGCGCCACGTCGGCGAGCGTGGTGCCCGCGAAGCCCTGCTCGAGCATGCGCTCGAGCAACGCGCCGACGATCGTCTCGCGGCGGCTCTTCACTTTCCCTTCCAATTCGGCTTCCTCTTCTCTGCGAACGCCTTCGGCCCCTCGACGAAGTCGTCGCTGTACGTCATTTCGTGGACCGCCTCGTACTGCGAGTTGTCCATGGCGTGGCGCAGGTCGGGGATGTCGCGGCTCTGCATCACCGCCTCCTTGGACGCGCGAACCGACAGCGGCGAGCACTCGAGGATCTGCTCCGCCCACGCGCGCGCGCGCTTCATGAGCTCGTCGTGCGGCGCGACGTCGGTCACGAAGCCGAGCTCCTTGCCCTCCTGCGCGGAGACGCGGCGGCCGGTGAGGATCATGCCCATGGCCTGCTTCAGCGGGATCATGCGCGGCAGGCGCTGCAGACCGCCGGCGAGCGCCGCCAGGCCGACGCGCGGCTCGGGCAGCGCGAACACGGCCTTGTCGCTCGCGATGATGAGGTCGCACGCGAGCGCGATCTCGAAGCCGCCGCCCATCGCCACGCCGTTCACGGCGGCGATCACGGGCTTGGTCATGTTGAAGCGCGACGTGAGCCCGCCGAAGCCCTTGGCGGGCTGGCCGCGCATGTCGGCGCCCGAGGCCTGGTACTTCAGGTCGTTCCCGGCCGAGAAGGCGCGGTCGCCGGCGCCCGTGATGATGCCGATCCACAGGTCGTGGTCGGCTTCGAACTCGTCCCACAGCGCGGACAGCTCGCGGTTCGCGGGCGGGTGCAGGGAATTCATCACCTCGGGCCGGTTCATCGTCACGGTGAACAGGTGGCCGTCGCGTTCGGCCTTGCAGAACTCAGGCATCGGCTTCCTCCCGACTTGAACACCCATTCTACATCCAGCTTCAGGTAGGATGCGCCGGCCCGGTCGGGGCAGGGAGCCATGAAACTCGACGAGCTGTTTTCGGTGAAAGGGAAGGTCGCCCTCGTGACGGGCGGCACCCGCGGCATCGGCATGATGATCGCCCGCGGCTACGTCGAGAACGGCGTGCGTACCTACGTGTGCTCGCGCAAGAAGGACGCGTGCACGGAGGCGGAAGCCGAGCTGTCGAAGCTGGGGGAATGCCGCGCGATCGCAGCCGACCTGGCCACACCGGCAGGCATCGCGCAAGTCGTCGGCGAGATCGGCAAGCGCGAGACCGCGCTGCACATCCTGGTGAACAACGCCGGCGCCAACTGGGGCGCGCCGCTCGACGAGTTCCCCGAGTCGGGCTGGGACAAGGTCATGGACCTGAACCTGAAATCGATCTTCTTCCTGACGCGCGACCTGTTGCCCTCGTTGCGCAAGGCGGCGACGCACGCCGACCCCGCGCGCGTGATCAACATCGGCTCGATCGACGGGCTGCACGTGCCCATCCTCGAGACCTATGCGTACTCGGCCGCGAAGGCGGCGCTGCACCACATGACGCGCGTGCTCGCGCGGAAGCTCGCGCCCGAGAACATCACGGTGAACGCGATCGCGCCCGGGCCCTTCGAGAGCCAGATGATGAAGGCCACGCTCGACCGCTTCGGCGACATGATCCGGAAGCAGAACCCGCGCGGCCGCATCGGCGAGCCCGAGGACATGGCCGGCACGGCGATCTACCTGGCGTCGCGCGCGTCGGCCTACGTGACCGGCGCCGTGCTGCCGGTCGACGGCGGGAGCGTCACCACGATTTGACGCCGCTCGACGAGGCGGCGCTGCCCGGCTGGCTCGAGTCGCGCGACCTGCTGCGCGCGGCGGGCGCGCGCGTGGAACGTGCGGGCGACGGCAACATCAACTGGGTGCGCCGCGCGATCGGCGCCGACGGCACGCGCCGCATCGTGAAGCAGGCGCGTCCCGCGCTCGAGAAGTTCCCCGAGTACCGCGTCGACACGGCGCGCATCGTGTTCGAGGCCCGCTACATGGCGGTGTTGCGCCGCGAGGTGCCCGGCCAGGCGCGCATCCTGCCCAAGGTGTTCTTCTTCGACGAGCTCGACCGCGCGCTCGTGCTGGAAGACGTGTCGCCCGCGGAACGGCTCGACGAGTTGCTCGACGCGGGCCGCGCTTCGGCCGACACGCTGTTCGCCCTGGGCGAGTTCCTCGGCGCGGTGCACCGCGCCACGGCGGCGCAGGCGCCCTTGCTGGTGCGCGAGTTCGCGAACGACGAGATGCGCAAGCTGCACGGCGAGCACGTCTTCAGCCTGCCCTTCGCGCCGAACGACTTCCCGATCGAGCCGCGGCTGCGCGCTCTGGCCGACGCGGCGCTCGCGACGCCGGGCGTGCGCACGCGCATCGCCGCGCTGCGCGGCCGCTACTACGAGTCGCGCGAGTCACTCGTGCACGGCGACGTGCAGGCCGGCAACGTGCTGGTACAGAACGACCGGCCGCGCCTGCTCGACGCCGAGATCGCGCACGTGGGCGATCCCGCCTTCGACCTGGGCCAGGCGCTCGCGCACGTGCACGTGCACCGCGTGCGCGCGCGCGACGAGGCCGACTGCGCGCGCTGGGAGCGCGCGCTCGTCGACGGCTACGCGCCCACGCGCGAGCTGCTGGCGCGCGCGCGCGGCTACGCCGGCGTGGAGATCCTGCGCCGCGCGATCGGCGCGGCGCGGCTGGCGCTGCTGGGCACGACGGCGCGGGCCGAGCGCGCGCTCGAGCTCGGCACGGCGCTGCTCGGGGCCGAGTAACATCTGCCCATGCCCCGCGATCTGCCGACGACGGCCGCGCTGCGCGCGTTCGCTTGCGCGGCGCGCACGCGCAGCTTCAAACGCGCGGCTGCCGAGCTGCACTTGTCGAGCTCCGCGCTGTCGCGCCAGATCCAGGGGCTCGAAGGCCACCTGGGCGTGGCGCTGTTTCGCCGCACGAACCCCGGACTCGAGCTCACCGACGCGGGGCGGCGCTACCTCGCGCGCGTGGACGACGCGCTCGCTCGGCTCGCGGAGGCGCAGGACGAGCTCGCGCCGAGGCGACCGCTGCGCGTCTCGGCCCTCGAGTCGTTCAGCGAGAGCTGGCTCGTGCCGCGGCTCGGCGACTTCGAGCGCGCGCACCCCGACGTGCCGCTCGAGCTCGAGGCCACGCTGCGCTACGCGGACTTCGCGCGCGACGCCGTCGACGTGGCCATCCGTTTCGGCAGGGGGCCGTGGGAAGGGCTGTTCTCCGAGCCGCTCTTCGAGCTGTGCTACTTCCCCGTGGCGAGCCCGGCGCTCGCCGCAGGCGAGCCGCGGCTGCGCGTGCCGCGCGACCTGGCGGTCCATACACTGATCCATGTCGCCCAGACGCCGCGCGCGTGGTCGGTGTGGCTGCGCGCGGCCGGTGCGCCCGAGCTCGAGCCGCGGCGCGCGATCACGTTCGACCACGTGAGCCTGGCGCTCGCGGCGGCCGAGGCGGGCCAGGGCGTGGCGCTCTCGACGCCGCTCCTGTGCGCGCCGCGGCTCGAGCGCGGCGCGCTCGTGCGGCCGTTCGAGCTCGAGGCGCGCTCGGCCGAGACCTATCACTTCGTGTGCCGGCCTGGCGATCGCGCCGACCCACGCGTCGCCGCGTTCCACGCGTGGCTCGCGGAACGCCTCTCGGCGCCGGATGCGTTTCGCGCAAGCGCGCTTGCAAAATGAGCGTTTGCGGCGGTCGCGCCGCTCGCCGATCGTCGAGTCATGCGACAGCTCACCTGTGTTTCGCCGGGTTCGATCGAGTGGCGCGAGGTTCCCGCGCCCCGGCTCGAAGGCGAGGGCGAGGCGCTCGTGCGGCCGCTCGCGGTCGCGCGGTGCGACATCGACCGCCCGCTCGCGGCGGGCGTGCTGCCGCTGCGCGGCCCGTTCGCGCTGGGCCACGAGTGCGTGGCCGAAGTCGCGGCGCTCGGCGACGGCGTCCGCGGGCTCGCGCCGGGCGACCTCGTCGTCGTGAGCTTCCAGGTCTCGTGCGGCGCATGCGCGCGCTGCCGCGCCGGGCGCACCGCGCTCTGCGAGAAGCTGCCCACGCTGTCGGACTACGGCATGCAGCCGCTGTCCGGCGTGGAGTGGGGCGGCATGCTGTCGGACTGCCTGCGAGTCCCCTTCGCCGAGGCGATGCTGCAGCGCATTCCGGCGGGCGTGGACCCGGTCGAGCTCGCGAGCGTCTCCGACAACGCCACCGACGGTTGGCGCGCCGTGGCGCCGCACCTGGCGGCGCAGCCGGCCCGCGAGATCCTGATCGTGAGTCACGGGTTGCCGAGCATTCCGCTCTACGCCGTGCAGACCGCGTATGCGCTCGGCGCGCGCCGCGTGGACTTCGCATCGGACGACGCCGACTCGCTCGCGCACGCGGAGAAGCTCGGCGCGCGGCCGCTCGAGACCGACTTCGCGAAGCCCCCGCGCACGTGGCCCATCGTCGTGGACGCCGGGCTGCGGCCCGAAGGGTTCGCCTTCGCGGTCCGCGCGACCGAGCCGGAGGGCGTGCTGCAGTCGGTGAGCTTCTACCCGGGCCGCACGATCGAGCTGCCGATGACCCGCGCGTACACGCTCGGCCTGCGCTTCTCGATCGGCCGTTGCCACGCGGCCGCGCAGATTCCGCGGGTGCTCGAGCTCGTCGCGGCCGGCCGGCTGCGCCCGGGCGCGGTCACGACACGGGTGGTCGACTGGGAAGAGGCACCGCGCGCCTGGCTCGAGCCCGCCGCGAAGCTGGTGGTGCGGAGGAGCGCGCGAGAGTAAGCTGCGCCTCCCGATGGAGGCGAGCGAGGCGGTCACGGCGTCGGACGAGGCGGCCGACGCGTCCGTCGCCGCGGCCGAGTCCGACGAGGCCGCGTTCCTGCGCGAGGTGCGCGCGAGCCTGCCGCGCAACTACGCCGCGCACCTGTTCCACGGGCTGTTCGGCCAGACGGGCTTCCGGCTGGTCACGGCGCCGACGTTCCTGCCCGCGTACGTGCACGCGCTGTCGGGCGGCTCGGCGGTGTGGGTCGGCATCGCGCGCGCGGCGCAGTCACTCGGCCAGTGTCTCTCGCCGCTCTTCTCGGTCACCGTGATCGAGCACCGCCGCCGGGTGCTGCCCGTCGCGCTGCGCGTCGGCTCGCTCGTGCGCCTGCAGGTGCTGGGGATGGGGCTCGCGGGCTTCTTCCTGGGCACCGGCCAGAACCTGCTCGCGGTGTGCGTGTTCCTGGCGCTGTTCGGCTTCTTCATGGGCATGCAGGGCGTGGTGTTCAACTTCCTGCTCGCGAAGGTGATCCCGCTCGAGCTGCGCGGCCGGCTGTCGGGCCTGCGCAACGCGCTGGCGGGTCTCACCTCGTCCGCCGTCGGCTATCTCGCCGGCGCGTACTTCGTCGAGCGCAACACGTTCGGCAACGGCTACGCGACGACTTTTCTCGTGTCGTTCCTTTTGACGGAGATCGGCCTCCTCGCCATGATGGCGATTCGCGAGCCCGACTCACCCGGCGTGCGCGAGCGCGCGCGAGTCACTTCGCGAGTGCGCGATCTCGGGCCGCTGCTGCGGACAGATCCGAACTTCGGGGTGTTCCTCGTCGCGGGGATCCTCGGCGGGCTCGGGCGCATCGCCATGCCCTACTACGTGCTCTACGCGGGCGAGCGGCTCGCGATCGGCGGGAAGGAGCTCGGCTTGCTCACCGCCGCGTTCCTGCTGGCGTCGTCGGTGTTGAACTTGTTCTGGGGCGTGGTCGCGGACCGCATGGGCTCGCGCGCGGTCTTCCTCGGCTCGCTCGCGGTGTGGATCGCGGGCACGTTCGCGCTGTTCGAGACCACGCGCTTCGCGGGGCTGGTGGGCGTGTTCGTCGCGATCGGCTGCGGCGCGGGCGGCTTCCAGATGGCGCAGCAGATCCTCGTGCTCGAGTTCGGCAGCCGCGAGGACCTGCCCCTGCGCATCGGCGCCGCGAACGCGACGACCGAGGCCACGGGCGTGATCGCGCCGCTCGCGGGCGGCCTGCTCGCCACGTGGTGGTCGTTCGGCGCGGTGTTCGCGTGTGCCATCGCGTTCAAGGCGCTGGCCGCGCTGGTGGTGCAGTTGCGCCTCGCCGACCCGCGCGCGCGCCGCGCCGCGGGGGGCTAGGCGTCGGGTAGACTGCGGGCGTGTCGCCCTTCCGGCGCTTTTTGCTGCTGCTCGCCGCCGCGCTGTGTGTCGCGTGCCTCGCGCGCGGCGCGGCGGCCGACGCCGCCGCCGATGCGAGTGCGGCGGCGCCCGCCGCCGCGCAGGCGCCTGCCCCCGCGCCGACGATTCCCGTGCCCGAGATCGTGAGTCGGTCGGAAACCGCGAACGCGCTCATCCAGCGCCTCGCCGAGCAGCAGCCCGAGGCCCAGCTGCGCGACGACATCGAGAGCCAGCTGCCCGCCACCACCGAGCGCCTGCGCCGGCAACGCGGGCGCGTCGAGTCGGTGCTCGAGGGCACGCCCACCCTCATCGGGCTCGTCGACATGGACAACGAGTGGCGCGCGCGCGCCACGCGGCTCGCCGCCTGGCGCATCGCACTCACCAGCGCGGCGAAGTCGCTCGACGTGGACCGCACGGATCTCGCGGCGGAGCGGACGCTGTGGGAGCGCACGCGCGCCGCGGCCGAGTCGGGCGCGCTGCCCGCCGCCACGCTCGCGCGCGTGAACGACACGATCTCTGGCCTCGCCGACGCGGACCGCGCGCTGCAGAAGCGCGTGAAGGCGATCCTCGAGCTGCAGAACGAAGTCGCGGAAGAGGAGCTCACCGTCCGCGACGTCGTCGACCGCGTCGAGAAGCGCCAGGCCGAGCTCAGCAAGGAGCTGTGGTCGCGCGACTCACCGCCGCTCTGGAGCGCGGCCGCGTGGGCGGCGCCCGGCGACCGCACGACCGTGCCACAGAAGCTCGAGGCGGCGATCCAGCGGCGCATCGAGCTGCTGGAGGAGTTCGCCGACCTGTCGCTGCAGCGCGTGCGGCTCGAGGTCTTCGCGTTCGTGTTCGTGCTGGTGGCGCTGCTCGCGGCGCGCGGGCGCGTGCTCGCGTCGGCCAAGGTGCAGACCGACGCCGCGCTCGCCGTGCCCACGCGAATCGTCGAGCGCCCGATTTCGGCGGCGATCGTCGTCGCGATCATCACCGCGGTGTGGACGCTGTCGCGCGCGCCCGGCTTCCTGAACGAGCTCGAGGCGCTCGTACTGCTGATTCCGGTGCTGCGCCTCCTGCCGGTCGAGCTGTACGGCGCGCTGCGCCCGGGGCTCGTCGCGCTGTCGGCGCTGTTCGTGTCGAGCTCGCTGCGCGGGCTGCTCGCGCCCGTGCCGCTCGTCGAGCGCATGCTGCTCCTCGGCGAGGCGCTCGCGCTCGTGCCGCTCATGATCTGGCTGCAGCGGCCGTCGCTGGCCGCGCGTCTGCGCACGATCGGCCGCTTCGGCGCGGCAGTGATTCCCGTCGCGCGCGTCGCGCTCGCGGCCGCGCTCGTCTCGCTCGTGTGCAACGTGATCGGCATGGTGCAGCTCGCGCGGCTCATCCTGCGCGGGAACCTGGTCAGCATCTACGCGGCCGTGGCGCTGTACGCGCTCGCGCGCTTCCTCGGCGGCGTGGTCACCGCGCTCGTGCGCAGCGACGCCGCGCGCAAGCTGCGCGGGCTGCGCGACTACGGCGAGCTCGTGCGCCGGCGCATCCTCGTGGCCCTGCAGTGGCTCGCCGCGGGGATCTGGCTCGTCACGAGCCTGCGCGTCTTCGGGCTCGAGGGCTCGGTGCGCGCGGCCGCGGCGACGCTGTTCGACGCGAAGCTCGAGGTGGGCACCATCTCGCTCAGCCTCGGCAACGTGGTGGCGTTCGTGCTGAGCCTCTGGTTCGCCGCGCTGCTCTCGCGCTTCGTGCGCTTCGTGCTCGACGAGGACGTGCTGCCGCACATCGCGCTGCCGCGCGGCGTGCCCGCCGCGATCTCGACGGGCCTGCACTACGCGATCCTCGCCGCGGGTACGCTCATCGCGATCGGCGCTGCGGGCGTCGACTTGTCGAAGTTCAGCCTGCTCGCCGGCGCGCTCGGCGTGGGCATCGGCTTCGGCCTGCAGAACGTCGTGAACAACTTCGTGTCGGGGCTGATCCTCTTGTTCGAGCGGCCGGTGCAGACGGGCGACATCATCCAGATGGGCGACCTGTCGGGCGAGGTGAAGCGCATCGGCATCCGCTCGAGCACCGTGCGCACGTTCGACGGCGCGGACGTGATCCTGCCCAATGCGAGCCTGATCTCCGACCGCGTGGTGAACTGGACGTTCTCGGACCGCACGCGGCGCATCGAGCTGCCGATCGGCGTGGCCTACGGCAGCGATCCCGACAAGGTGCTGGCGATCCTGCTCGAGACCGCGAAGGCGCGCTCCGACGTGCTGTCGCTGCCCGAGCCCGTGGCGCTGTTCTCGGCCTTCGGCTCGAGCTCGCTCGACTTCACGCTGCGCGTGTGGTGCCGTTTCGAGCTGGCCCCGGACGTGAAGAGCGCCCTCGGCGTGGCCGTTCTGGACGCCCTGACGCGGGCGGGGATCGAGATCCCGCTGCCCCAGCACGACATCACCCTCAAGGTCCAGAAGCCCGAAGGCGTTTGAAATCGCCTACGCCGGCGTGTTAATAGGATTCAAATGGTCCGTCCAGTGGGGAAGGAAAATGCAGCAAACCAGTGAAAGGCCTCCCCGGCGTTCCCGAGCGGAATCCAAGGAGGCGACGAAGCAGGCGCTCCTCTCGGCCGGCCTGGTCGAGCTCGTCGAGCACGGGCTGGACCTGCCGAGCCTCGACGCGATCTGCGCCCGCGCGGGCTACACGCGGGGCGCGTTCTACGTGCACTTCAAGGACCGCGAGGACTTCTTCGTGGCGGTCATGGACTGGGCGCTCTCGGGCATCCTGCTCGGCGTGATCGGCGCCAACGGCCAGACCGACCTCCGCTCGGCCATCGAGCGCTTCTCGCGCTTCATGACGCACCGCGAGTGGCCGGTGGTGGGGAAGTACCCGGTCGCGTCGCATCGGCTCATCGAGGCGATCTCGCGCTCCGAGCAGCTGAAGGCGCGCTGGGGCGAGGTGTTCAAGAAGATCGTCGAGGGCATGGCCGCATTGATCGAACGCGCACAGGCCGCCGGGCTGGCGCGCGCGAGCTTGAACCCGCAGTGGGCCGCCGAGGCCGTCGTGACGATGGGCCTGGGCGCGATGAACTTGCAGGACACCGGCGTCACGTTCCCGGAGGAACAGATGACGGCCTCGGTGATGGCGCTCCTGACTTAGGTCGCATTCCGGCAGCCCGCGCTAACCTTCGCCGCGCCATGACGTGCGGGGGGTTGAATTGAGTCGCTCCGCCGCGGTTGTCGGGGCGATCCTCGTGACGATCGGCCTCGCGATCTTCGGCTGGAAGACGCTCGTCCTACACCTTCCGGTGTTGCCGTCGCCGGTCGAGAACCTGTGGCGCGTCGAGCTCGACATCGACGCGCGCGGCTCGGGCTCGCGCGGCAGCGTGCGCGCCGCGCTGCCCGACACCGATCAGCAGCAGGAGATCTTCGACGAGCGCCAGACCACGGACCGGCTCGTGTTCACGATCCGCACCGAGAAGAGCGGCCAGCGCACGGGCGTGTGGAGCGGCAAGTTCGACGGCGTCCACAACCTGACGCACGCCTTCCGCGTGCAGCTCTCGGAGCGGCCGTTGCCGCTGCCGACCGACCTGTCGCAGCAGCCGCCGCCCGAGATCGCCGAGGCGTACCTGAAGGCGTCGGCGCGCTTCCCGATCGACGCGCCCGAGGTGCGCGAGCTGCTCGCGAACGTGGCGCCGCCCAACCCGAGCGACCCGCTCGGCCAGATGCGCACGCTGCTCGCGTACGTGACCGACGAGGTCCTCACCGCGAGCTCGGGCAGCGACGACGCGCTCATCACGCTCGCCGCCGGCGAGGGCAGCCAGGTCGGCAAGGCGCGCCTGCTCGTGGCGCTGTTGCGCGCGGCGGGCTTCCCCGCGCGCATCGCCGCGGGGCTGCATCTCACGCCCACGAAGAACGGCAAGGAGACCGTGTGGGCCGAGGCGTGGCTCGGCGGGCAGTGGCTGTCGCTGTCGCCGTCGCTCGGCTTCTTCGGCGCGCGGCCGGCCGACGTGGTGCTCTTGCGCAGCGGCATCTCGACGCTCGTCGAGGAGACCGGCGTCGACGCCATGTCGTACCGCTACCGCATCCTGCGCGAGTCGCTGCGCGCGGAGGAAGTCGCGTCGTTCATGGTGCCGTCGAACCCGGTGCTCGCGGCGATCTCGCTGTACCGGCTACCGGTGGGCTCGCAGCAGGCGCTGCGCATCCTGCTCGTGTTCCCGATCGGCGCGCTGATCATTGCGGTGATCCGCAACCTGATCGGCGTGCGCACGTTCGGCACGTTCATGCCTCTGCTCATCTCGCTGGCGCTGCGCGAGCTGCCGCTCGGACTGGGGCTCGGGCTGGTGGGCTCGGTGATCGTGCTCGGCGTGTTCTCGCGGCTGCTGCTCGAGCGGCTGCAGCTCTTGCTCGTGCCGCGGCTCGGCGTGCTGCTCTGCATCGTGGTGCTCGCGATCACCGCGCACTCGCTGCTCGGGCGCACATACGAGGTGAAGGACCTGTTCGCGAGCGTGCTCTTCCCCGTCGTCATCATGACGATGCTGATCGAGCGCTTCTCGATCACGACCGCGGAAGAGGGCCTGCCGTCGGCGGTGCAGCGGCTCGCGCTGTCGACCGCGGCAGCGGTGTGCGTGTACCCGATCTTTCGCATCGCGGCGCTCGAGCACCTGATGTTCGGCTTCCCGGAGCTCGTGCTGTCGGTGATGGGCGTGCTCGTGTGGATCGGCGGCTACACCGGCTATCGCCTGGCGGAGCTGTGGCGCTTCCGCAGCCTGGCGCGCGCGCGCGAGGACGAGCCCACGTGAGCCTGGCGGGCCGGCTGCGCGCGCTGGGCGTACTCGGCATCAATCGACGCAATGGTGTGTACACCTCGCGCTGGAACGAGCGCGAGCACTACCCGAGCGTGGACGACAAGCTCGAGACGAAGCGCCTGTTGCGCGAAGCCGGGATCGCCACGGCACCGGTGCTCGCCGTCGCGCGCACACACTCGGAGGTGCGCGGCATGCTGGCCGCGCTCGACGGCGCGGCGTCGTTCGTGATCAAGCCCGCGCACGGCGCGATGGGCAACGGCGTGATGGTCCTGCTGCAGCGCGACGGCGACTGGTTCTTGCGCACGGGCGGCGTGTGGCTCGACCGGCGCGCGCTCTCCTACCATTCGGAGAGCATCATCTCGGGCGCGTATGCGCTCGGCGGCCAGCCCGACGTGGCGTTCGCCGAGGAGCGGCTCGTGGCGCACGAGGGCTTCGCCGACATCGCGACCGAAGGCGTGCCCGACGTGCGCGTCGTGGTGTTTCGCGGCGTGCCGGTCATGGCGATGACGCGGCTGCCCACGCGCGGCTCGCGCGGGCGAGCGAACCTGCACCAAGGCGCCGTGGGCGTGGGCATCGAGCTCGACTCCGGCACGACGAACTTCGCGGTGCAGAGCGGCCGCAGCGTCGACGTGCATCCCGACACGCAGCGCGCCGTGCGCGCGCGCCGGGTGCCCGAGTTCGAACGCGTGCTCGAGATCGCCGTGCGCGCGAGCGACCAGACCGAGCTCGGCTACGTGGGCGCCGACGTGGTGGTCGACGCCGCGCGCGGCCCGCTCGTGCTCGAACTGAATGCGCGGCCGGGGTTGGCGATCCAACTCGCGAACCGCGCCGGCCTCGTGCCGCGGCTCGAGGAGGTCGACCGCCGAGTGCGCCCTGACATGCCCTGGGCCGACCGCCTGGCGCTCGGCCGCGACATCGCGAAGCGCGCGCGCGGAGGCGCGCTGGCGTGAAGCGGTCTCGGCTGGCGGCGGCGCTCTTCGCCGCGCTGTTCGCACGCGGTGCCGGAGCCGCCGGCGCGCCGCCCTCGCCCGCCGCGCCGCCGCAGCCCGCGCCGGCGCCCGCACCCGCACCGGCGCACGGCTCCCACTACGACTTCCACGTCGAGGCGCTGATCGTCCCGACGGAGCGCGCGGCGCACGTGACGCTCGAGCTCGGCAAAGGCGCCGAGCACGTGCACTGGCTGCGCTTTCGCATCGACCCGAAGCGCCACCTGTTGTTTCGCGGCGACGGCGACGTGAAGACCGAGGGCGCGCACGTGACCTGGACGCCGCCGCGCACCGGCGGAAAGCTCAGCTACATCTTCCGCATCGACCACCTCCGCGATGCGCGCCGCTACGATGCGCGCTGCGCGAAGACGTGGGCGATCTTCCGCGGCGAGGACCTCGTGCCGCCCGCGCGCGCGCGCGTCACCGTGGGCGCCCGCTCGCGCACGCGCCTGCTCGTGCGCCTGCCCGAGAGCTGGTCGATCGTCACGCCCTACGCAAAATTGCGTTCCGGGGAATACCGCGTGAACCACCCGCGCCAGCGCTTCGCGCGGCCGACGGGCTGGATGATCGCCGGCGATCTCGGCGTGCTGCGCGAGGACGTCGCGGGCGTGAAGGTCGCCGTCGCGGGGCCGCGCGGGATGGGCGTGCGCCGCGAGGACATGCTGGCGCTGTTGCGCTGGACCTTGCCGACGCTGCGCGGGGTGCTCGGCACGCTGCCGGACCGGCTCACCATCGTGTCGGCGTACGACCCGATGTGGCGCGGCGGCCTGTCCGGCCCGGGCTCGCTCTTCATCCACGCGCACCGGCCGCTCATCACCGAGGACGGCCCGAGCCCGCTCCTGCACGAGGTCATGCACGTGGCGCTCGGCCTGCGGCCCGGCTTCGACGGCGACTGGGCGATCGAGGGCCTCGCGCAGTACTACTCGCTCGAGCTGCTGGCGCGCTCGCACACGATCTCGCCCGAGCGCCTGCAGCGCGCCTACGAGACCCAGGCGTTGCGCGGCCAGGAAGCCGCGCACCTGCGCTCGAAGTCGGTGTCGGGCGCCGGCACCGCGCGTGCCCTCACCGCGCTGCACGCGCTCGACGGCAGGATTCGCGGTGCCACGCAAGGCCGCCGGAGCCTCGACGACGTGGCGCGCGTGCTGGTCACCGAGGGCGGCGCGGTCACGACCGACCGCGTGGAGCAGATCTCCGAGCACGTCTCGGGTGCGGACCTCTCGGCGTTCTTCAAGGCCCAGATTCCCTAGGCGCACCCGCTACACACGAAAGTGTGGCATGACCTCGCGCGCCATGAGCTCGAGGTGCTCGTCCGCCCACTCCGGCGGCAGCCCGGGCGGAAGCGTCCAGCCGTAGAAGCGGTCGACGGGCAGGAGCGAGAGGTACTGGCGGATCGCCTCCGCGGCCTGCTCCGGCGTCACGATCAGCACGCCGCGCGCCTTCAGATCGGCGCCGGTCCGCGCGGTGGTCGCCACGCTCATTCCCGCTTCGCCGAACCACTGCGCGTACAGGTTGAGCTGATACAGGAAGTGCGGCTCGGCCTCGCGCCAGCGGCGCTCGGGATCACGCGCGACGAGGCACCACGTGATTCCCGACGCCAGCTGCTGCGTCGCCAGGTCGCGGCCCAGGCGCGCCAGCTCGCGCCGCCACACGTCGACCAGCGCCACGACCGGGCCGGTGGCGATGAAGCCGTCGCCGAGCCGGGCCGCGCGCCGCACCGCGGGCTCGCTGAAGCCGCCCAGCCAGATGCGCGGGCGCGCCTGGACGGGCAGCGGCGTCAGACACACTTCGGTGTAATGGTGGAACCGGCCGTGCAGCGTGACCGTCTCGCCGGCGAACAGCCGGCGCAGGAGCGGCACCGCTTCTTCCATGCGCGCGGCGCGCTCGCCTCTGGGCACGCCGAAGCCCGTGAACTCGCCGCGCCGGTAGCCGCCCGCCACGCCCAGCTGGAAGCGCCCGTTCGACGCCACGTCGACGGTCGCCGCGTCCTCGGCGACGCGCAGCGTGTCGTGCAGCGGCAGGAGCAGCACGCTCGTGCCGATCTCGAGCTGCTTCGTGCGCGCCGCAATCGCGCAGGCGAGCGGCAGCATGGACGGCGTGTAGCCATCGGCGATGAAGTGGTGCTCGGACAGCCACACGTCGTCCCAGCCCAGCGCTTCGGCGCGCGCGATCTGCGCGAAGATGCCCTCGTAGAGCGCGGCCGGGTCCTGGCGCCATTGCGGCGGGTTGCGGAAGTCGTACCACAGACCGAACCGCAGCCGCTTCGCCACGGGTCACTCCTCGAGGCGCTTGATCACCCGCAAGAGCCGCCCGCGCTCCACCACCACCGTCATCGTGAGCAGGCCCGTCACCAGGGTGAACAGGCCCAGGAAGATCCGCATCAGCATGACCATCACGCCCGTCGAGAACTGCATGTTGCGCGACAGCGCGTGCAAGAGGAACGCCTCGGTCGGTGTCTGTGGCGTGGTGTTGTCGATCTTCTCCAGCCCGCGGTCGAACAGGAACGCCAGCTTCGCGACCGGGCCGTCGAAGCCCGGGTCCACGCGCGGGTCTCCGTGCGGGTTGAAGTGCAGCACGCCCCACGTGACGTAGGCCGCGCCGAGCAACACCAGCACGACCCCCGCGGCGGCGAACCGGCGCTGGGTGGCGCGCACGGCGCGCAGGTGTTTCGACTCGCGTTCCGACAGATCCGCCAACGCTCAGCCTTTCTTCCAGCCGTAGCGCTGGAGGTCGACGCGATCCCTCTTATCGAACCGGACGCCCTCACGCTCCAGCAGGCGCCGTTGCACCTGTTCTGCGCCTGCGAAACCGCGCACCGAGACGCGCCCCTGCGCATTCAAGACGCGCTGCCAGGGCACGCCGTGCTTCGAATCGGGCAGCGCGTGCAGCGCGTAACCGACGAGCCGCGCGGCGCCTCCAAGTCGTGCGATGCGCGCGACTTGCCCGTAAGTCGCCACGCGTCCGGCGGGAATCCGGCGCACGACGGCCCAGATCCGCTCATACGACGCGCTCGCCTTCGCGACCCCCGCGCGGGATTTTGGCACGGGGGTATGTTCTCATACGACGCCTCACGCGAACGCCAGAGCCCGAGGAGGGCCCATGAGCCAGCTCACCGAACGCCAGGTTCTCGACGCCCTGCGGCCGATCCAGGACCCCGACTTCAAGCGCTCGATCGTCGATCTGGGCTTCGTGAAGGACATGAAGATCGACGGCGGCAAGGTCTCGTTCGCGATCCAGCTGACGACGCCTGCTTGCCCGGTGAAGGAGCGCTTCGAGGGCGAGGCGCGGGAGGCCGTGGCCAAGCTGCCCGGCGTCACGTCCGTGGACGTGCGCATGACCGCCGAGACGCGCGGCTCGACGCACGCTTCGCGCCCCGAGGGGCTCGAGGACGTGCGCAACGTGATCGCGGTGGCGAGCGGCAAGGGCGGCGTGGGCAAGTCCACGGTCGCCGTGAACCTGGCGCTCGCGCTGGCCGAGACGGGCGCGAAGGTCGGCGTGCTCGACTGCGACGTGTACGGGCCGTCGATCCCGCTCATGCTGCACATCGCCGGGCGGCCGCAGGTCACGCCCGACAAGAAGATCCACCCGCTCATGAGCTACGGGCTCAAGCTGATGTCGATCGGCTTCCTCGCCGGCGAGAACGCGCCGGTGATCTGGCGCGGGCCGATGGTGCACGGGATCATCCGGCAGTTCCTGTCCGACGTGAAGTGGGGCGAGCTCGACTACCTGGTGCTCGACCTGCCGCCCGGCACGGGCGACGCCGCGCTCACCATCTGCCAGACCGCGCCGCTCGCGGGCGCGGTGATCGTGACGACGCCGCAGGAAGTGGCGCTCATCGACGCACGCAAGGGCCTGCAGATGTTCCGCAAGGTGAACGTGCCCGTGCTCGGCATCGTCGAGAACATGGCGTGGTTCGAGTGCGACGGCTGCTCCAAGCGCCATACACTTTTCGGTGAAGGCGGCGCGGAGCGCGCGGCGCGCGAGCTCGACACCGACGTGATCGGCCGCGTGCCTCTGCAGCCCGACGTGGTGGCCGCGGGCGACGCCGGCAAGCCCACGGTCGTCGCGGCGCCCGACTCGGCCGCGGCGCAGGAGTTCCGCGCCATCGCGGGCCGCGTCGCGCGCAAGCTGTCGCTGCTGAACGCCGAGGCGCCGCCGGTGCTCGGCACCAACATCGAGTGGGTGAACACGCCCTGATGAAGGTCGTGCGCTGGGACTCGTCGGTCTGGGCGTTCTCGCCCGAGAAGCTGCGCAAGGTCGGCCTGTTCCAGACGGAGCGCTTCTTCCTCGACGTGTACTGCATGGAGCCCGGCCAGAGCCAGAAGCCGCACGCGCACGAGGGCTGCGACAAGGTGTACGTGGTGTTGGAAGGCAAGGCGCGCGTGCACGTCGCGGGCAAGGAGCAGGAGCTCGGCGCGGGCGAGGCGGTGCTGGCTGCGTCGGGCGAGGTGCACGGCATCGCGAACGCGGCGCGCACGCGCTGCGTGGTGCTCACGTTCATGGCGCCCAAGCCGGGGCCGCACGCATAGCAGCGGCGCTCACGATCGCGGGGTCGGACCCGACCGGCGGCGCCGGGCTCCAGATGGACCTCTCGGTGTTCGCGCTGCACGGCGTGCACGGCATGGCCGTGCCCACGGCGCTCACCGTGCAGACCACCGTCGGCGTGAAGCGCACGAGTCCCGTGTTCCCGAGCGTGGTCGCGGAGCAGCTGATCGCGCTGCTCGGCGACATGCGCCCGCAGGCGCTGAAGCTCGGCATGCTGGCGACCGACGACATCGTGCTGTCGGTCGCGGGCGTGCTCGACCGCTTTCCGATCCCGCGCGTGGTCGACCCGGTGTTCCGCGCGAGCGACGGCTCGTTCCTGCTCGAGCAGCGCGCGCTCGGGAACCTGGTCGAGCGGCTCATCGACGGCGCTGCGCTCGTCACGCCGAACCTGCCCGAGGCCGAGGCGCTCGTGGGCGAGACCGACCCCGTGCGCGCTGCAGCCGCGTTCCTCGAGCTGGGTGCAGAGGCGGTGCTGGTGAAGGGCGGCCACGCGGACGGCCCGGCCGACGACTACCTGGCGGCGCGGGGCGCGGCCGGCGTATGGCTGCGCGGCGAGCGCGCCGACGTGGGAGCCGTGCACGGCACGGGCTGCGCGCTGTCGGCGGCGATCACCGCGCGGCTCGCGCGCGGCGAGTCACTCGAGCCCGCGGCGCGGGCGGCGAAGGCGTGGCTCGCGCGCGCGATCGCCGAGTCGCAGGCGCTCGGCAAGGGCGCGCGGATCCTGCGCCTCAGCGGCCCAGCGTGAAGCCCGCGCCCTGCTGCAGCTTCTCGAAGAACTTCTGCCCGTAGGCGTCTTCGGGCGACTCGCGCACCATGCGGTCGAGCAGGTCGGCGTCCTTGCCCACCAGGATGCGCCAGCGCTCCTCGCGCACGCCGTCGAGGATCACGGTGGCGGCCTGGGCGGCCGTCATGGGCGCGGCGTCGCGGAACGCTTCGCCGATCATGACGAGCGCCTGGCGGATCTGGTCGTTCGTCGCGGCGCCGACGGGGAAGCCCGCGCGCTCGATGCGCGCCTTCGCCTCCTCGAGCTGCGAGTCGTTCATCTCCTTGGGGTCGCGGCCGAGGATCTTCCCCGAGTTGATGACGATGGACGTGCCGATGTGGCCGGGCATGACGACCGACACTTTGATGTGTGGAGCGTTCAGCTTGAAATCGTTGACGAGCGCCTCGCTGAAGCCCTTCACCGCGAACTTCGCCGCGCTGTACGCGGTGTGCGCCGACTGCGGGCCGAGCGAGGCCCAGAAGCCGTTCACGGAGCTCGTGTTCACCAGGTGCGCCTCGCGGCTCTTCAGCAGCAGCGGCAGGAACGCGCGCGTCGTGTAGTACACGCCGCCCCAGCACACGTCGAACGTCTTGTCCCACTCCTCGCGCTCGTCGTTGACGAAGCTGCCGCCGCCGCCGATGCCCGCGTTGTTGAACAACAGGTCGACGTGGTCGGTCTGCTGCTGCGCCGAGACGTCGTCGCAGAACGCGACGACCTGGCGCTCGAGAGACACGTCGCACAGGTGCGTGGTGACGCGCACCTTGGCGCCGCCCGAGAGACAGAGCGCCTTCGTCTGGGCCATGTTCTCTTCCGACACGTCGCACATGGCCACGTGCGCGCCCGCGCCGGCGAGCTGGCGCGCCAGCTCGCGACCCATTCCCGTGCCACCGCCGGTGATGACGGCGATCTTCCCTGCGAAGGACTTCATGGCGCGAGTCTACCGGAGAGACGTGTCATGATGCTGGCAACGGAGGAGCCGACATGGCCGAGGCACAGAACCAGTCCCAGCTGATGCAGGACCTCTTGCGCCGCATGGCGAACGGACAGGTCCCCGACGACGTCTTCGCGCTGCGCAAGATGCTCGACGAGTTCGCCCCCATCCTGAACGTGGACCCGCCCCAGGTGGGCGCCGTGCACGAGGGCGTGCTGCTGCGCCAGATCGGCGGCGCGCGCGTGACCGCCGACGTGCTCGTGCCCGCCCGGCCGGGCCCGTACCCCGTGCTCGTGTACCTGCACGGCGGCGGCTGGGTCGCAGGCAGCCCGCGCACGCACCGCAAGCTGGGCCTGCGCTTCGCCGAGGCCGGCCACCTGGTCGTGAACGTGGACTACCGGCTCGCGCCCGAGGCGCCCTTCCCTGCGCCGTTCGACGACTGTGTGTTCGCGGTGCGCTGGGCGGCCGAGAACGCCGCACGCTGGGGCGGCGATGCGCGCCGGCTCGCGATCGGCGGCGACTCCGCGGGCGGGAACCTGTCGGCGGCGGTCGCGGCGCACCTGGCGGGCGACGCGAGCGCGCCCAAGCTCCGCGCGGCGCTGCTCATCTACGGCGTCTTCGACTTCGCGGCAATGGGCAAGCTGGACGACGCCGCGGCGGGCCCGCAGGCCGAGGCCGCGGAGAAGCTGCGGGACGCGATGATCCACGCATATCTCGGCAGCGACCCGGCCCGGCTCGCCGATCCGCGCGCGTCGCCGCTGCACGCCGCGGCGAAGCTGCCGCCGTCGTTCCTCGTCGTCGGCACCGCCGACCCGCTGCACGCGCAGCAGACCGCGCTCGCCGCGGCGCTCGCGCGCGCCGGCGTGCCGCACGAGAACGTGGTGCTCGAGGGGATGCCGCACGGCTTCGTGCAGTACGAGTTCCTGCCTCAGGCGCTGGACACGATCCAGAGGATGAACGCCTTCCTGGCAACGCACCTCCGCGTCTGAGGGACTTCGCTCGCCTGCGGCTCGCTGCGCGCGCCTCTGGCGCTTGCGGCCTCGCTCGGGTCGGCCCTCGCTCCGCCTGCGTCGTCACTTCTCGGTCAGGCCGCGCAGCAGAACGCGCAGGGCCGCGACCAGGTCTCGCGCGCTGCGCTTCGGGTCTTCCGCGGTGGCGCACACGAGCGCGGCCTCCATGATCGCGCCGAGCAACAGGTGCGCGAGCGCGTCGATCTCGCGGGCGCTCGCGCCCGGGCCGAGCACGGCGGCGACGCCCGCGCGCGTCGTCGCGCCGAAATGCTGGTCGTCGATCTCGCGCCACTTCTGCCAGCCGACGACCGCCGGCCCGTCGACGAGCAGGATCCGCTTCACTGCGGGCTCGCTCGCGGCGAGCAGGTAGCGCAGCACGGCGTCGGCGCTCGCGTCGACCGGGTCGGTGAGGCGCCGGCTCGCCGCGGGCACGGGCAGGGCGGCGAGCTCGCCCTGCACCGCTTCGAGCACGTGCGCGAAGATCGCCTCCTTCGATGCGAAGTGGTGGTACACCGCGCCCTTCGCGACGCCGGCGCGCACGGCGATGTCGTCGATGCTCGTCGCCTCGAAGCCCTGCGCCGCGAAGAGCTTCCGCGCCGCGGCTGAGACTGCCTCGATGGTGGCCGCACTTCGCTGCGCCTGTCTGACCACGCTCACCCTCGCCCGTTTGACATACCGACTATCGGTCTGTTATTACAGACTCTCAGTCTACAACAGGCGGAGGGCGAAATGGGGCGCGAGCTGGTCGATCTCCTGTGCTTCACCGGCGTGCTCTTGTTCATGCTCGGGCTGCTGACGGGCTTTGCGATCCCGGCGCTGCGCAGCCCGCGGATCGGGCTCTCCGCGCACGTCGCCGCCGTGCAGAGCGGCAGCGCGCTCGTCGCGTTCGGCTTCGTGGGCGCGCGGCTCGAGCTGTCGCCGGGCTGGGCCGCGGTCATCGCGCACGGGCTCTGGGTGTCGCTCTACGTCACGTGGCTCGGCCTGCTCGCGTCCGGCTACTGGGGCGCGGGCGGGACGCTGCCGATCGCGGGCGGCGGCATCCGCGCGAAGCCATGGCAGGAACGCGCTTCGTTCGCGCTGATCGGCGCGGGCTCCCTCGGCACCGCCGCCGCCGTCGCCGCTCTGCTGGTCGCCTGGAGCGCGCGCGGGAACGCAGGCTAGGTCGGACCACTCGGCGTCTCCGCGCGCTTTTTCTCTTCCAGCTCCCAAATGCGCGCACGTATGCTGGAGCGCGGGAGGGAATTTCATGAAGGCAGCGCTCTTCCGACTTCTCGCGAGCGGCGCGCTCGCCGCAGGCATCGGCCTGTTCGCGGGCTCGTCCGCGCACGCCGCGAGCGGCTACACGCAGACGAAGTACCCGATCGTGCTCGCGCACGGGCTCCTCGGCTTCAAGAACCTGCTCGGCGTCGTGGACTATTTCTTCGACATCGAGAGCGGGCTCGAGTCCGGCGGCGCACGGGTGTTCGTGACTCAGGTGACTGCAGTCGACGGCAGCGAGGCGCGCGGCGAGCAGCTCCTCGCGCAGGTGCAGCAGATCCTCGCCGTCACGGGCGCGAAGAAGGTGAACCTGATCGGCCATAGCCAGGGCGCGCAGGACACGCGCTACGTCGCGGGCGTGCGCCCCGACCTCGTCGCCAGCGTGTCGACGGTGGGCGGCGTGAACAAGGGTGCGACGCTGGCCGACGTGTTGCAGCAGGCGAACAGCCCGATCCTGACGCAGCTCGTGAACGCGATCGGTTCGCTCATCGACATCCTCTCGGGCCGCCCGTCGCTGCAGGACGCGCAGGCGGCGGTGGCGTCGCTCTCCACGGCCGGCTCCGCGGCGTTCAACGCGAAGTTCCCGGCCGGCGTGCCCACGACGGCGTGCGGCAACGGCGCCGCGACGGCCAACGGCGTGGCGTTCTACTCGTGGAGCGGCACGGCGCAGCTCACGAACGCGCTCGACATCTCGGACCCGATCCTCGCACTGACGTCGACGGTGTACACCGAGGCGAACGACGGGCTCGTCGGCCGCTGCAGCTCGCACCTGGGCACCGTGATCAAGGACGACTACTTCTACAACCACCTGGACGAAGTGAACCAGGCCTTCGGGCTGGTCTCGCCGTTCGAGGCCAATCCCGTGACGGTGTTCCGCACGCACGCGAATCGGCTGAAGAACGCCGGGTTCTAGTGCGGCGCATCGGTCTCGGTCTGGCGGTGGCCGTGCTCTGCGCGGCCACCGCCTTCTTCCGGGCAGCGCCGCGCGACCGCGCGCCGAGCCGCAGCGCCGCGAGCGCGGTGCGCGTCGTCGCACCCGCCGGGGTCGCGCCCGCAGCGACTCCGCCAGCGCCCGCTGGCGCGAACGCGCCGCTCTCGCCTGCGCTGCGCGACACCGACGTCGACGGCGAGCTCTCGACCGACTCGCACGGCGACCTCGCCGTGAATCCAGACGTGCGCCGCTTCTTCGACTACTTCCTCGTGGCGTCGGGCGACGTCGCGCCCGAGGTGCTGCGCGCGCGCATCGTGGCGGAGATCGAGCGTCGCCTCCCCGAGAGCCCCGCCGCGCGCGCGGTCGACCTGCTCGACCGCTACCTCGAGTACCGCCGCCGCGCGGGCGCGCTCGACGACCGCGGCAGCCCCGACTACGAGGCGCGGCTCACCGCGCTGTCGGCGCTGCGCCGCGAGGTGCTCGGCACGGAAGACGCCGTGGCGCTCTTCGGCGACGACGAGGACTCGGTGCGCGCCGCGCTCGAGCGGCAGCGGATCGCGAGCGATCCGCGGCTCTCCGAAGGCGAGAAGGCGCGCGAGCTCGCCGACGTGGAGGCGAGCCTGCCCGAGGCGGAGCGCAAGGCGCGCGCCGACGCGATCTCGGCCGTGCAGCTGTTGCAGGACGAGCAGGCGCTGCGCGCGCAGGGCGCGTCGGCGGAGGACATCCGCAAGCTGCGCGAGGCGCGCGTGGGCCCCGAGGCCGCGGACCGCCTCGAGGCGCTCGACGCGCAGCAGGCGAGCTTCCAGGCTTCCCTCGCCCAGGCGCGCGACGTGGCGAGCTCGCTCGCTGCGAACCCGCAGCTCTCGGACCCCGAGCGCACGGCGGCGCTGCGCGCGTTCGTGCAGACGCACTTTCCGCAGGAGGAGTGGCTCCACGCGGGCGCGCTGCTCGGCCTTTTCGCGAACTAGCGCCGGGCAGGCTGCACGGCGCGTTCGGGGTCGGGTTTCCAGTAAGATCGCGGCATGAGGTTCGGTCCGACGGAGGAGCAGGAGGCGCTGCGCCGCGAGGTGCGCCGCTTCCTCGACGAGAGATCGCCCGTCACCGAGGTGCGTCGCCTGATGGAGACGCCCGAGGGCTACGAGCCGGGCGTCTGGAAGACGCTGGCGCAGGAGCTCGGCCTGCCCGGCGTGGCCATCCCCGAGGCGTATGGCGGTCAGGGCCTGGGCTTCGCCGAGCTCGGCATCGTGCTCGAAGAGATGGGTCGCGCGCTCTACTGCGGGCCGTACTTCGGCTCGGTGGCGCTGGCAGCGAACGCGATCCTGAACGCGGGCACGGAGGCGCAGAAGGCCGCGCTCCTGCCCGCGCTGGCGAGCGGCGACGCGATCGCGACTCTCGCCGTCGCCGAGCCGAACGGGCGCTGGGACACGGCGGGGATCGCGGCCGAGGCGCGCGCCGGCGCGGGCGGCGCGACCCTGCATGGCGAGAAGTCGTTCGTGCTCGACGGTCTGCGCGCCGACTTCTTCGTCGTCGCGGCGCGCGGGCCGGCCGGCGTCGGGCTGTATCACGTGCGCGGCGACGCCGACGGCGTGGTGCGCCGGCCGCTCCAGACGATCGATCCGACGCGCAAGCTCGCGCGCCTCGAGCTGCACGGCGCGCGCGCCGAGTCACTCGGCGACGCGAACGGCGCAGCGGCGCTCTCGACCACGCTCGATCAAGCCGCGGCGATGCTCTCGAACGAGATGGCCGGCGGCGCGCAGAAGCTGCTCGAGATGACCGTGGAGTACGCGAAGACGCGCATGCAGTTCGGCCGGCCCATCGGCTCGTTCCAGGCCATCAAGCACAAGTGCGCCGACCTGCTCATGGCGCAGGAGCTCGCGCGCTCGTCGGCCTACTACGCGGCGGCGTGCGCGGACGAAGCGCGCGAGGAGCTGCCCGCGATCGCGTCGCTCGCGAAGGCGCAGGTGGCCGACGCATATCTGCGTATCGCCGCGGAGAGCATCCAGATCCACGGCGGGCTCGGCTTCACGTGGGAGCAGGACGTGCATCTCTACTTCAAGCGCGCCAAGGCGAGCGAGGTGCTGCTCGGCGAGCCGAGCTACCACCGCGAGCTCGTCGCACAGCGCTGGGGGATCTGATGGACGCGGAGCAAGTCCGGCGCGACGTGCGCGCGTGGCTCGAGGCGAACTGGAACCCCGAGCTGTCGCTCGTGGAATGGCGCGCGAAGCTCGCCGACTCGGGCTGGGGCTGTCCGACCTGGCCCGTCGCGTGGCACGGGCGCGGGCTGCCCGTGGCGCTGGGCGACGTGGTCGCCGAGGAGTTCGAGCGCATCGGCGCGGTGTCGACACCGGGCGGCGGCGGCATGAGCCTCGCCGCGCCGACCATCCTCGAGCACGGCTCCGACGAGCTGAAGAGCCGCCTGTTGCGGCCGATCATCACGGGCGAGGCCACGTGGTGTCAGCTGTTCAGCGAGCCGGGCAGCGGCTCGGATCTCGCGGGGCTGACCACGCGCGCCGAGCTCGACCCCGTGACCGACGAGTACGTCGTGAACGGCCAGAAGCTGTGGAGCACGAGCGCGCACCACGCGCGCTTCGGCATGCTGCTCGCGCGCACGAACTGGGACGTGCCCAAGCACCGCGGCATCACCTACTTCGCGCTCGAGATGCAGCAGCCCGGCGTCGTCGTGAAGCCGCTGCGCCAGATGAACGGCTACGCGTCGTTCAACGAGGTGTTCCTGAACGACGCGCGCGTGCCCGCGGCGAACGCGATCGGCGAGGTCGGCAACGGCTGGACCGTGGCGTTGGCGACGCTCGCGCACGAGCGGCGCTCGTTCGACGCGCTGCGCGCCGCGCGCGCGCCGAAGGGCCACGGCCGCGCGCTCGACGAGCAGCGCCGCGAGACGGCCGAGATCATGGCGCCGTACGTGTGGTACCCGCAGCGCGCCGGGCGCGCAGACCTGGTGGTCGAGCGCGCGAAGGCGACGGGCCGCAACGCCGACCCCGTGGTGCGGCAGGAGATCGTGAAGCTGCTCTCGCTGGCGCGCGCGAGCGAGTGGACCGCGCGGCGCGCAAAGGCCGCCCGCGTGCTCGGCCGGCCGCCGGGGCCCGAGGGCTCGCTCGGCAAGCTGTACGCGAGCGAGGTCGCGCGTGCATGCGCGCGCGTCCACACCCTGATCAGTGGCACCGACTCGCTGCTCGCCGGCGCGGACGGTCCGCTCGAGGGGATCATCGCCGAGATCCTGCTATCGGTTCCCGCCGTGTCGATCGCGGGCGGCACCGACGAGATCCAGCGCAACATCGTGTCGGAGCGCGTGCTCGGCCTGCCCAAGGACCCGACGCTCGACGCGGACCGGCCGTTCCGCGACGTGCCGAGGAACCGGCTCTGATCCACTCCGAGATCACGGGGCGCGGCCCCGCGGTGCTGCTGACGCACGGCTTCACGGGCAGCTCGCGCGACTGGGCGAAGCTCGTCGCTCCGCTCGCCGAGAGCCACACCGTGATCACGTGGGACCTGCGGGGCCACGGGAAGAGCGCCGCGCCCGACGACCCCGCGCAGTACTCCGTCGAGCTCGCGGTCGCGGACATGGCGGCGCTGCTCGACCGCGCCGGCGCGGAGCGCGCCGTGCTCGTCGGCCACTCGCTGGGCGGCTTCCTGTCGCTCGCCTTCCATCTTGCGCACCGCGAGCGCGTGCGCGCGCTGGCGCTGGTCGACACCGGCCCCGGCTACCGCAAGGACGAGGCGCGCGCCGGCTGGAACCGCATGGTGGAGAAGCGCGCGGTCGAGCTCGAGAAGAAGGGCGCGCCGGGCCTCGCGCACGCGGCGCGCGGCATCCTCGCCCAGCGCGACGGCCGCGCGATCGAGTCACTCGCGACGATTGCCGTGCCGGCCCTCGTCGTCGTCGGCGAGCACGACGAGCCGTTCCTCGCCGGCTCGAAGCACATGGCCGAGAAGATCCCGGGCGCGCGGCTCGCGCTGGTTCCGGGCGCGGGCCACTCGCCGCAGGACTCGCACCCGCAAGAGGTGCTCGCGCAGCTCCTCGAGCTGCTGGCGCGCGCCTAGGGCGCTTCGGCCGCGGCCGGCTTCGCGTCGTCGAGGACCGCCTGGAGCTCGCGCGTGCGCTCTCGCGCGAGCTCCGCGAAGCAGTCCGAGACCGCGGCCGCCTGCAAGTCGCCCTCGTGGAACGAGCCGAACGCTTCGCAGTGCAGCTTGCGGTAGTCGAGCCACGCGTCGCGCGCCTTGTCGAGCGCGCGCGCCTGATCGGGCGTGGAGAGCGCCTCGAGCTTCGCCTCGCTGCGCGCGAGCTCGGCCTCGGCGCGCTTCGCGCGCGCGGCGCTGCAGTCGGCCCGCTGCTTGTCGTCGTTCGCGTCCTTGCAGCGCGCATCGAGCGTGTCCACGAACTCGGGCAGCGCGAGGCGCACGTCGTGCGCGGCGAAGTTCTGGAAGCGTTCGAAGTCCTCGCCGAAGTGCTTCTGCGTGGTGTGCAGGTGTGCTTCGTAGGCGAGCTTCGCGAAGTCGTGGCCGTCGGCGAGCGTCACGGCGAACACGTCGACCCACGCCGTCTCCGCGGCGTCGCTCCGGCAGGCGGCCGCCTTGCGCCCGCCGAGCTCGACGTCCTCGAGCGGCTTCTTCGCGGCGGCGCCGCAGCGCTCCGCGAGCACGTCGCGCGCCGTGCCGAACTTCTCGTCGTTCGCGCGCGCGCGGATCTCCACGTAGGGGCGCTCGTCGAGCAGGTTGCAGCCGTCGAGCCCGCCGTCGAGGAACATCGCCACGCTGTCGCGGCGAGCCGGGTCGGCGCGACACGTCGCGGCGTCCCGCGGCAGCGCGACCTCGAAGCCGAGCTCGTCGTTCGCGAACGTCTCGGGGTCGTGGGTCGCCGCGGTGAGCGCGAGCACCGCCGCGGCGAGCCACGCGCGCCTCACTTGGCGCGCTCGATGTAGCGGCCCTCGGCCGGGTCCACGCGCAGCTTTTCGCCCGGCTCGATGAACGGCGGTACCTGGATCGTGATGCCGTTCTCGAGCACCGCGGGCTTGGACGACTTCGCGGCCGTCTGGCCCTTCACCACGGGCTCGGCCGAGCGCACCTTCACCTCGACCACCTTCGGCAGAGTGACTCCGATGGGCACGCCGTCGAGCAGGTCGACCCAGCAGCGCATGTTCTCGGAGAGCCAGGCCTTCGCATCGCCGAGCACGTCGTCCTGGATCGTGAGCTGCTCGTAGTTCTGGATGTCCATGAACACGGCGCCCTCGCCGTCGCCGTACAGGTAGTCCATCTCCTTGGACTCGATGTCGGCTTCCTCCATCTGGTCCGCGGTGGAGAGCTTCAGCTCCTTCTGCGTGCCGTCGAGGATGCTGCGGAACTTCACCTGGATGAAGGCGCGGCCCTTGCCGGGCGTGCGGATCTCGCTCTCCATCACGCGGTAGGGCTTGCCTTCGAGCATCACGTTCATGCCGCGCCGCAGCTCGTTCGCCTGCACATCGTTCTCCGGAGTGGGTGGGGGCGGGAGATTCGACAATCCCGGCGCGCTCGGCCAGTGGGCCCGGCCGGTTCGCGGCGCGCGCGCCGCCATTCGCGCCGCTGGTGGACTCCTGGGTGCTAGGGCGCGCGCAGCCGCGCGAGCAGGCGCTCCCAGATGTTCCCGAAGCCCCCGTTCGACATGACGAGCGCCACGTCCTTGCCCGTCCGACGGCGCGCGAGATACTCGATGATCTCGTCGACCTCGGGGAGATACACGGCGGCTTTGCCCGCCGCGCGCGCGCGCTCGAGCACGACTTCGGGGCGCATGCGCTCGTCGTCCTTCAGCGCGTCGGCTTTGAACACGCCCGCGACGATCACTTCGTCGGCGGCTGCCAGCGCGTCGGCGAAGTCGCTCTCGAAGAAGCGGCGGCGGCTCGTGTTCGTGCGCGGCTCGAAGATCGCGAAGAGGCGGCGCTCGGGATAGCGCGCGCGGATCGCGGCGATGGTCTCGCGCACGGCCGTCGGGTGGTGCGCGAAGTCGTCGATCACCGCCATGCCCGCGGCCTCGCCGCGCAGCTCCTGGCGCCGCTTCACGCCGCGGAAGCTGGCCATCGCCTCGGCGGCGACCTCGGGCGAGACACCGAGGCTCGCGCACACCGCGAGCGCGCCGAGCACGTTCTCCACGTTGTGGCGCCCGAACAGCGGCATGCGCACGCGCGCGGCGCGCTGGTCGCGCTTCCACGCAGTGAACGTCGTGCCGTCGGCGTCGAACGCGACGTCCGATACGCGCCACGTGGCGCCGTCGCGGAAGCCGTAGCCCTCGACCGGCGCCTGCGCGCCAGCGACCACCTCGCGCACGGACTCGGCGTCGGTCGCCGCGATGATGCGCCCGTCGGCGGGGATCTGCGCGACGAGCGCGCGGAACGCGCCCTTGATCTCGTCGAGCGAGGCGTAGATGTCGGCGTGGTCGAACTCGACCGAGGTGAGCAGCGCGGTGCGCGCGGCGTAGTGCAGGAACTTCGGCGTCTTGTCGAAGAACGCCGAGTCGTACTCGTCGCCCTCGATCACGAACTCGGGGCCTTTCCCCAGCCGAAAGCTGCCGCCGAAGTTCTCGAACACGCCGCCGATCAGCGCCGACGGATCGCGGCCCGCGTGCTGCAGCATCCACGCGACGATGCTCGTGGTCGTCGTCTTGCCGTGCGTGCCGGTGATCACGACGCTGTGCTTGCCGCGCAGGAAGAAGTGCTCGACGGCGTCGCAGAACGACGCGTAGTGCATGCCCGAGTCGATGGCGGCGCGCGCCTCGGGGTTGTCGGGCCGCGCGGCGTTGCCGATCACGACGACGAGGTCGGGCTCGTCGCGCGAGAAGCGGCTCGGGTCCCAGCCCTTCTGCACCTCGATGCCCGCGCGGCGCAGCTGGTCGCTCATGGGCGGGTACGCGTCGGTGTCGCTGCCCGTCACGCGGAAGCCGCGCGCCGCCAGCATGCACGCGAGCGAGCCCATCGCCGTGCCGCACACCGCGACGAAGTGCACGTGCTGGATCGACTCGATCGGCGGGAAGCTACGCGGCAAGGAAAGCCTCCCACACCAGATCGTGTAGATGCGGGCGCAGCTCGAACTTGCTGCGCTTCGCGATCAGGTGGATCCGGTTGGCGAGCAGCACCACGATCATGCCCCGCTCCAGATCGATCCAGAGGCTCGTGCCGGTAAAGCCCGTGTGGCCGATCGAGCGCTTCGAGAAGTGACTCCCCGAAGTGGACTGACCCTCGGTCGGCGTGTCCCAGCCGAGCGCCCAGTCGCTGCCCGGCGCGATCTCCTGGCGGCGGAAGAACTCGTGCGCGACCTCGGCCGGGAAGAGCGCCGAGGTGCCGCGGTCCGCGGCGAGCATCTCCTGCGCGAAGCGCAGCACGTCGGGCGCCGTGCCGAACAGGCCCGCGTGCCCCGCCACGCCGCCCATCGCCCACGCGTTGGGGTCGTGCACCTCGCCCCACAGCACGCGTTCGCGCCAGGAACACTGTTCGGTGGCGGCGTAGCGCGCGCGCGAGCCCTCGAACGGCAGGCGGTTGAAGTGCGTGTCGGCCATGCCGAGCGGCTGGTAGATGCGCCGCGCGCAGTACGCGTCGAGCGGCTCGCCGGCGACGGCTTCGACGAGCGCGCCGAGCGCGATGAAATCGAGGTCGCCGTACACCGACGCCTCGCCCGGCTCGTGCACGGGCGCGCTCTTCAGCACGCGGAGCTCGATCTCGCGCTTGCCCTCCGCGGTGCCGACGACGTGCTCGCCGCGGCGGCGGTCGCGCTCGGCGAGATCGGCGTGGTACGCGCGCCAGGGGCGCAGCCCCGAGCTGTGCGTCAGCAGGTGCCGCACCGCGAGCTTCTCCTTGCCGCGCTCCGCGAACTGCGGCAGGTAGGTCGCGACGGGTGCGTCGAGCGCGAGGCGGCCGTCGGCGACGAGCAGCATCGCCGCCGCCGTCGTCGCCATGACCTTCGTGAGCGACGCCAGGTCGTAGATCGTGTCGAGCCGCGCCTCGTGGCGCTCGGGCACGAGCACGGCTGCGCCGTACGCGGCGTCGAACGCGAGCTCCTCGCCCAGACGCGCCATGACGACCGCGCCGGGCAGCTCGCCCGCTTCGATCGCACGCGCGACCGCGCGCTCGACCTTGCCGAGCCGCCGGTTCACCTCCGCGCGCTTCACCGTTCCGTCTCCACCACCGGTTCCAGCCCCGTGAGCAGTCCGCGGTCACCGTCGAGCCGCGCGCGCACCCCCACGGCGAGCGCCCGGTTGTCCGCGACGTGGCCGAACGGCAGATCCACGACGATCGGGCCGCGCACGGCGGCTCCGAGGATCTCGCGCACGGCGTCGGGCGCGGACGCGCCAGGGTAGCGAGTCGACTCGCAGTTCACGAGCTGGCCGACGGCGACGCCGCGCACGCGCGCGAGCAGACCGGCCTCGCGCAGGTGCACGAGCGCGCGGTCGATCGCGTACGGCGCCTCGGAGATCTCCTCGAAGAACAGGATCGCGCCGTCGAGCGCCGGCTCCCACGGCGTGCCCACGCTCGAGTGCAGCATCTTCAGATTCCCACCGACGAGCGGGCCCTCGGCGCTGCCGCCGCGCAGCGCGCGTCCGGCGAGCGGCTCGAGTCCCTCGGGCTCGCCGCGCATGAGCGCGAGCTCGCGCGCGCGCGCTTCGGGCGTGACGTCGGTGCGCTCCAGCATCGGCCCGTGCAGCGACGCGAGCCCCGCGCGCGCCTGCAGGTAGCAGAGCAAGTGCGTCGCGTCGCTATAGCCCACCACGAGCTTGCGCGCGCGGCGCAGCTCGTCGGCGTCGAGCCGCGCCAGGTAGCGGCTCACGCCGTAGCCGCCGCGCGCGCACAGGATGGCCCCGACCGATGGATCGCGCAGAAGTGACTCGAGGTCGGCGAGTCTCTCCGAATCATTGCCCGCGAGATAGCCGGCGCGCGCGCGCACGTTCTTCGCGACGACGACGGGATGGCCCTGCCGCTCCAGCCACGCGAGCGATGCGTCCAGCGCGTCGCCGTCGACCGGGCCCGAAGGTGCACACACGCCGATCGCCAGGTCCGGGCGGAGCGCGCGCGGGCGGACGAGCGGGCGATTCAGAACGGCGGCTCCAGCTCTCCGCCGCCGAACCCGGGACGCGGCTCGAAGCCCGCCTCGGGCGGCGGCCCGTCGCCGCGGTTCGACAGGTTGTGGAAGCGGCCGTGCTCCTTCGCGAACTGCAGCTTCACGGTGCCGATCGGGCCGTTGCGCTGCTTGGCGATGATGAGCTCCGCGATGCCGGCGTCGGGCGTCTCGGGGTCGTAGACCTCGTCGCGGTAGACGAACATCACCACGTCGGCGTCCTGCTCGATCGCGCCCGACTCGCGCAGGTCCGCCAGCTGCGGCCGCTTGTCGGGGCGGTTCTCGGGCCCGCGGTTCAGCTGCGAGAGCGCGAGCACCGGAATGTCGAGGTCCTTCGCCAGCAGCTTCAGCGACCGCGAGATGTCGGCGACCTGCTGCTCGCGGCGCTCGGAGCCGTCGCGCATCTGGCGGCCGAGCACGAGCTGGATGTAGTCGATCACGAGCAGCGACAGCTTCTGCTCGCGGTCGATGCGCCGTGCCTTGGCCGCGATGTCGCTGACCGAGATCGCCGCGCTGTCGTCGAAGAACACGCGCGCGGTCTCGAGCACGCTCGCCGCGTGCGTGAGCCGGCGCCAGTCGCGGTCCGACAGCACGCCGTTCACGAAGCGGTTGTTGTCGATCTCGCCCTCGCCGAGGAGCAGGCGCAGCGCGAGCTCGCGCTTCGTCATCTCCAGCGAGAAGAACGCCACGCAGCCGCCGTAGTCGAGCGCGTGGTTGCGCGCGATGTTGAGCGCCAGCGCCGTCTTGCCGACGCTGGGCCGCGCCGCCAGCACGACCACCTCGCCGCCCCGGAAGCCGCCCGTGAGCTGGTCGAAGCCGTCGAAGCCCGTGCGCACGCCGACGATCTGGCCCGACTGCACGCGCTCGATGTACTCGAACGTCGACTGCATCTCGTCCTTGATCGACGTGAAGCCGGCTTGTGCGCCGTGCTCGGCGATCGCCAGCACCTCGCGCTCGGCGTCCTCGACGAGCTGCGACACGCTCTCGAGCCCGTCGTAGCCGCGCGCGGCGAGCTTCTCACAGGTGCGGATGAGCGCGCGCGCCGTCGCCTTCTGGCGCACGATCTCCGCATGGTGCTCCACGTGCGCGGCGGTCGGCACGGCGTCGACGAGCTGCGACAGGAACGCGACGCCGCCGCTCTGCGCGAGCATCCCGCGCTCTTCCAGCGCGCTGCGCAAGGTGATGAGCGAGATGCCCTGCTGCTTGTCGGCGAGGTCGCGGACGACCTCGTACACCACACGGTGTCGGGGCAAATCGAACGACGCCGGGTCGAGCTTGTGCGCGACCTTGTAGAACGCGTCCGAGTCGAGGAGCAACGCGCCCAGGACCGCGCGCTCGGCCTCGTGGTCCGTCGGGATCGCGCGCAGCACTTCTTCGGTCTTCGGCATGGCCCCCCGCCCCGCCGTTGCCATGGGCCGAGTCTACTCGGCTTCGTCGTCCTCGTCGCGAGGTTCTTCGGTCTGCAGGCCCTCGGGCTCGGCGACGGGCGCCGGCTCGCCGGTCGAGACCACCTTCACCGTCATGGGCGTCTGGACCTCGCGGTGCAGGCGCACCGTGATCGCGTGCTCGCCGGTGCTCTTGATGGGCTCGGCGATGACGATCTTGCGCCGCTCGACATCCACGCCCGCCGCGGCGAAGCGCGCCGCGATGTCGGCGTTCGTGACCGAGCCGAACAGCTTGCCCTCGGGGCTGGCCTGCATCTCGAACACGAGCTCCACGGCCTTGACGCGCCGCTCGACGTCGCGGAGGCCCGCGATCGCCTTCTTCTGCAGCTCATCGATCACGCGGCGCTGGTGCTCGATCTCCTTCACGCGCGAGGCCGTGGCCAGCAAGGCCTTGCCCTGCGGCAGGAGATAGTTGCGGCCGAAGCCGGCCTTCACCTTCACCACGTCGCCCGCGTTGCCCAGGCGGTGGACGTCCTCGGTGAGGATGACCTCCATCGTGGCCATGATTCGCCTCCTACGCGTGCGCTGCGGTGTACGGGAGCAGCGCCAGATGCCGCGAGCGCTTGATCGCCGTGGTGAGCTTGCGCTGGTGGCGCGCACAGTTGCCGCTGATGCGGCGCGGGATGATCTTGCAGCGCTCCGTCAGGAAGATCCGCAAGGTCTTCGCATCCTTGTAGTCGATGTCGAGCTCTTTGTCCGCGCAGAAGCGGCACACCTTGTGGCGCGAGAACATCTTGCGCCCCGCACGGCGGCGCTTCTTCTGCGGGCGTTTCGCGATGACTTCGACCATGGCCTACTCCTCGTCCTCGTCGTCGTCGCGGCCGTAGCGGTCGCGGGGACCGTCGTCGCGGAAGCGATTGTCGTCGTCGTCGTCGTCCATACCCATGCCGCCGCCGCGCTCGCGCTCCTTCTCGCGCTCCTCGCGCTCGGCGCGTTCCTTCTCGCGCTCGGCGCGCCGGCGGGCTTGCTCCTCGGCCTGCTTGGCGGCTTCGACCACGCGCGTCTCGATGTCGCGCACGTCGTCGTTCGCCTGGACCGACATGTAGCGCAGCACGTCCGCGTCGATGCGCATGAGCCGCTCGATCTCGGCCACTTCCTTGCCCAGGCCCAGGAAGTTCACCTGGAAGTAGTGGCCCTTCTGGAACTTCTTGATCTCGTAGGCCAGCCGGCGCTTGCCCCAGTCGTCGCGCAGGAGCAGGCGGCCCTCGTGGTCGGACACGACCTGGTCGATGCGCTGGTGGATCTCGGCCTCGCGCTCGGCGGTCGCGTCGGGCTGGATCACGTAGACGAACTCGTACTCTCGCAACGCCCTCTCCCCGTGGATGGTGGCCTCGGGGAGCCCCCGAGACCGAGGATGAATGGGATGGCCGCCTCGACGGCGGGGAGCGCAGTCTAGCCCTTCCCCCCTCCGGGACGCCACCGGGCTTCTCGGCGGCGAAACGCCGGCGTACGATGCGCGAAAACCGCTCGACGGAGGGCTCTCGTGGCCAAGAAGACGACTCGGAAGAATGCGGCGAAGAAGACGACGGCGAAGAAGCACGCGCCGGCCAAGAAAGCCGCGAAGCGCCCGGCCGCGAAGCCCAAGCCGCGCGCCGCCGCTGCGGCGCCGGCGGCCTCGGCCACGATCACGGCATATCTGTGCTGCAAGGGGGCGGTCGGCGCGCTCGACTTCTACAAGCAGGCGTTCGGCGCGCTCGAGACGATGCGCGTCCAGGGCCCCGACGGCTCGATCGGCCACGCGCAGATCACCATCGAGGGCGCGCCGCTCATGCTCTCGGACGAGTGGCCCGACGGCGGCGTGTTCAGCCCGCAGACGCTCGGCGGGTCGGCGGTCACCGTGCACCTGCGCGTGCGCGACGTCGACGCGTTCGCGAAGCGCGCCGTCGCCGCGGGCGCGACCCTGGCGCGCGCGATCCAGGACGAGCCCTACGGCGACCGCGCCGGCACGCTGCGCGACCCGTTCGGGCACCGCTGGATGGTCGCCACGACGAAGCGCGAAGTCTCGAAGGAAGAGATGGAGCGCAACTTCGGGGGCGCCTACAAGGTCACCTGACCGTGCCGAGGGCGAGGGCGAGCGAGGGCCGCCCTGAGCGAGCCCCCAAGCCGCGAGACGGCGCGCCGCGAGGCGCGGCAGAGCGAAGATCGGGCTCGAAGGCCGCGCGCGAGAGGCGCGCTCTCGCTCGCGTGCGGAAGCTGTGCCTCGCCTTGCCCGATGCCACCGAGAAGGAGGCGTGGGGCGAGGCGACGTGGCGCGTGCGCGGCAGGATGTTCGCCATGCTCGACGACCACCACCACGGTGCGCCCGACTTCTCGCTGTGGCTGAAGAGCGACTTCGACACGCAGGCCGTGCTCGCCGAGTCGAACCCCGAGCGCTACTTCGTGCCGCCCTACCAAGGCAAGGCCGGCTGGATCGCCGCCCGCCTCGACGCCAGCACCGACTGGGACGAGCTCAGCCTGCTCATCGAGGAAGCCTGGTCGAAGGCGCGGCAGAAGTGAGAGTTCTCCTCAGTGCGCCGGCGACCCCGCCGGCGTATCGCGCTTGTGCAGGGCGTCGACGGGCGACGTCGTGGTCGCCGCGAACGACGGCTTGAAGAGGGACGTCATCGCCGGCACGAGCAGCATGGCGCCCACCATGTTCGCGCCCAGCACGATCGACATGAGCAAGCTCATGTCGGCCGCGAACCGCAGGCTCGAGATGAAGTACCAGAAGATGATGCCGCCCACGAGCGTCGAGCCCGTGAAGAACACCGCCATGCCCGTCGTCGTGATCGCGACGCGAATCGCCTCGTCCAGACTGTGCCCGCGCTTTCTCTCGTGGATGATGCGGTCCATCAAGTACAAGCCGTAGTCGACGCCGACGCCGACGCCGAGCGCCTGCACGGGCAGCGTGTTCACGTCGAAGCCGATGTTCGCGAAATACATGTACGCGAGCGACACGAGCGTGGCCGTGCCGAGCGACACGCACAGAAGCACGGCGATCGCAAACGAGCGGTACGTCAGCACGATGACCATGAAGATCGCGGTGAACGAGGCGATCAGGGTCGCGTTGTTCGAGCCTTCGACTTCGTCGTTGCTCGCGCCGAGCACGCCCATGAGGCCCGAGGCGAGCGCGAAGCTCGCGCCTTCCGCCCACTGGCCCGACTCGCGGCGCACGAAGTCGCCGCCCTTGTACTGCACCCACAGCTCGGGCAGCTCGTAGAGGCCGCGGCGGCGGATCTGCGCGTGCACGCCCTCGCCGTCGTCCTGCCACTCCGATTGCACGGTGTAGTGGCGTCGGTCCAGCTGCGCGGCCTTCTTCAGCGCGTACGCAGTGACGAGGTCGAAGCCCGGCACCGTGGCGAGCTGCTTCAGGTTCGAGTCCGCGATCTTCCCGACGTTGTCGTAGCCCTTCTCGACGAGGCTCTGCACGAGCTCCTTGCTCGTGCGCGGCAGCGTGAGGATGCGCTGCGTCGAGTCTTCGGGCGGGGGCTCGTTGCGGCCGGGGTGAGTCACTTCCTGGCGGTGGTACACGCCCTGGTCGTCGCGCAGGAGCACGACGAGCTCCGGGTTGCGCGGCGGCAGGAGCGGCCCGAGCCACCAGCGGACGCGCGCCTGCAGGTCGTCGCGCGGCGTGTCGAGCCGGATCGCGACTTTGCTCGTCGGCCGGTCGAAGATGTACTCCTGCGCGCGGTGCACGGCGTTGTGGATCGTCTCGGCTTGGTGGTCCTTGTAGAACACGCGCACCGCGGCGTTCTGCGCTTCCTGATCGCGGTACGGGTTCAGCACGCGCGGATCCGGTGAGCCGGCTTCGTACAGATACAAGAGGCCGCCCGTCTGGTCCTGCGAGTACGGGATGCTCGCCCAGCGCGGGTCGCTGTTGTGGTAGGCGCGGTTGATCGCCTTCAGGTAGTCGACCACCGACACGGTGCCGCCGACCTTTGGGTCCTGTTCCATGTAGCGCTGGAACGATTCGATCTCGCGCATGACCTCGGGCCGGTGCACGGCGCCCTGCTCCTCGGTCTCGACGATCACCGTCAGGTCGTCCGCGCCGTAGAACTTCGACGCGACGACCGCGGCGGACTGGTTGAACTCGCTGTTCGGCCAGAGCACCGGCGTGCCGGGGTGCGACTCGCCGATCTTCACCTTCGTGGCGACGGTCAGGCAGGCGAGCACGAGCACGACCCACACGGCCACGATCCCGCGCGTCCACGTCGGGTTGGTCGACACGTACGCGATGCGCTTCAGCACGGCCATGATGGGCGTAGGCACGTAGTGACTCGTGTCCTTCGGCGCCGGCAGGTACATGATCATGAGCCGGTTCAGGAGCATCTCGGTGAAGATGATCGACATGGACCAGAACGCGCCGAAGATCGCCACCTTCTTCATGAGCGCGATCGACGAGACGCCGATCACGATGATGCCGATGGCGTCGGCCACGATGCCGAGGAAGCCGGGGATGAGCAGCTCGGCCATCGACAGCACGACGGCCTCTTCCTTGTCGCCGTTGAGCCGCTCGTACTCTTCGTAGAAGCGCTCGACGAACTGCACCGAATGACTGATCGCGCGCGCCGTGATCACCATCGGGATCACGAGCACCAGCGGCTCGATCTGGTAGCCCATGAGCGCGGTGAAGCCGAGGCCCCAGATCGTGCAGCAGATCGCGCCCGAGAACGGCATGATGACGCCGTACCAGCGCCGGAAGTACACGCCGAGCATCACGAGCAGGATGCCCAGCGACAGCGACAGGATGAGCACGATCTCCCACTTGTAGTGGAAGGTCCACCCGACGAGGATCGGCTGGCCCGTCAGGTGCACCGTGACGAGGCCATCCTTCTCGAGCTCGGTCTTCAGCGCGTGGATCTCGTCGAAGATCTTCTGGTAGTCGAGCCGGCTCTCGAGGAAGCCCGCCGTGACCATCGCCGCCGTGTCGTCGACGGAGACGAAGCGGCCGTACACCTGCTTGTTCTGGTGGATGCGATCGGGCAGCCCCGCGATGATCGTCTTGGGCAGGAGCGTGCCGTCGGGCCCGCGCAGGTTGTCGCCGTCGAGCTTGTACGTGTCGGGCAGCTCGCCCAGGCGCAGCAGCAGGAACTCGAGCTCGGCGTTCTCGCGCCGCACGTCGGCGAGCTGCGCGGCGGCCTTCTCGTCGCCCGCCGCCGCGGCGAGCGACAGCTTCGATTCGGGCTTCGTGTCGGGCTCGATCACCGACTTGCGGCTCTTCACGAAGCCGGTGAACGCGGCCAGGTTCGTCGGCGGCGTCTCGCCGCGCTTCTTCGCGCGGTCGAACGTGCGGCGCGTGAAGAACTGCGCCTCGAGCAGCGCGATCGCTTCCTCGCCCACGACCTGGTTCGAACGGATGATGCCCGACTGATCGATCGCGGTGTCGCGCACGGTCACGGCGGTCATCGACACGACCTGTCCGTGGTCGACGCCCTCGACCTTGTCGATCTGGTCGGTGAACGCGTAGACCTTCTCGAGCACGCGCTCGTCGTAGATGTTGCTCTTCGGATCGTTCACGACGATCGCGGCCACGACAACGTTCGCGCTGCCGAACTGGCGGTTGTACTTCTCGTAGATCTGGATGAACGGGTGGTTGCGGGGGAGCAGGTCGATGAACTGGCTGAACACCTGCAGCTGGAGCGCGTGATACAGGAAGAAGAGCGTCGCGCCGCCGATCAGGAAGAAATTGACCAGGCGGTGCTTGATGAAGAACCGCGAGAACCGGAGCATCAGCGCGTCCATGGACTTCCGTTCCCCCCCGAGTTTCCCGGCATTCTACGGTGTCGCGAGAAACCGCGCGGGATCCTAGCCCGCGTCCGCGCTTCCCACCGCAGCCCGCCCGTTGAACCGATTCATCGCGACCTCGAACCCGTCCGAGACGACCGCATCGAGCGCGTCGGCCGCGAGCGCGATCGTGGCAGAAAACCGCTCCCGTTCGCCCGCCGGAGTGCGCCCGAGCAGATGACCGACTGCGTCACGATCCTCGGCCCGGCCGACGCCGACGCGAATGCGGGCGAAGTCCTCGCTCCCCACGCGGTCGATCACGGATTTCATGCCGTTGTGGCCCGCGGAGCCGCCGAACCGGCGCAGCCGCAGCTTGCCCGCGGGGATGTCCATCTCGTCGTACACGACGACCACGTCCGCGAGCTCGACCGGCAGATACCGCAGCGCTTCCGCCACGGAGTCACCCGACAGGTTCATGTAAGTCTGCGGTTTCAGCAGGCCGACCTCGGCGGCACCCACCTTGCCGCGGGCGAAGAGCCCCTGGAACTTCGTGGCGAACCGCGGGAAGCGGTGGCGCTCGGCGAAGAGGTCGCACACCGCGAAACCCGCGTTGTGCGGCGTGTCGGCGTAGCGCGAGCCGGGATTGCCGAGTCCGACGAACAAGAGCATGGCGCTCCCGGCTCCTGCGCTGGCTACTCCTCGGCCTTCTCGCCCGCGGCGGCCGGGGCCGCGCCCTCGGCGCCTTCGGCCGGCGCGGCCTCGCCCTCGGCGGGCACGGCGGCTGCGGCGACCGGCTCCTCTTCGAGCCGCGGTGCGATCACGTGCACCACGGTGGTGTCGGCGTCGGTCTTCACCACGACGTCGGGCGGGAGCTGGACGTCGCGCACGTGGATCGCGTCGCCGATCGCGAGGTTCGACACGTCGACGCTGATCGACTCGGGAATCGCGAGCGGCATGCACGACACTTCCAGCGTGCGCATGAGCGGCTCGAGCACGCCGCCGTCGAGCGCGACACCCTTCGGTGTACCCACGAAGTGGAGCGGCACTTCCAGGTCGAGTCGAGCCGTGAGGTCGACCGCGTACAGGTCGAAGTGCACGTGGCGGCGCGAGACCGGATCGCGCTGCAGCTCCTTCAACAACACGGGCTTGCCCTCGATCGCCTTCACCCCGACCAGGTCGACCAGCGCGTTCGCGCCGCCGCGCGCCACGCGCGCGAGTGCGAGACTCTCCGCCGTCACCGCCGTGGGCTGGATGCCCGCGCCGTACACGATCCCGGGCACGCGGCCCTGCGCGCGCAGCTTGCGCGTCGCGCTCTTCCCGCGGCCGTCGCGCGCGGAGATCTCCAGACTCAAGCGTTCCATGCCTATGACTCCCGAATTCTCGTGCTTAGACGAAGAGCGAGCTGACCGACTCTTCGTTGTGGATGCGGCGGATCGCTTCGCCGAGCAGGTGCGCCACGCTCGTGACGGCGAACTTCTCGCTGTGCTCGATGCCGCTGTGCAGCGGAATCGTATCGGTGGTGATGAAGCGCTCGATGCACGACTCCTCGATCCGCTTCACGGCCGAGCCGGCCAGCACCGGGTGCGTGATGGCGGCGAGCACGCGCCTCGCGCCCGCGGCACGCAGCGCCTCGGCGGTCTGCACGAGGGAGCCGCCGGTCGAGACGATGTCGTCGACGATCACGGCGGTCTGCCCGTCGACGTCGCCGACGATGCGCGTGACCTCCGCGATGTCCTTCTTCTCGCGCCGCTTGTCACCGATGGCGATCGACGCATCGAGGCGCTTCGCGAACGCGCGCGCGCGCTCGACGCCGCCCGCGTCGGGCGACACGACCACGATGTCCTCGCGCGGCGGCACGAGCGCGCGGATCTGCTGCAGCAGCACGGGCATGGCGTAGATGTTGTCGACCGGGATGTTGAAGAAGCCCTGGATCTGGCCGGCGTGCAGGTCGAGGCAGAGCACGCGCTCGGCACCCGCCGTCGAGATCAAGTCGGCCACGAGCTTGGCCGTGATCGGCGTGCGCGGCTTCACCTTGCGGTCCTGGCGCGCGTAGCCGTAGTACGGAATCACCGCGGTGACCCGGCGCGCGGACGAGCGGCGCAGCGCGTCGAGCAGGATCAAGAGCTCCATCAGGTGCGTGTTCGCGGGCGAGCACGTCGACTGGATCACGAACACGTCCATGCCGCGGACGTTCTCGCCGATGTCGACCGACGTCTCGCCGTCGGCGAACGTGCCGACCTCGGCGCGGCCGACCTCGATGTCGAGGTGCTCGCAGATCGCGTTCGTCAGGTCGGGGCACGAGTTGCCGGTGAAGATCTTCGTAATGTTGGTCGTCATCTCACCGTCCGATGGTCTGCTTGGTTGGGGCGGCAGGATTCGAACCTGCGAATGGCGGGTCCAAAGCCCGCTGCCTTACCGCTTGGCGACGCCCCATCCCCAGGGAGCGGAGGCGCTGCCGGGCGAACTCGCCGCGATCGTCTTCGCTCCCGCCGGTACCTCGACCCTCTCTGCGGCGCGCTGCGCCGCACGTTCGTCCTCGAACCGCCCGAACACCGTCGGTCCGCTCCCGCTCATCCCGGTCGCGAGCGCGCCCGCGCGTTCGAGCACTCGCCGCGCCTCCCGGATCTCGGGGTGCCGCTTCGAGCTCGCAGCCTCGAGATCGTTGCGGGGAGACGAGAGCAGGCCGAGGGGCCCGAGAAGCGCGGCAATGCTAGACGGGTCCCGGGGGAGCGTCAATTCGCGCGCCGCCTCCGTGTAGGCCCACGCCGTCGACACCGGGAAGGGGAACGCCACCAGGACCCAGTGCATCTCGGGCACGTCCAGGAGCGTCTCGAGCTTCTCGCCCACCCCGCGCCCGAGCGCGGGGCGCGGCTCGAGGAAGAAAGGCACGTCCGCGCCGAGCTCGAGCGCGAGCTTCGCGCGCGACTCGGGCGGCAGCGCGCGCCCGAACAGAGCCTCGAGCCCGAGCAGCGTCGCCGCGGCGTCGGACGAGCCCCCGCCCAGGCCGGCGGCGATGGGAATGTGCTTCTCCAGGCGCACGCGCACATCCGGCGAAACTCCGAGCGCCTCGGCCGCGCGCTCCGCCGCGCGCACGACCAGGTTCCCGCGGTCGAGCGGCAGATCGGCACGGCCCACGTCGAGCCGCACACCCGCGCCCGGCTCGCCGCGCTCGAACGCGAGCCGGTCGAACAGCCGCAGCGGCACGAACAGCGTCTCGATCTCGTGGTAGCCGTCGGGCCGGCGCCGCAGCACCTCGAGCCCCAGGTTCAGCTTCGCGGGAGCGAACGCCTCGATCACTTCGCGCCCTGCTTCGCGGCGACGAAGCGCATGCGCAGGTCGTGGAGCACGGACTGGAGCAGCTTCGCCTCGGCCTCGTCCAGGTTGCCGCGCGTCTTCTCCTGCAGGATCTCGAGGATGTCGATGGTCTGCTGCGCGAGCGGCAGGTTCGCGGCGGGCGGGGGCGCGTCGCTCGGCTCGGGCGGCACGCCCAGGTGCACGAGCGCCGACGTGGTGAGCGACAGCACGAGCGTCGCGAAGCTCATCTCGGGCAGCTCCTGCGCCGCCTCCGAGTCGCTCATGCGGAAGCCGCGAGGTCCGCTCTGCTCATTCGCCATGGACGGCCTCCGGGCGCGTCGGGTCGACGCCAGTGGTTTCGAGCACGCGCAACAGGCGTCGGCCCTCGAGGACGCGCTGCACCGCGGTCCACGTCGCGCCCGCCGCGATGATCACGACGGCGGTCATCACGAACGTGGTGAGCGCGCCGAGGATCAGCACGCCGAAGCGCTCGCCGCGCTCCATGAAGCCCACGCGCAGGGTGTGCAGCTTCTTCTCGGCCGACGCGCGCGTGTAGCTCGTCATCACCGACGCCGTGATCGCCCACAGGGCGAGCGCGGCGCCGAAGACGTCGGCCGCGCGGGCGCGCCCGAGCACGATCCCGCCGAAGATGAGCAGGTCGGAGAGCCGGTCGATCGACGAGTCGAAGAACGCGCCTGCCGACGACGACAGGCCCTGCTGGCGCGCGACCACGCCGTCGACCAGATCACAGAAGCCCGCGACCATGAGCAGCAGCCCCGCGAGGAACGAGTGGTCGTCGGCGAACGCCCAGCCCGCGAGCCCCGAAACGAACGCGCCCGCGAGCGTCAGCGCGTCGGGCGAGACGCGCAGCTGCCGCACGAACGGGAAGATGCGGTAGACCACCGCATCGAGGTCTTCGCCGAAGCGCTCCTTGATCACGACCCGCGCCTCCGCGCTAGAGATCGTTCTCCGAGACCGGGATCACCGCACGCGGCGCCGGGCGCAGCGGGCCTTCCTTGATGAAGCGCTCGATGCGGCGCGTCCGAAGCTCGTGCTCGGTCGACAGCTCGCTCGCCAGCTTCTCGAGCTCCTCGGGCGTGCGCGCCTGCACGTTCGCGGCGAGGTCGGGCAGGTCGGCGGGGTTCGAGTGCGGGGCGGGCTTGCCCTTGCGCTGGGCGCGCTCGAGCAAGCGGATGTCGGCTTCTTCCTTCGTGGACATTTCCATCTCCTTCGGGGCGCGCGGTTTGACAGCGCGAACTCGCCCCCCTACTCTGCGAAATCCTTGGAAAACCGGCTACTTACGAGACGATCTCCACCGGGCACCCGGGCCGCGAGCGCGCGCGCGCTGGCGGGCGGGGCGGCCCTGACGATCGCCCTTCTTGGCGGCTGCGCAACTGCCCCGCCGCGCGAGGACGAGCTGCCGTCCGCGGAATCCTACTACCAGCACGGCGTCGAGACGCTCGCCGGCCGCCGCACCTTCCTGTTCTTCCACGACGTCGACTACCCCAAGGCGATCGAATACTTCCAGGAAGTCATCGACAACTACCCGTACAGCGATTACGCAATCCTGGCCGAGCTGCAGATCGGCGACATCCATTTCCAGCGCAAAGAGTATGAGGAGGCGTCGAGCTACTACCACGACTTCGTGGAGCTGCACCCGAACCACGCGAAGGTCTCGTACGCGCTGTACCGCAACGGGTTGTGCTCGTACAACCAGATGCGCGCGAGCGACCGCGATCAGGGGCCGACCCGCGAGGCCGTCGCACAGTTCAAGGCGCTCCTCGCGCGCTATCCGCAGTCCGAGATGGTCCCCGACGCGCAGAAGCGCCTGCGCGAGTGCGAGGACCGGCTCGCGCAGCAGCAGATCATGGTCGGCGACTACTACTACGCCAATCACGCCTGGTACGCGGCTGCGCGCCGCTACCGCGCCGCGCTGAACGACTACCCCGACCACACCGAGCGCGTTCGCACGCTCGTGCGCCTGGGCTTCTCGCTGTCGAATCTGCGCGAGTATCTCGAGGCCGAGAGCGTGCTGCGCAAAGCGCTCGAGCTCGGCGCGAAGGACGAGCTGCGCGACGACGCCGAGGCCGAGCTCGAGGCGCTCGCGCGCATGCCGCTGTACGGCCCGCGGCCGCTCGCAAAGTCGTGCGTGACCGACCCGAACGCGTCGTGCCCCGCCGTGCAGGCCGGCCCGTAGCCTGACGCGCTCCTCAGCGGAGCGCGTTGTCGAACTCCGCCGGCGCGATGCCGTGCGGCGTGATGTCGGCGAGCACGAGCTCGCGGAAGCGCGGCTGCTGGTCGGGCGTGAGCGCGCGCGCGCCCAGCTCCAACAGGTCGGTGAGCTCCTCGCGGTCGGCCTTCACGGCGGAGAAGCGCGCGTCGCGGTCGATGAGCTCGGCGACGGCGGCGCCGTCCACCGGCTTGGCGTCGCGGCGCAGCGCGTCGACCGGCGCCTGGAAAGCGGCGCGCAGCTCGGCGCTGCGGTTCGGCGCTTCGACGACGCCGGTCTCGGGATCGCGCTTGAGCTCGGGCCGGAACACCTTGCGGTACAGCATGACCGCGTTCTCGACCGCCGCCTTGCGCACGCGGGCGTCCTTCGGGCCCACGATCTCGCCGGGCCGTGCGCCGACGGGGGGCAGCAGCTCGCACTCCTCGAGCTTCGCGTCGGGCGTCTCGAGCGAGCGCTGCTCCAGATACGCGACCAGCTCCTCGGCCCAGAGCGGCCGGTTCTCGACGGCGGAGTCGAGCGCGAACGCGTCGGCGCGCGGCTGCGTGAGCGGGTGCTGCGGCTCGAGCTCCGGGATCAGGCGCGCGTAGTCGAACAGCGCCGCGCCGGTGACCGACGGGAAGAGCACGGCCGGGAACTCGCCGGGCGCGAAGTCCGCCGGGATCGAGATCGCGATGGGCCCCCCGCTCGGCGAGAGCCCGCGCACCGAGACGCTGTCGCTCGGCACGTTGCTCGAGACCTCGGTGCGCGTCGGCACGCCGAAGATCGCGCCGCCGCCGCTCACGACCTTGGGCTTGGCGCTCGTCGTGATGGAGTTGCCTGCCACGGTCGAGCCGCCGATCACGTCGAGCCGGCCCGAGTGGATGCTCACCTGGCGCGCGGCGACGTTCGCCAGGGTCGCGGTGTCGGAAGCCGCCAGGGACAGCGTGCCGCTCGCGACGAGCGCCTGGCCCGCGCCCATGGTCAGGCTACCTGCCGAGGCGTCGAGGAACAGGTCGCCGTCGCGCACGAAGTTCGCCGTGCCCGCGGGCGGCCGGGGCGCGCCGCCGCCCAGCGTGATGCTCGCCGCCGTGATCGTCTGGCTCGAGTCGTCCGACGCGAAGAGCACGCCCGAATCGCCGCGCAGCCCGAGCGCGCCGGTGGTCATCGCGACGTCGTCGTCGAGCTCGAGCACCGAGTGACTCGTCACGTCGAGCGGACCGGCGCCCTGGATGCGCGAGTCGAAGTGCACGTTGCCGTCGGCGACCATGGTCGTGCTGGCCGTGGCCTCGGTCGCGCCGTCGAACTCGAGCGCGTGGGCCGAGTCGAAGGTGCCCGACACGAGGATCGCGCTCGGGTGCTCCTGGCTCGTCGACGGGTCCTGGCCGGGCGCCGTGAACAGTGCGTCGCCGTCGGCGCTCGTCATCCCGCCGACCGTGAGCGTGCCACCCGAGCCGTCGGCCGGGTTCGTCTCTGCGGTGAACGTGTACTGCGGGTGGTTGCCGTTCAGCACGAGGCTGCCGCCGAGCGTCAGGTTGCCGACCGCCGAGACGTCGCCGTCGAGCTCGATGCCGCCCACGCCGGGCGTGTTCGAGCCGGTCGCCGCCGGCGCGCCGGACGCGATCGACAGGTCGCCGCCCCAGGTCTGGAGCGCGACCGGCAAGCCGCTGTGCACGATGACGCCGGGCACCACGCCGTCCGCCGACTGGCCGATGAGGAGCAGCGAGCCCTGCGCCTTCACGAGCTGGCCTTCGATGTCCAGCGTGCCGACGTCGCTCGACAGGGTCTGCGCGGTATCCGACAGCTGGAAGTCCGGCGACTGCAGGGTGAGCTGGCCGGAGCCCGTCTTCTCGGTGTTGAAGCCCTGGATCTGGAAGGCGCCGTCGACCTGGACCTTCTGGTCGAGCGTGCCGGGGAAGATCATGCTGCCGAGCGCCGTCAGGTCGCCCTGGACGTGCAGGCTGCCGAGCGAGGTCAACACCGGCAGGCCGCTCGAGAAGGACTCGGCGGTGCCCAGGAAGAGCGCCGACTTCGGCGCGGTCGGATCGGTGCTGCCGACGAGCGCGTTCCCGCCGACGGTGCCCCCCGCGGCGCCGGTCAGCGTGCCGACGTTCAGGCTGGCGAGGGACAGCACGCCGCCGGCCGGGTCGATCTGGATCGTCGGTGCGACGGTCGGATCGACCGCGGCGCCGGCGGCGACGGTGAGCGCCGTGTTGGCCACGTTCGCGATGTCCGCGGGCCCGACCGTGACCGTGCCGTCGTCGGAGATCAGGCCGAGCGCGAACGGCTTGCCGTTCACGGTGCCGCCGCCGCCGAACAGCGCGAGGCTCGGCACCGGCGTCGAAGACGTACCGCCGATCGACTGGTCCTGCTCGAGCGTGAACGAGCCGACCGGGCCCGTGCCGCTCGAGCCCGCGAACGTGAGGCCCTCGAGGTCGACGCTGCCGTTCTGGTGCGCCCCCGTGCCGTTCGTCGGCGTGTTCACGCCGTCACTGGCGGCGAGCCGGATCGTGTCGGCCTGGATCTGCACGGGGCCGAGCGCGAGCGGGCCGTCGGCGTGCAGCTCGAGGTCGACGCTGCCGGCGTTCAGCACGGGCCCGACGGTGAGCGAGCTCTCGGCGACGACCTTCACGCCCGTGTTCGCGACGACCGGCGCGGAGCTCTCGAGCGACGGGCCGACGGCGCCGAGCGTGACGTGGTCGCCGCGGATGGTGTCCGGCGTGTTGGTCGCGACCGTCGTGTCCTCGAGCAGCCCGATCGGGCCGGTCAAAGTCACGTCCGCGGCCTTGCCCGTGAGCCCGCCCGCGGGCTTCGTGGGGTCGGTGCTCGCGCCCGCGCCCCCGGTGGCGATCACGTCGCCCGACAGGTTGATGCCGCCGATGGCCGTGAGCGTGATCGCCCCCGCGTCCTTGCCCGCGACCGCCTGCACGGGACCGGTCGCGCCCGTCGGGAGGGCGAGCGGCGCGCCGGCATCGCCGCCCGTGCTCTTCACCGTGCCGGTCGTGATCGTGAGTCCCGTGACGTCGATCGTGCCGCCGTTCGTGCCCTGGGTCGCGATCTGGCTCTTCGTGGCCGCCAGGCCCGCCGAGCCGCTGGCGTCGATGCCGCCGAGCACGACGTTGCCGTCGGAAGTCACCTTCACGTTGCCCGCGTTGTTCGTGAGGCTCGCGCTGGCGTCGATCTCGCCGGTCGTCACCGACTCGGTGCCGCTGATCGTGATGTCGTCGCCCACGTGCGTGAGGTTGTTGCCGACGTGGGAGATCGCGATGGCGCCGGTCGTGAGCGCGCCGCCCGCTTCGAGCTGCAGGGCGCCGAACGCCGTCTTCGACACCGTCGAGGTGGCGGTGAGATCGCCGCCGGCCACGATGGACTGATCGACGGGCACGGTCCCGTTCGTGCCGGTGAGCGAGACCGCGCCGTTCAGGTCGACGTCGCCGGTGGCGGCCACGCTGCCCGCCAGGCTCGTGGCGCCGCTCGTGCTGAGCGAGACGAGGTGCAGCAGGTCGCCCTGCACGACGACGCCGGTCTTGCCCGTCAGCGTGAGCGCGGTGCCGTCGACGAGCGTCGTGTCGGGGATCGTGACCGAGTCACCGCTCGAGGTCAGCCCGAACGCGTTGCCCTTCATGCTGCCGGCGAAGAAGCTCGCGTCCGGCACGGGCGTGGTGGAGCCGCCCGCGCCGATGGCGGCGTCCTGCGTGAGCGAGAACTCGTCGGGCGCAGCCGTCGAATCGGCGCTCGCGAAGCGCGCCGTGTTGCTCAGCACCACGCGCGACTTGGCGTCCTGCCCGTTGCCGGAGCCCGCGGAGAGGTCGATCTGGCTCGCGTCGAGCTCGGAGCCGACCGTGAGGTTGCCCTTGCCCGACGTGCCGCCGTGCAGCCCGATCCTGCCGCCGGGCAGCGTCTGCAGCCGGGTCTCGACGTCGAGCGCGACGCCGCTGCTGGCGTCGAGCGAGGCGACGACCGGCACGCCCGCCGAGATGTCGAGGCCCTGCGCGCCGCTCAGGGTCAGGCTCGTGCCCGCGATCTTCGCGTCGGCGCCGGACGACACCGTGAGCGTGCCGTTGGCGGAGCTCAGCGAGTAGCTGAGCGGCGACGAGCGCGGCGGCCCGAACACGGACAGATCGGGCAGGCTCGAGGTCGCGAGGTCCGAGTCCTGCTGGATCGACACGCTCTGCACGCCGCTCACGCCGTCCGAGTCGCGGAGAGAGGCCGAGCCGTTGATCGTGACCGTGCCCGTGCCGGAGCCCGTGCCCGCCTGCAGCGAGATCGACGGCGCGTTGAGGCTGCCGGTCAGCACCAGGTTGCCCGTGCCCGAGACGCCAGCCTGCAGGCTGATCGAGTCCGTCGCGGTGGCCGTGAAGCTCGCGTTCAGGTCGTTGTCGATCTGGAGCAGGAGCGACTGCACGTCGAGCGGCGAGTCCGTGCCCGGCGCCGAGAAGTCGTCGCCGATCACGGTGAGCTTCGTGCCCGCCAGGTTCTGGCGCGCGTTCGCGTCGAGCGTGACGGTGCCGTTCTGCGCCTCGAGCACGAAGGTCTTGCCCGCGACGCCGCCGACGAAACGCGGGCCGCCGCCGGTCGTGGTGAACAGCGCGTCGGTCGCCGCCGAGTCGATCGCCGCGTCCTGGAACAGCGAGAACTTGCCCGGCACGAACTCGTTCTCCGACGTCGTCGGATCGTCGGGCGTCGGGAGCAGGTTCAGGAGCAGGTTCGGGTCCAGGCTCACGTTCGCCGTCGAGGGCGGCGGCGTCTTCGAGGAGGTCGAGGTCGAGGTGACGGGCTCGATCGCGCTGACGTCGACCTCTTGCGCGTTGATCGTCTGCACGTTGCCCGTGGTCTTCACGTGGCCCGTGCCGGACGTGCTGAAGTTGAGCGACGCGACCGTCGCCACGTTCAAGTCGCCGCCCAGCACGATGTCGCCGCCGCGCGTCGTGACTGCGAGGGAGTTCGCGGTGCCGCCGCCGCCGAGCAAGAGGTTGCCGCTCGCGCCGAGCGACAGGTCGACGGCGCGCGTGACCTCGGTGATCCCGTCGGTGTCGAGCTTCTGACCTTCGACGAGCTGGCGCGACAGGGTCACGTTGCCGCCCGAGATATTGAGCGCGTCGGCGCCCATCACGATCTGGCCGTCCGCGTCGGCGAGCTCGAGATCGACCGTGCGGTCGCGCGAGCCGTCGGCGTTGCCCGTCGCCGTGCTCGTCGCGTCGAGATTGCCGTTCACCGTGATCGTGTGGCCCGCGGACAGACGGACCGCGCCGGTCTCGGCCGCGCCGTTCGTGGGCGCGTCGGCGCCGCCGGTCTCGATGCTGCCCACCGTGAGGTTGGCGCTCGTGGTGTGGATGTCGACGTTGCCGCCGGGCAGGTCGGGCACGTTCTTCTTGCCGCTCGCCTGGCCCTTCGTGTTGATGTCGCCGTTGATGGTGACGTCGCCGACCGCGTTGATCGCGACGTCGCCGCCGGCGACGGGCGGGTCACCGACCTTGTGCTGCGCACCCGAGGCATTGATGCCGTTCAGATTGACCGTCTGCGTGAGCTGCACGCCGTTCGGGTCGCTGAAGCCGATGATCACGTGCGGCGCGATCGAGCCCGACACGTCGATGGTGCCGCCCTCGGCCCCGCCGACGTTCGGATCGAACGTGCCGAGCTGCACGTTCTTGCCCTCGATCTTGAGCGTGCCGCCGTTCGTCGTCGTGATGTCCGACGTGACCGAGAGCGTGCCGTCGTGCGCGGAGAGCAAGGTGGTGGGCGACGGATCGCCCGGCTTCACGTCCGGCGTCAGGAACTGCAGGTTCCCCTGCACCTGGAACGCCGGCGTGTTCGGGTCGGGATCGCTGCCCGTGACGACGAGGTCGCCGTCGCTGATCGTGGTGGGCGCCTGCACGTTCAGCGTGTGGACCGTGAGCGGGTCCTTGCCTTGGAAGTCGACGCCCGTCGCGCCCGAGACGGAGAGGTCGGTGCCGTCGACGAGCTTCTTGTCCGTGACCGTGATCGTGCCCGCGCTCGTGAGCCTGAGCGCGACGTCCGTGTGGTCGGTGCCCATGTCGAGCCCCGCCAGGTTCGACGTGGTCAGGTTGTGCTGCTGGTTCACGGTGACCTGCGGCGGGCCGTGCGTCGGGTCGGTGAGGCCCCGGAACTCGAGCCCGGTGCCGACCGTGACGTCGCCCTTCGTGGCGTCGGCGTTCAGCGTGACGGAGTCCGCATTGATCGTGGTGGGCGCGCTCGCGCCGCCCGCGCCCTTCAGGGTGCCGTTCTTGCCGCCCAGGAAGTCGGCCTGTAGCTGCGACGCCTGCACCGAGCCGCCGAGCACCACGTCGCCCTTCTGGCTGGCCGTGAGCGCGATGCGCCGCGCTTCGATCGCGTTGTTCGAGAAGATCGCCGTGCCGTACAGGTCGCCCGCGCCGAGGCTGATCGTGCCCGACCCCGGGTTCGACGCGGAGCCGGCGCTGAGCGTGCCGGTGTTCGACACGCCGGTCGCACCGGGGTTGAAGACCGCGTTCGCCGCGCCCTCGACGCGCAAGAGCACGCCGTTGTTGTTGGTCGAGCGGCCGATCAAGACGTCGTTCCCGGCGGCCATCACGATCCAGCCGCCCTCGGTGATCACGCTGCCCGTGTTGGCGACCGTGCCGCCGACCAGGCTCACCGCGTTGGCCGCGATCTGGCCCGCGTTGGTGACCGGCCCGCGCACGCCCGTGAAGTGGTCGACGCCGGCCTTGAAGTCCTTGTCGGAGAGGTGGCCGCCGACGGCCTCGAGCCCCGCGACGTTGATCTGCGCGTTCGGCCCGAACGCGACGCCGGCCGGATTCACGAAGTACAGGAAGAAGTTCCCGCCCTGGCCGGTGACGGTGCCGTCGATGTTCGACTTCGCGGGCACGGCGCTGAGAATGCGGTTCAGCACACGCACGTCGCCGCCGCCGGCGTTCTGGTTCATGAACGTGACGACCTGGTCCTTCGCCACGTCGAAGCTCGAGTAGTGGACGATCGAACCGTTCTGCACGGTGACGTTCCAGCCGTTGGCCGCGTTCGTCACGGCACCCATGGCCGTGTTGCCGCCGGCCTTCTGCACCACGTCGGCGAAGCTCGGCGCCGCCGGGCCGACCGCCAGCCCCGCCACGAGCGCCGACACCAGAATGTGTTGAGCGGCCGCTTTCAGCATGTCCATCGTCACCATCCGTCAGTACCGCAGCAGCGCCGCGAAGTGCAGCTCGCCGTCGTAGCGGCTCACGTTCGCGGTCGGGATCGGGATCAGCGCCACGCCGTAGTCGAGGCGCAGCGAGAAGTTCCGCCGCACGATCACCTCGAAGCCGAGGCCCAGCGAAGCCAGCGCGTCGTCGTGCTCGCCGAGCACTCTGGCCTCGTTCCACACCTTGCCGTAGTCGAGGAAGGTGGCGACGACGAAGTCCCAGTCGGGCAGCTGCAGGAGATCGTCGGGGCCGGGGCGGAACACGCCGAGCCACGGCAGGTGCCACGGCTCCACGCTCTCGAAGCCGAGCGGGATGTGGTAGCGGTACTCGACGGAGCCGTTCGCGAACGAGTCACCCGACGCGATCGACTGCGGATAGCCGCGCACCGTCGTCGCGCCGCCGAGCACGCCTTCCACCTGCGGAATCAGCCGCGTGCCGAGCGACGTCTGGCCCGAGAGCCGCCACGCGAGCTCGTGCACGAGCTCGCGCGGGCGCAGCGGGCGGTCCGTGAAGAAGCGCGTGCCGTGGAACCACGGCTGCAGGAAGATCGAGCCCGAGAGGTCGGCGGACAGGATGCGCCAGTCGTCGTTCAGGTTGGCGCGGCCGACGTCCGAGAAGTGCTCGATGTCGGAGCTGTTCGTGCCCGCGAGCGCCGGCAGGCTCTGCTGGAAGCCGAAGTTCCCGTGCAGGCGCGCCGTAGGCCAGAGCCGGTCGAGCGTCACGCCGAGCGTGGGCACGAAGAACGGCATGTCGGCCGTGAAGCTCGTCAGGTTCACCACCGACACGTCCATCCAGCGCGCGCCGAGGTAGCCGTCGAGGAAGAAGCCGCGCTCGCCGATCAGGTTGTCGACGACGGCGCCGTTCACCTCCCACTGCGTGCCCGAGAAGTGCAGCTTGTCGCGCACCACCCGCGTCGTGGTGTTCGGATCGTTCGCGTCCTGCGCGACCACGGTCGTGAAGCCGAACTGGTCGCTCGCGTACGTGCTCCAGTTGCCGCCCACGCGGAAGCGCAGCCGGTCGAGGTACTGGTTCGACTGGAACCAGGGTGAGCGCAGCTCGTAGCTGCCGCTCACCGCGTTGGTGTCGGTGAAGCCCGAGGTCAGGTAGTCGATGAGCAGCACGTCGTCGCGGCCCGTGAGCTGGTAGTCGGCGAAGCCGAAGTGCTGGCGGTCCTTGCCCGTGCTCTCGGTGCCCGTGTTCGAGAAGTCGCTCGAGATGGTCCAGGGCCGGTCTTCCTGCACCAGGTAGTCGAGGTTCACGACGCCGGGCGTGAGCGTCGGCGTCACCACGGCGTCCACCATGCGGCCCGGCTGGCGGTTCAGGCGCGCGATGTAGTCGTCGAGCTGGTTCTTGTCGAGCGGGTCGCCGGCGCCCACGGGCTGCAGCGGCGAGCGGCTCGCGATGTCCTCTTTGTCGTTGGTCGGCTCGGCGGTCGAGCCCGGCTGGGCCGGTGAAGGCGCCTGGAACGTGCGCACGGCCTGCACGCGGCCGGTGTGCACCACGAGGTGCAGCTCGGTGTCGCCCTCCGCCCGCACGTCGCCGCCGGTCTGCGCGTCGATGTCCGCCGGCGCGGGCGAGACGTACACGCCCATCATCCCGCGCGCGCCGAGCTCGATCACGATCTGCTCGCACAGGTCCTGCAGGCCGGTCGCGTAGATCGGCACCGGCTCGGGGTTGCCCAGATCCCCCAGGTGGAACCAGACGTTCTTGCCGCCGCGCCGCGCACCCACGTACCCGTCCGACGCCTGGCCCAGCGCGTAGTCGGCGCCGGAGATCAGGCTGATCGGCGGCTGCAGCGGGTGCTCGGTCGCGTACTCGAGGTGGACCTTGCCGACCCAGTAGCGCGGGCCGTCGGTCTGCGTGTGCTCGCCTGCGGGCGGCGCCGCCGGGTCGAAGCTGGCGCGCGCGGGCGGAGCGGCAAGCGCCGCGGCGAACGCGAGCCCCGCGAGCATCGCCGAGAGGCGAACGCGCATCCTCTCGGCCCTCCCCCGCCACGTCAAAATGGCCACTTTCCGCGGTGACTCACCGGCAACCCGCGAGCGCGTACTGTAAACCGAACTGGCGGCAATCGCAGCGTCGGCTCGCGGTACTTCTAACGTGACGCTCAGCGCGCTTTGGTGGCGCTCATTCGCTTGCGGACGCGCGGGCTTGCGCGGCGCGGCGCACAGGGGCCCGCAGCGCGCCCGCAGGCGGGCCGGCTAGCTCGCGAGGCCGGCGGCGCTCGCGAGCTTCGCGAGGGCCGCGCCGAGCTTGTCGACCTCCGGCCCGCCGGCCTGCGCGAAGTCCGCGCGGCCGCCGCCCGTGCCGCCGACCTCCTTCGCGAGCGCGCGCACCATGTCGCCGGCCGAGAAGCGGTCGACGAGGTCCTTGGTGACGCCCAGCGCGAGCGCCGCCTTGCCCTCGTGGCGCACGCCGAGCAGCACGATGCCCGAGCCGATCCGCTGCTTCAGCTCGTCGACGAGCGCGCGCAGCTCCTTGGGCGAGGCGTCCTCGACCTCGGTCGCCAGGAGCTTCACGCCGCCGACCTCGCGCACTTCGCGCAGCGGGTCCGCGCTGCCGCCGCGGCGCAGCTGCGCGCGCGTCTTCTCCAGCTCGCGCTCGAGCTCCTTCTCGCGCTCGAGCAGCTTCGCCAGGCGCTCCGGCAGCTCGGCCGGCGCCGCGCGCAACAGCTCCGCGGCGTCGCGCAAGGTGCGCGCCTCGCGCCGCGCGAGCTCGAGCGCGCCGAGGCCCGTCTGCGCCTCGATCCGCCGCACGCCCGCGCCGATCGCCGACTGGCCCACGATGCGCAGCGAGCCGATGTCGCCCGTCGCGTGCGCGTGCGTGCCGCCGCAGAGCTCCGTCGACGGGCCGAACTGGACCACGCGCACGCGGTCGCCGTACTTCTCCGTGAACATGGCCATCGCGCCCGCGGCGAGCGCCTCGCGGTAGCTCTTCTCGCCGATCTGCGCGGTGTGGTTCGCCAGGATCTCCGCGTTCACGCGATCCTCGACCGCGCGCACCTCCTCGTCGGTGAGCGCCGCGTCGTGCGTGAAGTCGAAGCGCAGCCGGTCGGGCGCGACGAGCGAGCCCGCCTGCGTGACCTGCGGCCCGAGCACCTCGCGCAGCGCCCAGTGGAGCAGGTGCGTGCCCGAGTGGTTGCGCACGGTGGCCGCGCGCGCGGCGCGATCGACGCGCAGCTCGACTTCGTCTCCGACGGCGAGCTTGCCGATCGCGACGCGGCCCAGGTGCACGACCAGGCCGTCGACGGGCTTCTGCACGTCCTCGACCTCGAGACGGCCCTCGGGCCCCGTGATGACTCCGACGTCGCCGACCTGCCCGCCGCTCTCGGCGTAGAACGGCGTCTCGTCGACCTGGATCTCGACCCGGTCGCCCTCGCCGACCTCGCGCACCTGCGCGCCGTCGCGCAGGAGCGCGCGCACGCGCGACTTGCCTTCGAGCGTCTCGTAACCCGTGAAGCGCGTCGCGTGCTCCGCCAGCGAGTGATAGACCTCGGCCGGCGCGGTCTGGCCCGAGCCCTTCCACGCCGCGCGCGCGCGCTCGGCCTGCGCGCGCATCGCGTCGTCGAACGCGGCGCGGTCGTAGCCGAGCCCATGCCCGCGCAGGATGTCCTCCGTCAGATCCGTCGGGAAGCCGAACGTGTCGTACAGCTTGAAGACGACGTCGCCCGAGAGCCGCGTGTGCTTCGCGCGTTTCGCCCGAGTCACTGCCTCGTCCAGGAGCTGCAGGCCGCGGCCCAGCGTCTTGCCGAAGCGCTCTTCTTCCTTCTTGATCGCATCGATCACGAACGCGCGCCGCTTCGCGAGGTCGGGATACGCGCCGCCCATCTCGTCGATCACGGTGTCGACGACCGCATGCAGGAACGGCCCGTCGATGCCGAGCAGCACTCCGTGGCGCGCCGCGCGCCGCAGCACGCGGCGCAGCACGTAGCCGCGGCCCTCGTTCGACGGCAGCACGCCGTCGCCGACGAGGAACGCGCACGCGCGCGCGTGGTCCGCGACCACGCGCAGCGACACGTCGCTGTCCGGCTTCGCGCCGTACGGAACCTTCGCGAGCGCGGACGCGCGCTCGATCAACGGGCGAAACAGATCCGTGTCGTAGTTCGAGTCCTTGCCCTGCAGCAGGCGAGTCACTCGTTCGAGGCCCATGCCGGTGTCGATCGACGGCTTGGGCAGCGGCACGCGCGACCCGTCCGCGCGCTGCTCGAACTGCATGAACACCAGGTTCCAGATCTCGATGAAGCCGGGTCCCGTCGGATCGCCGCCCGCCTCGAAGACGGCGCGGTCGGTGATCTTGTGGATTTCCGAGCACGGCCCACACGGGCCGGTGTCACCCATCTGCCAGAAGTTCGGCCCGTCGCCCAGCTTGAAGATGCGCTTGGCCTCGAGCCCGATCCCGCGATGCCACAGCTCGTACGCCTCGTCGTCGTCCTCGTGCACCGACACGACCAGGTCGTCCGGCGGGAGCTCGAACACGCGCGTCAGCAAGTCCCACGCGAACTCGATCGCGTCCTTCTTGAAGTAGTCGCCGAACGAGAAGTTTCCGAGCATCTCGAAGAACGTGTGGTGACTCGGCGAGCGACCGACCTCTTCCAGGTCGTTGTGCTTGCCCGATACGCGCATGCACTTCTGCGACGTCGTCGCGCGCGCGTACGGGCGCTTCTCCTCGCCGGTGAAGACGCGCTTGAACTGCACCATCCCCGCGTTCGCGAACATGAGCGTCGCGTCGCCCTGAGGCACCAGCGACCCCGAGGGCTGCACGGAGTGCCCCCGCTCCGCGAAGTAGTCGAGGAAGGCCTGCCGAATCTCGTTCCCGGTCATGGGCGGAGGATAACGTGTTCGCGCTGCGCGGGCGGCACGTCGCCCACTCTACCGGTTGGAAGAGCAGCCGGCGCGCAGGGAGGCTCCTGCGCTTCCCTCAGAATCGGTCGATCTTGAGATCGTCCTCGGATTCTTCGGTGAGCGAGATCTCTTCGTCGCTCTTCTGGGACTCCTTGTCGAAGTCGTCCCACGAGCTGTCCGAGGTGCCCGAGATGCCCTTGAAGCGCAGCGCGAAGTCGTCGGGGTTCGACACGTGCATGAGCGCTTCCTCGTACGTGACGAGGCCCGCCTTCACGTGCTGCATGAGCGACTGGTCGAAGCTCTGCATGCCGTACGTCGTGAAGCCCTTCGCGATGGCGTCGTTCAGCTCCTTCGTCATCTCGGGGTCGGCGATGCACTCGCGCACGCGCGCAGACGCGACGAGGATCTCGACCGCGGGCACGCGGCCCTTGCCGTCGGCGCGCGGCACGAGGCGCTGGCTGATGACGCCCTTGATGATGCTCGCGAGCTGCAGGCGGATCTGCGGCTGCTGGTGCGGCGGGAACACGGACACGATGCGCGTGATCGTCTCGGCCGCGTCGATCGTGTGCAGCGTCGACATGACCAGGTGGCCCGTCTCGGCAGCGGTGAGCGCCGTCTCGATCGTCTCGAAGTCGCGCATTTCACCGACGAGGATGACGTCCGGGTCCTGGCGCAGCGAGGCGCGCAACGCCGTCGCGAACGTGTTCGTGTCCACGCCGATCTCGCGCTGGTTCACGATCGAGCGCTTGTCGCGGATCAGGAACTCGATCGGGTCCTCGATCGTGATGATGTGACACGTGCGGTTCGTGTTGATGTAGTCGATCATCGCGGCGAGCGTGGTCGACTTGCCGGAGCCCGTGGTGCCCGTGACCAGGATCAGGCCGCGCGGCTCCATCGCGACGCGCTCGACGACCTTCGGCAGCACGAGCTGCTCGATCGTCTTCACGCCGAACGGGATCACGCGGAAGACCACACCGACGGTGCCGCGCTGCATGAAGGCGTTCACGCGGAAGCGGCCGAGGCCCGCGATCGAGTACGCGAGGTCGACCTCGTGGAACTTGTCGAAGTGCGCCTTCTGACCCGGCGTCATGATCGACGTCGCGACGCCGTGCAGGTGCTCCGGCGTCAGCCGCTCGCCGTTCTTCAGCGGCACGAGCGCGCCGTCCACGCGGAAGAGCGGCGGGAGGCCCGCCTTCAGGTGGATGTCGGAGGCGTTGCCTTTGACCGCAATCGTCAGGATGTCGTTGAGTTCCATTCCCGCCAGACCTGAGCGCACGAGCGCATCTGGCGGGTGGATCGACGCCTGGGAACGCGTTCTTTAGGTCTGCGACTCTTCCGACTCTCCCGTCGCCTGGACCTCGACGGCGTTCGACACCGGGACCTTCTTCTTGATGCCGGCGTTGGCGTAGACGAGCTCGGCCAGGCGGTCGTAGACGTCGGGGTTCGCGAGCAGGAACGCCTTGGCGTTCTCGCGGCCCTGGCCGATGCGCGTGCCCTCGAAGCTGTACCAAGTGCCGCTCTTCTCGAGCAGCCCCAAGTCCGAGCCCAGGTCGAGAATGTCGCCTTCGCGCGAGATGCCGCGGTCGAACATGAGGTCGAACTCGGCCTGGCGGAACGGCGGCGCGCACTTGTTCTTCACCACCTTCACGCGCGTGCGGCTGCCGATCGCGTTCTCGCCGTCCTTGATCTGGCCGATGCGACGCACGTCGAGCCGCACCGACGCGTAGAACTTCAGCGCGTTGCCGCCCGACGTGGTCTCGGGGTTGCCGAACATCACGCCGATCTTCATGCGCACCTGGTTGATGAACACCAGACAAGCGTTCGAGCGCGCCAGATTGCCTGTCAGCTTGCGCAGCGCCTGGCTCATGAGCCGCGCCTGCAGGCCGACGTGCTGGTCGCCCATCTCGCCCTCGATCTCGGCCTTCGGCACGAGCGCGGCGACCGAGTCGATGACGACGATGTCGACCGCGCCCGAGCGCACGAGCATGTCGGCGATCTCGAGCGCCTGCTCGCCGGTGTCGGGCTGCGACACGAGGAGCTCCTCGACGCTGACGCCGAGCTTCTTCGCGTACGAGACGTCGAGCGCGTGCTCGGCGTCGATGAACGCGGCCACGCCGCCCTTGCGCTGGCATTCGGCCACCGCGTGCAGCGACAGCGTGGTCTTGCCCGACGACTCCGGCCCGTAGATCTCGACCACGCGGCCCTTCGGCAGGCCGCCGATGCCGAGCGCGATGTCGAGCGACGGCGAGCCCGTCGAGATCACGCCGATCTCGCGATCCAGGTGCTCCTGCCCCATGACCATGATGGAGCCCTTGCCGAACTGCTTCTCGATGGACGCGACTGTGAGGTCGACGGCCTTCTGCTTGTCGTCCTTCGTTCCGGGTTGCCCTCGCGACATTGCTTTCTCCTAGCTCTCTGGGGCGAATTCGTTGGTGGGCAGGTCCAGCCCCGCGCCGAGTGCGAGGTGGGCCAGGGGGACGTGGCGAGCGCCGTCGGGGGCGAGACGACTCTCGTAGAGTACGACCTCCGCGGCCGTCCAGGCGATCGATTCTGGCGCGGGCAAGCGCTCGAGCTCGACGCGCGCGGGCTCGCGCAGGCGGCCGAGCGTGAGATGCGCGGCGAACGGCCGCCGCTCGCGCTCCGCGCCGACGACGCGCGACGCCGAGTCGAGCCGGCGCGCGAGCTTCGCGAGCGCGGCCGCTCCGCGCGCGACGCCGAGCCAGAGCACGCGCGCTTCGCGCGCGTTCGGGAACGCGCCGAAGCCGCCGAGCGCGAGCTCGACGGGCGCCACGTCGGCGAGCTTCGCCGCCGCGCGCTCGACGAGCGCGTCGACGCGGTCCTCCGGGATCTCGCCCAGGAACTTCAACGTCAGGTGCTGGTTCTCGGCCGGCGTCCAGCGCACGCCCGCCGGCACGTGCGCGCGCAGTGCTTCGATCGCCGCGCACGCGCTCGCGCGCGCGGGCTCGGGCAGCGCCACGGCGAGGAAGGCGCGCACGCGGTCGCTCAAGCCTTCGCCTCGCTGCGGGTGCCGAGCCGCGGAAACGAATCGGCGCTGATCGGCAGGCCGAGCAGGCGCCGGCGCACCCAGTCGAGCGCGAGCTGGCTGGCGAGCTCCTTGTTGCGCGCGCGGTCGGTCATGAGCTGGTAGCGGTGCGCGATCGTGCCCGCGCCGTCGGCGAGCGCGAGCCACAGCGTGCCGACGGGCTTCTCGGCGCTGCCGCCGTCGGGGCCCGCGATGCCCGTGGTGGCGAGCCCGATGTCCGCGCCCGCCGCGCTGCGCACGCCCTCGGCCATCTGGCGCGCGACCGGCTCCGACACCGCTCCGTGCTGGGCGAGCGACTCGGGCGAGACGCCGAGCGCGCGCACCTTGGCGTCGTTCGCGTACGCGACCACGCCCTCGAGCAAGTACGCCGAGCTGCCCGGCACGTCGGTGAGCCGGCTCGCGATGATCCCGCCGGTGAGCGACTCCGCGACGGCGATCGTGCGCTTGCGCTCGCGCAGGAGCTCGGCGACGACCTCCTCCAGCTTGCGCTCGCCCCCGCCCACGACGAGCTCGCCGAGCCGCGCGCGCACCTCGCGCTCGAGCGCATCGAGCCGCCGCTCGGCCGCGGCCGCGTCGGGCGCGCGCGCGAGCAGGCGCACCAGGTTGTCGGGGAACTGCGTGCGGAAGCCGATCGCGGTGTCGGGATCGCCCTGGGCCAGATCGGCGAGCATGCGGTCCAGGTTCGATTCGCCGACGCCGAACGTGCGGAGCAGCCGCGCGCGCACGGCGCCCGCGCGCGGGAGCCGCGCCTGGATCCGCGGCACGATCTCCTCGTCGATCATGCGGTAGAGCTCCCGCGGCACGCCGGGCATGAAGAAGAGCTGGGCGGGCGGCTCGCCGGGCGCGTCGTGCCGCACCTCGAGCCGGAAGCCGGGCGCGGTGCCCAGGGGGTTCGGCAGCACCTCGGCGCCCTCGGGGAAGTCGGCCTGCTTGGCGTTGTTCTCCGCCATCTCGCGGTTGAAGCGCGCGAAGAAGGCGCGGATCTGCTCGAGCGCCGCCGCGTCGCGCACCAGCTTGCGGCCGAACGCGCGCGCGGCGACCTCGGTGGTGATGTCGTCGCGCGTCGGGCCGAGCCCGCCCGACACGAGCACGAAGCGCGCGCGCGCCGCGGCCTGGCGCAGCACCTCTTCGATCTGCTGCGCGTCGTCGGGCACGCTCACGTGGCGAGTGGTCTCGAGCTCGAGCGCGAGCATGCGCTGCGACAGGTGCGACTTGTTCGAGTCGACGATCTCGCCGCGCAGGAGCTCGTCGCCGATCGTGACCACCCAGACGGGCTCGCGCGGTGCTGCGCGCGGCGGTTCGCGCACACTGCTCACGCGAAGAGCCGCCACACGAGCTGGCCGCCCAGGTTCGCGTACACGCCCGCGACGAGGTCGTCGGCCACCACACCGAGCCCGCCGGGCAGGCGCTCGGCGCGGCGCGCCGGGAAGGGCTTCCAGATGTCGAACAGGCGGAACAGCACGAAGCCCAGGCCCGCGACCTCGGGCCGCGCGGGCAGCCAGGCGAGCGAGAGCAGCATGCCGGCGACCTCGTCGATCGTGATCCGGCCGTCGTCGTGCCGGCCGAAGATCACCTCGGCGCGCCCGGCGGCCCACACGCCCACGGCGGCGAGCAGCGCGCAGCCCAGGGCGTAGCCCGTCTGCGACACGCCGCCCAGCGCCCGCCAGAGCGCCCAGAGCGCCACGCCGACCAGCGAACCGAACGTCCCGGGGGCCACCGGTGCGTACCCGGAGCCTGCGCCGGTGGCGAGTGCGAGAACAAAGATTCTCATTTGATTCCGAGCACTTTGGGCTCTCTTGCCGATCCTAGGTCGCGGCTCGCCGGGGTGTCAAGGAAGCGAATAGATAGCGAAACTAGGCCAGCGGCCCCGCGGGATCAAGCGCGCGCAACTGTTGCCCGATGTCTCGCAGTGGATCGTCAGGCGGGCGACCCATGCGCCGAAACACGGCCTCGCAAGATCTCGCACCGCTCGTGCTAGAGCTCGCGCGCGCGCTGCGCGCGCGGCGTGCGCACCCGCCCGGGCACCCGGTCGTCGTCGATGGCCTGGCGCGAGCGGCGTCGATCTGGCGCGCGCTCGGCGCGGCGGGCCCGGTCGAGCTCGCGGTGCGCGGCGCGGGGCTCGCGCGCACAGACGGCAGCGCGATCGAGGGCGCGGGCGTGGCAGAGCTCGCCGGCGAGCTCCGCGCGCGCGGCGTCGCGCGCATCGCGCTGTCCGGCGAGCCGGAGCTCGGGCAGCTGGTCGAGACGCTCGCGCGCGATCCCGCGGAGCTCGGCGCCGCGGGCGGCGCGGCCCAAGCGCTGCGCGAAGCCGGCGCGCGCGGAGTCGAGCTCCACGGGGCTACACCGAAAAGTGATGGTGCGCCCGAGCCCGCCGCCGCGTCGGACGAGCCGAGCGGCTTCCTCGGCCAGCACATCGCCGAGCTGGTGCGCAACCTGGCCGAGCTCGAGCGCTGCGACGACCTCGGCGGCTACAACCTGCTCGCGAACAAGATCGAGGTGTGCGTCGACGTCCTGGTGCGCGCGAAGCGCGTGCTCGACGGCTACCGCGCCGCGCTCGTGTTCGCGCGCCACGCCACGACGCCCGGGGTGCGCGGCGACGCGCTGCGCCGCGAAGCCGGCGACCGGCTGCGCCGGCTGGCGACGAGCGAGGTGCTGCTCGACGCGATCGTCGAGCAGGCGTGCGTCGCCACGGGCCTCGCGAGCGTGCAGGCGAACCAGGTGCTCATCGCGATCGGCGCGCCCGCCGTCGGGGCGCTCCTGCGCCACTGCGCGGCCGCGCGCGACGCGTCGCGCGAGCGCGCGGCGCAGACGCTGATCGCGATGGGCGACGTCGCGCTCGTCGCCGTCGTCGACGAGCTGCGCTCGGGCGCGAGCGAGCGAGCGCGGCGCGGCGCGCGTCTGCTCGGCGAGATGCAGAACCCGCGCGGCGTCGAGTTCCTCGCCGACGCGCTGCGCTCGGACGACGCGCAGCTGGCGCGCGAGGCGGCACGCGCGCTCGCGCGCATTCCCACCGACTCCGCCGTCCGCGCGCTCGTCGCCGGGCTGCGCCTGGCGCCCGCCGTCGCCGAGACGTGCGCGGGCTGCCTCGGCGGCATGCGCCAGACCGCCGCGGCGCGCGCGCTCGGCGAGCTGCTCGACCTGGACCGCGAGGTGGCCGACGGCCTGCGCCGCGAGGCGATCCGCAGCCTGGGCCGGCTCGGCAGCGCGGAAGCGCTGAACCGGCTGAAGCGCGTGCTCGACCACGCGCCCCTCTTCGGGCGCGCCCGCTTCCGCGCGCTGCGCGTGGCGGCTGCGCAAGCGATCGGCCAAATCGCCGGCCCCGTTGCGATTCAGGCGCTCCATCCGCACGCGCGCCGCGGCGACCCCGAGGTGCGCCAGGCCTGCGCCGAAGCCATCCGCCGCATCGAACGCGCCATGGCGGAAAAGTGACGCGCCTCGCCGGGCGCACGGCGCCGGACCGCTATCATCACTCCGTGCGGACCCTCGCCCTGGACTATGGCGAGCGCCGGATCGGGGTCGCCATCAGCGACGCCACGGGCGCGATCGCCCAGCCGCTCGAGACGATCGCGGCGAAGACCGGCGAGCGCGGCGCGCTCGACCGGATCGCCGAGCTCGTGCGCACGCACGAGGTCGAGCAGATCGTCGTCGGTCTGCCGCTGCACATGAACGGCCGGCCCGGGCCCGAGGCGGAGCGCGCGCGCGCGTTCGGCGAGCGCGTGCGCGCGCGCGCGGGCGTCGCGGTCGACTACCTCGACGAGCGCTGGACCTCGCGCGAAGCCGAGCGCGCGCTCGACGAAGCCGGCGTGCGCCGGCGCGCGCAGCGCGGGCGCGTCGACCCGATCGCCGCGGCGCTGCTCCTGCGCACGTGGCTGGAGCTGCGAAAGAGGTGAGGCTCTTCGGCGCGATCGCCGTCGGCGTCCTGCTCTCCGCGCTCGCGGCGGCGGCCGTCGTCGGCGTCGGCGCGCAGGCGCTGCGCGAGCCGGCCGATCCGAACGGCGCGCCCGTGGTGTTCTGGGTGAACCCGAGCGAGCCGCTCGACAGCGTGGCGCGCCGGCTCGACGCCGCGGGGCTGGTGCCCACGCGCGAGATCTTCGGGCCGCGCGCGCTCGTCTGGTACGCCAAGCTCCGCGGCAAGGACCGCGCGATCAAGAGCGGCGAATACGACCTGTCGCCCGCGCAGACGCCGCTCGAGATCCTGCAGAAGCTCGTGCTCGGCCAGGTGAAGATGCACGAGGTCACGCTGCCCGAGGGGCTGCGCCTGGACGAGATCGCCGCGCGCCTGCAGGTGGCGGGCATCGCCGACGCCGACGAGTTCCTCGCGCGCGCGCACGATCCCGAGCTGGCGCACCGCGAGGGGTTGTCCGCCGATTCGTTCGAGGGCTACGTGTACCCCGAGACCTACCGGTTCCGGCGCGACACGCCGCCCGACGAGCTGCTCGACAAGATGCTGGGCGAGCTGCGCGAGAAGCTCACCGGCGACGACCTGGCGGCGATCAACGCGTCGGGCATGTCGCTCCACCAGGTGGTGACGCTCGCGTCGATCGTCGAGAAGGAGAGCGTGCCCGGGCCGGAGCGGCCGATGATCGCGCGCGTGTACCTGAACCGGCTGCAGATCGGCATGCGCCTGCAGTCGGACCCGACCGTGATCTACGGCGTGCTCATGACGCACGGCGCGTTCGACGGCGATCTCAAGGTCGTCGACCTGCGCGAGGACAACCCCTGGAACACGTACACGCGCGAGGGCCTCCCGCCGGGGCCGATCGCCAACCCGTCGCTGGACGCCATCCGCGCGGTACTGCACCCGGCCGACGTTCGGTACCTGTACTTCGTGTCCCGCAACGACGGCACGCACGAGTTCTCCGAAACCTTGACCGAGCACAACCGCGCGGTAAAACGCTACCAGATGCGGCGACAGGCGAAGAACGAGGTCGGAGTCGGAGATGGGCAGCACCGCTAGCTACTTCGAAAAGCGCGTGCCCGAGGCCTGGAACGAGCGGCTCGCCGAGCAAGAGGCGCGCGGCCCGGAGGGTGCCGAGCTGCTGGCGAAGATGCGCGCGGCGGACTTCGCGCTCGAGGTCGAGATCGCCGAGGGCGACCGCTTCCACCTGCGCGTGTCGGGCGGCTCGATGCGCGCCGCGACCACCGTGGACCCGAAGCCCGTCGTGACGCTCGGGCTCTCCGAGGCCGACTGCACGCGACTCGAGCAATCGGTGGGCGCGTCGCCGATGAGCCTGCTCGGCGGCGTGGCGGGCAATGCGGACTTCGTGCTGACACCCGCGCGCCTCGACCTGTTGCGCGAGATCCAGGGCACGATGCGGCTGGAGGTGCAGGGCGAGGCGCCGTGGGGCGTCGTGCTGCACTTCGGCGCGCCGCCGATTCCCGCTGCGACGACCACCGTCGCCATCGGCGACGAGACCTTCGCGCAGCTGCTCGCGGGCGAGCTCGACCTTCAGGGCGCCTTCATGTCCGGCAAGCTCGACCTCGGCGGCAACGTCGAGGTCCCGATGAAGATGGCCATGGCCATCATGAGTCCGGAGTGACGTGAGCCGGCGGGCGACGGCCCGCTGACTCAGGTAGGCATCGCGACGGTGCGGAGCAGCTCGATCTGATCGAGGGCCTTGCCGGCGCCGGCCGCGACCGCGGTGAACGGGTCGTCGCCGCGCACGATCGGGAGCTTCGTCTCCTGGCGCAGGAGTTGATCGAAGTCGCGCAGGAGCGCGCCGCCGCCGACCAGCACGATGCCGCGGTCGACGATGTCGGCCGCGAGCTCGGGCGGCGTGCGCTCGAGCGTCTGCAGCACCGTGTCGATGATCTGGTGGATCGGCTCCGCCAGCGCCTCGCGCACCTCGTCCGACGACAGCACGATCATCTTGGGGATTCCCGCGACGAGGTCGCGGCCCTTGATCTCCATGGTCTTCGTCTGGCCGTTCGAGAGGGCGGTGCCGATCGTGATCTTGATGATCTCCGCGGTGCGCTCGCCGACGAGCAGATTGTGCTTGCGCTTGACGTAGTGGATGATCGCTTCGTCGAGCTTGTCCCCACCGACGCGCACGGAACTCGAAGTCACGATGCCGGCGAGCGAGATCACCGCCACGTCGGTCGTGCCGCCGCCGATGTCGATCACCATGTTGCCCGTCGGCTCGGTCACGTTGAGCCCGGCGCCGATCGCGGCGGCCATGGGCTCTTCCATGAGGTAGACCTCGCGCGCGCCGGCCGAGATCGCCGACTCGCGCACTGCGCGCTTCTCGACCGACGTGATGCACGGCGGGACGCAGATCACGATGCGCGGGCGCACCAGGCGGCGGCGGTTGTGCGCCTTCTGGATGAAGTAGCGCAGCATGGCCTCGGTGACTTCGAAGTCCGCGATGACCCCGTCCTTGATCGGGCGGATGGCGCGAATGGTGCCGGGCGTGCGCCCGACCATCTCCTTCGCCTCCGTGCCGACGGCCAGCACCTTGCGCGTGCCGTTCGGACCGTCCGCGACCGCCACCACCGACGGCTCGCTGCAGATGATCCCCCGGCCCTTCACGTAGACCAGGACGTTCGCGGTGCCGAGATCGATCGCGAGATCGTTCGACAGAAGCCCCGCCAGCCACCTGTACATCTGTGTCCGCTCCGCGTGCGTTCGGGGCCTGGAGACCCCGGACACCGTCATTCATCGGCAGGGGGGTGGGGAACCTGAGAGGCCGTCGCGCGTTCGCCCACCTGGCTACGGACTCGCGGGGGCGGGGGGCGTGTCGTTCGTCGGCGTCGCGCCGGGCAGCGGCTGGTCGAGGAGCTGGACGACCTCCTGCAGCCGGCCGCGCACCTCCTCGAGCCGTGAGCGCTGCGCCGAGATGACGTCGTCGCGCTCGGCGATCGCTTGCTTCAGGCTGCGCGACTCGTTCTCGAGCGCGTCGATGCGCGAGCCCAGCGAGAAGTAGCTCCACACGAGCAGCACCAGCGCGATCGCGAGCGCGACGCCGAGGCCCAGCTGCAGCCGGCTCGACGAGTCGCGGGAGCCCGAGGCGCGCGCCGCCGTCTGGGCCGGCGGGATCGAGCGCAGCTTGGGCTCCTGGTCCATCGCGCGCCGCTAGCTCTGGATGACCAGCTTCGAGAGCGAGGTGCGGCGCAGATTCGTCTTCTGAATCGTGCGCACCAGCTCGGTGACCTTCTCCGTGTCGGTCTCGAACGGGTTGTTGCAGATGACGCGCACGTTCAAGAGGTTGCCGAGCCGGATGTTCGACCAGTCGAGGTCGTACTGGATGTTGTTCTGCCGCGCGAGCTTGATGAAGTCGCCGCGCATGCGCGCGCGCGTGTCCTGCGGCGGCTCCGTCTTCGCCTTCTCGATCTCGGCGTCCGAGTACAGCCGCTCGACGTGGTTGTTGCGCTCGAGCATGTAGAAGAAGCCGCGGTCCTGGCGGATGTCGTGGAACTGCAGGTCGATCATGAACACGCGCGGGTCGTGCCAGCTGATCTGGTGCTTCTCGATGTAGCCGCGCAGGACCTTGCGCTTGATGATCCAGTCGATCTTGCGGTCGAGCTTCTCGGGATCGGTGTCGAGGCAGTCGAGGATGTACTGCCACTCGCGCACGCCGTCGCGCAGCTGGTCGCTGACGGGGAACTGCTCGATGTAGCGCTGCGCCATCTCGCAGTAGTCGCGCTGGATCTCGATCGGCGAGTACTCGCGCCCGTTCTCGAGCCGCAGCTTGCGCTTGCAGGTCGTGTCGTAGCTGATGTCCTTGATGGCCTTCACGGGGTGGCGCAGCGTGAAGTCCTTGTTGATGAAGCCGTCCTCGATCATCTGCAGCACGACCGCGCACGTCGCGATCTTCACGAAGTTCGTGTACTCGCTCATGTTCGAGTCGCCCACGATCACGTGCAGACGGCGGAACTTCTCGCGGTCGGCGTGCGGCTCGTCGCGCGTGTTGATGATCGAGCGGTCGTTCGTCGTGGTCCCGCTGATCTTCTGGTAGATGTGCTGCGCGCGCTGGCTGATGCAGTAGTGCACGCCGTCCTGCGTCTGGAACACTTTGCCCGCGCCGCTGAAGATCTGGCGCGTGACGAGGAACGGGATCAGCTGCTCGGCCAGGTAGTAGAAGTCGACGTCCCGGTCGACCAGGTAGTTCTCGTGGCAGCCGTAGCTGTTGCCCACGAAGTCGGTGTTGTTCTTGAAGATGGAGAGCTTCCCGGGCACGCGCTCCTCGCGGATCTTCTCCTCCGCGTAGAGCTGCAGGTCCTCGAGGATGCGCTCGCCAGCGCGGTCGAAGATGACCAGGTCGCGCGGGCTGGCGCACTCCGGCGTGGCGTACTCGGGGTGGCAGCCCGTGTCCTGGTAGAAGCGGGCGCCGTTCTCGAGGAACACGTTCAGGAAGTGCTCCGTCGTGATCAGCTTCTCGAACAGGAAGCGGATGGCCTTCTCGACGGGGAGCGTCTTGCGCCCCTCGGGCGTGAAGATGATCCCGTATTCCGTCTCTAGGCCGTAGATCCGCTTCTGCACGTCTGGGTTCCGCCGCTCAGCCGCTGAAGAGGCTGCGCGCCTCCTCGCCGCTGATGCGCTTGAAGGTACGTCCTTGTTTCGTGCGATCCAGGATGGCGATCTCGAGCGTGCGCTCGTCCAGGTCGTCGACCGAGGCGCCGTTGCCGCCGCCCGCCAGCGCGCGGCGGCCGAGGCGCGCGGCGTCCTTGAGCGGCAGGCCGACCCTCCAGCCGCCGCGGATCACGTCGATGAGCTTGTCGCCGTCGCCGCCGATCGAGACGTAGTGCGTGGTGTCGGTCATGCTGCCGTCGTAGCGGATCTGGTAGAACGCGCTCTTGCCGTCCTCGCGGATCTCCGCGACGAGGATCTCGACCTCGAGTGACTTCATCTCCCGGGTGAAGACCGAGCCAAGCACCGTCGAGTACTCGTTCGCGAGACTCTTGCCCGCGACGTCCTCGCGCGAGAACGAGTAGCCGCGCATGTCCGCGTAGCGCACGCCGGCCTTGCGCAGGTTCTCGTACTCGTCGAGCTTGCCGACACCGCCGAAGGCGATGCGGTCGTAGATCTCGGAGATCTTGCGCAGGGTCGCGCTGCGGTTCTCCGCCATGAGCACGATGCCCGTCTCGTACTCCATGGCGACGATCGGCTTGCCGCGCGCGATGCCCTTGCGCGCGTACTCGGCCTTGTCCTGATACCACTGCTCCGGCGAGACGTAGAACGGCGCGCTCATGCGTTCGCCTTTCGCGCAGCGAGGATCGCCTCGTACACGCGGTGAAGCTCGTCGTCCTTGATCTCCTCGATGCCGTTCTTGGTGGCGATCTTGGTGGTCGGGTAGATGCCGCGCGCGACGTCGACGCCGCCGGTCGCGCGGTCCTCGTCGGCCGCGTCCATGAGCGCCTCGAGGGCCGCTTCGATCACCTTGTCGCGCGTCAGATCCTCGTGGCGCCCGACCTTCTTCAAGCTGGCGCGCGCGTCCTTGCCGCCCGAGCCGGTCGAGTAGCTGTCCGCCTCGCGGAAGCGGCCGCCCGTGATGTCGAACTTGTAGATTCGCCCGCGGCCCTTGTCGTGGTCGAAGCCGGCGAAGAGCGGCATGACGACGAGGCCCTGCATGGCCGCAGGCAGGTTCTGGCGCAACAGGAACGACAGCCGGTTCGCCTTGCCCTCGAACGTGAGCGGCTGGCCGTCGAGCTTCTCGAAGTGCTCGAGCTCGAGCTGGAACATGCGCACCATCTCGATGGCCGGCCCGGCGGCGCCCGCGATCGCCATCATGCAATTGTCGTCGATGCGGAACACCTTCTCGAGGTCGCGCGTGCCGACGGCGTGACCCTCGGTCGCGAGCCGGTCGCCCGCCATGAGCACGCCGTCGCGGCACACGATCGCGAGCACCGTGGTGCCGTGGACCAACGAGACCTGGCTCCAGTCCGCACCGCTCCAGTTCGGGAGCAGGTTCGGGTGGTCCGCCCGCAGGAACTCGTAGAAGCTGTCGCCGGCGTAGCTCTGGCCTTTGAACACGCTCTTACTCGCCGCCCCGCTGGACGTAGTTCTTCACGAACTCCTCGGCGTTCTCTTCGAGCACCTCGTCGATCTCGTCGATGAGGCTGTCCATCTCTTCTTTGAGCTCTTCGCCCTTCTTGGCGATCTTCTTCTGCCCGGCGTCGCCCTTGGCTTCGGCGCTGCCTTCGCCGCCGCCGCCTTGCTTGGTCTTCTGTGTCTGTTCGCCCGAGGCCATGTCGTCTCCTCAGCTCACGACGCGGTGAGATTCCGAACGAGCACCGCAGCCGTCGGGCTCGCGTTCAGCAAGTCCTCGACGTGCCCGCGGGTTCCCTTCAGCGGCTCGTTCATCAGGATGCGCTTGATCGGCTCCTCCCCGACGTTGAACGAGATCGAGTCCCAGTTCACGCCGAAGACCGCCTCAGGATAGCGGCGAATGCACTCGCCGCGGAAGTAGGCCCGCGTGTCGCTCGGCGGCGCGGTGACCGCGCGCTCGATCTCGTCCGGCTCGACGACGCGCTCGACCTCGCCGCGCCGCTCCAGCAGGAAGAACAGGCCCTTGTCGGGGCGGATGTCGTGGTACTGCAGGTCGAGCATGTGCACCTGCGGGTGGTGCCAGTCCACCTTGTGCCGCGCGATGTAGCTCTTGATCAGCTTGTGCTTCGCGACCCAGTCGAGCTCGCGGTGGAGCTGCATCGGATCGTCGGCGAGGGCCGCGAGCACGCGCTCCCAGCGCACCAGCACGTCCTTCGTGATCGGATCCAGGCTGCGCGAGGAGAAGTAGCGCAGCGCACAATCGAGGAGCTCCTTCTGGAGCTCCACGGCCGTCATGCGCCCGCCGCGCTCGAGCGGGTACTGGCGCTTGCAGGCGAGGTCGTGCGAGATCTCCTTCACGACCTTCACCGGATCGTTCACCGCGAGCGAACGCGTGAGCGCGCCGTCCTCGACCAGCGCGAGCACGATCGAGGTGACTCCCACGCGGAGATACGTCGACATCTCGCACAGGTTCGAATCGCCGATGATCACGTGGAAGCGGCGATACTTCTCGCGGTCCGCGTGCGGCTCGTCGCGCGTGTTGATGATGGGGCGCTTGACCATCGTGTCGAGCGCGACCTCGGTCTCGAAGAAGTCCGCGCGCTGGCTGATCTGGTAGTCGCACTGCTGCGAGCGGTTCTCGCTGCCGACCTTCCCCGCGCCGCAGAACACGTTGCGCGTGATGAGGAACGGCGTCATGTGCTCGACGATCTCGCGGAACGGCGTGCGGCGCTCGATCAGGTAGTTCTCGTGGTTGCCGTACGAGTTCCCCTTGCGGTCGCTGTTGTTCTTGTGGATCAGCAGCGTCTGGCCGGCGGGCAGGAGCGCCGACGCCGCGCGCCGCGCGGCTTCCAGCGTGCGCTCACCCGCGCGCTCGTACGCGATCAGGTCGCGCACGTTCGTGACTTCGGGCGTCGAGTACTCCGGGTGGGCGTGGTCCACGTAGAACCGCGCGCCGTTCCGGAGCGTCTTGTTGCGCGCGATGTTCTCCTGCTGGTTCGGCGTGTACTTCTCGCCCTCGACGTGGAAGCCGCGCGCGTCGGCGAGCGGATTCTCCTGCTCGTAGTCCCAGAGGATCTGGGCTTCCTCGTTGTCCTGGTAGGCGTTTACCAGCAGCACGCAGCTCGAGATCGGGTCGAAGTCGGGATCGCCCTGGACGGTGATCCCGTACTCGATCTCGCTGCCCAGTACGCTGGGAAGAGGCATGTCAGAGGTACTGCCCCGAGCCGCCGACGGTTTCGATGGACTGCTCCGCGCGGCTCATGCCGGTGATGAGCGTGCGCACGTTGATGATGCGCTCGCCCTTGCGGCCGGAGATCCGCGCCCAGTCGTCCGGGTTCGTGGTGTTCGGGAGATCCTCGTTCTCCTTGAACTCCTCGCGAACGGACTCGAGCATGTCCGACAGGCGCACGCCCTGATCGCCGTTGGTGATCGCGCGCTTCACGGCCTTCTTCTTCGCGCGGTCGACGATGTTGCGCAGCATGGCGCCCGACGAGAAGTCCTTGAAGTAGAAGATCTCGCGCTCGCCCTTCGCGTACGTGACCTCGAGGAACTTGTTCTCCTCGGTCTCGGCGTACATCTGGTCGACCGTCTCGTCGACGATGCCCCGCACGACCTTCGCGATGTCGGGACCGTACTTCCGCAGCGCATCCTCGCTGAACGGGAGGTCGGTCGTCAGGTACTTCGCGAAGATGTCGCGCGCGCCCTGCTTCTCGGGCCGGTGCACCTTGACCTTCAGGTCGAGGCGGCCGGGCCGCAGCACCGCGGGATCGATCAGATCCTGGCGGTTCGACGCGCCGATCACGATCACGTTGCGGAGTGACTCGACGCCGTCGATCTCCGACAGGAACTGCGCGACGACGGTCGCCTCCATGTCGGACGAGATGCCCGAGCCGCGCATGCGGAAGAGCGAGTCCATCTCGTCGAAGAAGATGACGACCGGGACGTCCTCCTCCGCCTTCTCGCGCGCGTTCTTGAAGACCTCGCGGATCTTGTGCTCGGTCTCGCCGACGTACTTGTTGAGGAGCTCCGGGCCCTTCACGTTCAGGAAGTAGCTCTTCGCTTCGCCGCCGCGCATCTCCTGGATGCGGAGCGCGAGCGAGTTCGCCACGGCCTTGCCGATCATGGTCTTGCCGCAGCCCGGCGGGCCGTAGAGCAGGATGCCCTTCGGCGGCGACAGGTTGTACCGCTTGAACTGGTCGGCGTGCAGGTACGGCAGCTCGATCGCGTCGCGCAGCACTTCGATCTGGTCGCCGAGCCCGCCGATGTCCTCGTACGTGACGTCGGGGACTTCCTCGAGCACGACCTGGTCGACGGTGGACTTCGGCAGCCGCTCGACGCCGAACCCCGTGCGCGGGTTCACGAGCAGGTTATCGCCGGCCTTCAGCTTCTCGCGCCGCATCGGCTGCGACAGGCTGATGACGCGCTCTTCGTCCGCGTGACCGAGCACGATGACGCGCCCGTCGTCGAGCACCTCCGAGACGGTCATGACCTCGCCGCGCGGGTCGAACGTCGTCGCGTCGACGATGTTGAACGCCTCGTTCAGCACGACGAGCTGACCTTCCATCAGCTCTTCGACGCGGATCGAGGGATGCGAGTTGACGCGCATCATCTTGCCGTCGACGTTGATCTCGCACGTGCCGTCCTTGTTGGACCGCTCGAAGATCCCGTACGTGTTCGGCGGCGAGCACAGCTTGTCGACCTCTTTCTTCAACAGGTCGATCTGCTGCTTCGCGTCCTGCAGCGCGTTGACGAGCTTCTCGTTCTGGCGCTCGCCATCGTAGATCTGCTGGCGCTGCCGGTCGTGGCGTTGGCGAAGTAGCTCGTACTCCATCAGCACGCGCTCGACCCGGCGCGCCAGGTCGGCGTTCTCCGGACCGAGGAAACGCAGGGCGTCGCGCAATCGCTCGAGCTCGTCGATCTCTTCGGGCACGCGGGTCTCCCGTTCGTCGTCGTCCCCTCCGCGCGAGGCGGAGATTCGCTTCATCACGTCCCGGACGAACCCCCTTCGCCCGGAACCGGAACCCGAATCACTCATTTCCATCCCTCGTCTTCAGCACAGGGCCAGACGTCACTCGAGCGCGAGTTGTGCAATCGACATACCAAAGCCCGCGCGGCTCGAGGCCGCCGGGCGCGCTCGGCGATCGGTCGAGCCGGCTGCGCCGCTGGCCCGAAAACGCTTGGCTTTGCAAGAGCTTCGGCGGCTTCCAGGCGGCCCCAGGGAGCGCTCGGCCGGCGCTCGTCAGCGCAGACCTGCCCGAAGCAGCGGCAAGAGCCGGGGCGGCGGCTCGGGACCTACCAGAATTCACGTGGAAAAACGCCCAGTTAGCAACTCTATCGACTATATCAAAATGCCGCCCCATTGCAATGACCGCCCGCCGGCAGTCGCACCGGAAAAGTCATTGATTTCCGGGCGCTTCCGTGCTTCTTCGGGGGTCCGGGCCGGACGACGAATCGCCGACGCGGCAACCGTCAAGACTCCGGCGGCGCGGGCCCTCATTGGTTCGATGGCGCATGCGCGCGGTGCGGTTCGCGGCGGAGGTGGACGCGGCTAGCGGCGCAGGTCGACGGTCTCCGCGCCGGGCGGAGCCGTGAGCTCGAAGAGCGCGCCGTCGACGCCGCGATTCTCGGCAACCTTCTCCAGGCGCACGCGCGTCTTGTTGCCGAACAGGTCGACCACGACGGACTCGCGAAGCTGAAGCGTCTTCGGGTCGAGCCACAAAGTGAGCGTCTCGAAGCTCGCGTCCTGCTTCGGCGTGAGCACGATGCCGCGCTCGGGGCGGCCGGGCTCGCTCGCGGACTTCGCGTCGAACGAGTCCTTGAGAGACGCCTGGCCCATGAGGAAGCCGAGCGCGGTCGGCGAGACGTTCTCGGGCGAGAGCGGCGCGATCTGCAGCTGCTTCTCGTCCGGGTTCCAGATGCGGATGGTCGAGCCGTCGAGCACGATCACGCGGCCGTCGGGCTTCGCGTACTCCCAGCGCATCTTGCCCGGCCGCTTCACGACGACGCTGCCGGCCGACTTCGTCTCCTTGCCGAGCGCGGCGGAGAAGCTCGTCTGCTCGAAGTCGGCGCGGATGTCCTGGATCGCGTCGTAGCGCTTCTGCACGGCGTCGAGCGTCTTCTGCGGATCGTCGGCGCCGGCGCCGAGCACGGCGAGCGCGAGCGCCGCAGAGAGGGCGAAGCGGCTAGTCCTCGGGCGGGCGGACGAAGATCTCACGCGGCTTCGTTCCCTCCTGCGGACCGACGATGCGTTCGTTCTCCATCTGCTCGAGGATCCGCGCGGAGCGATTGTAGCCGATCTTCAGCTTGCGCTGGACGAACGAGATCGACGCAATTCTGTGTCGGGACACGATGTCGACGGCCTGGTCGAACAGCTCGTCGAGCTCCTCGCCGCGCTCCTCGGTCTTCTCGCTCTCTTCGTTCAGGCGGATGAGCGCGGGATCGAACTCCGGCGAGCCCTGCTGGCGCACCCACTCCGTGACGGCCTGCACCTCCTTCTCGGAGATGTACGGGCCGTGGATGCGCTCGAGCTTCGAGCTGCCCGGCGGCACGTGCAACAGGTCGCCCTGGCCGAGCAGGCGCTCGGCGCCGTTCGCGTCGAGCACGGTGCGCGAGTCCGTGCGCGAGCTGACCTGGAACGAGATGCGCGAGGGGAAGTTCGCCTTGATGATGCCCGTCAGCACGTCGACGCTGGGCCGCTGCGTCGCGAGCACCAGGTGGATGCCCGCCGCGCGCGCCATCTGCGCGAGCCGCATGAGCGACTCCTCGACGTCGCGCGCCGCGACGATCATCAAGTCGGCCAGCTCGTCGATCACGACGACGATGTAGGGCAGCTTCTTCGGCACGATCTCGTCGTCGGGCTTCGGGCGGCTCGCCGCGAGGTCGCGCGCGATGGCCTTGTTGTACTGCTCGATGTTGCGCACGCCCTTCTGCGCCATCAGCCGGTACCGCTCTTCCATCTTCCCGACGACGCCGAGCAGCGCCGCGGCCGCGCGCTTCGGGTTCGTGACGACTTCCGCGATGAGATGCGGAATGCCCTGGTAGAGCGAGAACTCGAGCATCTTCGGGTCGACCAGCAGGAGCTTCACGTCGTCCGGGGTCGCGCGCATGAGGATGCTACACAGAAGTGCGTTGAGAAAGACCGACTTGCCGGTGCCCGTCGCGCCGGCCACGAGCAGATGCGGCATCGCCGCGAGATCCGTCGTGACCGGGTTGCCGAAGATGTCCTTGCCCAGCGCGATCGGAATGCGCGCGTCCGTCTCCTGGAAGCTCGCGTGCGCCACCACGTCGCGCAGCACCACGACGTCGCGCTCGACGTTCGGCACCTCGATGCCCACGACGTTCTTGCCGGGAATCGGCGCGACGATGCGCACCGAGATCGCGCGCAGCGCCAGCGCGAGGTCGTCGGACAGGTTCACGATGCGCGAGACCTTCACGCCCGGCGCGGGCTCGAACTCGTACATGGTGATGACCGGGCCCGGGTGCACCTTCACCACGCGGCCCAGCACGGAGAAGTCGGCGAGCTTCTTCTCGAGGATCTGCGAGTTGCGGATCAGCGCGTCGCGGTCCAGGTTGGGGCTCGACTCGGGGCCGCGCGCGAGCAGGTCGAGGTCGGGCAGCTTGTACGGGCCTTCGCCGCGCGCGTTCGCGAACGGGAGTGACTCTTGCCGCAGCGGCGTCGGCGTCTGGACTTTGTGCTCGACGACTTCGGGCTCCGTCGATTTCGCGCGCCGCGCGGGCGTGACGCGCGGGGTGCGCGGCGGCGCCGGCGCTTCGTCGCGCTCGCCTTCGGCCTCGGCTTCGTCGACGAGCGCGGCGGCGGCCTCTTCCTCGCGCGCGGCCGCGCGCTCCGCGAGCTCGCGGCGCAGGCGCGCCCAGCCCACGCGCGCGCTCTGGCCGACTTCGCGCGCCGCGGTGCGCAAGAGCCGCCGCGTGCTCGACGTCGCGTCGCGCAGCGACAGCCCCGTGCCCGCGAGCACGCCGAGCGCGAGCGCGATCCCGAGCACGAGCACCGCGCCCGTCCAGTAGAACGCGCCGACCAGCGGCGCGGCGACGATTCGCCCGAGCGCGCCGCCGGCGTGCGCGCTCACGTGGTCCGGCAGCGCGCGGTGCACCAGCTCGAAGCCGCCGGCCAGCGCGCCCAGCGCGAGCGCCCAGCCGCCCAGCGGGATCCAGTGCGGCCGCAGCGGCAGCCCGCGCAGGTAGCGCCACGCGACGACCGCGCCCGCGAGCGGCAGCAGGTGCGCCGCGAAGCCGAGCGTGCCCGCGAGCACGCCCGCGAGGAACGCGCCGGCGGGCCCGCACCAGTTCTGCACGTGCGCTCCGTGTGCGACGAGCGGATCCGCGGGGTCGTACGAGACGAGCGCGGCCTCGGCGAGCAGCGCGAGCGCACCGAAGGTGACCGCGACGGCCTCGGCTTCGAGCCGCCCGGGCAGGCGCGACTCGGCGCCCTTCGCTCGCGCGCTGCGACGTCCCCCCATCGCGGCGCCTACGATCGGAAACGCCGACGAGAAAGGCAAGTTTGCGCGCGCAATGCGCGTGCGTCCCTGCTAGCCTGTGCCATCACCCCAAACACGGTGGAGAGGAGTGAGACATGGCCAGCGTGAACAAGGTGATCCTCGTCGGAAACGTCGGCCGCGATCCGGAGCTGCGGTACACGCAGGGCGGTCAGCCGGTGGCGAGCTTCTCGGTTGCGACGAACGAGCGGTTCAAGGACCGCGACGGCAACTGGAAGGACCGCACCGAATGGCACCGCATCGTCGCGTGGGCGCGGCTCGCGGAGATCTGCGGCGAGTACCTGCGCAAGGGCAGCCAGGTCTACATCGAGGGCCGCATCCAGACGCGCGACTGGGAAGACAAGGAAGGCAACAAGCGGCAGACGACCGAGGTCGTCGCGCTCTCGATGCAGATGCTCGGCCGGCGCGGCGAAGGTGGCGGTCCGGTGGGCGGCGGCAGCGACGACCAGAGCCGCGGCGGCGACGAGTCCTTCTCGCAGTCGCCACCCTCAGGGCCCGGCGGCGCCGCCGACGACGAAATCCCGTTCTGAGGCGCTGCACGGCCGCGGGCGGCCGCGGCCTGCGCCCTCCGCTCGCCTGCGCCTCGCTGCGCGCTCGCTTGCAGTCCTGCCTCGTAGCTCAGCTCAGGACGGAGTGGGGCGCTGGCGGAGGCGGCGGACGAGGTCGTTGATCGTCGCGCGGAGCTCGGGCGTGAGGCCCTGGAACTCGATGCCCATGCCGGGCGGCGAGCCGGCCTTGCCGTCGCTCACCCACGCCACGCGGCCGCCCAGCTTGATCGGCTTCGCGAGGTCGGGCAAGCGCACCTGCAGCTGGACGACGGTGTCGAGCGGCGGCGGCGTCTCGGTCTCGATGAACATGCCGCCTTCGTTGATGTTCGTCGTGAACTCGCTGAAGAACGCGTCGACCGCGGAGTAGTCGACCGGGAACTTGATGTTCTCCCGCTCGGACTGGCGGCGATCGTTGCGCGTCCCCGTGCGCTTCCCGCTCATCGAAGGCTCCTTCGCGCATCGATCGGCGGGCCCGGCTAGCCGCTTGAGACCGGCAGGCGGCCGCTTCGGGCGAAGCTCGTGAACTCGAAGCCGCCGATCACGATGTGGTCGACGACGCGTATGCCCAGGATGTCGCCTGCGCGCGCGAGCCGTTCGGTGACTTCTTGGTCTTCACGGCTGGGCTGCGAATCGCCGCTGGGGTGGTTGTGCACGAGCAGGATCGCCGCGGCCGACTCGCGCAGCGCGGGCGCGAACACCTCGCGCGGGTGCACCAGGCTCTGGTTCAGGCTGCCGCGGCTGACCTCGACCTCGGCGATCAGCCGGTGGCGGCTGTCGAGCAAGAGCACGAGGAACACCTCCTGGCGGTAGCGGCGCATGCGCGCGCCGAAGTGCGCCGCGACCTGCTCGGGCGAGTGGAGCTTCTGGCCCGGCTCGAGGCGCGTGCGCAGCAGCCGTGCACCGAGCTCGAACGCCGCGCGCAAGGCCGCGATCTTCGCCGGGCCCAGGCCGGCGATCTCGCGCAGCTCGGCGTTGCCCGCGCGCGCCAGCGCGTCGAGCGAAGGGAAGCGTTCGAGGAGCGCCTGGCCGAGGCGCTCGGCCCCGCGCTCGGGTCCGCCCGTCTGCAGCACCAGCGCGAGCAGCTCGCCGAGCGCGAGCGCTTCGGGGCCCTCGCGCTCGAGCCGCTCGCGCGGCCGCTCCGAGCCCGGCTCGCCGTCGCCCATCGCCTCTCCTCGGGGTGAGGCGCCGTCGTCTCCGTGGGTGGTCGCGCAGGCGCTAGCGGTGGCAGTCGCTGCGCGCGCCTTCGGCGGCGTCGTAGATCGGCGCGAACTCGGCGGGCGTCTTGCCGGGCGCGATCAGCGTGCGCATGGCGTCGCCCGGCGCAGGCTCGGTGCGCGCGAGCGCGCCGAGCAGCGCGAGGTAGCCCCGGACTCGCGGCGCGGACTGCAGCGCGAGCGCGAGCTCGAGCGAGCTGCCCGTGCGGAGCGTGTCGCCCGTATCGGTCTGCACCGTGCCCTCGTGGTAGCGCCCGAGCCGCAGCATCGCCTCGCGCCGGTACAGGTCGGTGAGCTCGCCCGACGGGCGGAACGCGTCGGCGAGCTCGGCGTCGCCGAGCTTCTCGCGCAGCACGGCGGCGTAGCGGTCGTCGCAGCTCGCGTTCGGGGTGAACGGCAGCGCATCGAGGCGCGCGCGGATCTGCTGATCCGAAGGCGCGGCGGTGCCCGGCGCGACGATGTCGAACACGTACACGTACTGGCCCTGCACCGCGTCGAAGCTCTGGCGCGAGCGCACCTCGAGATCGGGCGAGTCGGTGCCCACGCGCAGGATCGCGTCCTCCGCGATCTGAATCGCGTCGAGATCCGTGATGTGCCCGCCGCCTTTCGGCGGCTTGCCCTCCAGCTTCACGGCGGTCTTCGTGAGCGCGATCTGGAAGCCCTGCAGCGAGGTGTTCTTGCTCATGCGCACCTCGGGCTGCTCCGTCGTGCGCAGCGTCAGGCTCGTGCGCCCCGCGAACTCGGTGTGGCCCAGGAACACCAGCGAGTTCGGCAGCACGTGCAGCTGGATCACGACGTGATCGGGCACCTTCTGCGCGTCGTAGCTCACCTCTTCGGCCAGGTAGCCGTTCGCGATCGCGTGGAACTTGACCGCATCCTTGTACGTCATGTCCGCGCGCGAGGGCAGCTTCACGAGCGCCGGCGACTGCGCGCGCTCGAAGCGCTTCTGGAAGTTCGAGCGGATGTAGTAGAGCGACAGGTCGGCGACGGCGGGCACCGTTTCGACGCTGATCTCGCGCTCGGTGTACCAGTAGCCCCAGCCGCCGAGGATGCTCGACAAGCCGATGCCGACGTTCTTCGGCGTCCACGCGGCGCGCTCGGCGGGGATGAGGTCGACCTTGTTGACCTCGGTCGGCGCGTTGTCCGCGCGAACCGTGGCGGTCCCGGCGACGAGCGGGATGCAGAGCAGACCGAGCCCGATGAGCGAGGGAACCTTCCCCATGGTGCCGCGCAGCGCGGGAGCTTATCACGGACGCGCCGCGCCCAAGCCGGATTCAGCCGCGGATTTCAGCCGCCCGCGCGCCGGTAGCTGCCGCTCCTTCCGCCGGATTTTCGGACCAGGCGCACGTCGCCGATCACCATGGCCCGGTCGAGGGACTTCAGCATGTCGTAGATCGCCAGTGCGGCCGCCGAGACGGCGACGAGCGCCTCCATCTCGACGCCCGTCTTCGCCGTCGTGCGCGCGCGCGCTTCGATGAGGAGCGCCGGCGGCTTCACGCGCGGCGTGACGTCGACGTCGAGCGCGTCGAGCGGCACCGGATGGCAGAGCGGGATCCACTCGCTCGTGCGCTTCCCGGCCTGGATCCCCGCGATGCGCGCGACCGCGAGCACGTCGCCCTTGGCGGCGCGGCCCGTGACGACGGCGTCCAGCGCCTCGCGCGAGAGCTCGACCGTGCCGCGCGCGACGGCTTCACGCGCCGTCCTGGGCTTCGCGCCGACGTCGACCATGCGGGCGCGGCCGGCCGCATCGAGGTGCGACGGGCGGCGCCGCTTCATCCGCTGATCCGGCCGCCCGAGCGCTCCGGAGACAGATAGGGGCGAATGTCGCGGCGCAGCTTCTGCACGTGGCGCAGGTAGCGATCGTCGCCGGCCGAGCTGCCCCAGTAGTACGCGCTGATGCCGTCGTCCTCGCCCAGCCGGCGGATGTTGTCCGCGAGCAGGCGGCAGCCGGCCTCGATGTTGGCCTCCACGTGCGAGACGCTGCCCGGCATCGCGAGCTCCTGGTACATGTACGGCATCACCTGCATGAGACCGATCGCGCCGCGCGGGCTGCGCGCACCCGGCCGGCCGCTGCTCTCCTGCATGAGCACGGCGAGCACGAGGTCCGGCGCGAGCGACTGATCGCGCTGGCAGCGGACCACGCTGTCGGCGATCCGCGCGCCAAGCGCCGGGTCCAGGTTGGGGAGCTGGGCGCGGAGCGCGGTCGCGAGGGCGAGCTTCTCCTCGCCGTCCGGGCCGAGGCCGCTCGGGTGCCGGAGCGCCCGGCCTTCGGAGGCCAGGGCGGCCGCGCCATGCAGGACCGCCGTCCCGGCCAGCAATAGCAGGCCGGCGAGAATGGCCCTCCAGCGCGCTCCCTGCGGATCGCTCAAAGGTCTCCCACCCATGTTCCGGGGGACAAGCCTATCCGGACCCCCCGGGGTGTCAACGTTCGGGAACGGGGGGCGCCCAGGCGCCTCCATTTTCGAAAACGCGCCGGTAGGCGGTCGGCAGCACGGGGGCGGCTGGATCCGTAAGCCAATGAATCCATTGATGATTCAGGAATCCGGAGGCCCCAACCGGCAGCGCCGAGCCGCCTCAAGCGGCCCGCGCGAATGCGCCGATGGGTCGGGCGAAGGAGCCTCGCCGCTTGGGGCATGTGGTCCAGATCAAGCTCGAGGCGCCCGGCGAGTGGGCCCGGGAGCTCGCCGACGCGGAGTCGCCGCTCCGCTTCCAGTCCGCCGACGGCTCGTTCTACCTGACGGACGAGGAGCTCGGCGAAGCCCGAGCCCGCGGCGGCCGCTTCGAGGTGGTGCGGCGCGTCCAGGAAGCCGACCTGCCCGTGCAGTTCTCGCTGGCCCACGACGGCGCGGTCACGGACTGGCCCCCCGAGGATGCCCGCCTGGCGGTGCTGGCCCGGCTGCTCGCCGAGGACCGCGCCAACGGCTCGGTCGCGGTGCGCTTCCTGGGCCGCAACCGCGCGGTCCCACCCGACGGCTTCGCGCTCGACCGCGCCGGCGGCCAGCGACGCTACGTGTGGCAGATCGCGCCGACCGAGGTCCACGCCGCGCGGCCCGCCGTGCACGAGCGCTTCCGCGCACTGCGCGAGGTCTGCTCCGACCCCCGTGCGCGCGTGGCGCTGTCGCTCGGCTCGGGCGGGCTGAAGCTCTTCGCGCACGCGACGGCGCTGCGCCTGTTCGAGTCACTCGGGCTCAGCGATTCGTTCAGCGAGGTGTGGGGCTCGAGCGCGGGCGCGATGGCCGGGCTGCTCTACGCGCAGGGCCTGTCGCCGCACGCGATCGAGCAGATGGGCTACGACCTGTACACGGGCCGCGTCGATTTGGCGCTGCGCCCGTCCAAGCTGCAGTTCCTGCGGCACCTGGTGCACGACGCGCTGTTGCCCGCGCTCGGCGCGGCGGGCGCGGGCTTCGTCGACGTGGCCGACGGGCTGTCGCGCATGCTCGAGCGCTACTGCGGCGACGTGGAGCCGAGGCTGCCCTTCTACTGCATCGCGTTCAACCTGCGCGACTGCCGCTCGGACGTGTTGACGCCGAGCGCCGTGCCCGCGCACCTGCGCGAGCTCGTCGTGCAGGCCGACGCGCGCGCCGCCGCGCTGGCGTCGTCGTCGGTGCCGCTCTTGTTCGTGCCGCGCATCATCCGGCGCATCAACCGCGACGCGCACTACATCGACGGCTCGACGACGGAAGACGTGCCGCTCCACTCGATCGTGCGGAAGTGGGACCTCGATCGCGCGGCCGGCGTCGAAGGGCGCGAGCGGCTGGTGATCCTGTACGTGAAGCTCACCGGCGGGCTCGAGACCTACCGCACGCAGCCGGGTCGCATCGGCAAGCTGCGGCTCATGCAGACCGTGGCCGCGGCGGGAATCGAGACCATGCACCGGCGCGACGTCGAGCTGTTGCGCTTGCGGCCCGACGTGCGGCTGCTCGGGCTCGAGCTCTCCGACGCGAATCCCGATTTCTTCGACACCCGGCGCATCGCCGAGTTCATCCGCTCCGCGAAGGAGTGCTTCCCCGAGCAGCTCGTCGCGCTCGAAGAGCGCCTGCGCGAAGAGTCGCGCCGCTAGCCGCGTACGGTATCCTGCCGCGCGTGTACCCCGTGCTGTGGCAGCCGTTCGGCTTCCCCATCTCGAGCTTCGGCGTCATGGTCGCGCTCGCGTTCCTGGCCGGCGGCTGGCTGTCGGCGCGCTCGCTCGAGAAGAGCGGCATCGACGGCAAGAACGCGTGGGACCTGCTCACCTGGTGCGTGATCGGCGGGCTCGTCGGCGCGAAGCTCTGGTTCGTCGGCGAAGAGCTCACGCGCGAGCCGACGGCGACGCTCGTGGGCGCGCTGTTCAGCCGCGGCGGACTCACCTGGTACGGCGGGTTTCTCGGCGGCTCGATCGCCGGCATTCTCGGCGCGCGCGCGCGGAAGCTGCCGCTGCTCGACGTGTTGAACGCGGCAGCGCCCGGGCTCGCCGCCAGTCAGGCGATCGGGCGCATCGGCTGCTTCCTCGTGGGCGACGACTACGGCGTGCGCTCGAACGCGGCTTGGGCGGTCGCGTTCCCGAAGGGCCTGCCGCCGACGGTCGATCCGATCACGGGCGAAGTGTTCAAGGTGCACCCGACGATGCTCTACGAGACCTTGTGGCTCACGCCCGTGTTCGCGCTGTTGTGGCTGCGTCGCGGGCGGTCGCCGTTCCTGTTCGGCGAGTATCTCGTCCTCGCGGGCATCGGCCGGCTGTGGATCGAGACGCTGCGGCTCAACCCCGACTTCGTGGGAATCCTGTCGAACGCACAGGTGGTGGCGGTTTCCTGCGTCGCCGTCGGTGCGGCGGGCTGGCTGTGGCTGCGCGCGCACCGCGCGCAGCTCAGCTCGAGCGTGCCGAAGTGAGCTCGGCCGCGAGGGCCGACGCGCGTTTCGCGAGCTTCTGATCGGCGAGCTCGACGCTCTGCGCCAACGACGACAGCACGCGCGCGGCGCTCTGCCGCCACAGCGCCGGCGAGCTCGCGCCTGCCTCGCACCAGCGCGCGAGCGCGTCGACCGCGGCGCGGTTCTCGCCCGCGTAGTAGCTCGCCATGCCGCGCGCGAACGGCAGCGCGCCGCCGACCGCGCCGGCCTCGCGCGCCTCGCGCTGCTCGAGCACGGCGGCGGCCTCGGCGTAGTGGCCGTTCTCGATGAGGCTCTCGATCGCGAGCTGATAGCCGCGGCCCGCGCTGCCGTAGATGTCGGCGAGCAGGCGCGCCAGCGGCATCGCGAACACCTCTTCCGAGCGCGCGGGGTGCTCGACCAGGCTGCGCGCGACGGCGCCCGACGCCGCGAGCTGGCGCAGCACGATGAGCAGTTGGTCGCGCGTCTCGCGGAACAGCTCCTCGGCCTCGGCTTCGGACTCGAGCATGCGCCGGCTGCCCGCCTCGAACACGCGCCAGAACGCCTCGGCGAGCGGCCCGGCGGCGGACCCCTCGGCCATCATGCGCTGCAGCCTCGGCCCGTACGAGTCGGTCAGATAGAAGCCTTCGCGGAACTTCATGCTCTCGTGGAAGAGCGCGCCCACGGCCAGGTCGAAGAGCTCTTCGGCCTGGACCTCCGTGCGCGGGCGCGCGTCGTCGAGCCGGAACAGCGCGTGGCACTCCTCCTTCAGGCGGAAGAGCGCGCTGTCCTCGGCGTCGCCCACGAGCCGCGCGACGGCCTGGAACGAGAGGCTGCCCGCCCGGAGCTCGCGCCCGATCTCCTGCGACAGCGCGTACGCCTCCATGAAGTCCCGTACGATCTGTGCCAGCCGCCGCTCACGGAGCTCCATCGCACCTCCCGCGTGAGTGAAATCGCCCGTAGAATGCAGGAAACGATGTGGCCACGCTGGACCGAGCTCTCGCGAACGATATGAGATCATCCGGACCCGGCGACACGGGACCGGGCTCGATGAGTCCGTCCCCGCGCGGGGGAAGTCGGCTCGCCGTCGGAATCATCTTCGCGACGATCCTGATCGATTTCATCGGCTACTCGATTCTCATCCCGGTGCTGCCTCACTTCGTGCGGTCGCTCGGGATCGACGCGTTCGGCATCGGACTCATCACCGCGCTGTACGCGCTCGGGCTCGTGCTGTTCCTGCCGCTGTGGGGCTGGGTGTCGGACCGCATCGGCCGGCGCCCCGTCATCCTGGTGTCGCTGCTCGGCACCGCGGTGTCGTTCGTCGTGCTCGCGATCGCGCACAATCTCGGCACGGTGCTCGCGGCGCGTTTCTTCGGCGGCTTCTTCGGCGCGAGCATCGGCACGGCGCAGGCCGCGATCACCGACTTGACCGACGAGCACTCGCGCGCGCAGGGCATGGGTGTGATCGGCGCGGCGTCGGGCATCGGGCTCGTGCTCGGCACGGCGCTCGGCGGAGTGCTCGGCGCCATCGATCCGGCGCTGCCGTTCTACGCCACGGCGGGCGTCGCCGCGGCGAACTTCCTGCTCGCTGCGTGGGTGCTGCCCGAGTCGAAGGGCGCGGTGCGCGCGAAGTCGGGCTGGCGCGAGTTCGCGCGCTCGATCGTGCCCGCGCCGTTCTGGATCGCCGCGCGCACGCAGGACGGCTCGCAGCGGCTCTACCTGTTCCTGTTCCTGCACATCTTCTTCGCGTTCTCGGTCATCGAGGCCATGTTTCCGTTGTTCGCGGCGTCGCGTTTCGGCTGGGGCGAGCTCGAGACGGGGCTCTACATGGCCGCCGTGTGCATCGTGCTCGGCGGCACGCAGGGCCTCGTGGTCGGGCCGCTGTCGCGCGAGTGGGGCGAGCGCGCGATGACCGCCGTGGGCTTCGGCGTGACGGGGATGTCGATCGCCGGGCTCGCGCTGTGTCACTCGATCGGGGCGCTCACGGTGTGCTCGCTCGGCGTCGCGTTCGGCGCGGGCATCGCGTTCCCCGCGTTCACCAGCCTGTTCTCGAAGCTCGCGGACGCGGACGAGGCGGGCGCCGCCATGTCGCGCAGCCAGGCCATGGTGCACACGGGCCGGGCGCTCGGCGCGCTGTGCTGGGGCTGGGTGTTCGCGACGGCCGGCGCAGGCGCGCCGTTCTACGCCGCGGGCGCGGCGCTCATCGCGGCGCTCGGCGTGTTCCTCGTCGCGCCGCGGGTACTGCTGCCCCAGTCCTGATTCCGGTATTCTCGCGCCGGGGCGTGGCCGGAGGAACGGGAGCATGAGCGAGGCCGTGGAACGCGAACAGCTGGAAGTCGACATCCTCTTCGTGGGGGCGGGCGCGGCGACGCTCTCGGCGGTGATCCGCCTCGCCGACCTGTGCAAGGAGCGCAAGGTCGAGATGCCCGCGGTGCTCGTGATCGAGAAGGGGCCCGAGCTCGGCACGCACCAGCTCTCGGGCGCCATGATGGATCCGCGGGGCCTCGCGGAGCTCATGCCCGACTTCATCGCGCAGGGCTTCCCCTACCACTACCAGTGCACCACCGACGAGACATGGCTCATGGGGCCGAAGCGCGCGATCAAGAGCCCGCTGACGCCGCCGCCGTTCATGAACCACGGCAACTACGCGATCTCGGTCTCCGACGTCGTGAAGTGGCTCGGCACGAAGGCCGAGGAGCGCGGCGTCGAGATCTACCCCGGCTTCCCCGCCGCCGCGCCGATCTTCGACGGCAAGCGCGTGGTCGGCGTGCAGGTGCAGGACCGCGGCGTCGACAAGGACGGCCAACACAAAGCTGTGTTCGAGGCCGGGCCCGAGATCCGCGCCAAGTGCGTGGTGTTCGGCGAGGGGACGCGCGGCTCGTGCACGAAGGTGGTCATCGACAGGCTGGGCCTGCAGGGCGCGAACCCGCAGGCCTACGAGACGGGCATCAAGGAGATCTGGCGGATCAAGCCCGAGAACCACGTGCCCGGCCGCGTGGTGCACACGATGGGCTGGCCGCAGGATCCCGCGACGTTCGGCGGCGGCTGGATCTACGACCTGAAGGACAACTGCGTCTCGATCGGCTTCGTCACGGGCCTCGACTACGACAACCCGTACACCGATCCGCACGACCTCATGCAGCGTTGGAAGACGCACCCGCGCATGCGCCAGCTGCTCGACGGCGGCGAGTGCATCCGATACGGCGCGAAGACGATGCCCGTCGGCGGCTACTACTCGTTCCCGAAGCTGTACGGCGACGGCTTCCTGCTCGTCGGCGATTCCGCGGGCACGTGCAACGGCGAACGGCTCAAGGGCGTCCACCTGGCGATCAAGAGCGGCATCATGGCCGCGGAAACGCTGCTCGACGCGATTCGCAAGGACGACTTCAGCGAGGCGACGCTCGCCAGCTACAAGGAGCGCTGGTACTCGAGCTGGCTCGCGAAGGAGCACTGGCGCGCGCGGAACTTCCACGCGTCGTTCAAGTACGCGCAGAAGATGCCGCAGTGGTTGGGCTGGCTGCGCCAGCTGCCGTGGCTCGTGAACGGCCAGGCGCTCGCCATGCTCACCGGCGGGCGCGGGCTCGTGAAGCTCGTTCACTCGCACCCCGACCACGAGCACATGAAGAAGCTCGCGGCGCTCACGCCCAAGGAGCGCGAGAAGCAGCAGAAGGTCGCGTACGACAACAAGTACACGTTCGACAAGGTCACGGCGGTCGCGCTCGCGGGCTCGCGCCACGAGGTCAACCAGCCGCACCACCTGCACGTGGCCGACACCAACGTGTGTGCCACGAAGTGCATCACCGAGTACGGCAACCCGTGCGAGAGCTTCTGCCCGGCGGCGGTCTACGAGATGATCGCCGACGACGCGAACCCGGGCCGCAAGCGCCTCGTGATCCACCACGAGAACTGCGTGCACTGCAAGACCTGCGACGTCGCCGATCCGTACGCGCTCATCACGTGGACGACCCCCGAGGGCGGCGACGGCCCCGACTACACGAACATGTGACGCCATGGACGTGGCGGTCGTCGGCGCGGGGCCCGCGGGCTCATTCTGCGCCTGGCGCCTGGCGCGCGCGGGCCAGCGAGTCACTCTGTACGACCCGTCGCACCCGCGTGAGAAGCCCTGCGGCGGTGGAGTGACTCCCGGCGCGTTCGCGCGCTGGCCCGAGCTGGCCGAGCTGCGCGCGGCCGCGCGGCCGGCGCACGCCGTGCGCATGTTCGCGCCGCGCGGGCGCGAGCTGTGCGTGCCGCTCGCGCGCCCGATCGAGATCTTCTCGCGCCGCGTGCTCGACGGCGCGCTGCTCGAGCGCGCGCGCAAGGCCGGCGCGGAGCTGCGCGCGGTGCGCGTGCGGCGAGTCACTGCGCAGGCGCGCGGCGCCGAGCTCGAGCTCGACGCCGGCCGGGCGCGCCACGATTTCGTCGTCGGCGCGGACGGCGCTTCGAGCGCGGTGCGCCGCTCGCTCGTCGGCGAGCGCCCCGGCGGCCCGGCGAGCTACGCGACCGCGGGCTGGCACGTGGCGGGGCTGCCCGAGCGCGAGATCGTGATCGAGTTCACGCGCGAGTTCGCGGGCTATCTGTGGGTGTTCCCGCGGCCGGACCACGCGTCGGTCGGCATCGCGGCGCCGGTCGGTGCGGCGAACGGCGCGGAGCTCCGCGCGCGCGTCGCCGAGCTGCTCGAGCGCCGCTACCCCGGAAGCCGTGCGCTGCCGCGCGAGCCCTACGCCGCGAGCATCCCCGTCGGCGGCGGCCCGGTCGCCGGGCCGGGTTTCGCGCTCGTCGGCGACGCCGCGAACGCGAACGACGCGATCACGGGCGAGGGCATCCAACACGCGCTCGACTCGGCCGGGCTGCTCGCCGACGCGCTGTGCGAGGCCGGCCCCGAGCGCGCGCCCGCGCTCTACACCGAACGGTGGCATGCCGGCCCGGGCGGCGAGCTCGCCGCCTGCGCGCGTCTCGCCCGGCGTCTCTACCGGCCGCGCACCGTCGACTTCTCGCTCGCGCTCGCGGCGAAGAGCCGGCGCGCACGCGCGCTGATGGCCGAGATGCTCCTCGCCGAGCAGCCCTACCGCGGGCTCGGCCGGCGGCTCGCCGCCGAGGTCCTCCGCCTGCGCGCGGCGAACGCGTAGAGCGCCGCGTTCAGCAGGAGCAGCGCGATCCCGAGGGCGCGCGCGAGCGGAAGCGTCAGTCCCGCCGGGTAGACGAACGCCGAGAGATAGTGGCCGAGACAGTCGCCGGCGTATGCCGCGCCGCCTTCCGACGCGCGCAGCGCGTTCTCGAGCGACGTGAGCGGACAGCCTGCGCCAGCGAGCTCGACGAACGCGGCCCAGGCGAGCGCCGGCAGGTGCAGCCACGGCGCCCGGCGCCAGCGCAGCCACGCGAGCGCGCCGAGCGCCGCGAACGCGATGAACGCCGCGTGGACGCCGAGCACGAGATCGGAGAGGAGACGAAACGGCATCCGCCCGAGTGTACGGGCCCCGCTCAGCCGGCCGGGCTGAAGAAGTCCGCGCGCGAGCGCCCGCTCGGGTCGTAGACCGGCTCGCACGCGGTGACCCGGTACTTGGCGACTTCGGCGCCTCGCACTCCGTGCGCGCCGAGCACGCCGAGCATGCCCTTGTAGAACGGGCCGGCGAAGTGCGCCGCGAGCGCCGCCTCGTCGGCCCAGGCCTCGAATACGTGCACGCGGCCCGGCTCCGCCGGATCCGCGCTCCACGCGTACGCGAGGCAGCCGCGCTGGGCGCGAGTGGGCGCGAGCAGCGGAACCGCCGCCGCGAGCGCGGCCTCGCGGCGCGCCGGGTCGAAGTCGACGGTGCCGGCGACGAGGATCACGGCTTCGCGTTCCAGCCGGGGGTTGGACGCGGCGCGGCGGACAGGTCCGGCGGTCCGAAGTACTGGCCGCTGAACTCGCGCCGCGCGAAGCGCCAGACCCCGTCCGCGCCGCGCTCGTAGCGGTCCGCGTAGCGGCCGAGATTGAGCGCCGCGCTCCCCGCCACGAGCAGGATCGTCTCGGCGATCTGCCACTTGCCGCGCGCGGCGTCGCCTTCGAGCTCGATGACTCCGTCGGTGGCGACCTGCTGCACGAAGCGGCAGCCGGCGACGAGCTTCTGGTAGTGGGCGAGGATCGCGTCGCGACCCCTCACAGACTGCCCGAGCACCCTCCAATCGCCGTCGGCGGACCACGTCTCGGCCCAAGCCTTATCGTCGCGCTCGGCGATCGCGTGACAGTACCGCGCGACCAGCGCGCGGATCGCGAGCTCGTCCTCGACGGCTCGGCTCATTTTCCGTCCTCCCGGTCGGCACCCCGTGGCGGGCGCGTTTGAGTAGTATTCAAGCGGGTATCATACGCGCATGAGTCGGGCGGAGCTTCTGCGGATGGCGCGCCGGAACATGGCGCACGTGCAGGCCGGCACGATCGACCGGGCGCCGGACGTGCTGCGCGTGCCCGCCGCGCGCTACGTCGACCCCGCGCGCTTCGCGCTCGAGCTCGAACGCGTGTGGCGGCGCGTGCCGCTCGTGCTCGCGCTCTCGTGCGAGCTCGCCGAGCCCGGCGACTTCCGTGCGCTCGAGGTCGCCGGCGTTCCCGTGCTGCTGGTGCGCGGGGACGACGGCGCGCCGCGCGCCTTCCTCAACTCGTGCGCGCACCGCGGCGCGCAGCTCGCGACCGAGCCCGCGGGCAACGTGCGGCGCTTCACATGTCCGTACCACGCGTGGAGCTACGACCTCGACGGCGCGCTCGCCGGCGTGTTCGCGCGCGCGGACTTCGGCGAGGTCGACCCGGCATGTCACGGGCTCGTGCGGCTGCCCGCGGGCGAGCGCGCGGGGCTGATCTTCGCCTCGCTCGATCCCGAAGCAAATCTCGATCTCGACACATTTCTGTGTGGGTACGACCGGGTGCTCGCCGAATTCGGTTTCGAGCGCTGGCAGCTGTTCGCGCGCCGCACTGTGCCGGGGCCGAACTGGAAGCTCGCGTACGACGGGTACCTGGACTTCTACCACCTGCCGATCCTGCACAAGGCGACCTTCGGCGCGGGCCTGCCGCACCGCGCACTCGTCGATGCCTTCGGCCCCCACCAGCGCGTGAGCTTTCCGAATCCGGGGCTGCTGCGCTTCGCCGAGCTGCCCGAAGCGGAGTGGGACGCCTCCGAGCTCCTCGCCGGCGTGTGGACGATCTTTCCGCACGTGTCGATCGCCACCTTCGACGCCGGCGCGCGCTCGGTGTTGGTCTCGCAGCTCTTCCCGGGCCCGACTGCGCTCGAGTCGACGACGGTGCAGTCGTACCTGGTCGAACGCGAGCCCGACGCGGCGGCGCGCGAGGCGGCCGCGAAGCTGTTCGAGCTGCTGGGCACCGTGGTGCGCGACGAGGACTACGCCACGGGCCTGCGGCAGCAGCGCGCGCTCGTAAGCGGATTGCGCCGAGAGCTGCTGTTCGGGCGGAACGAGGTCGGCGGCCAGCGTTTCCACCGCTGCCTCGAGCGCGTGATCGAGACCGAAGACGCGGAGCTCGCCTCCGCCTTCAAAGGGGAGGGGCCATGAGCGAGAGCGTCCGCTTCGCCGACGTCGAGAAGGAGTTCCTGGACCGCGTCGGCCGCATCGTGTGGTGCACGGTCGCCACCGTCGACGGCAAGGGCCGCCCCTACGCACGCATCCTGCACCCGGTGTGGGAAGGCTCGACCGGCTGGATCGCCACGGGCCGCCAGACGCTCAAGACGAAGCACCTGGCGAAGAACGCGAACGTCGCGCTCTGCTACTGGGATTCGCAGCACGACACCGTCGCGGTGCAGGCGCGCGCCGAGTGGTGCGACGACGCGGCGACGAAGTCGCGCATCTGGAACCTGCTCAAGAACACGCCGCCGCCGGTTGGCTACGACCCGCAGCTCTTCTGGCGCGGCGGCGTCGGCGATCCGACGTACGGCGTCCTGAAGCTCACCCCGTTCCTGATCCAGCTCCGCACCGGGCAGGAGATGATGCAGGGCAAAGCCGGACGGCTGTGCCGACTGTGAGATCGTGAGGAAGACATGACTCGAACCAATCGCCAGTGGCTCCTGCGCACGCGCCCCGTCGGAATGGTGAAGGAGAGCGACTTCGAGCTGCGCGAGTCGGCCGCGCCCGTGCCAAACGACGGCGAGGCGCTCGTGCGCGTGCTCTACGTCTCGTTCGATCCCGCCATGCGCGGCTGGATGGAAGACCGCCCCAGCTACATCCCGCCCGTCGGCCTGGGCGAAGTCATGCGCGCGGGCGCCGTCGGCCAGATCATCGAGTCGAAGAGCCGCGACTACGCGGTGGGCGAGCTCGTGCAGGGCATGTTCGGCTGGCAGGAATACGGCATCGCGGGGCGCGGCGGGCTCATGGCCGCGACGAAGCTGCCGAAGGGAATGCCGCCGACGTGGCCGCTCGGCGTGTGCGGAATCACGGGACTCACTGCGTACTTCGGTCTCCTCGATCTGGGCAAGCCGAAGGCCGGCGAGACCGTGGTGGTGTCGGGCGCGGCGGGCGCGACGGGCTCGGTCGCGGGCCAGATCGCGAAGCTGTCGGGCTGCCGGGTCGTCGGCATCGCGGGCGGCGCGGACAAGTGCCGCTGGCTCACCGAGAAGGCGCACTTCGACGCCGCCATCGACTACAAGCGCGAAGACGTGGCGGCGCGCCTGCGCGAGCTCTGCCCGAAGGGCATCGACGTGTACTTCGACAACGTCGGTGGCGAGATCCTGGACGCGGCGCTCGGCAGCCTGGCGCAGCGCGCGCGCATCGTGATGTGCGGCGGAATCTCGGGCTACAACGAAACCGCGGCGCCGCCGGGCCTGCGCAACCTGATGAACGTGGTCGTCACGCGCTCGCGCATGGAGGGCTTCATCGTGATCGACTACGCCGCGCGTTTCACCGAAGGGGTCGCACAGCTCGCGCAGTGGGTCGCGGCCGGGAAGCTGGCGCACGCCGAAGACGTACAGCAGGGCATCGAGAACGCGCCGAAGACCTTCCTGCGCCTGTTCCAGGGCAAGAACCTCGGCAAGCAGCTGCTCAAGCTCGCCGACCCCGCGCCTTGAAGTCGCTGCGCTGCGCGCTGGTCTGCGGCGGGCGCTTCCACGACTTCGACTACGCGCGGCTCGAGCTCTTGAAGCACCTCGCCGACGACGCCCGCGTGCGCACGCGCGTCTTCGACGACTGGGGCCGCGCGGACCCTTGGGCCGCGTCCGATTTCCTCGTGACCTACACCTGCGACCTGCGGCCCACCGAGGCACAGGCGGACGCGCTCGCGCGCTTCGTCGAGGACGGCGGGCGCTGGCTCGCGCTGCACGGCACGAACTCGATCCTCGAGTTCGCCGACCGCAAGGTCGAGTGCCCGCGGCTCGCGCCGCGCTTCATGCACGCACTCGGCTCGCAGTTCGTCGCTCACCCCCCGATCGCGCCGTATCGCGTGACGGCGGCGGACCCGTCGCATCCGCTGGTGAAGGGAATCGAGCCGTTCGAGACCCAGGACGAGCTCTACCTGTGCGAGTTCCACGCGCCGGTACAGACGCTGCTCGAGACGCGCTTCGGCGGGAAGACGCCTGGCTTCGAGCCCGCCGAGTGGCCCGAAGCGGCGCGACCGGTGCTGTACCTGCGGGAGCTCGGGCGCGGCGCGGTGCTCTACCTGACGCTCGGCCACTGCCGCAGCCACCTCGACATGCGCCCGATGCTCGACTGGTGGCCGACGGTCGACCGGGGCTCGTGGGAGCTGCCCGTCTTCCACGAGCTGCTCAGGCGCGGCCTCGCTTGGGCGAAGCGCGAAGCGAGCTAGGACGCGCACGGTGAAGCCGCGCGACGCGAGGTAGCGGGTCACGAACAGGCGGTAGCCCGCCTTCTCGTGCACGAAGTGGTTGGACTCGCCGACGAACGCGAAGCGCTTGCCCGCGAGCAGAGGGTCCAGCCAGGCCAGCGCCTCGACGTCGGCGATCTCGACCGGCGTCGCCTGCTCGCGCACCCAGCGCGCGACCCGACGCCGCGCGAGCCAGCTCATCGGCGCGCGCGCACCTCGAGCGGGAGGGCGTCGAGGCCCCAGAGCAGCACGTTCGGCTTGTGCGCCGGCGCCGGCGCGTCCGGCGCGAGGCGGAGCTCCTCGAAGCGCTCGAGCAGCGTCTCGAAGGCGACCCGCAGCTCCTTGCGCGCGAGCGATGCGCCGACGCAGTGGTGGATCCCGAGACCGAACGCGAGATGCTCTCCCGCATCCGCGCGAGTCACGTCGAAGCGGTCGGGGTCGGGGAACCGGGCGGGATCGCGGTTGGCGGCCGCGAAGCGCAGCATGCAGAGCGAGCCCGCGGGGATCTCGACGCCCTCGACGGCGGTGGTCTTGCGGCACACGCGCCACATGTTGGCCGTCGGGGTCGCCATGCGCAGCACTTCCTCGACCAGGTCGGGCACGCGCTCGGGCTCGCGCCGCACGAGCGCGAGCTGCTCGGGGTTGCGCAGCAGGAGCCACACGCCTTCCACGATCGCGGACGCGGTGGTCTCGTTTCCCGCCACCAGGAGCTGCTGGAGGATCGAGAGCATCTCGGGCACGTCGAGCGGCCGCTCGCCCTCGATGCGCGCGTGCACGATGTCGGAGAGGATGTCCTCGCGCGGGTCGGCGCGCCGCTCCTCGAGCCGCGCGGCGAAGTACTTCTGGAACTCGACGATCGCCTTGGCCGCCTCGACCTGGCCCGCGCGGTCGGCCACGCCCGAGAGCTGCGCGACGAACCCGTCGGTCCAGCGCCGGAAGAGCCGCAGGTCCTCGCGAGGCGCGCCGAGCTGCTCGGCGATCACCGTGAGGGGAAGCGGCTGGGCGAATTCCGCCAGGAGCTCGGCCCGGCCGCGCGCGGCGACGTCGTCGGCGAGCTCGCGCGCGATCTCGCGGATGCGCGGCTCGAGCGCGTCGATGCGCCGCGCGCTGAACGCCTTGTTCACCAGGCCGCGGAAGCGTTTCTGCTCGGGCGGGTCTGCGGTGAGCATGGTGTCGACCGGCGGGTAGCCCTCGCGCGCGACCGCCTTCACCTCGTCGGGCGGCTCGGCGCCCAGGAACTGCCCGAAGCGGTTCGAGAACGCCTCCCAGTTCCGGACGACCTCGACCACCGCGCGGTAGCTCGAGATCAAGGTGATCCCGAGCTGCGGGTGGCGATACACGGGCGCGGTCTCACGCACGCGCCGGTTGTAGAGCCACGGGTCGGCCAGCACCGCCGGGTCGAAGGGGTTGATCTCGCCGAGCGGCGCCCGCGCCACGTCCATCGCCGGCATCTTCGCAGCTCGCCCCGCGCCCGCGCCAGCGCACGCGAAAGGGTCCGGAAACGGTTCGTTCCCGGTAAGGTTCCCGCGCCTCGCTCGCCGTAGGTTCCCGCTCGTTCGTGAACCCACGTCGAGGAGACTTGCCATGGAATTCGTACGGCGCGTCGGGGCACTCCTGTATGGAGTGGCCTGCTACCTGATCTTCTTCCTGACCTTCCTGTACATGATCGGCTTCGTCGGCGGCTTCGTCGTGCCGAAGACGATCGACTCTGGCTCGGTCCACCCGTACGGCTGGGCCATCGACGTCGTGCTGCTCGCCTCGTTCGGGCTGCAGCACAGCGTGATGGCGCGACCCGGCTGGAAGCGGTTCTTCACCCAGTGGGTGCCACGCTCGGTCGAGCGCTCCAGCTACGTGCTCGCGTCGAGCGCGATCGCGATCCTGCTGTTCTGGCAGTGGCGGCCGCTGCCCACCCAGGTGTGGGAGCTGCACGACGACGCCGCGGTGGGCGTCGTGACCGCGATCTACCTGTTGGGCTACGCCATCGTGCTCGAGGCGACGCTGCTGATCGATCACTTCGATCTGTTCGGCCTGCGCCAGGTGTGGCTGCGCGCGCTCGGCCGGCCCTACACCGAGAAGCGTTTCGTCACTCCCAACCTGTACAAGCACATCCGGCACCCGCTGTACCTGGGCTGGCTCGTCACGTTCTGGGCGGCGCCGACGTTCACGGTCGGACACCTGCTCTTCGCGACGGCGATGACCTCGTACATCATGCTGGCGATCCCGCTGGAAGAGAACGACCTGGCCGCTCAGCTCGGCAAACCGTACCTCGACTGGCGCGAGCGCACGCCGATGTTCGTGCCGCGCTTCCGCAAGAGCGCGCCGCACACGCAGGTGCGCGTCCCCGAGCGGGCGCGCTGATGTCGGCCCTCGACGCGGCGAAGCTCGAGCGATTCGAGGGCAAGATGCTCGGCGTGCTCAACGCCGCCGCACTCGCGCTCATGACGTCGATCGGCCACCGAGCGGGGCTGTTCGACGTCATGAGCCGGATGCGGCCGGCGGCGAGCGCCGCGATCGCCGCCGCGGCGGGCCTCGACGAGCGCTACGTGCGCGAGTGGCTCGCAGCGATGGTGACCGGTGGCGTCGTCGATTACGAGCCCGCCGGTGCGACCTACTCGCTGCCTCGTGAGCACGCGGCACTGCTCACGCGCGCGGCGCGGCCCGACAACGTGGCCGCGACGTGCCAGTGGATCTCGGCGCTGGGAGCGGTCGAGGACCGCGTGCTCGAGTGCTTCGAGCGCGGCGGTGGCGTGCCGGCCGAGGCGTTCGCGCGCTTCCACGCGCTGGCGGAGGAGGACGGCGACGCGCTCGTGGCGTCGCTCATGGGCGGCGTGCTGCCGCTGGTCGACGGGCTGGGGGCGTCGCTCGAGCGCGGCATCGACGTGCTCGACGTCGGGTGCGGCAACGGCCGCGCGCTGAACCACCTGGCCGCGGCGTTCCCCCGCAGCCGTTTCACCGGCCACAGCTCGACGGACGAAGGCGTGGCCGCGGCGCGCGCCGAAGCGGCCGAGCTGCGGCTGTCGAACGTCCGCTTCGCGCGGCGCGACGCCGCGCGGCTCTCGCACATGGACGAGTTCGACCTGGTCACCGCGTTCGACACGGTGCACGACCACCCGCGCCCGGACGCGGCGCTGCGCCGGCTGGCCGGCGCGCTGCGCCCGGACGGCGTGCTGCTGTTGCGCGAGATCGCGGCGTCGGGCCGGCTGGAGGACGACGTCTCGCACCCGCTCGGGCCGTTTCTCTACACCGTGTCGTGTATGCACTGCATGACCACGTCGCTCGCGTCCGGTGGCGCCGGGCTCGGCGCCATGTGGGGCGCGGAGCGAATCACGCGCGCGCTCGCCGAGGTGGGGCTGGGGCGCGTGGAGATCCGCCAGCTGCCGCGGGACTCGGTCGCCTACTACTACGTCGCGCGCAAGTGAGACGCGGGGCACGCTAAGCTCGCGAGGTCCATGGTGCACCGTTTCGGCGAATACGAGCTCGACGTCGCGGCGGGAGAGCTGCGCAGGCGCGGGCGCGCGGTCGAGATCCAGCCCAAGCCGCTGGCGCTCCTGGTGCTGTTGGTGCGCGAGCACGGCCGCGTGGTCTCCGCGCGCGAGATCCGCGACGAGCTCTGGCCCGGCACCACGGTGACGCCCGCGTCGCTGTCGCGCGCGGTCTCGCACGCGCGGCGCGCGATCGGAGACACGAACCGGGGCGCACTGATCCGCAGCGTCTCGCGCCGCGGCTACCGCTTCTGTGGCGAGCTCGTGGACGCGGAAGCTGCGCGCGCGCTGCCGGAGGTACAGCCCGAGCGCGACCGCGCGAGCGTGTTCGTCGGCCGCGAGGACGAGCTGGCGCGGCTCGGGCGCGCATGGGCCGAGACGGCAGCGGGGCGGGGTGGCGTCGCGCTCGTCACGGGCGCAGCGGGCATCGGCAAGACGCGGCTCCTCGAGCGCTTCGCGAGCGACGCCGCGGCGCGCGGCGCGCGCGTGCTCACGGGGCGCAGCCGCGCGGGCGACGGCGTGCCGCCGTTCTGGCTGTGGACGCAGGTGCTGCGTCAGCTGCGCGACGAGGACACGGGCGACCAGACCGCGGAGCTCGGCGAGCTGCTCCCCGAGCTCGCGAGCGATTCGGACCGCAGCCGCTTCCGCGTGCTCGACGCGACCTCGCGCGCGCTCGTGCGCGCGAGCCGCGCGCGCCCGCTGCTCGTGCTGCTCGAAGACCTGCAGTGGGCCGATCCGCCGTCGCTGCGGTTGCTCGAGCACCTGTCGTTCGAGCTCGGCGGCGAGCCGATCCTCGTGGTGGCGTCGGTGCGCAACGAGTTCCGCGAGCGCGGCCATCCGCTCGACCGCACGCTGGGCGTGCTGCGCCAGCAGGAGCGCACGGCGGAGCTCGCGCTCGTCGCGTTCTCGCGGCGCGAGGTCGCGGCACTGCTCGGCCGCGTGCTCGGCCGCCCCGCGCCCACGGACCTGTCGTCCGAGGTGTTCGCGCGCACCGAAGGCGTGCCGTTGTTCCTGCGCGAGGCGATCCGCCTGCTGGCGGAACGCGGCGTGCTCGACGAGCCCGAGCGCCTGCCGCGCGCAGGGATCGCGCTGCCGGGCCGCGCGCTCGACCTGATCGGCCGCGCACTCGACACCTTGTCCGAGCCCGCGCGCGCACTCGTCGCCGCCGCCGCCGTGCTCGGCCGCGACTTCGCACTCGACGCCGCGGCCGAGGTGGCCGACGTGTCGCTCGAAGCTGCGCTCGATTCGCTCGACGACGCGGCGCGCGCGGGCGTCGCCGAGGCGTCGCCCGACGACACGGGCGCCTGGCGCTTCACGCACGCGCTCTTCCGCGAGGCCGCGTACGCGGCGATCTCGGCCGGCGAGCGCGTGCGCCTGCACCTGCGCGCGGCGCGCTGGCTCGAGCACGTGCACGCGACTTCGCCCGAGGCGGCCATGGCCGAGCTCGCGCACCACCACCACCGCGCGCTCGCGCTGGGCGACCCGGCGCGCGCTCTCGAATGGGCGCTGCGCGCGGCCGAGCAGGCCGCGCGGCTCGGCGCCTGGGAGCAGGCCGCGCAGCACTACGAGCAGGCGGTTGCGGCGGTCGGCCACGCGCGTCCCGTCGATCCCGAGCGACGCCTTTCTGTGTTGCTTGCGCTGGGCGAGGCCTGCCGCTTGTCGGGCGAGCGCACGCGCCGCCGCGAGGTGCTCGTGCAGGCGCTGGACCTGGCGCGCTCGCTCGGCCTCGTGGACGAGCTCGCGCGCGCGGCGATCGCGTTCTCCGACCTGCAGGACTGGGGCATCCGCGACGCGCAGGCGCGCGGCGCGGTGACCGAGGCACTGGCCGCACTGGGCGACGCGCCGAGCGTGGCGCGCGCGCGGCTGCTCACGCGGCTCGCCTACTTCGACGTGCTGCACGACGCATACGTCGAGTCGCGCCCGATCGCGCGGCAGGCCGTCGCGCTCGCGCGCGAAGCCGGCGACCCCGAGGCGCTGCAGGACGCGCTGTACGTGCTGCACTTCGCGATCGGCGGCCCCGACCACGTGGACGAGCGCGCGCGCCTGGGCGACGAGACGGTGCGCGTGGGCGCCGCCTCGCCCGCCGCCGACCGTGCGCTGATCTCGCTCGTCGACCTGGCGAGCGACCGCATGATGCTCGGCGACCGCGCGGCCGCGAACGCGCTGCGCGCGCGCGCCGACGCGATCGGCGGCGAGCATCCCACGCCGGCCATGCGCTGGCACAAGGGCGTGTACGACACCGGCCTCGCGCTGCTCGAAGGCCGCTTCGAGCACGTGCGCCCGCTGTCCGAGCAGGCGCTGCTCGTCGGCCGGCGCGCGGAGCACCCGTACGCGCGCTCGGTGCACGGCGGCCAGCGCGCGCTCCTGGCGCAGGAGCGTGGCGATTTCGCGGGCGTGCTCAGCGTGTGGGAGCCCGTGCTCGGCGCGGTCGAAGGGCCGCTGCACTGGCTTGCGGCGAAGGTCGCGCGCGCGCGGCTCGCCGTCGGCCGCGTCGAAGAGGCGCGCGCGCAGTTCGAGTCACTCGCGAAGGACGACTTCGCGGACGTGCCGCGCAACCTGCGCTGGACGGCGACGCTCGTGGAGCTGGCGTTCCTGTGCGCGGAGCTCGACGACGTGGCGCGCGCGAAGCCGCTCCACGACCTGCTCGCGCCGTTCGAGCACCAACACGCGGTCATGCCCATCGTGGTGTTCTACGGCGGCCCGGCGCGGTTCGCACTCGCGCGCCTGTGCGAGACCCTCGGCCGCCGCGACGACGCGCTGGCGCTGTGCGACGAGGCGCGCACGTCGGCCGTCGAGCTGGGCGCGCGGCCGACGCAGGCGCGCGTCGCACTGCGGCTCGGGCTGCTCTCCGCGCCGCGCGACCGCCGCCGCGCGAAGGCCGCGCTGGCCGAGAGCGCGAAGCTCGCGGGCGAGCTCGGCATGGCCGCCGTCGCCGCCGAAGCGCGCGCGGCGCTCGAAGCGCTCGCCTAGCGCGCGCCCTCCGCGAGCGCTTTGAAGTTGAGCAGCTGCCTCCGCATCATCACCAGGTCGAGCCACGGGAAGACGAGGCGCCCGACTCGATCGCAGAGGCCCGGCCGCGCGCGCACGACGAGCTTCACGACCAGCCTGCACGAGTCCGTGTCGAGAGGTACGACGACGTACGACACCGCGAGCGGCGGGAACAGCCCGGGCTTGCGCAAGCGCAGGGTCAAGTGCCGGTCGCGCTCGAACGACGCGAGCTCGAAGATCATCATGCGCTGTCCGACGGCGAGCTCGTCCGCGCCGGGCGTGAGCTCGCGCGGGCTCGGTCGTCCCCCGTTGTCGAGCCAGTCGTAGCTGTACGGCGCGACCTTCATCTGGCAGAGCCACCGGAAGACGACGGTGGCGGGCGCGCGGACGGTCACGGCGCGCCACATCGCGTCGGCGCGGTCGTGGTCGGGCAGCACGTCGTCGCAGGGGAACGGGCGCGCGCGCTCTTCGGCGGTCGTGCCCCAGTGCCAGCCCAGCTCGAAGAGCCCGCTCAAGCGGGCGCGCGCCCGAAGCGCACCGCGGCGCGCGCCTTCGCGCGCTCGGCCTCCACGGCGCGGTCGCGCGGCGGCGCGTTCGTCACCAAGCTGTGCAGGAGCTTGCGCGCGATCTCGGCCGTCTCGTCCACTGCGCGTTGGAACGCCGCCTCGTTCAGCTTCGACGGCTTGTTGAAGCCCGACAGCTTGCGCACGAACTGCAGCGACGCCGCGCGGATCTCGTCTTCCGTGACCGGCGGCGAGAAGTTGAACAAGGTCCGGATGTTTCTACACATGACCGGACGGTACCACGAGCCCGCTACTTGGCGCGTTTGAAGTACTGCACCGCGCGCTCGTGCTTCTGGGCCGCCGCGAGCGTCTTGAACGTGCCGAGGTTCCTGCGCCGACCTGTCTTCGGATTCGGCTTGCGCGAGTACAAGCGGTACTGGCCGTTCGGGAGCTTTCGGATCATGCGCTGCGGTCGTGCAAGGCGCGCGCCGACACGTACGCGTCGCGCACGGCCTGGCCCGCCTTGCCGAGCAGCGAGATCGCCGGCCAGCAGCCGATCACCCGGATCACCACGCGCTTCGCGAGGAACACGCGCTTCTCCTCCAGCGACTCGACTCGCGTCCACGGAATGAACAGCGTCGGAGAGAGGAAGCGGAACGGCAGCCACAGCGACAGCTGAAAGCCGGCCGGCGTCACCACGACCCACAGGCAGCTGTTGTATTTCGCGGGGAAGCGCCGGCCCATGGAGCCCGACGCGAAGCGGAACGTCTCGCCCGCCGCCGGCGCGTCGGAGCGGAACTCCTCGGCCAGGCGCGCCCAGCCGCTGATGCGCGACGTGAGCGCAGTGAGCGCGAGCCACATCGCCACGAACGTGACGAAGAACCACGGCGGCTCGAGGAACCACGGCGCCGGCGCTCTGGCCATGGCGACCTATCGGATTCGCCGCTCAGGCGATTGAGTCAGTCGCGCCAGTCACTTCGAGGCGCCCGCCCCCAGCGGCAACAGGATGTTGGAGCCCGAGCCCACCACGTTCGGCGCCACGCCGTTCCACTTCTCGACCATCTTCAGCTCGACGAGCTTCGGCGCCTTCTCGAGCGCCTCGCCCTGGATGCGGATCGACTCCGCGTCGGCGTGCGCCTTGATGATGAGCGTGTCGGCGTCGGTCTTCGCCTGCTGCATCTTGAAGACGGCCTTCTCGGCCTCCTGCTGCTGCACCATCTTGGCCTCGATGGCCTGCTCGAGCTCGCGCGACAGGCCGACGTCCTCGATCACCAGGTCCTCGATCGTGAGCAAGGTGCCGATCTTCGCGCGCGAGGAATCGAGCGCCGCCAGCTTGATCTGCTCGCGCGTCTTCACGATGTCGGCCGCCGTCTTCATTGCGGTGACTTCCTTGATCGCCTCCTGCACGCGCGGGAGGATCAGCTTGTCGAACGGCTCGCCGGAGTAGTCGCGCAGCACCTTCACCACCGACGTCTCGGGAATGCGGTACAGCACCTTCACCTGCACCTTGATCTGCTGCAGATCCGACGAGAAGCACTCCGCCGTCACCTCGCGCGTGTCCTGCTGCACGTTCACCATGTGGATCTCGGTGATCGGCAGCTTCACGCCGAAGCCGGGTGCGACGAAGTCATCCGACATCTTGCCCAGAGTCACGCGCACGCCGCGCCAGCCCGGCTCGACGACGTACGAGCTCCCGAGCACGCCGACGAGGACCAGAACGCCGATCACGATGAACGCAACGAGCCGAACGGTTGCCATGTCTCACCCCCCGCAGGAGATGGTAGCGGGCCTGCGAACGAAGCGAGTCCTGCTCCTCACGCCAGGCGGCTGAAGAAGCAGATCACGATCCGCTTGAACGAGGACACGCTCGAGTACCCTCTGCCGCGAGTGGACTCACCCGCAGCCGCCGGTCTCCCCGCAGGTCTTGCACGCGTAGCACGCTCCGGCGCGCACCATGATCGAGCCGCAGTTGTTGCAGGGCGGAGCGTCTTCCTGACCGAGGGCGCGGAGGGGCTCGGTGTGGCTGCCGCCGCCGAGGCCGCCTTTCTGGGTGATCGGGACGACGCGCTCGGTGCCGGACGGCGCGGTCTGGCCGTACTCGTCCTGCGCGTCTTCGACGACGGCTTCGCCCGTCGGGAAGTTCAGGCCGAGCCAGCGGAACACGTAGTCGGTGATCGACTTCGCCATCGGGATCTCGGGGTTGCCCGTGAAGCCCGACGGCTCGAAGCGGGTGTGGCTGAACTTGTTGACCATGGCGTGGAGCGGCACGCCGTACTGCAGCGACAGCGAAGTCATGACCGCGATCGTGTCCATGAGGCCGGACACGGTCGAGCCCTCCTTCGACATCTTCAGGAACACCTCGCCCGGCGTGCCGTCCTCGTACAGGCCCACGGTGAGGTAGCCGTCGTGGCCCGCGATCGAGAACTTGTGCGTCTTGGCGTCGCGCACGTCGGGCAGCTTGCGGCGGCGCGGCGCGGGCTCGGCAACGGCCTCGGCCGGCTGCGCCTCGGCCGTGGTGTCGGCCTTCGTATTGAGCGGCTGCGTGCGCTTCGAGCCGTCGCGGTAGATCGCGAGTGACTTGAGCCCGAGGCGCCAGCCCTCGACGTACGCCTGCTCGATGTCCTCGACCGTCGCTTCCTTCGGCAGGTTCACGGTCTTCGAGATGCCGCCGGACAGGAACGGCTGCGCGGCCGCCATCATGCGGATGTGGCCCATGTAGTGGATGGAGCGCGTGCCGTGCGCCGACTTGAACGCGCAGTCGAAGATCGTCAGGTGCTCGTCCGAGAGCCCCGGCGCGCCCTCGATCGTGTCGTGCTCGTCGATGTAGCGGACGATCGCGTCGATCTCGGCAGGCGCGTAGCCACGGCGCGCGAGCGCCGCCGGCACGGTGCCGTTCACGATCTTCAGCACGCCGCCGCCGACGAGCTGCTTGTACTTCACGAGCGCGATGTCGGGCTCGATGCCCGTGGTGTCGCAGTCCATCATGAACGCGATCGTCCCCGTGGGCGCGATCACGGTGACCTGCGCGTTGCGGATGCCGTGCCGGCGGGCGAGCTCGAGCGCCTTGTGCCACGTCTCGCGCGCGGCGCGGTGCAGGTCGTCCGGCACGCCCGCGGCCTGCACCTGGTCGCCGTAGCCCGTGTGCAGCCCGATGACCTCGAGGAACGGCGCGCGGTTCTTCTCGTACTCCGCGAACGGACCCGTGCGGCGCGAGATCTCGGCCGAGCGGTGGTACGAGCGGCCCGTCATGAGCGACGTGATCGCGCCGCACAAGTTGCGGCCCTCGTCGCTGTCGTACGCCAGGCCGTTCAGCATGAGCAGCGCGCCCAGGTTCGCGTAGCCCAGGCCGAGCGGGCGCAGCATGTGGCTGTTCTTCGCGATGCGCTCGGTGGGGTAGTCGGCGAAGTCGACGATGATCTCCATGGCGAGGATCAGCGTGTCGACGGCCTGCTCGAAGTCGCTGGTGAGGAAGCGGCCCGCCTCGTCGGCGAACTGCAGCAGGTTGAACGACGCCAGGTTGCACGCCGTGTCGTCGAGGAAGATGAACTCGCTGCACGGGTTCGTGGCGTTGATGCGGCCCGAGTTCTTGACCGGGTTCCAGCGGTTGATGGTGGTGTCGTACTGCACGCCCGGATCGCCGCAGACGTGCGCCGCGGCGGAGATCTCGCGCATGAGGTCGCGCGCCGCGAGCGTGTCCATCACCTTGCCCGTCGTGACGGCGCGCGTCTGCCACGTGCCGCCGTTCAGCACGGCCTTCATGAACGCGTCGGGCACGCGCACCGAGTGATTCGCGTTCTGGTACTGGATCGACTCGTACGCGCCGCCGGCCACGTTGAAGCGGCCGTCGAAGCCGGCGTCGATGAGCGCCCAGGCCTTCTTCTCCTCGTCGGCCTTGCAGCGCACGAAGTCGAGCACGTCGGGGTGGTCCGCGTTCAGGATCACCATCTTCGCGGCGCGGCGCGTCTTGCCGCCGGAGCGGATCACGCCCGCGAACGAGTCGAAGCCGCGCATGAACGAGACGGGGCCGCTGGCGACGCCGCCGCCGGCGAGCGGCTCCTTCGAGCTGCGGATCGTCGACAGGTTGGTGCCCGTGCCCGAGCCGCCCTTGAACAGCATGGCCTCGGTCTTCGCGAGGTCCATGATCGACGTCATGGTGTCCTCGACGGAGTTGATGAAGCACGCGCTCGCCTGCTGCGGCACGAGCCGGCCGTCGGGCTCGACCACGCCCAGGTTGAACCAGACCGGCGAGTTGAAGCACACTTTCTGGTGTAGGAGCAGGTGCGTCAGCTCGTCGGCGAAGATCTGCTCCTGCGCCTCGCTCGCGAAGTAGTTGCCCTCGCGGCCCCACTTGCGCAGCGTGCCCACGACGCGGCCGATCAGCTGGCGCACGCTCGACTCGCGCGACGGCGTGCCGAGGTGACCGCGGAAGTACTTCGACGCGACGATGTTCGTCGCCATCGGGGACCACGACTCGGGCACTTCGACGTTGGGTTGCTCGAAGACCACGCTGCCGCCGTCGCCGGTGATCTTGGCGGTGCGGCGGGTCCAGCGGACGCTCGCGAACGGATCGTTGCCAGCGCGTGTGAAGTGGCGCCGGATGGGAATCTCCGCCGCGCCCTTCTCCGTCGTCTCCCGCGTGTCCCGGCTCATGCCGTTCAACGTCGCGTCCTGATCCGCCAAATCTACCCCTCGAGTCGCGCTCCAACCTCGAGCGCGGAGCTCTTTCGAGACCAAAATTCCGGGCCCCAGGGAGAGGCTCTGACCCTCAGAGCCCCCGAGCGAGGAACCCTCCTCCAGAGCGCCCCGCCCAATTCCCCTCGACCGCCCGTAGCCCCCCTGGCTGCCGAGATAGAATCCCTGGAAATCCCGGAGCCCCTTTCTACCGCGGCCTCGGCCATGGGTCAACCACGCTGCCACTAGATCTTGAGGGTATCGTCACCGCACCGCCAAGATATTGAGATCTCTCGGCTTTCCGGGCTGTGGGGTACTTCACACGCAAGTGCGCCGAGCGACGGTCCAGCCGGTCGGGCGCGGAACCCCGCGAGATCCCGAGCGTTTCATGATTTGTACCGGGGACCCTCGGTTTGATACGAAGGACGTGGCATGGATTTCGGATTCAGCGAAGAACAGGACCTGCTCCGCGCCGAGGTGCGCAAGCTCCTCGACGCCCGCGCGCCGCTGCCCGAGGTGCGCAAGCTCATGGCCACGGAGAGCGGCTACTCCGCCGAGCTGTGGGGCGAGCTGGCGGAGCTCGGCTGGCTCGGCCTGACGATTCCCGAGGGCTTCGGCGGCGCCGGGCTGGGCTGGGTCGACCTGGTCGTGCTGCTCCAGGAGACGGGGCGCTCGCTCTTCCCCTCGCCGCTCGTCTCGACGACGCTCGCCGCGGCGGCGGTGCTCGAGCTCGGCAGCGAGGCCCAGAAGCAGCGCTGGCTGCCGAGCCTGGCGGACGGCACGCGCATCGGCACGCTGGCGCTGCTCGAGGCCAGCGACGCGCTCGCGCCCACCGGCATCGCGCTGGTCGGCAAGCCCGACGGCGACGCGTTCGTGCTCACCGGCGAGAAGAAGTTCGTGCACGACGCGGGCGCCGCGAACCTGTTCGTGGTGGCGTTCCGCACGGGCTCGGGCGCGCACGACCTGGCGCTCGGTGTGGTCGACCGCGGCAGCCCGGGCGTGGCGACGAAGTCGTGGCCGACGATCGATGCGACCAAACGCATGGGAACGCTCGCGCTCGACGGCGCGCGCATCGAGAGGAGCGCGCTGCTCGGCGAGCCCGCCGGCGGGACAGCGGACCGCGGTCCGCTGTCGGCCTGGCCCGCGCTCGAGCGGCTGTTCGACCTGGGCGCCGTCGCGGTCACCGCCGAGCTCACGGGCGCGGCCGAGGCCGCACACCAGCTCACCGTGCAGTACGCGAAGGACCGGCTGCAGTTCGGCCACCCGATCGGCAAGTACCAGGGCGTGAAGCACCCGCTCGCGGAGCTGTACGTCGACCTCGAGTCCACGAAGTCGCTGCTCTGCTACGCGGCGTGGGCCGTGGCCGAGAGCCCCGCCGAGCTGCCGCGCTCGGCGTCGCTCGCGAAGGCGTACGGCACGGACATGTTCGCGCGCGTCGGCATCGACGGCGTGCAGCTGCACGGCGCGGTCGGCTACACCGCGGAGTACGACATCCAGCTGTATCTCAAGCGCTCCAAGTGGGCGCGGCCGGCGTTCGGCGATTCGGACTTCCACTACGAGCGCGTCGCGCGCCTCGGGGGACTGTGATGGACTTCAGACTGTCTGCGCAGGAAGAGGCCTTCCGCGACGAGGTGCGCCGCTTCCTCGACGAGAACCTGCCCGCCGACGCCAACCGCGGCGACTTCAAGTTCCTGATGGAGTGGAACAAGAAGGTGCGCGCGAAGCGCTGGGTCGGCTTCTCGTGGCCGAAGGAGGTGGGCGGCGGCGGCGGCTCCGTCATGGAGCAGGTCGTGCTGAAGGAGGAGATGTCCAAGCGCAAGGCGCCGCCGCTCGGCGCGTGCTTCATGGGCCTGGCGTGGGTCGGGCCCGCGATCATCCAGTACGGCACCGAGGCGCAGAAGCAGCGCTTCATCCCCGACATCCTCGACGGGGCGTACCAGTGGTGCACCGGCTACTCGGAGCCGGGCACGGGCAGCGACCTGGCGGCGCTGTCGTGCCGCGCCGTGCGCGACGGCGACGTCTACGTGGTGAACGGCCAGAAGATCTGGACGTCGATCGCCATGTGGTCGAAATGGATGATCCTGTTGGTGCGCACCGACGCGAGCTCGACCAAGCACGAGGGCATCACGTGCCTGCTCATGGAGATGGCCTCGCCCGGCGTCGAGGTGCGGCCCATCCAGAACATGTCGGGCACGGCCATGTTCGCCGAAGTCTTCCTGAACGACGTGCGCATTCCCGTCGAGAACCGGCTCGGCGAAGAGGGGCAGGGCTGGCAGGTCACCGTGTCGGCGCTCGCGAGCGAGCGCTCCAGCATCGCGGAAGTCACGGCCATGTTCCGCAAGCTGGAGGAGCTGCAGGAGCTGGCGAAGAAGTGCACGCGCAACGGCGCAGCCGCGGCGCGCGACGCACGCGTGCGCCGGCAGCTCGCCGTGTTCGAGGCGAAGATCGAGGCGATGCGGCTGAACGGCCTGCGCTCGCTGACGCAGCAGCTGCGCGGCGAGGTGGCGCAGGGCGAGACGTCGGTGAACAAGCTGTTGCGCGCCGAGCTCGAGGTCGACATGGGCGACTTCGCGCTCGAGCTGCTCGGCAGCGCCGGCGTGTACTGGAAGGGCAGCGACGAGGCCGTGGACGGCGGGCGCTGGCAGTACGGCGCGCTCAACTGGCCGGAGGTCGTGATCGGCGGCGGTACGCCGAACATCCAGAAGAACATCATCGCCGAGCGGATCCTCCACTTGCCCAAGGACGGATGACGGCGTTCGACCCGGCACTGCGTGCCCGCGTGGCCGCGAACCTGGCCGGGTTCGCGCGCGAGTCCGCCGCCGCGCCCGAGCTCGTGCGCGCGGCCGTGGCGGTGACACTGATCGGTGACGCCGACTCGCGCGCGTGCTTCCTCATCACGCGCCGCTCGTCGAGGCTGCGCGACCACCCGGGCCAGTGGGCGCTGCCGGGCGGCCGCTGCGACGCGGGCGAGACGGCCGAGGAGAGCGCGCGCCGCGAGCTGCGCGAGGAGCTCGGTCTGGCGCTGGCGCCGGGCGACGCGCTCGGCCGGCTCGACGACTTCCCCACGCGCTCGGGCTTCGCGATCACGCCGGTGGTGTTCTGGGGTGGCGCCGCGCCGGCGCTCGTGCCCAGCCCGGCCGAGGTCGAGGCCGTCTACGTGGTGCCCGTCGACGAGCTCGACCGGCCCGAGATCCCGCAGCTGCGCGCGATTCCCGAGAGCGACCGGCCCGTGCTGTCGCTGCCGATCCCGATGCTCGACGCGAGCATCCACGCGCCGACGGCCGCCGTGCTGTTCCAGCTGCGCGAGGTCGCGCTGCACGGCCGCGCCACGCGCGTGTCGCACTACGAGCAGCCCGTGTTCGCATGGAAGTAGAGGAGGAGCAGTCGTGACTCAGAACTCCACAGGCGAAAAGAAGCCACAGGGGGCGGCGCCGCCGCGCTGGGCGGTGAAGGCGCTGACGCGCACGCACGTGTTCCTCTCCCGGCTCACCGGCGGGCGCTGGTTCAACAGCCTGGGTGGCGACGACGTGTGCTTCGTGACGATGACCGGCGCGAAGAGCGGCCGCACGCTGACGGTGCCGCTCATGTACGTGCCGTACCAGAACGGCGTGCTGCTCGTCGCGTCGCTCGGCGGCGCGCCGCAGAACCCGGTCTGGTACAACAACGTCGCGAAGCACCCGGACATCACCGTGACTCACCGCGGCCGCACCATGCCGCTGCGCGCGCGTCTCGCGACGGCCGACGAGAAGCCCGCGCTGTGGCCGATCTGCGACGAGCACTACGCGCCGTACGCGGACTACCGCAAGCGCACCACGCGCGACATCCCGATCTTCGTCTGCGCGCCGCGCTAGCGCTCTTCGCTCTCGCGCTGTACCGCGAACGAGCCGACCAGCCGTGCGATCAGCACGGCCACGTAGAGCTGGCCGGTGACGGCCTCGAGGATGGCGAGCCCGCGCGTGACATCGGTGTTCGGCACGATGTCGCCGTAGCCGAGCGTCGCGATCGTGACGAAGCTGAAGTAGATCGTGCGGTCGAGCGACAGCCCGGTCGATGGCTCGCCCATGACCAGGAACGAGCCGGGCGCCGCGGTGTCGAGCACGTGGTACACGACGCCGAGGTAGAGCCCGGCGACGAGATACACGCTCACGCCCGCGTACACGTGCTCGGCCCGCGTGCGGCCGCGCGCGAGCGCGAAACGGACGACGCCGACGACGCCGACGAATGCGAGCACCGACCACAACAGGAGCGCGAGCGACACGCCGCGCGCGTACGCGATGGTGTCCGACACGCCGGCGATCGCGATCGCCGCCAGCACCGCGATCAGCGCGGCGCGCCGGATGGCGCCGGGATTCGGGTCCACCGTGACCGCCACCAGGTTCGCCGCGACCAGCGCCTGGAAGACGAGCGGACTCCAGCCCAGCGCCCGGAACACCGCGCCGCCGCTGATGACGAGGAGCAGCGAGTAGAACATCACGGCGTGGCGGTGCGCCGTGTACCAGTGCAGCCACGGGCTCACGATGGCCCCGTCCACGTGACCGGCCGGAACACGGCCAGCAGCAAGGCCGCGAACGCGCACGTGCGGATGAGCAGGAGCCACGGCCGCACGCGCGCGAGCACCGCGCGCGCCTCGTCCGACAGCTCGGGCGCGTCGGACGGCAGCGCCGCGACCAGCCGCGCCAGCTTGGCGAACGACGGGAACAGCCCGCCCAGCACCACGAGCACCACGGCCATGAGCCCCTGCTTCGCGCCGAGCCACGCCACGTCGAACCAGCCCCAGCCGAACAGGTTCGTCTGCAGCGCGCCCGTCACGGCCACGACGAGCACCGCGGCCACGATGACCGGCCCGTAGCGCACGTATACACGCGCCAGTGTCACTTCGGCGGGCGTGCCGCGCGCGCGGCGGATCTCGTGGTCGACGAACCCGTCGTAGAGGCCCGCGCCCAGCCACACCACCACGCCGATCACGTGGAGCGAAAGCAGGAGCCCGTGCAGGAGCGGCGTGCTCACCGCGGCCCAGCCTATCATTGTCGGAACCGGCCGGACTCGCTCGTCCTAGAGGTAAAGGAGGCTCCCGCATGCTCTACGCCGTGCTCTGCTACAGCCAGGAAGCCACCGTCGCGAGCTGGACGAAGGCGAAGGAAGAGGACCTCATGCACCGGCTGCAGGTCGTGCAGGAGAAGCTGGTCGCGGACGGCCAGCTCGGCCCGCACGGTCGGCTCATGCCCACCACGGCGGCGACCACGATCCGCATCGGCCGCGAGCTCGCGGTGGTGGACGGCCCGTTCGCCGAGACGAAAGAGCAGTTCCTCGGCTTCTACCTGTTCGACTGCGAGACGTTCGAAGAGGTGCTCGAGGCCGCCAAGCAGCTCGCGCGCGAGCGCGAGTCGGGCGCGCTCGAGATCCGCCCGCTCCTGCACTACACGCCGGGTCGGACGCTGGCGTGAACGACCCCGCCTGGATCGACGCCGCGCTCGCCGCCGCGCGTCCCCAGGCGGTGGCGGCGCTCCTGCGTTACTTCCGCGACCTGGACGTCGCGGAAGAGGCGTTCCAGGACGCGTGCCTGCGCGCGCTCTCGCGCTGGAACGAGAACGGCCCGCCGCGCGACCCCGCGGCGTGGCTGATCCTGGTCGGGCGCAACTGCGCGCTCGACGCGCTGCGCCGCAAGGCGAAGCACGAGGTGCTGGTGCCCGACGCGGCGGAGGACGAAGTGGACCCCGGCGCGGACGAGACGGAGCTGGTGGAGCGCCTCGACACGAGTCACTTCCGCGACGACGTGCTGAGGCTGCTGTTCGTGTGCGCGCACCCGAGTCTGGCGCCCACGCAGCAAGTGGCGCTCGCGCTGCGCGTGGTGTCGGGCCTGTCGGTGAAGGAGATCGCGAGCGCCTTCCTGGTGAGCGAGAGCGCGATGGAGCAACGCATCACGCGCGCGAAGCGCGCCGTGCGCGACGCCGAGGTGCCCTTCGAGTCGCCCGACGCGCGCGAGCGCAGCGATCGGCTCGAGGCCGTGGCCGCGATGATCTACCTGTTGTTCAACGAGGGCTACTCGGCGAGCGGCGGCGAGCAACACGTTCGTGTGTCGCTCTGCGACGAGGCCGTGCGCCTGGCGCGGCTCTTGTTGCGCCTGTTCGTGGCCGAGCCCGAGATCCAGGGCCTGCTAGCGCTGCTTCTGCTGCAGCATGCGCGCGCGGCCGCGCGCGTGAACGCGGCAGGCGAAGCCGTGTTGCTCGACCAGCAGGACCGCGGCCTGTGGGACCAGGAGGCGATCGCCGAGGGGCTCGCGCTGGTCGACAAGCTGCTGCGCGCCGACACGATCGGCCCGTACGGCCTGCAGGCGGCGATCGCGGCCGTGCACGTGCGCGCGCGCGGGCCCGAGGCCACCGACTGGGCGACGATCGACCGACTCTACGCCGCGCTCGAGACGGCGCAGCCGTCGCCGGTCGTGACGCTGAACCACGCGGTCGCGGTGTCGAAGCTGCGCGGACCGGCGGAGGCGCTGGCGCTGATCGAGCCGCTGGCCGAGCGCCTGGACGGCTACTTCCACTTCCACGGCGTGCGCGGCGCGCTGCTCGGCCAGCTCGGCCGCACCGACGACGCGCGCGACGCGTTCGGCCGCGCCATCTCGCTGGCGCGCACGCCCGCCGAGGCGGCGAACATCCGCACGCACCTGGACGGGCTCAAGTCTTCGTGAGCTCGAACGCGGGGTAGCGGTGCGCGATGGGCCCGAACTCCGCGAGCGGCGCGTCGGGCCGCACCGGGAAGAAGCGCCGCACCTCGCCCTGGAACTCGACCAGGTAGGCCTTCACGACCGCCGGCTTCTCGGCGCCCGCGAGCGCGCGCAGCCGGTACGTGGCGGAGTCGCGCCCGCGCCGCAGCACGACCGAGCCCGCGGCCTGCGCGTTCCGAACCCACTGCGTCTCGCCGCGCGGCGCCACCAGATACAGCTTGCCGGAGAGCTCGAGCAGGTCGACGGGCAGCGAGTACAGCTTGCCGCTCTTGCGCCCGCGCACTTCGAGCACGCGCATCCTCGGCTTGCCGATGCCGCGGCGCACGAGCGCGCCGATGAGCGCGTTGAAGATGCGCTCGACGGCGTTGGGCGCCTGCACGTCCGCCATGGCGCACAGACTAGACGATCTTCATCCGGATGGCCGCCGAAGCCGTACACTCGGCAGGGGGAGCCCATGGAACGAGTGCACTGGCAGGGCGATGCGGCGCCACGGCGCTGGGAGCAAACGACACCAGAAAGTGTAGGGATAGACGGTGGCGCGCTCGAGGCGCTCGCGCGGCGCATCGCGGCAGGCGAGCTCGGCAACCTGCACGCGCTCCTCGTGGTCCGCGACGGCAAGCTCGCCTTCGAGCGCTACTTCGCAGGAGACGACTGGGCGTTCGTCGAGCCGCTCGGCCGCGTCGAGTTCGGGCCCGAGCGCCTGCACGACCTGCGCTCGGTCACGAAGTCGGTGGTGGGGGCGCTGGTCGGCATCGCGCACGGCGACGGCGCGATCCCCGACCTCGACGCCCCGCTCGCGAGCTTCTTCCCCGAGTACGCGAAGGGCCGCGAAGCGGACCTGGCGGGCCGCACGCTGCGCCACGCGCTCACCATGACCGCCGGGCTCGCTTGGGACGAGCTCACGCAGCCGTACTGGGACCCGCGCAACGACGAGCACGGCATGTGGGCCGCAGACGACCCGCTCGAGTACGCGCTCTCGCGCAAGCCCGTCGCGCCCGCCGGCGCGCGCTTCGCGTACAACGGCGGTCTGCCGACGGTGCTGGCGGCGGTGGTGGAGCGCGCGACGGGCCGGCCGCTCGACGAGTTCGCGCGCGAGCGGCTGCTCCGCCCGCTGGGCGTGAGCGAGATGGAATGGGTGCGGCACCGCTCGGGCACGTTCGTCGCGGCGTCGGGCCTGCGGCTGCGCCCCCGCGACATGGCGCGCTTCGGGCAGCTCATGCTCGACGGCGGCGCGCTCGCCGGGCGCGCGCTCGTGCCCGCGGAGTACGCGCGCGCCTCGCTCGAGCGCCAGGTCGAGACGAACGGCGGCTTCACGCGGAGCTACGGCTATCAATGGTGGATCGACCGGATCCCGCTCGCGCTCGGCAACGGCGGCCAGCGCATCGCGCTGCTCGGCCAGGCTCGCACCGTGATCGTGATCAGCGCGGGCGCGTACGATTCGCCGCAGCAGGGTGTGGGTCCGCAGCAGGCGATCGAAGCGGTCGTCCGCGCGCTCGCTCGCTGATTCCCGACGTGCAGAAGCA
>DATJZN010000042.1:0-16388 GCA_035499075.1 Myxococcota bacterium | reverse complement strand
CTCGGCGGGGCCGAGGCCGTGGCTGCGCAGCACGCGAAGGGCCGGCTCACGGTGCGCGAGCGCGTGGCGCTGCTCCTCGATCCCGGCTCGTTCCAGGAGCAGGGCCCGATCGCGGGCCACGCCGAGAAGGACGCCGCCGGGCGGCTGGTGGGCTTCACGCCTGCCAACTACGTGCTGGGCTTCGGCCGGATCGACGGGCGGCCCGTGGTCGTCGGCGGCGAGGACTTCACGCAAGCGGGCGGCTCGCCCTCGCCTTCGGGGCTACGCAAATCTGTGTTGGCCGAGGATCTGGCCGTGCGCCACCGGCTGCCGCTCGTCCGCCTGCTCGAGGGCGGCGGCGGCAGCGTCGCGCCGCGCGGCGCGGGCGGCTCCGCGGCGCCCGTCGTCGTGGAGGCAGCGAACGCGCCGCCGCGCTTCCTGTCGTTCGCACAGGCGCTGGCCACGGCGCCGGTCGTATCGGCGGCGCTCGGCGCGGTCGCGGGCCTGCCCGCGGCGCGGCTCGCCGCGTCGCACCTCTCGCTCATGGCGCGCGACACCGCGCAGGTGCTCGTCGCCGGGCCGGCGCTGGTCGAGCGCGCGCGCGGCGTGAAGGCGTCGAAAGAGGAGCTGGGCGGCGCGGCCGTCCACCTCAAGAGCGGCGTCGTCGACAACGCGGCGGCCGACGAGGCGGGCGTGCTCGCGCTCGCGCGGCGCTTCCTGTCGTATCTGCCGACGAACGTATGGGAGGCCGCGCCCGTCGCCGCGTGCGACGACCCGGCCGACCGCGCGAGCGAGGAGCTGCTCGAGCTCGTGCCGCGCGAGCGGCGCAAGAGCTACAAGATGCGTCGGCTCGTCGAGCTCGCGCTCGATCGCGAGAGCTTCCTCGAGCTCGGGCCGTCCTTCGGCCGCTCGCTCGTGACGGGCCTCGCACGGCTGCGCGGCCAGCCCGTCGGCGTGCTGGCGAACGACCCGAACTTCTACGCGGGGGCGATGACGGCGCAGAGTGCGCAGAAGCTGCGCCGCTTCGTCGATCTGTGCGACGAGTTCCACCTGCCGCTCGTGAGCTTCGTCGACGAGCCGGGCTTCCTCATCGGACCCGACGCCGAGCGCGACGCGACGATCCGCCACGGCACGGCCGCGATCTTCGCGGTCATGCAGTCCAGCGTGCCGTGGGTGTCCGTGATCGTGCGCAAGGCGTTCGGCGTCGCCGCCGCCGCGCACTTCGGCCCCGGCGGGCACGTGCTGGCGTGGCCGTCCGCGGAATCGGGGCCGCTGCCGCTCGAGGGCGGCGTGGCCGTCGCGTTCCGGCGCGAGATCGAGGCCGCGCCCGACCCCGAGGCCAAGCGCCGCGAGCTCGAGGACGCGCTCGCCGCGAAGCGCGACCCGTTCGCGCGCGCCGAGGCCTTCGGCGTGGCGGACATGATCGATCCGCGCCGCACGCGGCAGGCGCTCGCGGCGTGGCTCGAGTGGATCCAGCCCGCGCTCGCGCAGCACCGCGGGCCGCGCAGCTACGGGCCGCGCCCCTAGCGCCGAGTCACTCGGGCGGGCGCACGCGCGAGAGCACGAGCGCGGCCGAGAGCGCCAGCCCCGCCAGCACCGCGAGCGGGCGCGCGTAGCCCCCGGTGCGCTCGAACGCGACGCCGACGGCGACGGGCCCGAGCCCGCTCGCGAGCTGCGTCACGAGCTGCAGGGTGCCGAGCACGCTCGCGAACGAGGCCACGCCGAAGTACTCGGCGACCAGCAGCGGCTGCAGCATGAAGATGTTCCCCATCGTCAGCCCGAACACGAACGAGGCCACGCCCAGCGCGGCGCCGTTCGCCGCACGCGAGAAGCAGAACGTGGCCACGGCCTGCACGGAGAACAGGGCCACGGCGATCCAGCGCTTGTCGACGCGGTCGCCGAGCGGACCGACGAGGAAGCGGCCCAGCACGCTGCCGAGCGCCGTCGCGCTGACCACGAGCGACGCGTCCGCGGGCTCGAGCTTCTCGCGCAGGCCGGCGAGCTGGTGCGCCAGGAAGCCCACCTGCGCGAACAGGCCCAGCCCGAAGGCGAGCGCCAGGCCCCAGAACGCGCGCGTGCGCAGCGCGGCGCGCGTCGAGTAGCGGCGCTCGGCCCGCAGCGGCAGCCCGGCGTCGAGCGGATCGCGCAGCGGGCCGTCGACCTCGAGCCCGTGCGCCGCAGGGCTCGCGCGCAGCACCCACGCGACGACCGGCAGCGCGACGCAGACGACGAGGACCGCCAGCGCTTCCGTCGCCACCGGCAGCCCGCGTTCGCGGATCAGCCACGTCGACAGCGGCACGAGCAGAATGCCGCCGATCGACACGCCCGTCTGCGAGACCGCCATGGCGCGCGCGCGCAGCCGCGCGAACCAGCGCGTGACGATCGCGGCCGTCGGCACGCCGCCCGACATGGCCGCGCCGAGCGCCATGCCGAGTGCGCACGCGTACAGCGCGCCTTGCGAATCCGCGCGCCCTACACCGATCAGTGACAGCGCGAGCAGCGGCGCGCCCAGCGCGATGAACGCCCGCGAGCCGACGCGGTCGACGCCGCGCCCGACGGGCAGGCCCGCGATGCCGGTCACCACGAAGTACACGCTCGTCGCACCCGAGACCATGCCCCGCGGCCAGCCGCGCTCGTGGCAGAGCGCGTCGAGCAGCACGCCCTGGCTGTAGAAGCCGACGCCGGCGCACACGAACGAGATCAGGCATGCGCCGAGGGCAACCCACCAGCCGTAGAACACCTGCGGCGCGAAGCGCGCGAACGCGGGCAAAGGGGCCGTCGACGTGTCGCGCTCCATCCCCGCTCCGGTGCCGCGGTTTGAGACCGGCGGACGCGCGAGCCTATCATGGCGAGAGATCTCCGCTGGAGGCCGCATGTCCGAGCCCGTGCTTCTCGTCGAAAAGAGCGACGGCGTCGCCACCCTCACCCTGAACCGGCCGCAAGCCATGAACGCGCTGTCGCGCGAGCTGCGCAGCGCGCTCGCCGACGCGTTCGGCGCGCTGGCACGTGATCCCTCGGCGCGCGTCGCGGTGCTCACCGGCGCAGGCCGCGCCTTCTGCGCCGGCCTCGACCTGAAGGAGCTCGGCCGCGGCGCGGGCCCGATCGGCGGCGCGCGCGGCGAGGCCGGCCCCGACCTCGTGCGCGCCATGTCGGCGTTCGAAGGCCCGATCATCGGCGCCATCAACGGCGTGGCGATCACGGGCGGCTTCGAGCTCGCGCTCGCCTGCGACGTGCTCATTGCAGCCACGGAAGCGCGCTTCGCGGATACACACGCGCGTGTAGGCATCATGCCGGGCTGGGGACTGTCGCAGAAGCTCTCGCGCGCCATCGGCGTATACCGCGCGAAGGAGCTCTCGCTCACCGGCAACTACCTGGACGCGCGCACGGCCGAAGCCTGGGGGCTGGTGAACCGCGTGGTCGAGCCCGCGGAGCTGTTGCCGGCCTGTCTCGCGCTCGCGCGCGACATGCTCTCGGTGCCCGACCGCGCGCTGCGCAGCTACAAGCGTATCATCGACGCCGGCTTCGCCCTCGCGTTCGGCGAGTCACTCGCGGCGGAGCGCGAGCTCTCGGGCGCCGCGAACGCCGCGGTCACGGCGGCCGCCGTCGAGGCAGCGCGCAGCGGCGTGCGCGCGCGCGGACGCGACCAGCTGCGGGAGACCCCGTGAAGCTGCGCATCGGCATCGGGCTGTCGGCGCTGCCCGCCGCGAGCCCGCGCGCCTGGTTCCGGTGGGCCGACCTGTGCGAGTCGTCGGACATCGACTCGATCTGGCAGACCGACCGCCTGGTCTCGCCGCAGCCGTTCCTCGAGTCGCTGGCCGCGATGGCCGCACTCGCCGGCGCAACGGAGCGCGTGAAGTTCGGCATGAACGCCGTCGTCGCGACCTTCCGCGATCCGCTCGTGCTCGCGAAGCAGTGCGCGACGATCGACTGGCTGTCCGGCGGCCGGCTGCTCCCCGTGTTCGGCGTGGGCGGCGAGGGCGCGGCCGAGTTCCGCGCGACGGGCCTCGACCCCGCGCAGCGCGGCCGGCGCGCGGACGAGGTGCTCGAGCTCGCGCGCCGCTTGTGGAGCGAGGAGTCGGTCAGCTTCCGCGGCGAGTTCTACCGCTACGAGCAGGTCTCGATCTCGCCGCGCCCCCTGCAGCAGCCGCTGCCGCTGTGGATCGGCGGCTCGAGCGCGGCGGCGATCCGGCGCACCGTGCGCCTGGGCACGGGCTGGCTCGGCGGCGTGCAGACACCGGCGCAGGTGGCGCCCGTCGTCGCGGCGATCCAGAAGCTGGGCCACGAGTCGGGCCGCCCGATCCCCGAAGACCACTTCGGCGCGAGCTTCGTGTTCCGCCTGGGCGCGCCCGACGACGCGCTCGTCGAGCGCGTGGGCAAGCGCTACGCGGCCGCAGCGCGCGCGTCGGGCGGAGCGTTCGATCCGAAGGCCTACTTCGCGCTCGGCGACGCCGAAGCCGTGCTCGAGCGCGTCGCGCAGTACCGCGCGGTCGGCGTGTCGAAGTTCGTGCTCATGCCGCTGGCTCAGAACGAAGCCGAGCTGCTCGACCAGACGCGCCGCCTCGCCGCCGAGGTCGTGCCCGTCGCGCACGGCTGGGACTGAGGCGCGACTCAGTCGCTCTGGCGCGCCCACGCCGCGAGCGTGGCGATGGCGTCGGGGACGACCTGCACCGCGATCGCGCTGCCGCGGTCGGGGATCGTCTGCAGCTGCGACTTCGCGAGCTCGCGCGCGAGCACGTGCGACATGGCGACGGGGCTCACGCGGTCCGTCTCGCCGTGCCACAGGAACGCGGGCGCGTCGACCGCCTCGAGCGGGAAGCCCCACGGCCGCGCCAGCAGCACGAGCTCTCGCACCATGCCTTCGGGGCCCGAGCGGAAGCCCTCGTAGGTGGCCTCCATGAAGATCTCCGCGATCTCGGGCGACATGAACACCGGCCGCTCCGACGCCGGCAAGGTGCCCGAGGCCTCGCGCAGGAGCGCCTGGGGGTCGCGGTCCGCCAGCCGCGCGGCGCGCTTCTGCAGGCGCAGCAGCAGCCGCGGCGCCCACCGCGGCAACAGGTGCACGAAGATCCGCGCGCGCAGGTCCATGCCCGCCAGCACGCCGCGCCGGTCGTGCGGTGCCGTCGGGCTGATCAGAGCCACGGCGCGCACGCGCTTGGGCAGCCGCGCCGCCGCGGCGAGGGCGAAGGCGCCGCCGCCGGCGACGCCCAGCATGGAGAAGCGCTCCAGGCCGAGCTGGTCGGCGATCTCGTCCAGGTCGAGCGGCCAGTCGGCGAGCCGCGCGCCCGCGTGCGGGTCCGAGAGCCCGAAGCCCGGCCGGTCCAGGGCGATCAGCCGCACGTGGCGGCCCAGTGCGGCGGCGTGGCCGATGCGGCCCTCGAGCCGCGAGCCGAACGAGCCGTGCATGTAGAAGACGGGCAGCCCGTCGACGTCGCCAAACGTGGCGAAGCCCACCTGGCGGCCATCGCGCAGGCGAAGCGTGCGATCCACGGCGGCGGAGTAGCGCTCGGTCAAAGACATCCCCGGCCCGCCGCTCGACGACTCACCGCGCGGGCCCCTGCTCTCATAGTGTCCGCGCCCCTGAAAAAGGGGGCGCAAGACGCCCTGCCCCACCGGCAAGTGTAGTCCCAAACGCCCCGGCAACGCGTGTGCAAGCCGGGCTTCGCGCAAAGTTCGCCCGCAGAGCGGCCGATGCGAGCGCTCGTGACCCCGACGCACCCCATGCCGCCCCACCCGCCCGGCGCGAAGCGGGACGAGCTCGAGGAGCGCCTCGAGGTCGACCTGGAGTGCACGGAGTGCGGCGCACACTTCACGGCGGGCGTGTGGGACCACTCCTTTCGCTGCAGCTACTGCGGGTCGCTCCTCGCGTGCGAGCGGGCGCTCGGCGAGGAGGTGTTCGCGGCGTCCGACGGCAAGTCGACCGCCGAGGGCGTGCTCGCCCTCATCGTACGCAACGAGACGGAGGGCTACCGCAACGAGCTGCTCGGCCGGCTGCGCAACGACGACGGCTCCGCGCGGATCGAGATCCCCGCGGTGACCGACGCGCAGGTCGAGGCCTTCAAGCGCAAGCTCGAGAGCGAGCTCTCGCTGGTCTTCGCCGGCGACTTCCTCGTGCCCTACGAGCTGCACGAGCGCACGGCGTTCCACGGCATCCTCGGCCGCCGCGGCGGCGTGAAGCAGTCGATCGTCGAGAGCGTGCGCATCGAGGACGCACTCCGCCGCTACGACGCCGGCGCGTACAACCTGCGCGACCGCGGGCTCAAGCTGCGCGGCTCGCGCCTCGCGCTGCTGCGCGACGCGCACCTGACGCGCTGCGAGGGGAAGTCGCTCGCCGCCGGCGACGCCCTGGGCGCACCCGCGGGGCCCGCCGACCGGGCACGCGCTGCCGCCGATCCGGAGCTCGAGATCATCGCGCGGCTCGACGCCGTGACCGCCGAGCGGCGCCTGCGCGTGTGGAAGCAGATGGGCTTCGCGCGCGTGTCGCGCGCGGGCGAGACCGAGGACTACCTGGTCGACCGGCAGTTCGGCACGATCGCCGGCCGGCTCGAGCCCGAAGAGACCGAGCAGCTCCGCACGCTCGCGCCGCGCACGCTCGAAGAGGTGCTGCAGAAGCCGGTGCTGCACGCCATCGCGGCGGAGTGCCCGAACTGCGGCAACGCGCTCGAGCTGCCGCCGCGCGCGAAGCTGGCCTTCTGCCCGACGTGCGCGCTCGGGGTGCGCGTCTCGGCCGACGGCCTCGCCGAGGCGCCGTACCTGCGCGCCGCGGCCGCCGCGGCGCCGGGCGCCACGTCGGCCGTCGGCTTCCCGTTCTGGGCCTTCCCGGCGCGCGTGCGCGCCGGAGGTGCCGAGTTCACGCGCTTCTGGGACTGGCTGGCGCGCGTGAGCCCGCAGCCCCTGGCGGAGCGCTACCGCGAGAACGACCCGGCCGAGGCGCGCCTGTACGTGCCCGCGCGCGCACTCTTCGGCGCGCGCGAGCTGGACGACGCGTTCGCCGCGCTCGCGGCGGTCGCGACCTGGCGCCAGCCGTCGCTGTCGCGCGACCGGGTTCCGCCCGAGCGCGGCATGCGGCTCCTCGACGTCGAGCTGTCGCCCGACGAAGCGGCGGCGCTGGCGCGCTTCGCGCTCGTGGCGCTGCACGACCGGCAGAGCACGCGCGCACTCACGGGCATGACGTTCAAGACGTGGCTGGTCGACGCACAGCTCGCCCTGGGCGCGCCGCAGCTGGTGCTGCTGGAGCTGCCGATCCACGGCGAGAGCTGGCTGCCCGCCGGGCGCGCCGCGGCGACGGACTTGCGCGCGGGACCGGTGTTTCCGCTCCCCGTCGCGCGGGGCGTGCTCGAGGACTCGGGCCAGATCCCGCGCCGCTCGCGCGCGTTCGCGCTGGCCTGATTCGCCTCAAGGCTCGCGCCGCGCGCGCCGAACCACCGACGGGGAAGGAGCGGCCATGGCGAAGGTGAGCGAGACACTTCGCGACGGGAAGGGCGTCTTGGAGCGCCTCGCGGCGCGCGTCCCGGGCTTCCGCGGCTACCTCGGCCGCGAGGACCGCCGCGAGGCCGACAAGATCCTGCGCGACTGGGGCGCCACGCGCCTGGAGCAGGTCACCCGCGACATCCAGGAGGCGATCGCCAAGGCGTCTCTCGAGCAGATGGGCGAGTACCAGGAGCTGGTCGTGCAGGTGGAGAAGCTGCGGGCGGAGCTGCGCTTCGCGGACCGCGGCTACTCCGGCTTCTTCGACGAGCGGAAGTTCGACACGACGGCGGCGCTCGACGCGGTCTACGCGCAGGACGAGCGCATCGTCGGACAGGTCGAGGAGATCGCCGCACAAGTCGCAGACACAGACTTCTCCGCGCCGTCGCTGCGCGGCAGCGTGAAACGACTCGGGCTCGCGCTCGCCGACCGGCGCAACGCGATCCTGGGGCTGGGAGCGAGGTAGCCATGTCGCAGTTCATCGAAGTGATCGAGTGTCTCGACCGCGCGCCGGAGACGCTGGTCTCGCGCTTCCCGGAGCGCGGCTCCGCGGACATCAAGCTCGGCGCGCAGCTCATCGTGCGCGAGAGCCAGGCGGCGGTGTTCTTCCGCGACGGCCGCGCGCTCGACACGTTCGGCGCCGGCCGGCACACGCTCACGACGATGAACGTGCCGGTCCTGACGAAGCTGCTGTCGCTGCCGATGGGCGGCCAGAGCCCGTTCCGCGCCGAGGTGTACTTCACCAACCTGCGCACGTTCGTGAACCAGAAGTGGGGCACGATGGAGCCGATCCTGTTCCGCGACACCGAGCTCGACATGGTGCGGCTGCGCGCGTTCGGCATCTACTCGTACCGCATCTCGAACCCGCAGGTGTTCGTGAACACGCTCGTCGGCACCGTGTCGGAGTTCACGACGGACGCGCTGGCCGACTTCTTCCGCGGACTCATCGTGACTCAGGTCGCCGAGTTCCTCGGCTCGCACCTGCACACCGTGCTCGACCTGGCGCAGCACTACGTCGAGATCTCCGCGGGCATCCAGGCGCACGTGCTGGCCGACTTCGAGAAGTACGGCGTGACCGTCGCCGACTTCAAGGTGCTGTCGATCACGCCGCCCGACCACGTGCAGGAGATGATCGACAAACGCGGCGGCATGGCGGCCGTGGGCTCGCTCGACTCGTTCGTGCGCTACCAGGCGGCCAACGCGCTCGAGAAGGGCGCGGCCGGCGGCGGCGCGGGCCTGGCGGGCGCGGGCGTGGGCGCGGGCGCGGGCATCGCGCTCGGCGCGGGCATGGCGGGCGTCGTGAACAAGGCGCTCGGCGGCGGTGCGTCGGCGAGTCACTGCAGCGCGTGCGGCGCAGGACTCACCTCGGGCGCGAACTTCTGCTCGAGCTGCGGCGCGCGCCAGCAGGCGCCGACCTCGGCGTGCCCGAGCTGCCGCACCGAGAACGCCGCGGGATCACGCTTCTGCGCCAACTGCGGCACGGCGCTGGCGCCTCCCACCGCAGGCTAGCCCGCGAAGAGACGCGCCAGCGTGTCGAGCGCGCGGGCCATGCGCGGCCCGTACCACGAGAGCAGCTCGCCCTCGATCACGTGCACGCGGCCGCTCTTCGCGGCCGGGCAGTCGAGCTCGAGGAACTCGCGCCGGTCGCGCTCGCCGAACGCGTAGGGCTCGGTCGGGAGCAGCAGCACGTCGGGCGCCGCAGCTTCGAGCTCGACGCGCTCGATGCGCGGGTAGCGGGCGCCGGGGCTCGACGCGAACACGTGCTCCGCGCCCGCCTGCACCAGCAGGTCGCCTGCGAACGTGTCGCCACCGACGACCATGAGCGGGTCGCGCCAGACCAGCGCGGCGGCGCGCGGGCGCGCGCCGGCGGTGCGCGGCGCCGCGAGGCGGCTCTCGACGTCGGCCGCGAGCGACTCCGCGGTATCCGTGCGCCCGACGATCCGGCCCAGCGCGCGCAGCTCACCGAGCGCGCCCGCGACGGTGCGCGCGTACGTGACGAACACGCGCAGGCCGGCGGCTTCCAGGCGTGCCACGTCGCGCTCGCGGTTCTCTTCCTTGTTCGCCAGCACCAGATCGGGCGCGAGCGCCGCGATCGCGCGTCGGTCGGGGTTCTTCGTGCCGCCGACGTGCGGCAGCGGGGCCACGCGCGCGGCGGGGTGTACACAGAAGTCGGTCACGCCGACAACGGAGTCGCCTGCGCCGAGCGCGAACAGGGTCTCCGTCCACGACGGCACGAGCGAGACGATGCGGCGCGGAGGCGCCGGGAAGTCGAGCTCGCGACCGAGGGCGTCGGTCTCGCGCACGCGGCCGCGCGCTACTGGCGGTCGCTGTCGAACAGCATCTTCGCGATCTCGGGATGGCCGTGCGAGGTCGCGAGCGTCGCCGCCGACAGCCCATCGGAGGTGCGCGCGTTCGGGTCCGCGCCGCGCTGCAGGAGCAGCTGCACGATGTCGCCGTGGCCGGCCGCCGACGCGTGCAGGAGCGGCGTCCAGCCCTGGTCGTCGCGCGCGTCCGCCTGGGCGCCGTCGGCGAGCAGCGCGCGCAGGTACGAGGTCTGGCCGTCGCGCGCGGCCTGCACGAGCGCGCGGTTGTTCTCCTGCCGGCGGCGCTCGCGGTCGTCGCCCGGCAGCACCGACGCCAGCATGAGCGGCGTGCGGCCGTCGAGCGACTTCACGTTCGGGTCGGCGCCCTTCTCGAGCAAGAGCAGCGCCAGCTGGCTGTGGCCCGCGGCGGTCGCGAGGAGCAGCGGCGTCCAGCCGGCGCGGTCGCGCGCGTTGGCATCCGCGCCCTTCTCGAGCAGGAAGCGCGCGGCGTCGATGTGCTGTTCGCGCACCGCGCGGATGAGCGCCGTCTGGCCGTCTTCGGCGCGCGCGTTGATCTTCGCGCCGGCGTCCGCCAGGAGCTGGAGCGCGTGGAGCCGGCCCTTCCACGCGGCGTACATGAGCGCGGTCTGGCCGGTCGAGCTGCGCGCCTCGACCTTGGCGTGGCCCTCCAGCAGCGCGCTCACGATCGTCGTGCGCCCCTTCATGGCCGCCAGCATCAGCGGCGTCTGGCCGCCGCGCGACGACAGGTTCGGATCCGCGCCGGCGTTCAACAGCGAGATCGCGATCTCCGCGTAGCCTTCCTGCGCCGCGAGCATGAGCGCCGTCATGCCCTGGCGATCGCGCGAGTTCGGGTCCGCGCCCGCGGCGAGCAGCGACGTCACGGCCTCGAGCTGGCCCGTCTGCGCCGCGCGCGTGAGCGCGATGCGACCCGGCTCGCCCCGCACCGACAGCGTCGAGTCGTGCTCGACGAGCATCTCGACGATGTGCGTGTGTCCCTCGCGTGCAGCCCGCGCGAGCGCGCCCGAGGCATCGCCTGCGCCGCCGCGCGGATCGGCGCCGGCCTCCAGCAGCATGCGCGTGATCGGCTCGTAGCCGTTCGACGCCGCGACGTCGAGCGCCGTGACGCCCGCGTTCGTCTTCGCGTTCACGTCGGCGCCGGCGCGGACCAGCTCGCGCACGACGTCCGTGCGGCCCTCGCTTGCGGCGCGGTAGAGGGCGGTCTGCCCCGAGTTCGTGGTGTCGTCGAGCGACGCGCCGGCGGTGATGAGCGCGCGCACCGTGTCGAGCTGGCCTGCGCGCGCAGCCTCGCCGAGCGGTGACTCGCCGCCGCGGCTGTGCGTGTCGGGGTCGGCGCCTTTCTCGATCATGGTGTTGAGGAGCCTCACATCGCCCTTCTTCGCGGCGTCGACGAGGAGCTCGTTCGCGACGCGGAGCTCGGGCAGGAGCAGAGCCGGGTCGGCGCGAGACAGGTCGGCGCCGGCGCGGCGCAGCTCGTCGATGACGTCGCGGTGGCCTTCCTTCGCGGCGAGGGCGAGAGGCGTGCTGCCCGCGGCGTCGGCGGCGTTCACGCTGGCGCCGCTGTCGAGAAGCTTGCGCACGGCGTCGCTGCGGCCCTTCTCGGCCGCGAACGAGAGCGCCGTCTTGCCTTCGCTCGAGCGCGCGTTCACGTCGGCGCCCTTGGCGACGAGCGCCGCGATGAGCGTTTCGCTCGGCGTGCGCGACATCGGTGCGCCACCGTCGGCGACGGCCGGCCCGCTGTCCGCGCGCAGCGCGGCGAGCAGCGCCGTGACGTCGTCGTGCTTCTCCGCCTTCGCGTGGTCGAATGCGGTCAGGCCGGCCTGGTCGACCGCGTTGGGGTTCGCGCCGTCGCCGAGGAGCGCGCCCACGGTGTAGGTCCGGCCCGCCGCCGCGGCGTACATGAGCGCGGTCTGGCCGTCCGGCGCGGCCGCATCGACCTCGGCGCCCGCGTGGATCAAAGCGTCGGCCACGCTCGTGCGGCCCTTCACGGCGGCGGCCATGAGCGGGGTCTGGCCGCTCGCGCTCGCGTTCGGGTCGGCCTTGCCCGCGAGCAAGAGCTTCACGATCGCCAGACGCCCTTCTGCCGCCGCGAAGTGGAGCGCGGTCAGGCCCTTCGCGTTGCGGTCGCCGACGCGCGCGCCGTGCTCGAGGAGAAGCCGCACGATGCGCGCGTAGCCGCGCGCGCTCGCCTGCATGAGCGGAGTGAAGCCGCGGGAGTCGGCGGCGTCGGGGTCGGCGTGGTGCGCCAGCAGCAGGCTCACGACCTCGAGCGAGCCCTGCGAGCTGGCGTGCAGCAGCGCGGTCCAGCGCCCGTGATCACGCGCCTGGGTCGAGGCTCCGCGCGAGAGCAGGAAGTCGACGAGCTCTCCCGAGCCGAGCTGCGCCGCGATCACGAGGGGCGTGGCGCCGTCGACCGCCGTGCACTCGATCGACGCGCCCGCCGCAAGCGCAGCCGTCGCCTCTTCGACGCTGCGATCGCGCGTCGCCGCGAGCAAGCGGCCGTCCCGGCGTGCAGCTTCCGAGCTCGCGCCTGAGCCGCCCCCGTCGGGAGTGACCGTCGCGCCGGTTGCTGCTGCCAGTACGAGTACGGAAATCAGGAACCGGCGCACAGAAATCCTTCTTAGACAGGCCGACCGCGCCGCGCGAACACCACGCCCAGGGTCGACAGCGCCATCAGTGCGAGCGTCGTCGGCTCGGGCACCGCAGGCACCAGTCCGGACACGAGGAACAGGATGTCGTTGAAGCCGTGATCAGTTCCGGTTTCGAACGCGAGCAGGAACTCGCTGCTGAGGAACACGCCAGGCCGCTGACCCGGGAGCTTCAGCATGGTCTGGTTGTTGCCCTGGAAGACCTTCACCGACTGGCCGAGGAAGTTGAGGCTCGCGTCCGTGAACAGGAAGACGGGCGCCGCGTGCGGTACGACGTCCTTGATGAAGAAGCCGAACGGACCGTCGAAGCCGTTGCCCTTCTTCTGGATGCCGCCTCGGATCGTGATCGAGGTGTTGTCGTTGAACGTGACCGTGGCGATGTCGCTGTTCTTGAGCGACGGGTGGGACGTGTCGGATAGCAGGAACGCCTGGGTGGTCGGCGAGCTCTGATCGAAGAGCCCGAGCTTCACCTTCTCGCTCTTCAACGTCTGGTCGAAGACGATCTGGGAAGTCACGGGGCCCGCGGCCGCGTTCCAGTACGAGACGACCTCCGACGAGTCGGCCTCGATCGCGGGACCCGAGACGACCAGTCCGTCCAGAATCTGCTGGAGGGTCGCAGGGCTGGTCGAGCCCTGCGGATTGGTCGTGGGCTTTCGCTTCGAGATCGGTGCCGCCAGTGCGGAGGCAGAGATCAAGCTGAAGCACACCAGTGCCGTGAGGAATTTCCGTTGATTCATCGCGTCGTTCGTCCTGTCCACCCCCGCGGGAATTCCGCGCAGAGGCCCCAGCGTGAGCGTCATCTTAAGATGCGTAGGTGAACGCCCACAAGCCCTTCGTACCCAGTACCCACCTGTTCTTGTACCATTGTTACGTGACTTGAGACCGAAGTCCGTGGCGGCCCTGCACGGTGGTGCACATCACAAATCGCTTTGCAGGCCGCGAGTTCGCAGCGAGCTTGCACACGCTTGATCACGTCTCTCCGCTCCAGGAATCCGGATCCAAGTCCAGCGGGCCCCGAGTCGGTGCACCCTCCGCGCCAATCAGTGCGAGCAATCGTTCGACCCCCGGCCGCTCCGTCGCTGCATGACCCGCGTCGATCGCCGCGAGCCCGGAATCGAGCGCGCGCCGGACGGCGTGGTGGCGCAGATCGCCACTCACCATTACGTCGCCACCGGCCTCTCTGGCTGCACACAGGAGATCCTCACCCGAGCCGGGCACGACGGCGACACGCCCGATGCGGCGCGCGCGATCGCCCGCGGTGCGCGGCACCGCGCCCGGCAGGACACGCGCAACTCGCGCCTCGAGCTCGCCGAGCGTGAGCTCCGGCTCGAGCCGGCCGATGCGCCCGGCGAGGTGCTGCTCGCCGCGGCGGTCGTAGAGGTCGAAGGCCGGCTCTTCGTACGGGTGCGCACGGCGCAGCGCGCGGATCACCTCGGCCTCGCGCGCCGGCGGCACCACGAGTTCGAGCCGGACCTCCGGCTCGCGCGCGAGCTCGCCGCGGCGACCGGCGCGCGGCTGCGCGCCGGCACCGGCGTGGAAGGTGCCCGTGCCCGCGCTGCGAAACGAGCAGTGCGAGTAGTTGCCGATCCGCCCGGCGCCCGCTGCGGCGAGCGCATCGAGCACGGCGTCCGCCGCCGCCTCCGGCACGAACGTGACCAGCTTCCGCGAGGCCGCGCCCTCGACCGGCCCGAACCCGGCGGCGTCGGCCAGCCCGAGCGCGTCGGCCAGCGCGTCCGCGGTGCCGCCGGGAGCCACGTCGAAGTTCGTGTGCACCACCGCTACGGCGACGCCCGCGCGCGCGAGCCGCAGCGCGCGACCTGCCGGTGTCTTGCCGGCCACCAGGCGCGAGGTCGCGTGGAAGAGCAGCGGGTGGTAGCTCACGAGCAGGTCGACGGGCTCGCGTTCGAGCTCGGCGACCACGGCCTCGGTCACTTCGTGACATACGGCGCTGCTTCGCACCGGCGCGCTGGCGTCGCCCAAGACGAGCCCGACGGGGTCCCACTCCGCGGCGCGCTCGAAAGGCGCGCGCGCGGCGATCGCCGCGAGATAGTCCGAAATCGCACGAGCCCGACTCACAGGCGCCATGCTAGCTCGCGAGTTCGCACGGGTCGTGGCGCGCCGGTGAGGAGCCGATGAAGAAACTGCTCCGGTCTGGGGAGCGGGCTACTCGCGCTCGAGCATCACCGCGACGAAGCCCAGCAGGATGGGCAGGAAGAGCACGCCGCACGTGGCCGCGAACATGTACATGAGGTCGAACGAGTTCGGTTGCATGGCGAAAGCTCTCCCGTTGCCTAGACGTCCCAGCGGTCGCCCGAGTAGAGGAGCTCCGACAGCGTCCCCTGCCCGCGCGCCGCGATCTGGGCCTGGTTCTGCGCCTCGGTCTGCTCTTCGTACGTGGGCTCGGAAACGGCCCGCAGCACGCCGATCGGCGTCGGAAACTCCGGTGGCGTGCAGCGCGCCAGCAGGAGCGCGAGCCCCGGATCCGCGTTCGCCTCGTCGTGCACGACCTCGACGCCGGAGTCGGGCTCCGACCGCTTCGCCGTGTACAGGCGCAGGCGCTGCGAGTCGAGCTTCACGACGCGGTCGCCGTCCTTGCCGAAGACGAGCGGCTTGCCGTGCTCGAGCTCGAGCAGGTGATCCGACTTCGTCTTGCGGTCCTTCATCTCCTCGAACGCGCCATCGTTGAACACCGGGCAGTTCTGGTAGATCTCGAGCAGCGCGGAGCCCTTGTGCTGGGCCATCCGCGTGATCATCTCCTGCAGATGCTGCGTCTCGGTGTCGACCGCGCGCGCGACGAAGGTCGCCTCCGCGCCCAGCGCGAGTGACAGCGCGCGGAACGGCCGCGCGACGCTGCCGCTCGGCGACGACTTGGTCTTCATGCCGATCTCGGACGTCGGCGAGTACTGACCCTTGGTGAGTCCGTACACCTTGTTGTTGAAGAGCAGGATCTTGAGGTCCACGTTGCGGCGCAGCGCGTGGATCAGGTGATTCCCGCCGATCGAGAGCGCGTCGCCGTCGCCCGTCACGACCCACACCGACAGCTCGGGCCGCGCGAGCTTCAGCCCCGTCGCGATCGCCGGCGCGCGGCCGTGGATCGTGTGGAAGCCGTACGTGTCCATGTAGTACGGGAAGCGCGAGCTGCAGCCGATGCCGGAGATGAAGACGATCTTCTCCTTCGGGATGCCGAGCTCCGGCATCACCTTCTGCATCTGCGACAGGATCGCGTAGTCGCCGCAGCCCGGGCACCAGCGCACCGCCTGGTCGCTCTCGAAGTCCTTCTTCGTCAGCTTCACCGCGTTCGCGTTTCCGTTCGCAAGGCCGCTCATGAGTGCAGCTCCCGGCTCACGCCCGCGGGCGCGAGCAGCTTCTTCACCGCGTCGACGACTTCGCGCACCTTGAACGGCTTGCCCTGGATCTTGTTCAAGCCGCGCGCGTCGACGAGGAACTTGTCGCGGAGGATCGAGCGCAGCTGGCCGCGGTTCAGCTCGGCGACCACCACGCGCCGGTAGCGGCGCAACAGCTCACCGACGTTCGACTGCAGCGGGTTCAGATACCGCAGGTGCAAGTGGCCGACGGCGAGGCCTTCGCCGCGCAGCGCGAGCGTCGCCTGGCGCAGCGCGCCGTACGTGCCGCCCCAGCCGACGATCAGCACGTCGCCCGTGTCGGGTCCGTCGATCAGCGCCGGCGGCAGCCGATCGGCGATGCGATCGATCTTGGCCTGGCGCGTGAGCACCATGTGCTCGTGGTTCTCCGGGTCGTACGAGATGTTCCCGGTGACGTCTTCCTTCTCGATGCCGCCGATGCGGTGCTCGAGGCCGGGCGTGCCCGGAACGGCCCACGGGCGCACGAGCCGCGCGTCGCGCAGGAACGGCGCGAAGCCCTCCGGATCGGTGCGGAACTTCGCGTGGATGGGCTCGAGATCGTCGAGATCCGGCAGATGCCACGGCTCGGCGCC
>DATJZN010000041.1:0-82932 GCA_035499075.1 Myxococcota bacterium | reverse complement strand
ATCATCGGCATCGTGGCCGTGGTGCTCTTCGCGGGCGCTGGTTCGCCGGCTTCGGATGAGCCCGCCGCGGCCCAGCCGGCCGGCGACACGTCGATCCGACCCTTCAAGTTCCACGCGACCGACCCACAGCTCGCCGACCTCAAGCGCCGCATCAAGGCGACGAAATGGCCCGATCGCGAGACCGTCGGGGATGATACGCAGGGGGTGAAGCTCGCGACGATCCAGAAGCTCGCCGACTATTGGGCGAACCACCACGATTGGCGCCGCGCCGAAGCGCGGATCTTCTCCTACCCGAACTTCATCACCAAGATCGACGGGCTCGACATCCACTTCATCCATGTGAAGTCGAAGCATCCCAACGCGCTTCCGCTGATCATCACCCACGGCTGGCCCGGATCGGTCATCGAGCAGTTGAAGATCATCGGCCCGCTGACGGACCCGACCGCCTACGGCGGCAAGGCGGAAGACGCATTCGACGTCGTGATTCCCTCACTTCCAGGCTACGGCTTCTCGGGCAAGCCGACGGCGCCGGGCTGGGACGTGGTCCATATCGCCCGCGCGTGGGATGTGTTGATGAAGCGGCTCGGCTACACGCGCTACGTCGCCCAGGGCGGCGACTGGGGCAATGCCGTGACCGAGGTGATGGCGCTGCAGCAGCCGCCCGGCCTGCTCGCGATCCACACCAACATGCCGGCCTCGCTTCCCGAAGAGATCCGCAAGGCGCTTCCTGCCGGCCCTCCGCCCGCCAACCTCTCTGCGGACGAGAAGTATGCTTGGGACCAGCTCACCGACTTCTACGTGAACGGGCTTGGCTACGCGATCGAGATGCGGAACCGCCCGCAGACACTCTACGGCCTCTCGGACTCACCCATTGGCCTGGCGGCTTGGATACTCGACCACGATATCCAGAGCTACCGGCTCATTGCCAGTGTGTTCGACGGTTCGAAGGAAGGCCTGACGCGCGACGACATCCTCGACAACGTGACGCTCTACTGGCTGACCAACACCGCGGTCTCGTCGGGCCGCCTGTACTGGGAAGTCCGGGGCGGGAGGGGAGGCTTCTTCGATCCTCGCGGAGTGCCTCTGCCGACCGGTGTCAGTGCGTTCAAGCACGAAATCTACCAGGCGCCGGAAAGCTGGACTCGCGCGGCCTATCCCCACCTCGTCTTTTACAAGCGCCACGACACCGGCACCCACTTCGCGGCGTGGGAGCAGCCGCAATTGTTGACGGAAGACCTGCGCGAGACCTTCCGATCGGTGCGCTGAGTTCGGGCAAGGGGCGGTGACTCGACAGCGGAGATCGGGGCACGGCGAGCCCGCTTGAGTCAGCGCTCCGGAACGTCCGGTCGCGGCGGGTTGTGGTAGAGCAGGTATTTCGAGGTCTCGTAGAGCGCGTCGTGACCCTTCAGAGCTTCCACGACTAGGGTCTAACCGTGCTCTCGCGGCAGAGCGCCGCAGATCGGCCGCCACCGGGCGCGGAGCAAAGGAGCGGAGATGTCCCCAAGCCCGTTCGACAGCGTCCCCGAGGAGCTGCGCGCGCTCTCGCGGCTGACGCGGCTCAGGCCGTGCGTTGCAAGAGCTCCTGCTTCTTCTTGTCTGTGAACGCCTGCAGCCGGATCATGTAGGCGGCGCGCAGCTGGTCGCGGCCCGACGCGGACAGCTTGTCGAACCAATCGTCCTCGCCGAGCATCTCGCCGAGCCGCGGCGCGTTGCGGTGCATCATCTGCACGTCCACGCGCTTGGGCTCGAGGCTGCGCAGGATGCCCCGGTTGAAGTGTGAGTGCAGACTGACTCGCTCGCCCGGCTCGCTGCGCTCACCTTGCCAGTGCCACACGCCGTGGGTGAAGTAGACGACCGAGCCCTTGGGCATCTCGATCGGCACGCCGCCCTCCTTGCTCTCGTTGGGGCGCGGGCCGCGGCGCCGCCGGTGGCTGCCGGGGATGATCCACGTGGGACCCGAAGCGACGGTCCAGTCCTCGAACGCCCACACGCCCACGCCGGTCATGGCGAACTCGGGGTACGGCTCGGGCACCATGGAGTAGTCGGTGTGCAGCGGGATCTGGCCGGGGCCAGGCCCGCGGCGAATCGAGCTGAGCGAGCCGATCACGGCGCCGCGCCCGAGCGAGGCGTCGATCAACGTCATGAGCTCGGCGTGCTGCGCGATGCGCTCGAACTCGGGGCCCTGGTAGAGCATCCACTGCAGCGTGAACGTGTTGTGCGGCAGCAGCGCGCGCAGCGTCGCGTCGCGCAGCTCGTCGGCGAACTCGGGGCTGATGGCGCGTTCCAGAACGGTGTAGCCCTGCTCTTCCACCTCACGGACGTTGAGCGCGATGCCCAGCCGCTCGGCGCGGCGGGCGAGGTCGGGGTTCTCGACCGTGCGGCGAGCCAGGTGGTCGTGCAGCAAGCCCAGGAGCTCGCGCGCGGCGGGCGCCTTCAGCATGCCGCGCATGCGCAGGGCGTCCTTGCCGTGGCGGTGCGCGAGCTCGCGGAACGTCTTCTCCATCACGCCGGGCGCGAGCGCGCCCACGGACTGCGCGGCTCCGAGCGCGACCTGGTACTCGCCCTCGACCACCACGTCGGCGCGTTCGTCGAAGTCGCGCGACACGTGCGCCTTCGCATCGTCGCAGCGGAGGCTCCACTGCGCGACGTTGCCCGGAAAGCCGAGGTGCGGCGGCGCGTGCGTGAAGCGCTCCGCCACCGAGAACGCGCAGCCGGCCAGCCGCTCCTTGCGCTGCTCGAGCTCGCGCTCCAGGTGGCGGCGCGCCTGCTCGAGCCAGGCATCGGACAGGAACTCGACGTGGTGCGGCAAGGTGACCATGCCGGGATGGTACCCTGGAGGCCAACGCAAGGAGACGACCATGGCCGGGCTCGAGAACACCGACGAGCTGTTCGATCTGCGCATGTCCGAAGGGGCGAAGCCGCTCTTGGCGAAGGTGAAGGCCTTCGTGAAGCAGGAGGTCGAGCCGATCACCGCCGAGTTCCACCGGCTGGGCGCGAGCCGCGCCGAGCGCTGGTCGTGGGCGCCCGGGCAGCTCGAGCTCTTGGACTCGGTGAAGGCGAAGGCCAAGAAGCAGGGCCTGTGGAACTTCTTTCTGCCCGACGCCGACACCGGCGAAGGGCTCAAGAACCTCGACTACGCATACATCGCCGCGGAGCTCGGCAAGAACCCGCTGGCGTCGGAGTGCCTCAACTGCTCGGCGCCCGACACGGGCAACATGGAGGTGCTCGAGCGCGTGGGCACGCCCGAGCAGAAGAAGCGCTGGCTCGAGCCGCTGCTCGCGGGCGAGATCCGCTCGGCGTACGCGATGACCGAGCCCGACCTGGCGTCGTCGGACGCGAAGAACATCTCGTGCCGCGCCGTGCTCGACGGCGACGAGTGGGTGATCAGCGGCGAGAAGTACTACATCTCGGGCGCCGGCGATCCGCGCTGCAAGATCATGATCGTGATGGTGCAGACGAGCCCCGACGCGCCGCCGCACCTGCGCCAGTCGCAGATCCTCGTGCCGACCGACAACCCGGGCGTCGAGATCCTGGGTCCCATGCACGTGTTCGGGAAGGACGACGCGCCGCACGGCCACATGCACCTGCGCTTCGACGACTGCCGCGTGCCGAAGGCGAACATCCTGCTCGGCGAGGGCCGCGGCTTCGAGATCTCGCAGGTGCGGCTCGGCCCGGGCCGCATCCACCACTGCATGCGCTCGATCGGCGCCGCCGAGCGCGCGATCGAGCTCATGGCGAAGCGCGGGCTCACGCGCGAGGCGTTCGGCAAGCGCCTGGCGAACCTGGGGAAGAACACCGAGGTGATCGCGCGCGCGCGCGTGGAGATCGAGGCCATGCGCATGATGGTGCTGAAGGCGGCCAAGGCGATGGACGTGCTGGGCAACTCGGCCGCGCGCGTGTGGGTCAGCGCCGTGAAGGCCATGGTGCCCGAGCGCGTGTGCAAGATCATCGACGAGGCGATCCAGATCCACGGCGCGACCGGCGTGTCGCAGTGGACCCCGCTGGCCGACATGTACGCGAGCCAGCGCACCCTGCGCCTGGCCGACGGGCCCGATGAAGTGCACTGGTTCGTGGTGGGCCGCGCCGAGCTCGCGCGCTGGGTCGAAGCAGGCGCGAGCGAGTACGACCCGAAGGCGGCGTACCTGTCGCAGCCGCGGGACGAGAGTCACTCGGGAAAGGTGTTCAGCGGGCCGTAGCCAGCCGTCTCAAGGTCGATCCCGCCTGCGCCGATGCGTGCTCGTGAAGCCGCAGCTCCTGCGGCGAACCGTGGGCAGTGGCGAGGAGTTCGGCATGGAGACGCGTTTCGGGGGCTGGCGGCGTCTGGTGGTGGGTGTTCCGGAAGAGGAGCCGGTGGCGGCGGCCGCACCCGACGCCGAGCCGGTCCAGCCCGAGCCCGACGTCGCGGTGATCGCCCGCGGCGTCGAGATGAACGGGCGCCTCGTCGTGTCGCAGTCGCTCCGCGTGGACGGCGAGCTGCGCGGCGAGATCGAGAGCGCGGCGAGCGTGTTCGTCTCCGAGAGCGGCGCCGTCGAGGCGCCGATCCGCGCGCGCGCCGTCGAGATCCGCGGCGCGGTCGTGGGCGACATCGTCGCCACGCGCGAGATCGTGCTCCACGCGACCGGCCGCCTGCACGGCGACGTCGAGACGCCGTCGTTCGTGATCGCGCGCGGGGCGACCTTCAACGGCCGCACCAAGATGTACCGGCCCGAGCGCGCGGTGCGGAGTCAGGCCGAGGCCGCCGCGCCGGCGCCGGCGCCTCGACCCGAGAGCCGCGCCTAGCTCTAGCGGCCGTGCTCGCCCGGCGGACCGCCGCCGTGCGGACCGCCCGCTTGCGGATGCGGCGGCTCGGGCCGTGCGTGCTGCGCGTAGTGGTCGCGCACGACCGGCTCGCGCGGCTCGTACTTGTAGTTCTTCACGGTGTGAAGAGCGCGCTGTTGCTCGACCTGGGGATAGGTGTTGCCTTTGTACTTGCGCTGGTAGGCCGGAATCGGCGCAGGCCGCGGCACGTGACTCTTGTCGACGTGACTCCACGCCACGTGATGCCCCGCCCAGTCGTGCCCCCAGTGCTCGTCCCAGTGCGGCGCCGCGTTGCGCGCCCAGCCGTGGAAGAACTCCGGCGGCCGCCGGTAGTAGCGCACCGGCACCTGCAGGATGAACACGGGCACGATCTCCGGATCGACGAGCGCCCACGGTCCGTTGTACCAGGAGCTCGCGTACCAGTGGTCGCCCTGGTAGACCCAATACATCCCGTCGTAGAAGAAGAAGTTCGCGTCGACGCTCGGCGCGTAGTAGACGGGAGTCCCCGGCACGACCGTCAGTGCCGGCAGCGCGCCGAAGTGGATCCCGATGTCGATCGACGGCGCGCCGATCGAGACGCTGACGGCCGCGCGCGCCGGCGACGGCGCGGCCGCGCACAGGAGCAGGCCGACCGCGAGTGCACCACGAGTAGCGATTGCAAGTAGGTTCTTCATTTTGCCTCGCCGAGCGCAGAGGGGCGCTCTCGCAGGACCGATCGTGCAAGCCGCGCGCCACTCATCTCTCCCCCAACCACCACCTCGCCTTGGGTCCGTACGTGAGCATGAACTGGCGCGTGGCGCGCTCCCGGATCAGCTCGACGACTTCTTCGGGGGAGTCACTCACGATCCAGCGCTGGATGTCCTCGGGATCGATCGTGCCGGTGGCGAGCGGGTAGTCGCGCAGGTAGTCGAGGAGCGGGGTCCAGTAGCTCCTGCCCATCAGCGCGATGGGGAAGTCCTTGATCTTGCGCGTCTGGATGAGGACGGCGGTCTCGAAGATCTCGTCGAGCGTGCCGATGCCGCCGGGCATGGCGATGAACGCATAGGAGTATTTCTCGAGCAGCATCTTGCGCACGAAGAAGTATTTCACCTCGACCCAGCGATCGAGATAAGGATTGGGCCGCTGCTCCGTCGGCAGCGTGATGTTGCAGCCGACGGACGTGCCACCCGCGTCCTTCGCGCCGCGGTTCGCCGCTTCCATGATGCCCGGGCCGCCGCCCGTCATGACCGTGAAGCCGGCATCGGCGAGCTTCGCGCCGACGGAGCGCGCGAGCGCGTAGTACGGATGGTTCTCCTCGAAGCGCGCGGAGCCGAAGACCGTGACGCACGGGCCCACGAAGTGCAGCGTGCGGAAGCCGCGCACGCACTCGCGGAAGATGCGCAGCGCGTGCAAGAGCTCGCTGCGCCGCGGGCCGGGGCCGCGCAACAGCCTGTGCTCCTGCACGTCGCGCGTGCCCTTGCCCCAGTCCTCGGTCGAGCTCGCGGGCGGAGGCTGCCGCGCCGGGTCGAGCGCGGGATCGGCGCTCGCCGGGTCGCGCGTCTCAGGCTCGCGCAAAGTCGACGAACCCGCGCTGGAAGTCGGTGCGGACGAGCTTCACTCTGAGCTTGTCCCCCACGTCGGCGCCCTCGGCGCCGCGCACCAGCATACCCTCCGCCGCGGGATGCGCGATGCGCACCCACGTGCCCTTCGACGACGCGCCCGTCACGAGCGCGTCGAACGTCTCGCCGACGTGCGACGACAGGAGCAGCGCCGCGGCGGACTTCCGCACCGTGCGCTCCACCTTCGTGGCGGCGTCCTCCTGCTCGGTGCAGTGACTCGCCAACGCGTTGAGCTCGCCGTTCGAGTACGGGCTGCGCGCGCCGGCGAGCGCGCACTTGAGGAGCCGCTGCGTGATCAGGTCGGGAAAGCGGCGGTTCGGCGCGGTGGAGTGCGTGTAGTCGCGCAGCGCGAGCGCGAAGTGACCCGTGGGCTTCTGGCCCGGCAGCTCCACGTCGTACTCGCCGCGCCCGAGGAGCTTCACGACCGACACGGACAAGTCGACGAAGCGCGCGGGATCGGCCACGCAGCGCTTCTTCAGGAACGCTTCGAGCGCCGCATTCGACGGCTCGGCCGGCAGCTTCTCGCCGACCGACGCCGCCAGCTCGACGATCTTCGCCCACCGCTCGGGCGAGCGCAGCACGCGGCGCAGCGACGGCAGCTTCTTCGCCTGCAGGAAGCGCGCGGTCACGCCGTTCGCGGCGATCATCAGGTCCTCGATCAGGTCCTTCGCGCGGTTGCGGCGCTCGGGCACCAGGTCGGTGAGCGTGCCGTCGTCGAAGACGGCGCGGGCTTCGACGGTCTCGAGCGTGAGCGCGCCCTGGTCGAGCCGCCGCGCGCGCAGGAGCTGCGCGAGCTTGTCCTGCACGCGGAGCTGTTCGTCGACGCCCTTCAGGGCGGTCACGGGCGCGGGCGCGGGGGCCGTGCCTTCGAGCCAAGCCGCCACGCCGTTGTACGCGAGCTTCGCGCGGTTGCGGACTGACGCCCGGTACACGCTCGAGTCCGCGATCGCGCCGTCGGCCTCCACGGTGAGCTCGACCACCAGCGCCGCGCGGTCGACGTCCTGGCGCAGCGACGTGAGGTCGGTCGACAGCTTCTCGGGCAGCATCGGGAAGATCTGGGCGGCGGTATACACCGAAGTGGTGTTGGCGCGCGCGTGGTCGTCGACCGCGGAGCTCTTCGCGACCAGCGCGTCCACGTCGGCGATCGCCACGTAGAGCTTCACCGCGCCCTTCGCGAGCGGCTCGGCGACCGAGAGCTGGTCCAGGTCGAGCGAGTCGTCGTTGTCGATCGACAGCCACAGCCGGTCGCGCAGGTCGCGCAGCCCGCGCTCCCCCGCAGCGGCCGACGCGTCGGCCTCGGTGAGCCGCGCCACCTGGATCAGCGCCGCACCCGAGAAGTCGGGCAACAGCGCGCGGTCGGTCATCGCGCGTCGCGCGATGCCGCGCAGGTCGGGCTTGCCGGAATGCTGGCCCTGCGGCGGGCCCGCGTGCTCCCTCATGCGTAGACTGGTGTTAGCACAGGCCCGACGAGCTCGCGGAGCGAGCGGATCTCGAGGTCGGGCTGCGGCTCGCCGGGCCGGCGCGCGCGCCCGCTGCGGTTCAGCCAGACCGCACCGACGCCGGCGGCCCGCGCGCCCGCCACGTCGTCGCTCGCGCTGTCGCCGACGTGCCATGCTTCGCCCGCCGAAATGCCGAGCGCGCGCAGCGCTGCCTCGAACGGCGCGCGCTCCGGCTTGGCGACGCCGAGCTCGCCCGAGATCACGATCGCGGCGAACGCGGGCTCGAGCTGCAGCACGGCCAGCTTCTCGCGCTGCGTGTCCGATGCGCCGTTCGTGATGAGCGCGAGCGGGACGTTCGCGCGCCGCGCGGCGGCGAGGAGCTCGTGCGCGTCGCCGAAGAGCCGGTGCGCTGCCCGCGCCAGCGGCCGATGCGTCTCGAAGGCGAAGCGCGCGACGGACTCGTCCGCGCAATCGCAAGCGCGGAGCGTCCGGCGCCACACGTCCGACATCACGGCGGCGCCGTCGAGCGCGCCGAGCACCCACTTCATCTCGACCTCGGGCCAGTAGCGCGACCAGGCCTCGGCATTCGCCGCGGCGAGCCGCGCGCGCTCGAGCTGCGGATGCTTCGCCGCGACCTCCGCGCAGGTCTGCCCGATCGACTCGGCCAAGCCGCGGCCGTCGAGCAAGGTCTCGTCCAGGTCGAGAAGCAGCGCGCGCGGCCGATTCATGTCGCCTTCTCGGGCCTGCTGGCAAGCGTCTTAGCTCGCGCCTACCCCAGCGCTTGCCGGGCCTTAGCTCGTGCCGCGTCGAGCAGCTCTTGTGCGCGCGCGAAGCCCATGTCGAGCGCCAGGTTCACGAACTGCTTTTCCAGGCCGCTCCCCGACATGCGGCCCCGTGCGGCGGGGGCGCGCTTTCGCTTCGACGAGCTCTTCGAGCGGATCACGTAGACGTACGCGGGCGAGAGCTTCATTCCCGCCGCGGCAGCCTTCTTCACGACTTCCGCCGCAGGTGTGGTCGACGGCAGGCCGCGGACGAACGCCGCCTTGCTGTGCTTTCTAGCGGTCCCCAAGGTTCTCTCCCTTCCGATTCCGATCTGTGTCGATTGCCAGTAGCGACGAGGTAGGTCGTCGCGCGCCGCTCTAACCTGCGATGCAAGAGCGCGCGTGCCGAGTATACCCGGGCCTTCGCGCCGCGCCCGAAAATGATAAGAGGTCGCGGTGCGACTCGGCGACGAGCACGAGCGTGCGGTCCGCGCAGTGCCGTCGAACCGGTGCTACGCGCCGTCGAACTTCGCGCGAAACACGCATCTCAGCTACGAAGCGACTGCGCCGATTGCGGAGCGGACGGGGAGCACGCGCACGCTGCGCCACTCGGGGAACTCCAGGTTGCCGACCACGCGCGGCAGCACGACGCCCTCGCCCGCGGCGAGCTGCGAGTCACTCCCCTCTGGCGTGGCGCAGCCGGCGAGAACGACGGCACAGGCGAGCGCGGCGAGATCGCGCATGCGGCGACCTCCGGCCGAGTCATCGGCCGGGCCGTGCGACTTGATGCGCGCATCTAGAAGCGCCAGGCGAGCCCGAGCTGGAACGTGACCGTGCCCAGGCCGTTCTCGGAGAACGTGCCCTGCGGGAGAGTGAGCTTGAGCCCCGCCGGCGAGAGCACACCTTCGACGCCGGAGTTCAGCACGAGGTTCTGCGTGAGGTACACGTCGAAGCCCACGCCGAGCCGCCCCGCGAACGCGCTGTGGTCGGCCGTCAGAAATGCGTGCCGATCCTCGATGGACGTGAACAGCGCGCCTGCACCGAGCAACAAGTAGGGCTGGAAGCGGCGGATGGGGATGATGAACTTCATGTTCGCGGTAGCCGACTGGAAGCCGATCGAGCCGATGTGCAGACCGCCGAGCTCGGCGCGGAACGGGTCGAGCCACTCGTACTCGGCCTCGAACGCCAGCCACGAGAACGCGCGGTAGCCCGCGCGCACGTTCACGCCCCAGCTGTCGCTCACGTGGATCTGGTCGAGCACGGCCGTGCCGTCGAGAAATGCCTCGATCAGATTCACGCTGCGCGACGCGCCCACGCCGACATACGGGCCAGAACGCCCGAAGTCGACCGTGTCGTCGGCACGCGCGGCGTGCGCAGCGAACGAGACCAGGACCGCCGCGAGAACGCTGCGCAGACCCCTCATGACTCCCTCCAAGGCTGGAGTATGCGCGGCGGCACGGCCGAAGTCAGCGCCGGAAACGAAGCAGGGCGAAAGCGGCGCCGAGCCCGTTCGCCGTTCCCTCGATGTCGGGCCCGGGTCAGGTCTGGCGGCGCAGGCGCTCGGCCAGGACGCGCATCACCTGCAGTGCGAAGAACGGAGCCTGCTGGACCAGGTATTGGAACTGCTTGTCGTCGACCGGAGCGAGCAGGCAGGGCGTCGCCGCGACGGCCGTCGCGCTGCGCGGGCCGCGGTCGATCAGCGCGAGCTCGCCCACCACACCCCCTTCGCCCGTGCGTTCGATCAGCCGCTCGCCGCAGCGGACCTCGACCTCGCCTTCGACCACCGCGTACATGCACTCGCCCGGCTCGCCTTCGCGGAAGATCACCTCTCCCGCCGCATACCGCTTCGGATTCTCGACGTGCCGGAACAGCTCGATCTTCGTCATCCGTGCGAGGCTGGCATGGACGAGGCGTCACGTTCAAATGACATTCCCGTGTAGACTCGCGGAGAGAGGTACGCTGGCAGGGTGAGCTACGCAGGCAGCCGCAGAACCCTCGACGCGGACAGCCACTTGATGGAGTGGCCGACGTTCCTGACCGAGCACGCGAGCGCAGCCGTCGCGGCGCGCATGCCGCAGGTGGTGCCGGCGCTCGGGCCGTGGGCGGAGCGGCGGACGCGCTCGCGCGACGCGCTGGTCGAGCTGGGTGCCGAGCTGCTGCGCAAGGGCCCGAAATGGCACGACGCGCTCGGTGCGAACGATCCCGACGAGCGCTCGGCGGCGCTCGACCTGTTGGGGTTCGAGCGACAGGTCGTGTACTCGTCGTTCTGCGCGAAGCTGTTCGACGTCGCCGACGCCGAGCTGCGCTACGCGGCGTACCGCGCGCACAACCGGGCCATGGCCGAGTTCTGCGCGCGCGACCCGCGCCTCTGCGGCGTTGCGCTGTGCGACCTGGATGGCGGCGCGCGCTCGCTCGCCGAGCTGGACTTCGCGCTCGAGCTCGGACTCGGTCCCGTGTGGATCCCCGCGCGCGCGCCCGCCGGCCACGCGCCGGGCCACGCGGTGCACGAGCCGTTCTGGGCGCGACTCGCCGAGCGCCGCGTGCCGTTCGTGCTGCACGTGGGCAGCGGCGCGTTCTCGGCCGGCGAAGCGTGGCTCGACGATGGAGTCACGGCGCGGGTCGAGGAAGGCAACCGGCCCGAAGTGATCGGCTCGAAGGACATGCTCGTGATCTACCAGCCGATCGAGCGCTTCCTGGCCATGCTGGTGCTCGACGGCGTGCTCGAGCGGCACTGCGCGCTGCGCGGCGGCGCGATCGAGGTCGGCGCGGGCTGGGTTCCCGATATGCTGCGCCGGCTCGACCACGCGGTCGCCATCTGGGGCAAGTCGGAGCCGCGGCTCGCCGCGTTCGAGCGCACGCCCAGCCAGCAAGCCGCCGCGCAGCTCCGCTTCACGCCCTACCCCTTCGAGGACGTCGGCCGGTTGTGCCGCGAGTCGAACCCGTGCCTGTACATGTTCTCGTCGGACTACCCGCACGCGGAAGGCGGGCGCGATCCCATCGCGCGCTTCGACCGCTCGCTGCACGATCATCCCACGGACGTCGTCGCCGGCTTCTACGGCGGGAACGCGTCGGGCTGGCTGCCGCCGCTGCGCTCGTCGAGTCAGTGACTCAGAAGCGGAACGTGGGCCCGGCAGCGAAGACGTAGCCGCCGTTGAAGTCGGTGCCCACGTCGATGAACAGCTGCCAGCGCTTGCTGAAGTTGAACTGCCCGCCCAGGTCGTACATCCAGTACTTCACCGGGCGCTGATCGGCCTCGAACACGAGCGTCTGACCGCCGGCCAGATCCGCGTGGCCCTTCGCCGTGGCTGCGGTGTCCCAGTAGCCCGCGCCGACCCAGAACTGCACGGGCACCTCGCGGATGTAGCCGTTCCAGCCGCCGCGCACGCTCGCGATCAGCGCGTGGAAGGAGTCGTCGAAGCCCATGTCGATCTGGTCGTAGTTGCAGTCGGCGACGACGAACAGCTCCTTGTAGCCGCCGGCCAGCGTGGCGCCGAGCCCGCCGATCGCGCCGTCGAGGTTCGTCTGGATGCTCGTCGAGACGGTGCGCGTGCCGGGCAGAGGGCCCGGACGCGGGACGGTGACCAGCGCGTGCGTGGTCGACTGGTTCCGCACGTAGCCGAGCAGCGCGTACAGGTTCAGGAACGGCAGCAGCCACACGTCGAGCTTCAGGTTCGCGTTCACGACGTCGGACTTCGAGCCGAGGTCGATGAAGCGGCTCACCGAGCGCGGCGCGCCCTCGAGGCCGACCCGCACGTCGGTGACGTCGATCTCGCGGCCCTTGAGCCCCGTGCCGACGAGCGCCACGCCGAACGGCAGCGGCAGATCGGCGCCCGCGGCGATCGCCTTGTCCTTGAGCAGAGGAAGACCCGACCAGAAGCCCTCCTCGGACTTCGGCGCGTTCGGGTCGTTCGGCTCGCCGGCGAACGCGCGGGCGTCGACGAACGCGAGCAGCGCGGCGAGAGCGCAGACGAAGAGACGCGGCACGTGTGAATGGTATCAGGCATGCTCCGCGCGCATGGGACTTCGCAGACTCGCCGTGGCGCTGCTGACGCTCGTCGCGGTGCTGCTCGCCGCGTTCGCCGCGTTCGTGGCGTTCGCGATGGTGACGCCCCTCGCGTGGGACGGCCCGGGACGGCTCGGCGCGCTGGCGTTGACGTTGCCGTTGCACCTGCTCGCGGGGACCGCGCTCGCGGCCGTGCTGTGGCCCGCCGCGCGCGCGCTCGGGGCGGTGCTGGGGGCGCGGCTCTTTGCGTTCTCCGCGGTGCTCACGCTGTGCATGGCGCTCGTGCCCACGCTCGCAATCTGGACCAAAGCGCGCGCGCTCGGCGTGCCGCTCTCGCTCGGAGAGTACGCGGCCAATGCGCGTCACTTGAACGCGGGCCCGCCGCAGAAGCAACGCACTCTGGTGTACGGCAAGACGGCGAACGGAGAGACGCTCGAGCTCGACGTCTGGCCGACCGGCCGCGGTGACTCGGGCCCGCTGCGCCCCGCGATGGTGCTGGTGCACGGCGGCGCCTGGAGCTTCGGCCACCGCAGCGCGTCGCCGGAATGGGACCGCTGGCTCAACGGGCTCGGCTTCGAAGTGTTCGACGCCGCGTACCGTCTGCCTCCGCCCGCCCGGTGGCAGGACGAGGTCGGCGACGTGAAGTCCGCGCTCGGCTGGGTCGCCGCGCACGCGGCCGAGTACCACCTCGACCCCGCGCGGATCAGCGTAATGGGCAGCTCGGCCGGCGCGAACCTGGCGCTGCTCGCCGCGTATAGTCGCGGCGACGCGGCTCTGCCGCCTTCGACGGACGTGCCGCTCGTCGCAGTGCACTCGGTGGTGAGCTTCTACGGGCCGAGCGACCTCGCGCGCTTCTATCGCGACTGCCCGAGCGCGGCCTACCTGCGGCCGCTCATCGAGGCGTACGTCGGCGGCGCGCCGGACGCCCTGCCCGACCGCTACCGCGTGCTCTCGCCGCTCGCGCACGTGAGCGCCGACTCGCCGCCCACCGTGAGCTTCCTCGGCGGCAGCGACCGGCTCGTCGCGCCGGCGCAGGTCGAGGCGCTCGACGCGGCGCTCGCGCGCGCGGGCGTCGCGCACGAGACGGTGCTCCTGCCCGCGCAGGACCACGGCTTCGACGTGTTCTGGGGCGGCTTCGGCACGCAGCTCGCGCGCGCGAAGCTGCAAGCGTTTCTACGGAGTCACTGACTACGGCACGGCCCAGCGCTCTTCGCGCGAGCCGGGCGCGCCCGGGTGGAAGAACAGCTCGGTCCAGAGCCAGCCGATCGACTCGCCCAGCACCTCCTTCGCGCCCGCGCTCGTGCGCCACCACGCCGCGGGGTCGTACTCGGTCGGCGCGGCCGAGCGGATGCCGACGCGCACGCCCGGGCCGAGCGCCATTCGATGCAAGAGCCACGAGCGGCGGCCGTGCACCGCGCCGGAGAATACGTCGACGGCGTCGAAGCCGCGGCCCTCGCGCTCGAGCCACTCGCGCACCATGACCGCGTTCAGGAACGAGCGGTCTTGCGCGGACGCTGGCGCGGGAATCGCGACGAGCTTCTCCTCGGGTACGCCGGCGCGGACGAGCGAGTCGCGCGCCCAGTCCGCGTACGTGCGCTCCTTCTGACAGTCACAGCCGCCCCAGACCGGCCCGCCCGTGGTGAGCACGCGTTCGTACGCACCGCTGCGCGCCTCGGCCGCCGCTTGCTCGAGCGCATCGTCCGGCAGCCAGCCTTCGACCACGAGCACGCGCGCGCCGACCGGTGCATTCGGCGCGAGAAAGCCATACGCCTGGCGCATCGCCGCGAGCGCGAGCGCGGCCAGCAGCCCTGCGAGCACCAACGAAGACCAGACGGTCGGCAGCCACACCTGGCGCAGGCGGAAGAGCTTCATCGCGAGCGCACTCCAATTGTTTCTCAGCGCGATACGGTGGCCCTTGCACATCGTGCACTACTCGCGCTCGCCCCGCTCTTCGCGGCGAACGTCCGCGGCGCCGACGCCCCGAAGCCGGCCAAGGGTCACTCGATCGACTGGAAGCCGTACCAGAACGGAATCGCGGACAGGATCACGCCGAGGCAGATCGCGCTCTCGCGCGGGTTGCCGACGAGGAGCGCGATCGCCACGGCGACGTTCGCGAGCACGTAGAGGCCCGGCACGAGCGGATAGCCCCACGCGCGGTACGGGCGCGCGGCGCCCGGCCGGCGCATGCGCAGCGCGTAGAGCGCGAGCGTGTCGGCGATCGTCGCGAGCACGATCGCGAAGGTGGTGAAGTCGAGCACGCTCGGGAAGCTGCGCAGCACGAGCAGGAGCACCGCGGCGACGCCGGCCTGCACCCAGATCGAGATGTGCGGCGTGCCGAAACGCGGGTGCACGGCGTCGACGCCGCGGAAGAACCGCTCGTCGATCGCCATGGCGTAGGCGATGCGCGGCCCGACGAGGATCGTCGCGTTCAGGGTCGCGAGGATCGAGCCCAACACGAACGCGGCGAGCACCGTGCCGCTCACGGGGCCGAAGAGAGCGCGCGCGGCGGCTTCGCCCGCGTTTCCGGAGGCGCGCAGCGCGTCGAGTGGCAGCGCATAGAGATACACCGCGTTCACCGCGAGATAGACCGCGATGCAGATCGCCAGGCCCAGGAAGAGCGAGCGCGGCACGTTGCGCTGCGCGTCGTGGATCTCGCTCGCCACGTACACCGTGGCGTTCCAGCCCAGGTAGCTGAACAACACCGGCGAGAGCGCGAGCCCGAACGCGCTCCACGTCGCGCCGGACGCACCCGGCGCGGAGAACGACAGGCGCGTGACGTCGCCCGCGCCCGACAGCGGCGCCAGCACCACGAGCGCGCCGAGCGCGACGATCTTCAGCGCCGCGCCCGCATTGTTCACGCGCGCGCTGTCGCGCACGCCGACCACGTTGAGCCAGCTCGCGCCGAACGTCGCCACCAGGGCGACGAGCAGCTTCCCGCCGTCGCCCAGCGGAAAGAACGCGCCCAGCGCCTCACCCACGCCCGCTGCGAGCGTCGCGACGGTGCCGGTGAAGATCGCGAAGAACGACACCCAGCCGGTCACGAAGCCCGCGAGCGGCGAGAACGCCTCGCGCAGATACACGTAGTCGCCGCCCGCGTGCGGGTACATGGCGCCGAGCTCGGCATTGGCCAGCGCGCCGGCCAGCGAGAGCGCGCCGCCCGCGAGCCACACCCCGAGGATCAGCCCGGGATGAGGCAGGCGCTCCGCGATCGCGCCGGGCGTCAGAAAGATCCCCGAGCCGATGACCGAGGCGACACACAAAAGCGTCGCATCGGCGAGGCCGAGCTCCGGGCGGAGCCGGTCGCGCGGATGACGCTCGCTCGGCTGCGCCTCGCCCTCGCCCCCCACCATCGCCCGATTCTAGCGCGGCTCAGTCGCCGAGGACTTCCTCGTACAGGGCCCGCACGTCGGCGATGTGCTGGTCGATCGTCTCGCGCTTCCAGTCGCGCGTCGGCACGGGCGGCAGCACCACGACTTCGAGCGTCGCAGGCCGGATCACGAGCCCGCTCTTCGGCAGCGCGTCGAGCGCGTTCTTGATGACGATGGGCACGATCGGCACGCGCGCCTGCATGGCCATGTGGAACGCGCCCTTCTTGAAGCGTCCCAGCCGCGGCGTGGGCGCGCGCGTGCCTTCGGGCGCGATCGCCAGCGACGTACCCATGCGCAGCGCGTCGACCGCCGGCTGGAGCGCGCGGATCGCCGCGCCCGAGTCCGCACGGTCGACGAACACCGTGCCCGTGAGCGCCGCGAGCGCGCCGAAGAGCGGCACGCGGCGCAGCTCCTGCTTCGCCACGCCGACGAAGTCGCGGCGCAGCAGCTTGCACAGGATCAGCACGTCGAGCGCGCTCTGGTGGTTGAAGATGAATACCGCGGGCCGCGACGACCACAGGTGCTCTTCGCCGCGCACGCGCAGCTCGATGCCCGCGAGCGCCGTGCCCAGGTCGCCCCACGCGCCGAGCGCGAAATCGAACGCCGCCTTCGGGCGGCCGGTCACGAGCGCGAGCGGCACACCCAGCGCGAGCGCGAGCCCGCTCGACATCGCCGACAAGCCGGTGCGCACCACGTCCGCGAAGCTCGGCCGCCCGCGGCTGCCGAAGCGCCGCTGCGGCCAGGCGCGCTTCTCGGCGATGCGCCCGAGGCGCTTGTCGGGGTTCGTGGGACGCGGCCGGCCGACGATCTCGAAGAGCGGCAGGTCTTCGGCGGCGTCGCTGTAGAAGTAGCTCTGCGCCAGGTCGAGGCCCTCGGCGGCGGCGAGCGCGCGCACCGCGGTCGCCTTGCCCTCGCCCCAGCAGGCGGGCCGCACGTACTGGCCCGTGAAGTGGCCCTCGGGGTCGACCTCGAGCTGCGTGCACAGCACGCGCTCGATGCCGAGGTCGCGCGCGAGCGGCTCGACCTGGTAGCGCGTCGCCGCCGATACGATCGCCACGGTGTGGCCGCGGCGCAGATGCGCCTGCACGAGCGCGCGCGATTCGGGGAACACCAGCGCCGCGAGCTCTTCTTCGAACAGGCGCTCGCCGGTGTCGACGAGGTCCTGCTCGAGCGTGCCGCGCAGCATGCTCGACCACGCGGTGAGGATTCCCGAAAAGCCGATCTGGCCGCGCTGGAAGCCCACCCATGCCAGCAGGTTCTCGGACAGGTCCGACGCGCTCATCTGTCCGGACAGGAGCCGGTCGCGCCAGAACGCGATGCCCGAGAAGCCCGAAAGCAGCGTGCCATCGACGTCGAAGAAGGCGCCGACCTTCGGGCCCGCCGGGCCGCGTTCGATCTCCTCCGTCAGGAACGTCCCTGCGCGCATGGAGTCCGCCTTCGCTGCCCCCATGCTATCTCGCGGCGCGCTCGGCTGGCGAGGTTGGCGCAGGAGTGCACGCCTCGGCTCAATCGAAAGCGGCGCGACACCGAATAGTTGAGCCGATCGATGCGCATCTCGAGCCCCTCCAGCTTCGCCGCGTGCGCGCTCGCCGCGGTGCTCGTGGTTGCCGCGCCCGCGGCACGCGCGCAGAGCTCCGACCCGCTCTCGGGCGTCGACGATTCGAGCGGCGCGTCGTCCTCCGCGCCCGACAAACCGAACCGCAGCTGGAACCAGCTCGGCCCCGACGACGAAGCCACGCCGCGCCCGCGCAATCCGCGCGCGGAGTGGTGGCGCGCGCGCCAGCGGATGCGCCGCATGCTGGAGCAGAAGGAGAAGCAGGAGCAGGCGACGGAGGGCGCGCCCGCAGGCGCGCACGCGGACTCCGCCGAGGCGCCCACGGAGCCCGACGCGACCGCTCCCGGAGCGCTGCCGCCGCCGCGGCCCAAGCTCGCGCCGAAGCCCGCGGACGCCGCTCCGGCCGAGCCGCCGTCGTTCGGCGATCTCGACCGCTGGATCCCGCCCGACGCGCGCGCCGAGCTCGCGGCGAGCTGGGCGCGCTGGGCGCCGCGCGTGGAGTCCGCGCTGCACCAGAGCTACGAATCGCTGCCGCCGGTCTGGCAGCAGCGCGCCTCGCGCTTCGAGGCGTTCGCTTCGCGGCCGGGCGGACAGAGCTGGCTGCTCGCGCTGCTCGGCTGCTTCACCGTGCTGCTCGTCGCGGCGCGCACCGCGCGAGGCGCCGGCGACCTGGTCGTGGTCATCGCGTACCCGGACGATCTGCGCGGCAGCTTCACGGTGTCGGTGACGCGCCGGAAGCCGCACCGCAAGCGCCTGACGCCGGCCGAGCGCGAAGCGGCGAAGACCAAGGTGTCCTCGCGCACCGTACACCATCTGGTGTCACGAGAGACGCAGTTCCGCGGGCTCGGGCCGGGCAAGTACTGGGTCGCGGTCGACGGCGAGCTGTACGGCGGCAGCAGCGACGGCGCGCTCGAAGAGCCGTACGAGCTGCTGCAGGCACAGGTCGGCAGCCGCGACACGCGGCGCGTCGAGTTCGACCTGAAGCCGCGCCATTGCCCCGTGGAGATCCGCGTGAACTGGGACGGCCAGCCGGTGCGCGAGTGCGCGGTCTCGGTCGGCGGCCGGCCCGACACGTTCCGCCACCTGCGCGGCCAGTCGGTGCGCATCGGTCTGCCGCTCGGCCGCCACCTGGTGGCGCTGGGCAGCGGCGACCGCGTGGCCGAGCGCGAGGTCGTGGTCGACAGCTACGCGACGCTCTCGCTCGAGGTCGATCTCGGCAGGAACGAGGGCGTGCTGTTCAAGGGCTGTCCGCCGGCAGTGACTCCCTATCTGCAGGGCGACGTCGCGGCCGCCGCGCGCGCGCTCGCCCGCGAAGGCCAGGACAAGCTGTCGAACTTCGTGCTGGCGCGAATGCACGCCGCGCAGGGCAACAAGGGCCGCGCGGCCGAGCACTACGAGTACGCCGAGTACTTCGCGGAAGCGGCGCACCTGCGGGAGGAGCTCTCGGAGTGGTCGCGCGCCGCCGCGCTGTACCAGAAGGCGGGCGAGTCGGCGAAGTCGGCCGAGATGTTCCGGCGCGCGGGCGATCCCATCCGCGCGGGCAAGGCGTACGAAGCGGCCGCGGACTACGAGCGCGCGCTCGCGTGCTACCGCGAGGCCGGCGAGACCGACCGCGTGATCGGCGTGCTCGAACGCCGCGGCGAGTCGTTCCAGGCCGCGGTGCTGGCGCGCGACAACGACGACCGCGCGCGCGCGATCAAGCTCTTGCAACAGGTGCTGCCCGGCGACCCGAACTACGCCGAGGCCTGCCTCCTGCTGGCCGACGCGCTCGAGACCGAGGGCCATCTGGACCTCGCGGCGCGCAAGCTCGAAGAGCGCATCGAACGCGACACTTCGGGCCATACCGATCCCACTCTGCGCAGCCGCCTGGCCGAGCTGCTCGAGCGCGGCGGCGAGCCGGCGCGCGCGCTCGACGTGCTCGAGAAGCTGCGCGAGGACGAGCCGACGTTCCCCGAGATCTCGACGCGCATCGAAGGCCTGCGCAAGCGCGTGTCGGCGGCGCGCGAGTCGAGCGGGCGAATCACTGCGGCGACCGTGCCCGTCGCGGCCGAGAGCCGCTACGAGATCATCGAGCAGATCGGGCGCGGCGGCATGGGCGTGGTGTTCCGCGCGCGCGACAAGCGGCTGGGCCGCGAGGTCGCGCTGAAGCGCCTGCCCGAGAACCTGCGCGACCATCCGACGGCGGTGCAGCTGTTCCTGCGCGAGGCGCGCGCGGCCGCGGCGCTGAACCATCCGAACATCGTCACGCTGTTCGACGCCGACCAGGAAGACCAGACGTTCTTCATCACGATGGAGCTCCTCGAAGGCGACCCGCTGCACGTGATCCTGCGGCGGGCGACGCGGCTGTCCGCACGCGACTGTGCGCGGCTCGGCGTGCAGATCTGCGCCGGCCTCGAGTACGCGCACGAGCGGCGCATCGTGCACCGCGACATCAAGACCGCGAACCTGTTCTTCACGCGCGGCAAGGTCGTGAAGATCATGGACTTCGGCCTGGCGAAGATGGTCGAAGAGGTGCGCCGCTCCGCCACGTTGATCGGCGGCACGCCGTACTACATGGCGCCCGAGCAGGCGCTGGGCGAAGCCGTCGACGCACGCGCCGACATCTACGCGCTGGGCGTCACGTTCTACGAGCTGGTGACGGGCAACGTGCCGTTCAAGGACGGCGACGTGACGTACCACCACCGGCACACGCGCCCGCCCGACCCGCGCACGCGCGCGGACGGCCTGCCCGACGGCTTCGCGGCGCTGATCCTGGAGATGATGGCCAAGGACCCCGCGCAGCGGTGCCCGAGCGCGGCCGCCGTGGCCGCGCGCCTCTCGCCGTTTACCGCTTAGTCCGAATGACTTCGTTCGCCTGCGGCTCACTGCGCGCGCCTGCGGCGCTTGCGGCCTCGCTCGGGGCGGCCCTCGCTCGGCCTCGCACGATCTGACATCGAGCTCGAGAAGAGTCGGGCCTCGGAAACCGAGCGGCTCAGCTGCCGGCGTCGCGCTTCTGGCTGGCTTCGAAGAAGGCGCGGAAGCGCGAGAAGTCGACCGAGATGAACAGCCCCTCGGCCTCGGCGCACAGCACGTCGCCGGCCCACAGCTGGCCCGACGTGAAGATCTTGCGGCCCTCGGAGCGCTCGTAGCGCGCCTCGAAACGCAATTCTGTGTAGAGCGGCGTCGGCCGGCGGTAGCGCACCGTCAGCGTGCCCGTCATGCCCGGGGTGCCCGACAGCGCGTTCGCGAAGCCCAGCACCTCGTCGAACGCCGCGGCGACGTAGCCGCCGTGCACGTGGCCCGGCGGGCCTTCGTACGCGGTGCCGAACGTGCCGCGGCCGTGCACGCGCCGGCGGTCGTCGTCGGCGCGAAGCTCGAGCGGCGGCGACAGCGGATTCGACAGGCCGATCAGCGGGCTGCGGTCGAAGAAGCCGCTCGTGTCGCCGGCCGGCGAGGTCTCGGCGAAGCCCGGCTGCAGGCGGGTGCGCGGGTGCGTGGCGAGGCGCTCGGCATAGCGCTCGAGCGCGTCGGCGGCGGCGCGCAGCTCGGCTTCGGGCGCGTCGGTCTCGACGAGCCGCGAGATGACCACGCGCATGGCGGCTGCGAGGCGCCGCTTCTCCTTCCACGCACCGGTGACCTCGGCAGGCTTCAGCTCCCAGCGCGCCGTGCGCTGACGCAGAGAAGCGTCGTCGCTCATAGTCCGCCGGCCCTAAGGAGTGCGGGGGACAGGGTCGGATAGCCCGCTTCCGCGGGAATCGAGAGCGCGGGATTGCCATCGGCGCCGCGCGAGACGGCGGGCTGCACCGTGACGATCTTCGCGGTGCGCGCGCGCGCGAGCGCCTCGGCGGCGCTCTTCGCCTGCGCGAGCCGCGCCAGGTTCATCAGGGTGGGGAAGATGATCGTGCGCTTGCCCGACTCCGCGGCGTCGAGCGCGGCCTGCGGCGCGATCCAGACGGAGTCGACGGACTCGCGCCCGTCGTGCAGCGCGAGCTGGTCGGCGGGCGCAGCGGCGATGAAGAAGTGCGTGTCGAAGCGCTTGGGCACGACGGCCGGGGTGATCCAGTGCGCGAACGGCACGAGCAGGTCGCAGGCCAGGTCGAAGTCGCCGCCGCACACGAGCGACGCGAAGTCGGCGTCGGGCTTCGGCAGGCGCGCGGCGGGCACGAGCTCGCGCGCGCCGCGCGGCCGCGCGAGCAGCACGCCGCACTCCTCGAACGTCTCGCGGATGGCGGCGACGCGCAGCGTGCGCGCGGGTGCGTCGGCCGCGAGCTCCGCCCCGCAGCGGTCGGCGAGCCGCGGGTCGGCGTCGCCCGGGTCGACCTTGCCGCCGGGGAACACGAGCGCGCCGGTGGCGAAGTCGATCTGGTGGTGGCGCTCGACCATGAACACCTCGAGGCCCGGCGCGCCGTCGCGCACGAGCAGCACGGTGGCGGCGAGCCGCGGCTCGGGGCGCGCGGGCTCCGTCACGGCGGGCACACCGAGCAGCCGGTGCCGAGCGCGTCGGCGGCGTCGAACAAGCGGCACGTCTCGCACTCGCCCGCGGTGGCGAGGCACTGCGCGAGCGCGCCGGGGTCGGACTCGTCGCAGCCGGGGAACGCCGCCGCCAGGTCGACGCCGCGGCTCGTGCACGCCTTCGGGATCACCTTCGCGGCGAGCGGCCCGGTCGCCGGGTCGCACGCGCGCGCGATGCGGCCCTTCGCGTCGGGGCCCAGGCAGTCGGCGAGGTCCTGCACCGACGTGATCGTCGCCTTCGCGAGCCCCGTCACTTTGCAGCGCAGGAACTCGGCGCGCCGCACCGCCTGGCAGCTCGCGACCGACTTGGCGACGGACTGCTGACACACGAAAGTGTTACGGTCCGTCGCCTTCGTCACGATCGCCGTGTCGAGGTCGCCGCCGAACACGTCGGCGGCGAGGTTCGTCTCGGCGTCCAGCGCCGCTTGGTCGCCCGCCGCTGCGCCGGCGTAGCCGAAGCCGGGGGCCGCGGCCATGCAGAGCGCCGCGTCATCCGCGGCGTGCTTCGCCTGCAGCTTCGAGAGCTTCGGGTTCGCCTGCGCGAGGCAAGCGGACGGCGTCGTCTTCCCCGTCGCGCCCTTCGCGAGACACGAGCGGATGCGCGCGGACTCGAAGTCGGCCAGCCCCGCGAAGTCCTGGTTCAGCTTCACCACACACTTCGTCTGCGCCTTGGGCAGGGACAGGTTCTCGAAGTGCAGCTTCGAGATCGTGCCGTCGTACAGCCCCACCACGTAGAGCTCGCCGTCGTGGTCCTCGCCGATGGCGACCGGGCCGCTCACGTCGCCGTCCGACAGCACCTCGAGCTTCGGCGTGCCGTTGGGGTCGTCCAGCACGAAGATCTTGCCGAAGCCGAAGTCCGCGAAGATGTACCGGCCGTGCCAGGCCGCCGTAGCCCCGCGGTAGACGTGCCCGCCGATCACGACGTTGCCCACGGAGTGCGGATAGTCGATGACAGGGAACGTGTAGCCGTCGCGCGGCGACGAGTCGCTCGTGCACGACGTGACCGAAACCGGGCAGTTCGTCATGCCGCCCAGCGCGGCGGCGTTGCAGGTGTCTCCTTCCCAGATCTTCCAGCCGTAGTTCTCGCCGCCGTGGCTCGACGCGGGCTGGCGGTCGACTTCTTCCTTCGTGTTCTGTCCCACGTCGCCAATCCACAGGTCGCCGGTTGTGCGGTCGAACGAGTAGCGGAACGGGTTGCGTAGGCCGCGGGCCCAGATCTCGGGCCGCGTGCCGTCGGTGGCGCTCGCGAACGGGTTGTCCGCGGGGATGCCGTAGTTCGGGTGCGCGTTCGGGTCGGAGCCGTTCGGGTCGATACGGATCATCTTGCCGAGCAGCGTGGTGCCGTCTTGCGCGTTGCAGAGCGGGTCGTTGCCGCTCCCGCCGTCACCGTACGCGTAGTACAGCAGGTGGTCGTTGGGGCCGAACTGCAGGTTCCCGCCCTTGTGGTTGACGAACTCGGCGCCCACCGGCGAGAGCTGCGTGATCAAGATCTTCTCGGTCGACGTGTCGGCGTGGTTGGGGTCGCCGTCCAGCGCCAGGTAGCTCGCGATCACGGTCTCCAGCGGCGAGCCACCCGTGCCCGTTCGCGTGTACACCACGAAGAAGCGCCGGTTCGTGCCGAAGCTCGGATCGAACGCGATGGACAGCAGTCCCCCCTCGCCCGACCCGCCGCCTTCGTCGACCTTGGACGAGACGTCGAGGAACGGCGAGTTCGCGTCCTGCAGCATGCCGCCCGACAGGATGCGGATCGTGCCGGCGCGCTCCACCACGAAGAGCCGGCCGTCGCCCGGGTCGGCCACGTACATCGGGTTGTTGGCCTGGTTGGTGAGCTGCTCGAGGAACGAGCTGGCCGCGCGCGCGCCGCGGGCGGCGAGCCCGAGGCAGAGCGCGAGACAGAGGAGCGCCTGTCGCATGGCGGCGATCCTAGCGAAGCGGAGCGGCTTTAGCGGCGGCGGCGCAGAGCGAGCGCGGCGAAGCCGAGCAGGGCCAGGCCGAAGACCGCGGGCTCGGGCGCGACCAGCACGTTGAACGTGTGGAGCCAGTTCTGCGAGCCGGCCGTGAACCCGGACGGGCCGAACGCGACGCCGCACTGGCCGCTCGAGCCCGCGAGCGCGCACGTCAGGTTCAGCACCGACGACGAGGTCGTGAACGGCGTGCCGTTCAGGAAGCCCGTCACCGTGCCGGTGCCCGGCAAGGTCTGGCTGATCACGCTCGACGTGGAGAACACGCTCACCGTGCCCGAGTAGTGCACGCTCGTGAACACGTCGTTCGAGCCGGGGCCCGGCACGGGCGAGAACGTGGCGCTGGCGACGTCCAGGCTGATGGTCGCCAGCGTGCCGGCGCTGTTCGTCGAGATCGTGCCGGTCGCGACCGCGGGGCTCGCGAGCTGGAAGTCCATCGACGCGAGGCAGTCCGCGGAGCCCGCCGGGCAGCCGTAGTTCGCATTCGGCGCGACGAGGCCGTTCGAGGTCACGAACAACGTCGTCGCGAACGAGGAGCTCGCGAGCGAGAGCACACCCAGCGCGATTGCCAGCCGCTTGATCATTCCGCTTCTACCCCCGCTTGCGCAGCAGCCCTAGACCCAGACCCGCGAGCGCCAACAGGCCGAGCGCCGTGGGCTCGGGAACCGGCTGTGCGCCTTGGAACGTCACGTCCGCCTTCACGATCAAGGGATTCGCCTCTCCGGGCACCGGGATGATGCCGAGCGTGATGCCCTGCAGCGTGAACATTCCCCCGATCACGTCGATCGTCGAGTTGAGCGGTGTGACGTTGGTGTAGCTGAGCGGCACCGGCCCCACCGTGGCGAGAGTCACCGAGTTCTTGGCCGTGTAGACCGCATTCACCACGACCGGCGCGACGCTCGTGCTCCAGTGGCCCGGCGAGATCTGCGTGGTCGCGACCGTCGCGTAGCCCGAGCCCGGCACCATGGCCGCGCTGTTGACCCACACCTGGTCGAACCCGCCGAACGCGGTGTTCAGCACGATCCACTGGTTCGGCGTGGTCGTGAACGAGAAGCCCGTCAGGTCGCCGGTCACGGAGTCGAACGTGGCGAACTGGCCGTTCAGGCTCAGCGTGCCGACGCCGATGGTCGCGGTTCCCGCGGTGGCCGTGATCGTCGCAGTGCCCGACGAGTATTGGTACGTGATCGGCGCGGCCTGTGCGGCCGACGCGGCAAACAGCGCGGTAGCAACGAATGCGGCGCGCCACCCCGAAGAAGACTGCAGCATCGGTACTCCCTCCAGAACAGCTCCGACGCGTGGATGCAGGGGGATCGTACCCCGCCTGGCCAAACTTTGGGAAGCAAATTGATGAAGAAATCCCCCGATTTCGGGGCGATTCTCGGTCCGACCGCCTGCGGACCCGCATGTGAACATGTTCATTGGGGCGGGACGAGGTCCAAGGCGGCCAGGACCGCCGCTGCGCAGCGCTCCCAGTCCCCGTCGTCCGTGGCCAGGGCGACAGTGCGGAGGCGCGACGCCTGCGAAGCCCGCAGCAGAAGCCGCTGCCGGTCGGCGAACGAGGGGACCTCGGACTGGCGCAGGTCTTCCCGTCGCGAGACCAGGCGCTCGCGCGCGACCGCCGGCGATGCCGTGAGCAGGAAGCAGACCGCGCCGAGCGCCCCGAGCCGGGATTCGAGCGCGGCGCTCCACTCCGCGTCTTCCGGGAAGCTCGTCCGATGGTTCAGGTGGAAGCGCTCGAGCAGGAAGAAGACGCCGCACGTGTCTCGCGAGGCGTCGCCCGCCCGAGCCGCCCACGCCTGCAGCGACTCGAGCGCGCGCAGTCGCTCCGCCAAGAGCTGCCGATGCTCTGCGAGCGAGAGCTCTTCGTAGCCGCCCCGAGTCTTCTGCAGCGCCTGCGAGAAGTGCTCGCTGAGGATGACGACGCTGCGTTCGGGACCGAGCTGGGCCTGCCGCCGCTTCACCGCCTTGAGCAGCGAGGTCTTGCCGACGCCGGAGCAACCCTCGAGCACCGCCCCTCGAATCACTCTCTGCCCTCCGTCCGTTCAGCTCCAGAACAAGGCGGCGAGACACGAGAAGATGCCCGCCGAGGCGACGTTCCATGCGAGGGAGCGAACCAGAGGAACACCGGCGGCGTACAGCGGCAGGTAGACGACGCGACCCCAGAAGTAGAGGCGCACCCCCCACTCGGTGAGTGCGTCGTGGCGGCCGAGTGAGTGAGTCGCCAGAACTGCCGCGGCGAACAACGGGAACGTCTCGAGAAAGTTCTTGAGCGCGCGATCGAGCCTCCCCGCGACGCCGCGCAGCGGCTCCACGGGCTCGTCGCGCGCGCTCGCCGACCAGCGGTAGCCGCGCTCCAGGCTCGCGGACTGCGACGCCGCCACGATGTGCACGAAGCCCAAGCCGATCGAGAGCGCAAGGTAGGTGAGCTCGATCGTCACGGCGCCGATCCTACGCTCGCTTGAGGGCGCGCGCCCGACGCGCGAGACTCTTCGCATGACCAAGCTCGAATGGACGCGCGAGGAGCTGCTGCAGGATTCGCCTTACGACGAGCCGCTCTTCGCGGGCGGCGTGCGCTGCCACGGCGGCTTCGCGGGCGGGCGCTACGTGTCGCCGCGCACCGCGAACCGCGTGCCGGCGATTCGCGCCTGGCAGGAGCGGCTGCGCGCGGACGGGCACCCGCTGGTCGACGTGCCGCGCGCGTTCGTGCCGCCGCACTATCCGAACTACGCGCAGGCGAAGCTGCTGCTATCGGAGGGCGTGCGCGAGCCGATCACGCGCTCGCTCACGCTCATCTCCATCGTCGAGGGCTTCGGCGCGCGCATCCGCGACCTCGCGCTGCCGGACTTGCGGAGCGAGATCGTCGAAGACCTCGGCGGCACCGCGCTCGCGCACCTGGGCGGCGGCTTGTTCGAAGCCCACGCGCGCGACGAAGCCGGCTGGCGCGAGCAGGGCGGCCACAAGCAGATGTGGGAGGCCGCGCGCGACCTCGGGCTGGCGAAGCCCGAGATCCCCGACGACGTGCTGCTCGCCATGATGGCCGGCGGCGGGCGCGGCGAGCGGCGCCGCCTGTTCCCCGAGCTGTCGCCGCGGCTCGAGGACGCCATCGCGTTCATGGCGAACGTGATGATCGTCGAGATCTTCGCGGAAGACGTGTTCGAGTGGGCGAAGGCGCTGCTCGGCGACGGCGAGGTGTCGGCCGATCCGGTCGGCGCGTCCGCGCTCGTGGCGCACATCCAGGCGGACGAGTCGCCGCACGTCGAGTATCTCCGCACCGCGCTGTCGGAGATCCGCGCGCGCACCCTGCGCACGGCCGACGGCAAGCGCGAGATCGGGGGGCGCGCCGTCGTCGATTCGATGCTGGAGACGCAGCTGCGCCAGATCGCCTCGACGCGCGCCGCGCGCGAGCGCAACGACGTGCAGCGCGCGATCCGCACGGCGCTCGACGCCGAAGCCGCGGCCGGACTCGCGCGCCGCTTCGAGAGCCTCGATTCGGGCTGGACGTTCCCGAAGCCCGACGACGAGCGGCTCGTGCTGCTGGCGCAGTGACTCGTCTGCTGAGACGAGCGCGGGTCGAGCTCGAGCGGGTGGCGCGCGCCGCGCGCATCGGCTGGACGGCGCTGTGCGTGTGGCTGCGCGAGAAGCTGCCGCTCTGGTGGGACCGCGCGCGCGGCGTCGATCCCGCGCAGCGCGACTATTCGCGCATCCATCTGCGCAACGCCGAACAGATCTACCGCACCGCGACGCGGCTGCGCGGGCTCCTGCTCAAGGTGTGTCAGGTGGTGGGCACGCGCTCCGACGTGTTCCCGCCCGAGTACGTGCGCACGCTCGCGCGCGCGCAGGACCGCGTGCCTCCGCGCCCGTTCGCGGTGATCCGCGAGGTCGTGGAGCGCGAGCTCGACAAGCCGCTCGACGCCGTGTTCGCGAGCTTCGAGACCGAGCCGCTGGCGTCGGCGTCGCTCGCGCAGGTGCACCGCGCGCGGCTCGTCGACGGGCGCGAGGTCGCGGTGAAGGTCCAGTACCCGGACATCGACCGCATCGTGCGCACCGATCTGGGCACGCTGCGGCGCATCTGCATTCTGTACGAGCGCTTCGACCCGCAGCCGCTCGCGCTCCTGCCGCTGCTCGACGAGCTGCAGCGCCACCTGTCGCTCGAGCTCGACTTCCGCCGCGAAGTCGAGAACGCCGAGCGCGTGCGCGCGCTCTTCGCCGACGACGAGCGCGTGGTCGTGCCCGAGATCGTCGCCGACCACTCGACCGCGCGCGTGATCACCATGCAGCTCGTGTCGGGCATCAAGGCGAACGACCGCGCGGCGCTCGTCGCCGCGGGGATCGACCCGGGCGACGTGGTCGCGGGGCTCACCTCGCTGTGGAATCGCATGATCATGGGGCTCGGCTTCTTCCACGCCGATCCGCACCCGGGCAACGTGATGATCCAGCCGGGGCCGCGCTTCGTGATCCTGGACTTCGGGCTCGCGAAGCAACTGCCGAAGGGCTTCGGGCTCGGCCTGTTCGAGCTGATGTTCTCGATGATGACCGAGAACGAGGCCGCGATGATCCGCGCCTTCAAGGAGCTCGGCTTCCGCACGAAGAACGGCGATCCCGAGACCTACCGCGGCATCGCGCGGCGCATGATCGAGTCGTCGGCGCGCGGCAACGGCCGCGGCGAGCTCACCGAGGAGATGACCGACGAGCTCTTCGAGTCGATCCGTCGGGACCCGATCGTCAGCGTGCCGAGCGACTTCGTGCTGGTCGCGCGCGTGTTCGCGCTGCTGTCGGGCATCGCGCACACGCTGGGCGCGCGCCCGAACACGCTCGACTCACTCGGCGGACGGAACTAAGGCGACGCGTTCCAGAAGTCGCTGAAGCGGCCGCACTCCAGAGGCCCGAACGGCTGGCTCGCGATCTTCGGGTCCGCCGGCACGGGCACGGCCTTGCCGCCCGCGAAGCTGCGGTCGATCACGCCGTCGAAGTTGGTGTCCTCGTCCTGGCGCGCCAGCTGGCCGCCTTCGAAGCTCTGGATCACGTCGACCTTGTGGTCGTGGTTCGTGTCGGCCTCGAGTGCCACGCGCTGGCCGTCCTTGTAGATCTCGCGCTGGTCGGCGTAGCCCTTGCCCTTCGTGTCGATCAACACCTCCGACACCGCGCCGTTCGTGACGATCGCGCGCGCGTCGAGCGTGCCGTTGCCGTCGGTGTCGAGACACTGCGAAGTCACTTGGCCATTCGCGTCGAGCCACAGGCGCTTGTCCGGCTTCTTGTGCTTCGGGTCGGAGATCAGCTCCTGCTGCTCGGGCTTGCCGTCGGCGCTGAACAGAGTGAGCACGTCGGGCTTGCCGCGGCCCTTCGTGTCCTGGCCCTGCTTCACGACCACGCCGTTCGCGAGGTACGTCCACGTGTCGATCTTGCAGTCGCCGTTCGTGTCCTTCTGCTCGACGGTGACGTTGCCCGCCGCGTCGTAGTCCTGCACGAGCACGACGCAGCCGTTCTTCGTCTCTTCCAGGTGCGTCGGCTTGCCGTCCTTGAGCTTGATGGTGACGTCGGGCTTGCCGTCGCCGTCCTTGTCCTCCTGCCGCTGCACGACGTTGCCCGCCGAGTCGACCGTGAGCCACGTGTCGATCTTGCCGTCGCCGTTCGAGTCGAGCTCCTGCGCCTGGCTGCCGCCCTGGCCCGTCGAGGAGCGGCGATCGACCACGCCGTCGAAGTTCGTGTCCTCTTCCTGGCGCACGGGCTTGCCGTCGGCGTACCAGACCCACACGTCCGGCTTGCCGTCGCCGTTCGTGTCCTTCTCGGTGCGCACGACCTGGCCGTTCTCGAGATAGGAGACCGTCTCGAACGTGCCGTTGCCGTCGGTGTCGGCCTCGGTGCGTACCGGCTTGCCGTCGGGGCCGAAGGTGGTGCGCACGTCGGGCTTGCCGTCGTGGTTCGTGTCTTCGGTCTGGCTCGCCTTGACGCCGTTCAGGTACTCGGTGATCACGTCGGGCTTGCCGTCGCCGTCCGTGTCGGCTTCGGAGTGCGCCGGCTTCCCGTCCTTGTACGTGATGACCAGCTCGTACGTGCCGTTGAAGTCGCGGTCCTGCTCCTCGCGCACGAGCTCGCCGTTCTGGTACGTCTTCACGACGTCGGGCTTGCCGTCGGCGTTCGTGTCGATCTCTTCGCGCGCGGGCTTGCCCGCGGCGTCGAACGTGACCCACAGGTCGGTCTTGCCGTCGCCGTTCGTATCGCGTTCCTGACTCGCCTGCTGGCCGTCCTTGAACGCGATGACGGAATCGAACTTGCCATTGCCCTTCGTGTCCTGCTCCTGGCGCACGGGCTTGCCGTTCTCGAAGGTGGTCGCGACGTCGAACTTGCCGGTGCCCTTGCTGTCGCGCTCCTCGCGCACCTTCTGGCCGTTCTGGTACGTGACGCGCGTGTCCATCTTGCCATCGCCGTTCGTGTCCTGCTCTTCGCTCGTGATCTGGCCATCGGGGCCGATCTCGCCGCGCAGCTCGGGCTTGCCGTCGTGGTTGCGGTCCTCGACGAAGCGCACGGGCTTGCCGTCGACGAACTCGGTCACGCGGTCGGGCTTGCCGTCGAAGTCCTTGTCCTCTTCGAGCTTCACGGTCGTGCCGTTCTTGTCGTTCGTGCGCCACGAGTCGGCCTTGCCGTCGCCGTTCGTGTCCTTCAGCACGCGCAGCTCTTTGCCCGTGTCGGGATCGAGCACGACCCACGTGTCGACCTTGCCGTCGTGGTTCGAGTCCTGCTCCTGCTTCTCGAGCTTGCCGGTCTTCGGGTCGTAGTAGTCCCAGAGGTCGACCTTGCCGTCGCCGTTCTCGTCGAGTTCCACGCGCGAGAGCTTCCCGTCGGCGTAGTACTCGGTGCGCTCCGGCACGCCGTCGCCGTTCTTGTCCACGGTGCGGCGCACGAGCTGGCCGTCCTTCGACTCGGTGACCTGCTCGAAGCGCCCGTCGTAGTCGTTGTCGAGGCTCTCCTTCGCGACCTTCTCGTCGTCGTCGAACTCGTAGATCGCGTCGGTCTTGCCGTCGCCGTTGCGGTCCTCTTCCTGGCGGAGCTTCTTGCCGTCCTTGTAGACCACCGTCGTGTCCGGCTTCCCGTCGAAGTTGGTGTCGGCGACGCTCTTCGTCGGCTGGTCGCCGCTGAACTCGGTGGTGACGTCGAGCTTGCCGTCCCCGTTCGTGTCGCGCTCCTCGCGCACGAGCTGCCCGTTCGCGAACGTGCGCACCACGTCGGGCGTGGCCGCGCCCTTCGCGTAGCTCTCCTCGCGGGTCTTCACGCCGTTCGAGTCGAACGTGGCGACGAGGTCGGGCTTGCCGTCGCCGTCCAGGTCGCGCGTCTGCTTCGCTTCCTTGCCGTTCACGTACGTCGACACGGTGTCGAGCGTGCCGTTGCCGTCGGTGTCGGCCTCGCGTTTCACGATCACGTCGTTCTCGTAGTACGTGACGATGTCGGGCTGGCCGTCGCCGTTCTTGTCCTCTTCGACGCGCGCCTTCTTGCCGTGCTCGTAGCGGATCGTGACATCGAACTTGCCGTCGCGATTCGTGTCCTGCACCTCGAGCGTCTTGTTGCCGTCGGCGTCGAAGTCGGCCCGCACGTCGACCTTGCCGTCACCGTCGGTGTCGTCCTCGACGCGCGACGGCTTGCCGTTCGTGTAGGTCACCCAGCGGTCGACCTTGCCGTCGCCGTTGGTGTCCTCTTCCGAGCGCACGCGCTCGCCGTTCTCGAAGTAGATGACGGACTCGGGCTTGCCGTCGAAGTTCTTGTCGTCGCGCTGCACCTTCGGCTGGCCGTTCTCGAGCGTGATCCAGCGGTCGACCTTGCCGTCGAAGTTCGTGTCGCGCTCCTGCGCGATCTCCTTGCCCGTGAGGTCGTAGCGGATCCACAGGTCGACCTTGCCGTCGTAGTTCGTGTCGGCCTCGGCGTGCTCGGGCACGTCGTTCTTGTAGAAGATCGTCTCGTCGAAGATCCCGTCGCCGTTCGTGTCGGTCTTGCGGCGGACCAGGTGCTCCTGGTCGTCGTATTCGAGCACCACGCGGCTCTTCTTCTGCGGCTGGGGCGCGGGCGCCGGCTGCTGCGACTGCGCGAAGGCCACGGCGGGCGCGAGCGCCAGCAGCGCGACGAGCCAGGCGCGGGTGCGGACGAGGCGCGCCACGGCTAGTTCGCGGAGGGCAGCTTGAAGAGCCCCGTGAGTCCGTGGCGCGCGAGACAGCGCACGCGGTCGGGCATGGCCGCGAACGGCGCCGACGCACGCATCGCTTCGACGGCGCTCTGCCCGAGCGCCGGATTCCCGTTGCCGAGCTGCGCCTCGACGAGCGAGCCGCTCTCGTCGAGCGTGAAGCGCATGGTGACGGTGTAGTTGACGTCGGCCGGCAGGTCCTTCGGCGGGTTCCAGCGCGCGTACACGCGGTCCTTCACCAGCGCCAGGTAGTTCTGCACCTCGGGCCGGCTCACGCAGTCGCTGCCGCCGCCGTCCATGCTGGTGCCGTTGCCGCCGTCGCCGTGCATGAAGCCGGTGCCGACCTTGGTGTTCACGTTCGCGAGCGGCGCGCCGTTGGGCACGCCGAGCACGTCGCGGTTGCTCGCGATGCCCTCGCGCACGGACGAGCCGTTGCCCAGGTTCACCGCGCTGCCGGTGCCGACGGTGTTGCCTTCGGCGACGACCTGGCGCGGCCCCGCCGACGCGCCCGCCGGCAGCGCCGCGTTCGTGTCGCCGCGCAGCGCGGGCGCTGCCGCGGCGCCGAGATCGACCTTCGAGACCTGCGCCGTCGCGACCGACGCCACCGCGGTGACGCGCTCGGCGACGACGGTCGCGTGCGAGATGTCCTTCGGCGCGACCACCGCCGCGACCTCGTTCATCTGGATCTTCTGCGCCTGCACGGTGGGCGCGGCCTGCTGGATCACCGTGGGGTTGATGATCGACGGCTTCACGGCCTGCGCCTGGGGCGCGAAGTCCATCGAGCGCCGCTCCGCCAGCGCCTTGGGGGCGGGCGCGGGCTCGGGCTTCGGCTCGACGTTCTTCACCTCTTCCTCCTGCTTGGGCGCGGGCGGCGGAGGCGGCGGAGGCGGCGGCGCCGCTTCCTTGATGATCTGCACCGGCAGGATCTCTTCGCGGATCGCCGGCGTCAGGTAGGCGAGCAAAAGGAGCGCCGCGATGATCGCCGCGTGCAACAGGAACGAGATCGAGCCCGAGCGAACCGCCTCGCCGCGCTTGGACTCCCCGCCCATGCTGAGGCCGGGAAACGCCTCGCGGCGCGCGGCCGCAGCGCTGCCGGGGCGGAAAGCCGCACCGATGCGGCGCGTGCGCATCGGACTGTGCGCGTGCGCTCGTCGGCGGGTGAAACGCGAAAGCTGCGGCTGGCTCATTCTCGGCGCGTGCTCCTGGGCTTCGTGGCGCTGTCACCTTCGCGGGTGTCGCCGCCACTACGTCCGTGTCCCGACCGCGGATCGCGCTGCGCACTCATGAGCCGGCAACTCCGTGCCGATGGCTGATCGGAAGGCGCAGCGAACCGCTCAAGCGGACGTCCAAGCAATTTTGACGCCGGCCCGAACGTCCGATTCGGCGCGGTTTTCCAGCGAAAGGCGAAGGGATGCTAGGGGAGGCCGGGCCGAGGCGTCAACGCGCGCTTCCGCTGCCAAACCTGCGCCGTGGCTGCGAGTTGCCGGGCGATCGCTGCGGGATGCCGAGCGATCGGATAGCCTCCCGCCTTCCCTCGACGATTTTGCGCAGATGAAGGAACGAACGTGGATCCAGCGACCCAGGAAGCGATGACGACTGCCGCGACGACCGTGTCCAGCTTCGACACGGAAGCCGTCCTCCACATGCTCTGGCAGGGGCGCCTCACGGTCATCCCGCTGCTCGGCTGCTCCGTGATCGCGATCGCGGTGGTGATCCAACAGCTGTTGCGCCTGCGCGGCCTGGACCGCCGCAGCCGCGAGCTTACGCGCGGCGTGATCGACGCCGTCGTGAAGCACGACCTGGTGACCGCGCGCTCCCTGTGCGAATCGACCAAGACGCCGCTCGCCGGGATCTTCCTGGAAGGCCTGCGCTGGCGGAACATCGCGCTGGAAGACCTGAATGGCGTGCTGTCGACGTCGCGCGCCGAGGCCGTGACCGAAATCCGCCGCGGCCTGTGGGTGCTCGGCACGATCGGCTCGCTGGCGCCGTTCATCGGCCTGTTCGGCACGGTGTGGGGCATCTTGCGCTCCTTCCACGACATGGCGACGCAGGGCTCCGGCGGCTTCGCGGTGGTGGCGTCGGGCATCTCGGAAGCGCTCGTCGCGACGGCGGCCGGTCTGCTCGTCGCGATCATCGCGCTCGCGGCGTACAACTGGCTGCAGGTGCGCTGCGTGGCGATCGCGGGCGTGTTCGCGCGGTCGTGCGAGCGGCTGGTGCAGGCGCTGCTGTACGTGGAGTCGGCGAGCCCCGCGTACGAGGAAGAGAAGCCCGCGGAGGTGCGGCATGGCCGCCCGCTCCCTGCCTAGCGGAGACGACGAAGGCGGCGAGGGCATCGTCGCCGAGATCAACATCACGCCGCTCACCGACATCTTCCTGGTGCTGTTGATCATCTTCATGGTCACCACCAGCGTCATCTCGAACCAGGGCAAGGAGGTCGACCTGCCCAATTCGGCCGTGGCGTCGACTACACCAACGGGTGTCAGCGTGACCGTCGCGTCCGACGGCGGCATCGAGGTCGACGGCAAGGCGGTCAGCAAGGAAGCGCTGGCCAGCGTGCTCAAGGACGCGCTCGACAAGGCGCGCGAGAAGATCGTGATCCTGCGCGGCGACAAGAAGGTGCTGCTCGGCCAGGCCGTCAACATCCTCGACGTCGCGCAGCAGGCCGGCGCGAAGGGCATCGCCCTCGCCACCAAGCCCCCTGCACCCGGGGAATCCTAGCGGGCTTCTCCTAGAATCGGCCCATGTCGATTCCGAAGCGCCTGCTCCTCGTGGCCATGGGCGTGTTCTACGTGCTGGCGGGAACCGCGCACTTCCTGCGGCCCGACTACTACCTGCCGATGATGCCGCCGTACCTGTCGTGGCACTCGGAGCTCGTGTTCCTGTCCGGCGTGGCCGAGGTGATGTGCGGGCTCGGCGTGCTCTTCCCGCCCACGCGCAAGCTCGCGGCGTGGGGGACGATCGCCCTCCTCATCGCGGTGTTCCCCGCCAACCTCCACGTCGCCGTGAACAACGTGCCCGTGTTCGGCGCGAAGGAAGGCGCGGGCGCGCTCGGCTACGTGCGCCTGCCCGTCCAGCTCGTGCTGATCGCGTGGGCGTGGTGGTACACGCGCGACGAGGCGCGCGCTCCGCTCACCGTCCCTTGTTGAGCCGGCCGATGTCGATGTAGGCGCGAATCTTGCCCTTGGACGACAGCGGCGAGCCCTCGTTGTTCCAGAACTCGATCCGGTTCCCCGTGCCCGTCTGCACGTTCACGATGATGTCGGACACCGTGCGCAGGTTCTTGGGCTTGTCGACGCCTTCCCAGCCCGGATACCAGATGCCGTCCGCGGACTTCGGATCCTTGCCCGCCTTGCCGTCCCAGTCTTCGCTGTAGCGGTGGTTGTGCCAGATGATCTTCCACAGCTCGTTCTTGCGATCGTACGCGAAGCTGTAGAGCGGCTCGTACGTTTCCTTGTCGATGTAGATGTCCTTGTGGTGGTACGGGTGGTCTTCGTTCTTCGGGATGAAGCGCACGATCCACGCGTCGCGCACCTCCCAGCGGTCGCTCGCGTAGCTGAAGCCGTACGGGCCGAAGTTGTACGTGTCGGTGTACGGGTAGGCGAGCGTCTTGGTGTTCACCGGCGCGATGACTTTCTTCTCGCCTAGACACTTCCATGTGTACTGCGGCGGAATGCCGGAGAAGCTGCGCAGGTCGTCCATGGTGAAATCGGTGCCCTGCACGGAGTCGGTGCGCTGCGCCGACGAGATGCGGCGCACGCGCCGCAGGTCGGGCACGTACACCCACGTGTCGTCGTTCTTCGCGTCCTTGAGCGGGCCGTCGGCCGTCTTGTAGCGGTAGGTCAGCACGAGGATGCCGCGCGCGTCGAACGGCGCCTCGACCTCGATGCCGAACGCGCCGAGGCGCTTCTCGTTCGGGAAGATGTCGCCGCCGTTCTCCTCGTACTGCGGCTCGACGTGGTGCGCGAGCCCGACGGTGCGCGACGTGCCCTCGTAGTACAGCGGCAGCTGCTCGCCGCGATCCCAGTACGTGTACGACCACGCGGCGTTCGCGCCCGAGCCGTTCCACGCCTTGTTGAAGTTCCAGATGATCTTCGCGCCCGCGTTGGGATCGCCCTTGCAGTCGATCGTCGCCGTGGGGAACGGCTGCCCCGCGGTGTAGTTCACGAGCGAGCCGTCCTCGCCGATCTTCGCCTGGCCCTTGTACTTCTCCGTCGCAGCGACGTACGCGTCGGCCGCGCCGTACTTGCGCTCGGTGGGGCCGATCGAGAGCTGCATGCCCTCGTAGAAGAAGAACTCGCGGTTGTCCCAGAACTGCGGCGGCAGATAGTCCTTCAGCTTGTCGAGCTCGGCGTACGTGATCGTGTCGCCTTCCTTGAACGGCGTGGTGGGCAGCACGTCCTGGGCCGCGGGCTCCGCTGCGAGCGCGGGAGCCGCCAACGCGAGCGAGAAGACGAAAGCGAGCTTGCGCATGGATCCTCCTCCGCTGGGTGCTACGGAGATGCGCACGCTTTAGATGCAGGCGTGCGGCCGAGCTTCAGGCCGCGCCTAACCCTCGGAAAGTACGAGCGGTCCGGTCGGGCGTTCCACGGCGCCGTCGGGCTCGAGGGTGACCGCGACGGACACGCGGCCGGCGAGCCCCGAGAGCGGCCCGGTGTCGTACTTCGCCTCGCCCTGCGCATCGGCCTGCAGGGTGCCCACCCGGCGCGGCTGCTTGTCGACGATCACCCAGAGCTGGTACGTGCGGCCGTCGGGTACCGGCGGGAGGTTGTGCGCGTACACGATGAGGCGACCGCTGTCGGGGTCGACGTACGCCTTGGCGAGCGCCGCACGGAACTCGCCCTGGCCCGCGAGCGCGAGGGTGCGCACGAGCGGCGCGCCGATCGCCGCGACGATGCGCGACGCGCCGGCGAGCCGCTCTTCGAGCGCGACGCGCTCCTCGCGCTCGGCCTTCGCCTGGCTCAACAGCGACGACGAGATGTCCTGCTGGTAGTGGAGCGCGTCCTCGACGTCGGCGCGCGCGGCGGACTCGCGCGCGAGCCGCGACCACAGCACCCCCGACGTCGTGCCGAGCCCGAGCACCAGTGCAATTCCCGCGGCCGCGGCGAGCGGCGTGCGCCAGCCCGCGCGCGCGCCGCCGCGCGCCGGCGTGCGCAGCACGGTCGGATTCGAGTCACTCCGAGCGCGCTCGAGCAGCCCCGCGCGCACACCGGACGACGGCTGCACCGGAGCGATGGCCAGCAACAGCTCGTCGGCGAGCCGCGAGTTCGCACGCAGCACGGCCTCGCATTCGCCGCAGCCGTCCGCGACGTGCTCCACGAGCTCGGCGCGCTCGCTGGGCGAGAGACCGCCCAACGCATAGAGCTCGGCCAGCTCCAGGAGCTGCGGGTGGTCGATCACGGCGCCTCTCCTTCCAGCTCGAGCCCGCGGCGCAGGCGCAAGAGCCCGCGGCGAATGCGGCTCTTCACGGTGCCGAGCGCCTCCCCGGTCGAGCTGGCGATCTCGCCGTGCGAGAGCCCGCGGAAGAACGCGAGCTCGATCGCCAGGCGCTGGTCCTCGGGCAGGAGCTCGAGCTGCGCGCGCACTTCCTTCTGGCGCTCGATGCCCATCGCGTCGCCTTCCTGGTCGGAGAGCGCGGGCAGGAGCTCGAGCTCACCCTCGTCGGCGAGCCGCGGCGCGTGCGCGCGGCTGCGCAGCCGGTCGATGCAGCGGTTCCGCGCGACTGCGAAGAGCCACGTCGAGAAGCGACCGCGCGTCGGGTCGTAGCGGAGGGTCGCCCGCCACAGCTGCCAGAAGACGTCCTGCACGACTTCCTCCGCCTCTTCCCGCGCGCCCAGCATGCGCAGGGACACGCCCATCACGTACGCGGAATAGCGCACGTAGAGGGCATCCAGCGCGTCGCATTCGCGCGCCTCGAGGCGCCGCAAGAGCTCCCCATCGCTGGCCGTTGCCACAGACCTGCCGGAGCCTCGCAAGAACCGTGGCCCTCCGTGGTTTGTTACGAAAGAGCGCTGCGATCGGATGCGCTGGCATCCGCCCGTCTCGTTATGAGACAACTCGCGCACGGAAGCCGCAATGACGCGGCCCGGGGGACGTATGAGATTGGGACCGCTCGGAGTGTGGACCTTCTTCGAATCGCTGCCGGCGCCGGACGCCGCGGCCGCGGCGCAGCGCATCGAGTCGCTGGGCTACTCGGCGCTGTGGATCCCCGAGGCGATCGGCCGCGAGGCGTTCTCGCAGTCGTCGTGGCTCCTCGCGAACACGAAGACGCTCGTCATCGCGACGGGCATCGCGAATCTCTACGCGCGCGACCCCGCCGCGAGCGCCGCCGCGCAGAAGACCCTGGCCGAGCAGTCGGGCGGGCGCTTCCTGCTCGGGCTCGGCGTGTCGCACCGGCCGATGGTCGAGGGCGTGCGCGGGCACGTGTACGCGAGCCCCGTGAAGACGATGCGCGCGTATCTCGAGGCGATGAAGAAGGCGCCGTACATGTCGCGGCCACCCGCCGAGGCGCCGCCCACGGTGATCGCGGCGCTCGGCCCGCAGATGCTGCGGCTCGCCGCGAAGCTGACTCAGGGCGCGCACCCGTACTTCACCACGCCGGAGCACACCGCGTTCGCACGCAAGGAGCTGGGCCCGGACGCGTGGCTCTGCGTGGAGCAGAAGGTGCTGCTCGAGACGGATCCCGAGAAGGCGCGGAAGCTCGGCCGCGCGGCCGCGGGGATCTACCTGGGGCTCGAGAACTACCGCAACAACTGGAAGCGGCTCGGCTTCGCCGACGCCGACCTCGCGAACGGCGGCAGCGACCGCTTCATCGACGCCACGATCGCGTGGGGCGACGTGGCGGCGATCCAGAGGCGCGTGCGCGCGCACCAGGACGCGGGCGCGTCGCACGTGTGCATCCAGCCGATCCACCCCGACGGCGTGCCGCTGCCGCACTGGCCCGTGCTCGAGGCGCTCGCGCCGCGCGGGCGCTGACGTGGCGCGCGAGACCGTCCTCGAGTCGCTGTCGGGCGGCGTGCTGCGGCTGGTGCTGAACCGGCCCACGCAGAAGAACGCGTTCAACACCGTTCAGTGGCGGGAGCTGCGCGGCGCGCTCGCCGACGCGAAGGCGTCGCGCGACGTGCGCGCGGTGCTGCTCACGGGCGCGGGCGGCGCGTTCTCGGCGGGCCAGGACCTGGGCGAGATGGCGCAGTCGACCACCGCGCCCGCGGGCGGCGCGCACCCGTTCGGCGAGTTCATGGACGAGCTCTGCGCGTTCGACAAGCCGCTCGTCGCGGCGGTGAACGGCGTCGCGGTGGGAATCGGGCTCACGATCTTGTTGCACTGCGACTTCGTGTACGTGGCGCGCGGTGCACGGCTGCGCGCGCCGTTCGTCACGCTCGGCGTCGTGCCCGAGGCGGCGTCGAGCTACCTCCTGCCGCTCGTGATCGGCTGGCGCGCCGCGCAAGAGCTCTTGTTCGGCGACGGCTGGCTCGACGCCGAGCGCGCCGCGGAGCTCGGCCTCGCGAACCGCGCGTGCGCGCCCGACGAGCTGCTCGCCGTCGCGGAAGGGAAAGCCGCCGAGCTCGCGGCGCTGCCGCCCGAAGCGCTGCGCCACACGAAGCGCCTGCTCTTGGCCACGCGCGACGCCGAGGTACGCGCAGCGCGCGCGCGCGAGGACGAGGCGTTCCGCGTCCGCGTCGGCTCGCCCGAGAACCTGGAGGCGGTGCGCGCGTTCTTCGAGAAGCGCGCGCCCGACTTCGCCCGGCTCGCGCGCGCCTAGCGCGGCTCGAGCCGGAAGAAGATCGCGTGCTTCCGGCCGGTGCGGTCGTTCGCGAAGTCGAGCCACGCGTCGTACTTCGCTCTGTAGAGAGCGCGCACGGTCGCGATCTCGTCGGGGTCGGTGACGCGCACGGCGCGCCGCTCGTACAGCTTCTTGCCCACGCGCACGCGCAGGCGCGGGTCGTCGAGCAGGTTCTTGCCCCAGGTGCTGCCGTCGCCGCCACCCGCGGTGACCCAGAGCTTCGGGCCTTGTGCGACGCACCACGCGTTCACCGAGTACGGCCGTTCGGGGTCGGTCTCGAGCTGGATGCGCCGCACCGAGTCGGTGAAGGACCAGTCGTCGACCGGCGCGGCGACGCTCTCGCCGTCGAGCCGGCCGGCGTGCATGAAGAACGTGGGACCACACGCCGTCGCGGCGACGAGCACCGCGACCCAGACGAGTCGACTCACGCCAGCCTGCGCGCCACCGGCAGGTATTGCTCGGCGAGCTTCGCCAAGGTCGTGCGCGCGCCCGCGGCGTCGCGCGCGAACGCGAACAGGATCACCTGCTGCGCGCCCGCGCGGCGGTAGGCCTCGAGCTTCGCGGGCGTCATCTCGCGCAGGTACGGCGAGATCGTGATCTGCACGTCGGCCCGCCTGCGGCCCTCCTTCGCGAGGAACACGTCGAGCGCCGCGAGCCGCTCCGCCAGCGGGTCGGGCTCGACGTTGAAGCCGTACCAGCCCTGGCCGATGCGCGCGACGCGCCGGAGCGCCGCGTCGCTCTCACCGCCGAAGTGGATCGGCGGGTGCGGCTGCTGCACCGGCTTGGGGTACTGCCGGCACGCCGGCAGCTCGTAGAACTCGTCTTTGTACTCCGACACGTCGTCGCACCACAGGCGCTTCATGACTTCGAGGTACGACACCGTGCGCTCGCCTCGGCGCGCGAACGGCACGTTCACGGCACGGAACTCCTCTTCGAGCCAGCCGACGCCGACGCCCAGGTCGAGCCGGCCGTTCGACAGCCAGTCGACGCTCGCGGCTTCCTTCGCCGTGTACACAGGATTGCGTTGCGGCACGAGGCAGATGCCGGTGCCGAGCCGGATCTTCTGCGTGCAGGCCGCCAGGTAGGTGAGCGCGCCGAACGGCTCCAGGATGCCCGACTTGCCGCCCGCGGGGATCTTGCCGTCGGCCGAGTACGGGTAGCGCGAGGCGTACTCGTCGAAGAGCACCACGTGCTCGGCGACCCACAGCGAGTCGAAGCCCGCGGCCTCGGCGCTCTCGCCGACGGCGCGCAGGAACGGACCGTCGGCGAGCGGCGTCGCGAACGGCAGGAACACTCCGAGCTTCATGGCCACCTCCGCGCGGGGTTTCGAGGCAGGCTATCATGCGCGGCGATGACGGGAAAAACGGTGCTCATCACGGGCGCGAGCGCGGGAATCGGCAAGGCGACGGCGAGCGAGCTCGCGGCGCGGGGCGCGCGCGTGGCGCTGTTGTGCCGCGACGCCGCGAAGGCCGAGCAGGCGCGCGGCGAGATCCGCGCGCGCACGCCCGACGCCGCGGTCGACGTCGTGCCGCTGGACCTGCGCAGCCTGGCCTCCGTGCGCGCCTGCGCGAAGGCCGTGCTCGACGCGTACCCGCGCATCGACGTGCTCGTGAACAACGCCGGCGTGTTCCCGCCGAACCTGCGGAAGACCGAGGACGGCTTCGAGGAGCAGATCGGCGTGAACCACCTGGGCCACTACCTGCTCACGAACCTGTTGCTCGAGCGGCTGGCCGCGAGCGCGCCCGCGCGCGTGGTGAACGTGAGCTCGATGATGCACGCGGGCGGCGCGATCGACTTCGCGAGCTTCCGCGACCCCGCCCGCTACGACGCGATGGGCGCGTACCGCCAGTCGAAGCTCGCGAACATCCTGTTCTCCAACGAGCTCGCGCGGCGCGCCGGCGCGAAGCGAATCACGTCCAACTCGCTCCACCCGGGCGGCGTGGCCACCGAGATCGCCCGCGACGCCGCGTGGTGGATGCGCGCGGGCATGAAGCTCGTCGGCACGAGCCCCGAGAAGGGCGCGCGCACGAGCGTCGCGCTCTCGGCGGCGCCCGAGCACGAGAAGACGACGGGCAAGTACTTCGTGTCGGAGCGCGAGAAAGCGCCCGCGGCCGCGGCGCTCGACCCCGCGCTGGCGGCGCGGCTCTGGGACGAGAGCGCGAAGCTCGTCGGCCTGGACTGATGGAGGAAGAGCGCGCGCGCCGCTGGGGCTTCGCGACCCGGGGCGACGCGACACCCTTGCGCATCGCGCGCGCCGAGGGCGCGTGGCTCTACACCGAAGAGGGTCAGGCGATCCTCGACGCTTCGGGCGGCGCCATCGTCGCGAACGTCGGCCACGGCCGGCGCGAGGTCGCGGAGGCGTATGCACGCGAGCTCGAGCGCATCAGCTACGTCATCCCCCCGTTCGCGACCGAGAGCCGCGTGCGGCTGGTCGAACGCCTCGTCTCGCGCTGGCTGCCGGCGGGGCTCGTGCGCGTGGGCTTCACGAGCGGCGGCTCCGAGTCGGTGGACACCGCGCTGCGCGTCGCGCGCATGCACCACGTGGCCGCGGGCCGGCCCGGCCGCTGGAAGGTGATCGGCCGCGAGCTCTCCTACCACGGCACCACGCTGGCGTCGCTCGCGATCGGCGGGCACACGAAGCGGCGGCGCGGCTTCGAGCCGTGGCTCGCCGACGTGCCGAAGGCGCCGGCCTGCTACTGCTGGCGCTGTCCGCTCGAGAAGAGCTTCCCGAGCTGCCGCACCGCGTGCGCGGACGAGGTCGACGCGGCGATCCGCGCGGCGGCTCCGGACACCGTGGCCGCGGTGATCGCCGAGCCGATCGGCGGCTCGACGGCGGGCGCGCTCGTGCCGCCGGACGACTACTGGCCGAAGCTCGCCGAGATCTGCAAGCGGCACGGCGTACTGCTCATCGCCGACGAGGTCATGACCGGCTTCGGGCGCACCGGCAAGAAGTTCGCGGTCGACCACTGGGGAGTCGTTCCCGACATACTCGTCGGCGGCAAGGGACTCACGGGCGGCTACGCGCCCATGGGCGGCATCTTCGCCAAGGAGTCCGTCGTCGCGCCGATCGCTGCGAGCGGCGAGGCGCCGATGTTCTTCACGTATTCCGCGCACCCCGCGAGCTGCGCCGCCGCGGACCGCGTGCTGCAGATCCTGGAGCGCGAGGCGCTGGTCGCGCGTGCGGCGACGCTCGGCGAGAAGCTCGGCAAGCGGCTGTCGCGCCTGCTCGACCACCCGAACGTGGGCGACGTGCGCGGGCGCGGGCTCCTGTGGGCCGTGGAGCTCGTCGCCGACAAGGCGACGCGCGCGCCCTTCCCGGCCAGAGTCGACGTGACGACGAAGGTCGTCGCCGCCGCGCTGTCGCACGGCTTGTTCGTCTACCCAGGCGGCGTCGATCCCGCGCGGGACGTGCTGACGCTCGGCCCGCCGTTCACGATCAGCGAGCGCGAGATCGAGCTCATCGGCGAGCGCCTCGAGCGCGCGATCGAGAGCGCGGCCGAGCGCGCGAACGCTCAGATCTCGCGCACGTAGCTCCAGCCGCTCTCGAGCATGACCAGGCGGTGGCGCGCGCCGGCGCGGTCCGGGTCGCGCGCCTCCCAGCCCGCGTCCGCCGGGTACAGCGAGCACGCGCCGCCCGCGATGCGCACCACGCGCGGCAGGAACACGCGCGGCTCGTCTTCGCGCGCCGCTGCGAGCGCCTCGGCTGCGCGGCGGTGGTGCGCCAGGCTCGCCAGCGTGACGAACGTGGGCGGCGGCAGCTCGATCTCGCCGCGGTCGCGCGCCTCGAGCGCCGCGCGCGGCGTGCGCCACGCGTGCGCCTGTATCTCGCCGCCATCGACACGAATCTGTGTCGCCTGGGTCTCTCCCACGAAGAACCAGGTCGCGAAGCGCTTCGGCAGGCCCTCGGGCGTGGTCCAGTGCGAGATCTGCACGAGCCCGTCCGGGTCGAGCGCGAGCCCGGCCTCTTCGCGCGCCTCGCGCACGGCGGCGCGGCGCGCCGCGCCCAGCTCGCCGCCCGTGCCCGCGTCGGCGGCGTCGATCCGGCCGCCCGGGAAGACCCACGCGCCGCCGTGGAAGGCGAGCTGCGAGCTGCGCCGCAGCAGCAGCACTTCGAGCCCGTCGGCGCCGTCGCGCAGCACCACCGCCGTGGCGGCGGGTGCGGCGACGACGGGCGGATCCTGCGGGCCCATATCCCGGCAATGATATGCTGCGCCGCGCGGAGGTTTCCGGTGATCCTCGATCGCTTCAGGCTCGACGGAAAGGTGGCCATCGTGACGGGCGCGGGCCGCGGCATCGGCGCGGGGATCGCGCTCGCGTTCGCGGAGGCGGGCGCCGACGTCGCGGTTGCGTCGCGCACGCAGAAGGAGATCGACGAAGTGGCGGCGCAGATCCGCGCGCTCGGCCGCCGCGCCATCTCGGTGCCGTGCGACGTCATGCAGCGCGCCGAGCTCGAGTCGCTCGTCGAGCGCACGCAGAAGGAGCTCGGCGGCGTCGACCTCGTGGTCAACAACGCGGGCGGCGCGCCGTGGAAGCCGTTCCTGCAGACGAGCGAGCGCGTCTTCGAGGAGGCCTACCGCTTCAACGTGACGTCGGCGTTCCTGCTCTCGCGCTTCGCGGTGCCGCGGCTGCTCGAGCGCGGCGGCGGCGCCATCGTGAACGTGTCGTCGGCGATGGGGCGCGTCACGGACCGCGGCTTCTCGGCCTACGGCGCCGCGAAAGCCGGGCTCTCGCACCTGACGCGCCTGCTCGCGACCGAGCTCGCGCCGCGCGTGCGCGTGAACGCGCTCGCCGTCGGGGCCGTCGAGACTTCCGCGCTCGCGCCGTTCCTCGCCGCCGAGGGCATGCGCGAGAAGATGGAGTCACTCACGCCGCTGCGGCGCATCGGCCAGCCCGAGGACATCGGCGCGGCCGCGGTCTGGCTCGCCTCGCCCGCGGGGGCCTGGGTCACCGGGAAGGTGATCGAGGTCGACGGCGGTCAGGAGACCACCAACTTCCCGCTGCACCTTCCGGACCTGTGAGCTAGCGCGAGTAGAACTGCTCGGACCAGCGCCGGAACTCCGCGATCGGGCCATCGCCGTCGCACAGGATCGGGCGCGGCAGATACGCCTTGTGCTCCCAGATCGGGATGTCCTCGTTCATCTGCTTCACGATGTCGCGGATGATCGCCGCGCCGACGCCGCCGCGCGGCGCCGCGCCGTTCTCCTTGCGCTGCACGAAGTCGAAGCGGACGTCGGTGTACTCCTCGTCGATCGGCGTGACACCGTTCAGGAGCACCGTCTCGCAGATGCCCGTGAAGCGCGTGAAGCCGCAGCCGAAGCCGAACGAGTTCGCGTCGATCACGCCGTCGACGGGGCCGCGGGGCGTGAGCATCTTCGAGCGCTGCACCGAGCGGCGCCACACCCCGTCCACGGTGACCTCCGAGTCGGGCACCTCGAGCGTGCCGTGCACGAAACGGAAGTGCGCGCGGTCGGCGGCGTTCTCGGCCATCTCCTGCGAGCGCGAGCGGATCTTCCAGCGATAGCGCTCGGGCGCCGTCCACTCGGGATCGGTGCGCTCGGGGATCACCGGCACGTCGTAGCTCGGCGGCTTGCCCTCCGCGTGGCGCCACAAGTACACCGCGCCGTTGCGCTCCAGCGTGGTCCACGAGTGCAGGCGCGCGCGCGGCGGAATGCGCTGCGCGTACGGGATCTCGACGCACTGGCCGTCGCCCGCGAAGCGCCAGCCGTGGAACGGACACCGAATGGTGTCGCCCTCGACCTTGCCCCCGCGCGCCAGGTTCGCACCCAGGTGCGGGCAGTACGCGTCCATGACCCGCGCCTGGCCGCCCTCGCCGCGGAAGGCCACGAGGTCCTCGCCGAAATAGCGGAGCGCGACGGGCTTCCCGGGCGCGAGCTCTTCCGAGTACGCCACCATGAACCAGCCGTTCGGGAGCGGGAACGGAAACACGCGCTTTTCGAGCTGCATGAGCGGGATCATGACACGTTTCAGACAGAAATGAAACGTGTTCTAAAGTCCCGTTCCGGAGCGCCTCTGCGCGTCGCGCTGCGCGCAGCGCGTCCGACTCCTGCGCCTCGTCCGCGCCTCGCAATCCATCCGCTCCGGTCCTCTCGAGCCAGAGGATCGAGAGCGCGAGGCCGAGCGAAGGCCGCCCTGAGCGAGGTCGCAAGGCCCGAAGGGCCGCGCAGGGAGCCGCAGGCGAGCGCAGTCGCTAAGACAAAGTGCCGCCGTCCACCCGGATGGCTTCGCCGTTGATGTGGGCGGCGTCGTCGGAGGCGAGGAAGGCGACGGTGGAGGCGACGACCTCGGGCCCGCGGAAGACGCGGTCGGGGGGCATGATGCGGTAGAGGAGCTTGCGGTCGGCGCCTTCGGGCAGCTTGAACATGCCGTGGATGGGCGTGGTGACCGAGCCCGGGCAGACGGCGTTCGCGCGCAGACCCTGGCCGCAGTACTCGATCGCGAGCGTGTAGGTGAACGCGAGGATGCCGCCCTTCGAGGCCGAGTAGGCGGCGGTCCACGGGTGACCCGCGAGCCCGGCCGTCGAGGCCATGTTCACCACGTTGCCGCGCGCGGCGAGCAGATGCGGCAGCGCGGCCTGCGACATGAAGAACGTGCCGTCCAGGTTCACCGACAGGATGCGCCGCCAGGTCTCGAGCGGCAGCTCGTGCGTGTGGTGGAAGTGGAGGATGCCGGCGATGTTGCACAGTGAGTCGAGCTTGCCGAGCCGCTGCACCGCCGCCTCGACCGTCGCGCGCGCAGCGGCCGCGTCGGAGACGTCGCAGATGCGCACCTCGACGTCGGCGCCAAGCTCGCGCGCGCGCTTGGCGGTCTCTTCGAGACCCTGTGCGTCGACGTCCGCGAGGAACAGCGCCCCGCCCTCGCTCGCGATCCGCTCCGCCGTGGCGCGGCCGATGCCCGACGCCGCACCCGTGACGAGCACCGACTTGCCGGAGAAACGCTGCATCGCGCCATCATACGCGAGCGGCTCGGGGCGTGTTCGGCGCTCGTGCTTCAGGCGCTCGTCGCGCCCTTCGCACCGCGCTTCTCGAGCAGCTTGGCCAACGCGCCGAGCAGCGCGGCGCGGTCGATGGGCTTGGTCGCGAATTCGTCGCAGCCCGCCGCGAGACACGCCGCGCGGTCTTCGGCGCGGCCGTGCGCGGTGAGCGCGACGATCGCGCCGTCGTAGCCGTCGGCGCGCAGCGCGCTGGCGGCTTCCGTACCCGACATCTCGGGCATCTCGACGTCCAGCAACACCACGTCGAACGGCGCGCCCGACAACGTGGCGCTCATCGCCTTGGCGTGCGCCTCGCGCCCGTTCTCGGCCAGCTCGACGGCCAGCCCGGCGCGGCGCAGCACGCGCTCGACCAGCGCGCGGTTGTCGGTGCCGTCCTCGGCGAGCAACACACGACCGTGTAGGAGCTTGTGCGGCTCGTGCAGCGGCGCGGACGTGGCGCCCGCAGGCAGCTTCGAGCTCGCGATCACGGCGCGGAACGTGCTGCCCTTCCCGAGCGCGCTCTCGACGGTAACGTTGCCGCCGAGCAGACGCGCCAGCTTGCGCGAGATCGACAGGCCGAGGCCGGTGCCGCCGAAGCGGCGGCCGAGGGAGCCGTCGGCCTGCGTGAACGGCTCGAACAGCTTCGCCTGCTGGTCCGGGCTGATGCCGATGCCGGTGTCGACCACCTCGAACATGGCGCGGCCCTCGTCGCCCGAGACGCGCACGCGCACGGTGCCCGAGTCGGTGAACTTGATGGCGTTGCCGACCAGGTTGACCAGGATCTGGCGGGCGCGCGTCGGATCGGTCGCGACGAGCTCCGGCACGCCGGACTGCGGCTCCACCAGCAGGCGCAGGCCCTTCGCCTCGGCGCGGCCGCGCAACAGCTCGCACACGTCGTCGGCCAGCTCGACGGGCGAGCAGGCGCGCACCTCGAGCTGCAGCTTGCCCGATTCGATCTTCGCCGCGTCGAGGACGTCGTCGAGCAGGCGGAGCAGGTGCTCGCCGTTGCGCTTGATGGTGCGCAGCGCGGGCGCGCCGCGCTCGGTCGGCGCCCCCGACTCGGCGTCGAGCAAGAGCTCGTCGGCGAAGCCGAGGATCGCCGTCATCGGCGTGCGGATCTCGTGGCTCATCGTGGCGAGGAACTCGGACTTCGCCTGCGTCGCCGCCTGCGCCTCGCGCCGCGCCGTCTCGGCCTCGTGCTTCGCGTGCTGCAAGCTCGCCCAGATGAGCCGCTGGATCTGCGTCGCCGAGCCGCCGAGCACCGTACACGCGAAGGTGATGCCCAGGACGATCGGCAGGGGCAGGAGCGAGTCCGGCGGCAGCGCCAGCTTGCACGCGAAGTAGAGCGCCGCGTTGCCGACGCCCGCCGCGACCGACCAGCTCGGCCGCCACGGCGCGAACGCGGCGATCGTCACCGGCGTGATGAGCGACAGGATCGAGTACGGGTTCGCACCGCCCGGCGCCTGCAGTCCCGCCAGGTTCATGTACGCGTTCACGACCGTCGAGAGCGCGAAGAGCAGCGCCTCGGGCCGCTTCCTGCCGAAGCCTGTGAACGTGAGCGCCGTGAAGCCCCAGATGAACGGCTGCGTGGCGAGCTGCATCCACAGCACGCGGTCGAGCAGCCAGTTGCCGGCCGTCGCCTGCAGGATGCACACGAAGGGTCCGAGCGTGCCGAAGGCGATGCCCAGCACGCGCGTGCCCATCGTGATCGCGCGCGGCAGACCGGGCAGCTCTGCTGCCGACACCGGCCGAAGGTGACGGCGCAGCCGCTCGTTCACACGCCGGGCTCCCCGCTCCGCTTCTCGAGCAGCTCGCGCACCAGATCGATGAGTCGGCCTCGATCGATCGGCTTCGAGAGATACTCGTCACAGCCCGCCGCGAGACACTTGTCGCGATCGCCCGCCATCGCCTGCGCGGTCAGTGCAAGGATCGGCGTGCTCACGCCGTCGCGGCGCAGGGCGGCGGTCGCCTCGTAGCCGGTCATGAGCGGCATCTGCATGTCCATCACGATCAGGTCGTAGGGCGAGCCGGCTTCGGCGGCGGCCGCGACCTTCTCGCAGGCGATCTGTCCGTCGTTCGCGAGGTCGACCGACAGCCCCGCGCGGCGCAGCAGGCTCGAGATGAGCGCCTGGTTGTCCGGGCCGTCTTCGGCGAGCAGCACGTGGCCGCGCAGCGCCGACAGCTCCTTGGGCACCGGGCGCGCCAGCGCCGGCGTCGTGGGCCGCAGCGCGCTCAGGCTCGTGCCGAGCGAGTCGATGAGCCGCACCGTGTCGAGCGGGCCGGTGGCGATCGTCGCGCGGAACGCGCTGCCGGTCGCGCCGGTGCTCTCCACGACGAGGTCGCCGCCGAGCAGCCGCGCGAGCGCGCGCGAGATCGTGAGCCCGAGGCCGGTACCGCCGTGGCGGCGCGTGAGCGACGCGTCGCCCTGCGCGAACGCCTCGAAGATGCGCTCCGGGTCCGCAGCGCCGAGGCCGATGCCCGTGTCGATCACGTCGATCGCGAGCTGCGCGCCCGGCCGCGTCTCGTTCGCGGGCAGGAGCTCGAGCCGCAGCGTCACGCCGCCGTGCTCGGTGAACTTGATCGCGTTCCCGACCAGATTGACGAGGATCTGGTGCAGGCGCACCGGGTCGGAGTGGATCGACTCGGGCACCGAGCCGCGCAGACGCACGTCGAGCCGCAGCTGCTTCTCGACGGCACGCGGGCGCAGCAGAGCGACCACGTCGGCCACGATGCGCAGCGGCGCGCACTCGACGTCTTCGACCGTCAGCTTCTTCGCCTCGATGCGCGCGAGATCGAGGATGTCGTTCACGATCGCGAGCAGGTGGTGGCCGTTCCGCTTCACGGTGAGCAGCGCGGGATCCGGGCCGACGGCCTGCCCCGTGCGCTCCGCTTCGTCGATCAGCTCGTCGGTGAAGCCGAGGATCGCGGTCAGCGGCGTGCGAATCTCGTGGCTCATGTTCGCGAGGAACTGGGACTTCGAGCGGTCGGCGTCGAGCGCCGCGTTGCGCGCGAGGTCGGCGGCCGAGCGCGCATCGGACAGCACGGCCCAGGCGAGCCGGTGCGAGAGCGTCGCGAAAGCCGCGGCGGCGCCGGTCGCGAGCGAAGCGGCGATGGGCACGGGCGACCGGTGGCCGAAGCAGAGCTCGAGCGCGGCGATCGCGGCGCCGAGCGCGAGCGCGAACTGCGGCCGGCATGCGGTGAACGCGGTCGCGAAGACGGGCGCGAAGATCGCCGTCCAGTGCAGTGCGCGCGCACCGCCGTTGTTGCCGGCGTCGGCGCCGATGAGCGCCGCGCTGCCGAACACCACGGTCGCGAACAACAGCCACTCGGCCCGGCGCCGACCGGTGTCGCGCACCGAGAGCAGCCAGCAGGTCCAGATCGGCAGCTGAGCGAGCTGCAAGAGCCACGTGCGCCAGACCGACAGCCCGTCGTGCAGCCCGAACGAGAGCGAGAGCGGCAGGAGCACGAGCCCGTGCACGACCGCCGCCACCCGAACGCCCCGCACGAGCAGGCGGTCGAGGTCGGGAAGCAGAGCGTCGCTCTTCGGATCGATGATGTTCTGCCAGAGACGGGTCAACGAGCCTTCCGCTGCGGGTCGCCGCGCCGCCTCCCTCTATCGGCCGGGGCGCTCCTGGAATCGACCCTTACAGCCTGAAGACGCGCACCGCGTTCTCGCGCAAGAACTTCGGCCACACGGCGTCGCGGAAGGGCACGTGCGGCAACTCGGCGAAGATCCGGTCCAACGACAGACCCATCGGGAAGTAGCCCGCGTACATGACCTTGTCGCCGCCACGCGTGTTGGCGAAGTCGACGATGTCCTTCGGGTAGTGCTTGGGCGCGAACGCGCTGGTCATGTAGTACAGGTTCGGCCACTTGAGCATCAGCTTCACGGCGAGCGCGGTCCACGGCTCGGCGCCGTGGCGCATGACGAATTTCAGCTCGGGGAAGAACCAGCACACCTCGTCGATGCGCTCGACGTGCTGCGGCGCCATCGGCAGGCGCGGCCCGGGCACGCCGCTGCACACGCAGATCGGCAGGTCGAGCTCCACCGCCTTCGCGTAGATCGGGTAGAAGCGCTTGTCGTCGATCGGCACCTGCGGGCACAGGCCCGACGGGAACGCGGTGAGCGCCTTCAGCCCGAAGCGATCGTGCAGCGCGACGATCTTGCGCACCTCGTCCATGCCGTTGTTCGGGTTCACCTCGTAGCTCGCGAAGAAGCGCTCGGGGTGCTCCTTCAGCGCGCGGATCGAGGCGTCGGCGCCGTCGTCGACGGAGATCATCGCGCGCGCGATGCCGTGCTTGTCCATCTCGGCGACGACGAGCTTCAGGAGGTCCGCGCCGGGCTCGAAGCCGGGGATGTTCCGGAACATGTACTCCGCGGGCATCTTGAACTGCTCGCGGCTCTCGCGGTCCCGGAGCAGCGGCTTCATGAATTCGTACCAGCGGCTCGTGTCGTCGGTCGGGATCGCGAGCATCAGGTCGATGACACCGATCCCGGTCGGCATACCCATGGCAGGCTCCTTCGTTTGCCATTCTGGCATGTGCGCTCGTAGCATCGCTCGCCATGGGGCCTCTCGCAGGAATCAGGATCTTGGAGATCGCGGGCATCGGGCCGGGGCCGTACTGCGCCATGGTGCTGGCCGACATGGGCGCGGAAGTCCTGCGCGTCGAGCGCGCGGCGAACGCGGCGCCGGGCGACGCGCGCTTCGACCTCCTGTCGCGCGGGCGGCGCTCGATCGCCGTCGACCTGAAGCGCGCCGAAGGCGTCGCCGCGGTGCTGCGCCTCTGCGAGCGGGCGGACGGCTTGCTCGAGGGCTTCCGGCCGGGCGTGATGGAGCGGCTCGGGCTCGGCCCCGACGTGTGTCTCGCGCGCAATCCGCGGCTCGTCTACGGGCGCATGACGGGCTTCGGGCAGACGGGGCCGCTCGCGCAGGCCGCGGGCCACGACATCAACTACATCGCGCTGGCGGGCGCGCTCGCGCCGCTCGGCCGGCGCGGTGCGCCGCCGACGCCGCCGCTCAACCTGGTGGGCGACTTCGGCGGCGGCGGGCTCCTGCTCGCGTTCGGCATGACGTGCGCGCTGCTCGAGCGCGTGAAATCCGGCCGCGGGCAGGTCGTCGATGCCGCGATGGTCGACGGCGCCGCGGCGCTCATGACGGTCTTCCACGGCGCACAGCAGTCGGGCTTCTGGAAGGAGGAGCGCGGCGCGAACATGCTCGACACCGGCTCGCACTTCTACGACGCCTACGAGACGTCGGACGGCGAGTTCGTGGCGATCGGCGCGATCGAGCCGCAGTTCTACGCGGAGCTCCTGAACCGGATCGGTGTAGACCCGAAGTCGCTGCCGCCGCAGATGGACCGCGCGCGCTGGCCCGAAGCGAAGGACGCGCTCGCGAAGGTGTTCCGGACGAAGACGCGCGCGGAGTGGTGCGCGCTGCTCGAGGGCAGCGACGCGTGCTTCGCGCCGGTCTTGTCGATGTCGGAAGCGCGGCGGCACCCGCACAACGTGGCGCGCGGCGCGTTCGTCGACGTCGCGGGCGTCGCGCAGCCGCGCCCCGCGCCGCGCTTCAGCCGCACCGACTCCGAGGTGTCGCGCCCGCCCGCGCGCCCCGGCGAGCACACCGACGAGGCGCTGCGCGACTGGGGCTTCGACCCGCGAGAGATCGCAGCGCTTCGCGAGCAGAAGGCGATCGCGTAGAGGGAGTCGCAGGCGCCGGGTCTTCCAGCTCGAGATCGCGCGGCCGCAGTACGGCCGGGCGAAGTTGAGCGTGGTACGGTTCGTCGACAGCATCGGTGCGTCGGCTGGCTCGGGCGCCAGTGCCGAGCAGCTCCGCGCCGATCCGTCGGATGCACTCGAGCGGGGCCACGACCGACAGTCCGAGGAGCGTCGATGGACCAACGGAGCATCCCCAGCCCCAGGCTTCTCGTCCTGGCGCTGTTCCTGCTCTCCGCGCCGCTCTACGTCCTCGGGTCGGCCTCGACCGCGCGCCTCCTGCCCGGGCTGCCACTGAGCGCTCTGATGTTCCTGCTCACAGCGACGGTTGCATTGTGGGCGGCTTGGCGCGCGGGCGGGCGCATCGGCGCGTCGGCTCTGCTCTGCCGCGTATTTGACGCACGCCGCGCGAACCCGTTGACCTGGCAGCTCGTCGCCATCTTCGTGATGCCCGCAGTGCTGCTCGTCGAATACCTGCTGATGCTCTGGATCCGCCAGCCTCTTCCGACGCCTGACGTCGGCTGGCAGCGGGTGCCGTTGCTCTTCGGGCTCTTCTTCGTTGCCGCGGCCTGCGAGGAGCTCTTCTGGTCTGCCACCCTGCTCGAACCGCTGGAGGAGCGTCTCGGTGCTCTGTCTGCCGGCCTGCTCATCGGTACCGTCTGGGCCCTGTGGCACGTCATCCCGTTCGCTCAGGCCAACCCGTCAATCTCGTGGGTCCTCGGTCAGTGCCTGTTCACCGTGGGCTTCCGGGTCCTGCTCGTCTGGGTCTACGATGCGGCGGGACGAAGCCTGATGGCGGCCACGCTGTGCCACGCGGCCTACAACACGGCTTGGCAGTCGTTCCCGAACCAAGGCTCCGGCTACGACCCATGGATTGCCGCGGTGCTCACATGGCTCGTCGTCGCTGTAATCGTGACGAGTCTCGGAACTCGCTTCACCTCGGCAGCCAACGAGCGCTTCGAGCGTGCCGGCTAGGTCGTGAGCAGGCGCTCCTCGACGAAGCGCTGGATCGAGCGGCCCTCGGGCGGTGCGACCTGGCGGAACACCAGGGCCGTCTCGCACGCGCGCCGGTAGACCGTGCGCCCGGCGATCTCGACGCGCCCGAAGTTCGGCAGGTCGAAGTCGACGGTGAGCTCCTCGTTCTCGGGCGGCGGGTCCTCGCGCCACAACAGGCAGCCGTCGCGCGAGAGCGAGATCAGCTGCGCGTCCCAGCTCTTGCCCGCGCCGCGACAGTGCGCCGGCAGACTCGTCGCCACGCGCGCACTCGCACGCGGCGTCGCTTCGAGCGCCAGCTGGATCACGCGGTACAGCGCGTGGAACGGCGCCGGGCGCTCGACCACGCCCACGATCGTCATGCGCGATGGATGCGGCGCGCCGCGCGGCGCGAGCGCCAGCCAGGGCGTCGACGGCGGTACGCCGATGCCCTCGCACTCGAGATCGGCGATCGCCAGGTCGGGAACGTTCGCGACGCTCTGCGACAGCTCCGCCCAGCGCTCGACCGACACGATCGAGTAGCCGGCGCGCGAGAGCGTGATGCGCGCCAGCGGCGCGTAGCTTTCGGGCGGAGCGAGCGAGAGGATGAGCGGCGCGGAGTCCTTGCGAGTCATCGCCTTTCGTGTCGGTGACACGAAAGAGTGTATTGAGGGGAAGCGCCCCTCAGCGCATGACCGCGCCACCGTCGACGACGAAGGACTCTCCCGTCACGAACGACGCGCGGTCGGAGCACATCCACACGACGGCTTCCGCGATCTCGTCCGGCGTGCCGAGCCGGCCGCCGGGCTGGCTGGCCAGGATCGCCTTCTCGATGCGCGGGTCCTTCGCGATGTGCACGCGCAGCGCCGGCGTGTCGACGCTGCCCGGGCAGATCGCGTTGATGCGCACGCCCGTGCGGGCGTTCTCGAGCGCCGCGGTCTTCGTCAAGCCGAGCACGCCGTGCTTCGCGGCGGAGTAGTGCGCGAGCCCCGGCACCGCGATGAGCCCGGCGCCGGACGCCGTGTTCACGATCGCGCCGCCGCCCTGCTGCACCATGATCGGGATCTCGTAGCGCAGGCAATAGAAGACGCTGGTGAGGTTGAGCGCGATGACGTGGTCCCAGTCGTCGCGCGTGATCTGGTGCGCGGCGCCGCCGAGCCCCGGTCCGCCCGCGTTGTTGTGCGCGCAATCGAGCCGGCCGAAGTGCTCGACCGTGCCGAGCACGAGCGACTCGATCTCGCCGACACGGGTCACGTCGCAGCGGCGGAACGCGGCCTCGCCGCCGGCCTTCGCGATCTCCTCGGCCACGGCCTCGCCCGCGGCGTTCATGTCGGAGACCATCACCTTCGCGCCCTCGCGCGCGAACGCGAGCGCCGACGCGCGGCCGATCCCCTGCGCCGCGCCCGTGACGAGCGCGACCTTGCCTGCGACGAGCCCCGCGCCGCTCACAGCGCCACCGTCGCCGTGCCCACGACCGGTGACTCGTTGGCTTCGTTCACGATCGTGAGGTCGATCTCGAGCGTGCGCTCGGCGTCGTTCTTGTCCGTGACCACCCCGCTCGCGCGCGGCTTCGAGTCGACGAGGACCGGCGCGCGGAACACGGTGTCGATGCGCACGATGCGCGCCGTCGGCGCCCAGCGGTGGATGACCGCCGCGAGGATGCCCTGGCTCATGATGCCCGGCACGATCGCGCCCGGCAGACCCTGCTTCCGCGCCGCCTCGTGGTCGGTGAAGCGCTCGAAGCTCATGCCCGCGGCTACGACGAAGCGCTTCACGTTCGCGAGCGATACATCGGGATGGAGCGGCGGCAGCTCCTCGCCGAACTCGACGGTCTCCCAGCTGTGCCCGCTCATGCGCCCGCCCTCTGCACCATGCGCCAGTCGACGATCGCCACCGGCTCGCCCCGCTGGTTGGTGAACTCCATGCGGTGCACGATGAACACCATCGTGCCCGAGCGACCCGTCTTGGTGTAGATGTCGTGGATCTGACTCCGCGCCGTGACCCGGTCGCCGGTGCGGATCGGCCGCAGCGCCTGGACGCACTTGCCGGCGTCGAAGCCGTAGCCGCTCGAGAAGCGCGGGAAGTCGTCGGGCAGGATGCGCCGGCCCACGTAGCGCGCCGCGAACGTGGGCACGGCACGGAACTCGGGGTGGCCCGGCTCGGTGAACTGCGGCGCGGTCTCGCCGCACGCCAGCGCGAAGTCGCGCAGGTCGTCGGCCTTGATCTCGAACTCGACGGTGTCGAACGTCGACCCCGCCCACTCGCGCTTCAGCTTGTCGACGTCGATTTCCACGAGATGGCCTCGAATCCTCCGGCGCGCAGCGCCTCGACCAATTCTCCCATGCCGTGGATCGGCGCGGGGAAGCGGGTCGCGCAGCGACCGATGTGACTCACGATGTGCGCGTCGCTCCCGCCGATGCCGCGGTAGCCGCGGACCTCGGCGAGGTGCAGCGCCGACTCGTCCTCGCGCGCGCGGCTGCCGCCGTTCCGCGTCTCGATCACGCGCACGCCCTCGACGGGCCCCTTGGACTCGAAGTGCGCGCACATGCCCACGCGCGGCCGGCCCGGGTGGCAGGGCACGGCGATGCCGCCGCAGCGATCGGCTGCCTCGAGCACGACGCCGAGCGGCAGGTCGATGCGCCCGAAGTCGAATGCGCGCTGCATCTCGTCGTTCACGCCGAACACGAGCACGTGCCCGTAGTCCGTCTCGACCTCGCTCGCCTTCAGGATCACGAGGTCGTACTCGCGCTCGAGCGCGCCGTAGTCGGAAGCGGCGTCGAACTGGCGGTGCTCCGACAACACGAAGCCGTCGAGCGGCAGCCCGCGCTTGCGGATCCACTGGCAGTAGTTCTCGACCCGCGCGCGCCCGTCGTCGGAAGCGATCGAGTGGTTGTGGAGGTCGAGGATCATGCCGGCCGGAACACGGGCACGCCGAAGCCGTCGTCGCCGGTGCGGAACTCCGCGCGCACGGGCATGCCGATGCGCACCTCGTCAGGCGCGCAGCCGACCACGTTCGTGAGGAGCCGCGGCCCCTCTTCGAGCTCGACGTACGCCAGCACGTAGGGCACGGCGTCGCGGAACGGCGGCACCTGGTTCTGCTCGGTCACGGTGAACGTGTAGACGCTGCCGCGCCCCGACGCCACGAAGTGCTCGATGGGGCCGAAGCAGCGCGCGCACTGCGCGCGCGGCCGGTGCTGCACCGCGCGGCACGCCTTGCAGCGCTGCAACACCAATTCGTGTCGGCCCGCGCCTTCCCAATAGCCGCGCGTCTCCCAGTCGGCCGTCGGGCGCGGGTTCTCGAGCTCGCGCGCCATCGTCAGCCCCTCCCCAGGATCAGCGTCGCACCGCTGTGCGCGACCCCGAGCGTGCCGCCGGTGCCGTGCACGAGCGCGACCTCGGCGCCCGCCACCTGCCGCTCGCCGCACTCGCGGCGCAGCTGCTTCGCCGCCTCGATCACCAGGAAGATGCCGCGCATGCCCGGGTGGTTCGACGAGAGCCCGCCGCCGTCGGGGTTCAGCGGCAGCGCGCCGCCGAGTCCGATGCGCCCGCCCGACACGAACGCTCCACCCTCGCCCGGCTTGCAGAAGCCCAGGTTCTCGAGCGTGACGAGCACGGTGATCGTGAAGGAGTCGTAGATCGTGCACAGATCGACGTCGTCGTGCGAGACGCCGGCCATGCGGAACGCGTTCGCGCCGGACTGCTTCGCGGCGATCGTCAGGAGATCGGGCGCGCCGACCTCCTGGTGGCACACCGCTTCGCCGCAGCCCAGCAGGAGCACGGGCGGCTTCGCCAGGTCGCGCGCGCGCTCGGCGCTGGTCACGACCACCGCGCCGCCGCCGTCGCTGATGATGCAGCAGTCGAGCAAGTGCAGCGGGCGCGAGATCACGCGGCTCTCGAGCACGTCCGCCACCGTGATCGGCTGGCGCATCTTCGCGTTCGGGTTCAATCCCGCGTGGCGGCGCATGGTGACCGCGATCTCGGCGAGCTGCTCCGACGTGGTGCCGTACACGTTCATGTGTCGCTGCGCGACGAGCGCGTAGCTGCCGACGGTGGTCAAGCCGTACGGCGAGACGAACGACGCGCCCGCGTCGCGCCCGCCGCCCATGCCCGTGCCGATCGCGAGCGCGTTCGACGCCGCCGTGCTGCCGTACAGGATCAGCGCGACCTCGCACAGCCCGGCGTGGATCGCCGCGGCCGCGTGGTTCACGTGCGCCACGAACGACGAGCCGCCGATGTTCGTGCCGTCGAGGTGGCGCGGCTTGAGATTGAGATACTCGGCGAGCGACACCACGCCCATCGGCCCCATCGACATGCTCGCCGCGAACAGGCCGTCGACGTCGCGCAGCTCGAGCCCGCAATCGGCGAGCGCGCCGCGCGCGGACTCGGCCATGATCTGGAACTCGGTCTTGTCGGGCGCCCAGCGGGTCGGGTGCTCGTACACGCCGGCGATCGCGACGTTCTTCGACAGCGTCATCGCGGGAGCCCCGCCAGGAACGCGAGCAGCGCGTCGCCGAACGCCTCGGGCTGCTCGAGCGGCACGCGCGTGCCGCATTTCGGGATGACGGCGAGGCGCGCGCCCGGGATGCCCGCGGCCAGCGCGTCGGAGCCCGGCCGGTTCTGCGCGTCCTCGTCGCCGATCACGACGAGCGTGGCGCAGGCGATCCGCGCGAGGTCGCGCGAGCGGTCGAACGCGCGCACGGCGAGCCAGTTCTGGTGCACGACGCGCGGGTCGGTCTTGAGCTCTTCCATGAACGACTTGCGCATGACGTCCGGCGTCGCGGCGGCGGCGTAGCCCGCGCGCTCGAACTCGCGCCGCGCCTTGCCCTCGCGGATCGCCCGCCACTTCTCGACGACCGCGTCGGGCACGTTCCCCTTCGCTGCGCTCGTCACGAGCACGAGCGCGCGCACGAGCGCGGGCGCTTCGAGCGCCGTCTCGAGCGCCGCCATGCCGCCCATCTGGCCGCCGAGCAGGACGCAGCGTTCGACGCCGAGCGCGGCGAGCAGCCCGCGCGTGTGCTTCGACAGCGCCGCGATCGAGCCCAGCGGGTCGAGCCCGCCCGAGCGCGCGTGGCCGGGAAAATCGAACGCGAGCGGGCTGTGCGCCTTCGCGAGCGAGCTCAGCGTGTCCGCGAAGAAGCCGCTGTTCGCGGCCTGGCCGTGCAGGCACACGACGGTCTCGCCCTGCGACAAGTCCGGCGGGCGCTCCGGCAACGTGGTCCGGCCGACGCAGCGCAGAAACGTCGCGATTCCGTCGACTTGGACGTACTTCTCCGGCACCGAGCGAGCCTACCCGGCGTGCGCGCGCAGTGTCAAAACGCGCGGCCTCGGTCCGCGCGGAGGCGACGTATACTGCGCAGCCATGCGCAAGACGGCCGCCGCGTGTCTGCTCTGCCTCGCCTTCGCCTCTTTCGCCTGCTCGCGGAGCCGCCCGGGCACGCCGCCGCGCCACGCGGACCCGGCGTCGCAGCGCGCCACCACCGCGGGCGCGGTGATCGGCTTCTCGGAGAGCCCGAAGACGCACACCTGGCTCGGCGTTCCGTTCGCGAAGCCGCCGGTCGGCGACTTGCGCTGGTGGCCGCCGCAGCCCCCCGAGGCGTGGACCGGCGTGCGCGAAGCGCTCGCACCCGGCTCCGCGTGCGTGCAGCTCGCGGGCACGCTCGGCGACGAGCCCGACGCGAAGAAGGGCACGGTCACCGGCCACGAAGACTGCCTGTACCTGAACGTGTACGCGCCGCGCGCGAGCGCCGACGAAGCCGCGGGCCGCCGGCTGCCCGTCATGTTCTGGATCCACGGCGGGGGCAACAGCGTCGGCCACGCCGCACCGTACGACGGCAGCTCGCTCGCCGGCACGTACAACGTCGTCGTCGTCACGGCGAACTACCGGCTCGGTCCGTTCGGCTGGTTCCTGCACCCCGCGCTCGCCGCGAGCGCAGAGAGCGACGAAGAGCGCTCGGGCAACTGGGGCACGCTCGACCAGATCCGCGCGCTCGAGTGGGTGCGCGACAACGCTGCGGAGTTCGGCGGCGATCCGAACAACGTGACGATCTTCGGCGAGTCGGCCGGCGGCAACGACGTGATGAGCCTGTTGCTCTCGCCCCGCGCGGCCGGGCTGTTCCACCGCGCGATCTCGCAGAGCGGCGGGCTCTCCACCACGACGCTCGCCGAGGCGCAGAACCTCGTCGACGACGCGCCCGCGGGCGACGAGCGCTCGTCGGCCGAGGCCACGCTTCGCATCCTGTTCCCGGGCGTCGCGCGCGACGACGCGCGCAAGCAGCTCGCAGAGCTGCGCCCGAGCGAGCTCGCCGCCCGCCTGCGCGCCGCCACGCCCGCGGAGGTCTTCGCGGGCTACTCCGGCAGCGACGGCTTCGGCGGCATGGTGCGCCTGCCCATGGTGCTGCGCGACGGCGCGGTGCTGCCCGGCGACGATCCGCTCCAGCTGTTCGAGGAAGGTCGCTGGAACCGCGTGCCCGTCATGCTGGGCACGAACCACGACGAGCTGAAGCTCTTCCTGTTCGGCGACCCGAAGCTCGTGCGGTACTGGTTCGGCTTCCTGCCGCGGCTTCGCGATCCGAAGCGCTATGACGTGATCGCACAGTACGGCACGATGAGCTGGAAGCTGCGCGCCGTCGACGCGCCCGCCGAGGCGATGCTCGCCACGCCGGGCCCCGAGGTCTTCGCGTACCGCTTCGACTGGGACGAGGAGCCGTCCTTCCTCGGCAGCGACTACTCGCGCCTGCTCGGCGCGGCGCACGGGCTCGAGATCCCGTTCGTGTTCCGCAGCTTCGACGACAGCCCGTTCCGGCGCGTCTTCACCGAGCGCAACCGCGCCGGCCGGGAGGAGCTCGCCGACGCCATGTCGTCCTATTGGGCGCAGTTCGCGTACTCGGGCTCGCCCGGCCGCGGGCGCAGCGGGCAATTGCCCGAGTGGAAGCACTGGGACACGGCCGACGGAGCCGACAAGTTCATCGTGTTCGACACGCACGCGGGCGGCGGCGTGCGCATGGACAACCACCCCGTGACGAAGCAGCTGCTGCTCGGCGAGCTGGCGCGCGACTCGCGCGCCGACCCGGCCCTGCGCTGCGAGATCTTCCAGCAGCTCGTCGACCGCAAGACGGTCGTCGCCGACGACCGCGAAGCCGCCGGCTGCACGCAGAAGGCGCTCGGGAGCGTCGCCAGGTCTTATTGACTTCGCTCGGCTGCGCCTCGCTGCGCGCCGCTACGCGGCTTGCGGGGTCGCTCAGGGCGGCCCTCGCTCCCCCCGGGCCTTCGACCCGTTCGGCTGCGCTTCGCTCGCTAGCGCAGCTCGAGCCCCTTCATCTGGCCGTTCTTGCGCCAGTCGTCGAGCAGCATGAAGAACTGGATCGAGCCGGCGCCGAAGAAGCCGTTCTGCGCGGCCAGGTCCGAGAGCTTGCCCTCGTTGTTGTAGTAGCCGGGCGTGCACGACTCGAGGAACTCGCGGCCGAAGCGCGCCAGTGAGATGATCGTCTGCACCCAGCCCTCTTCGGCCTCTTCGGACACTTCGAGGGTGCGCACGCCGCGGTCGCGCGCCTGCGTGATGATGTACGCCAGGTGCTTGCTCTGCTCGTCGAGCGCATGCGGATAGTTCACCGTGAAGCCGCTCTGCTGCGGGCCCATCACGAAGCAGTTCGGGAAGCCCCGGCTGTGCATGCCGTGCAGCGTGCGCACGCCGTTCGCCCACTTCTTCGACAGCGACTGGCCGTCGCGGCCGTAGATCTCGTAGCCCGAGCGACGCGTGTAGTCCGTGCCGACCTCGAAGCCCGTGGCGTAGATCAGGCAGTCGAGCTCGTACTCGACGCCCGCGACGACCACGCCTTTCTCGGTGATGCGGTCCACGCCCTTCCCGTTCGTGTCGACGAGCGTCACGTTCGGGCGGTTGAACGTCTGCAAGTACTCGTCGTGGAAGCACGGCCGCTTGCAGAACTGGCGGTACCAGGGCTTGAGTGACTCGGCGGTCTTCGGGTCCTGGATGACCGAGTCCACGCGCGCGCGGATCTGGTTCATCTTCTCGAAGTCGGCGAGCTCCATGGTCTTCGCCATGTCGGCCGCCGCACCCTGGTCCTGCTGCACCATGACGAGCAGCTTGCGGATGATGTCCGTCCAGCCGTCGCTGACGAGGTCCTCTTCCTGGAACCCGCCCGAGACGAGGATGTTGAAGTTGTCCATGCGGTGCTTGTGCCAGCCGGGCTTCAGCGACCTGGCCCAGTCGGCGTCCGTGGGCCGGTTCGCGCGCACGTCGATCGACGACGGCGTGCGCTGGAACACGTACAAGTGGCCGGCGGCTTCGCCGAGATGCGGCACGCACTGCACGGCGGTCGCGCCCGTGCCGATGATGCCCACGCGCTTGCCCCGCAGGCCGTGCAGGTTGCCGTTCGAGTCGCCGCCCGTGTAGCCGTAGTCCCAGCGGCTCGTGTGGAACGAGTGGCCCGCGAACGATTCGATGCCCGGAATGCCCGGCAGCTTGGGCCGGTTGAGCGGCCCGTTCGAGTTCACGACGAAGCGCGCGCGCAGCTTGTCGCCGCGGTTCGTCGACACGATCCAGCGCGCCTCGTCCTCGTCCCAGCGCAGGTCGGTGACTTCGGTCTGGAAGCACGCGTTCTCGTACAGGTCGTAGCGGCGCCCGATCGCCGCGCTGTGCGCGAGGATCTCGGGCGCGCGCGTGTACTTCTCCTTCGGCACGTAGCCGACCTCTTCGAGGAGCGGCAGGTAGATGTAGGACTCGACGTCGCACTGCGCGCCGGGATAGCGGTTCCAGTACCACGTGCCGCCGAAGTCGCCGCCCTTCTCGATGATGCGCACGTCGTCGACGCCCGCCTCGCGCAGCCGCGCGCCGGCGAGCAGCCCGCCGAAGCCGCCGCCGATCACGACGACCTCGACCTCGTCCTCGAGCGGTTCGCGCGCGAAGCCCGGATCGACGTACGGGTCCTCGATGTAGTGCTCGAACCGGCCCGCCATGTTGGTGTACTGGTCGTTCGCATCGGCGCGCAGGCGCTTGTCGCGCTCGGCGCGGTACTTGGCGCGGAGCGCTTCGGGATCGATCTGGGTCTCGGTCGACATGCCGGTCCTCCCGCCGCCATTCTGCCGGGCCGGCCCGCGCGTTTCAAAAGGGTCCGCCGCTAGATTCCGAACCAATCGGAAGGGAGGCCCCGCTTGGCGAAGGACGTGCTCGCGATCCACGGCGGCGCGCCGCTGCGCACGCGCCCGTGGCCGGTCTGGCCCGAGCGCGGCGAGCCGGAGCGCGCGGCGCTCCTGCGCGTGCTCGAGAGCGGCAACTGGGGCGGCTTCCCCAGCCCGAACGCCGAGGCGCGCGCGTTCGCCGCCGAGTTCTCGCGCTTCTCCGGCGCGGCCTACACCGTTCTGTGTGCGAACGGCACGTTCTCGCTGGCGCTCGCGCTGCAAGCGGCGCGCGTGCCGCCCGGCTCCGAGGTGATCACGTCGGCCTACACCTTCGTGGGCACGGCCGGCGGGATCCTCGCCGCGGGCTGTCTCCCCGTGCTCGCGGACGTGGATCCCGACACGTACTGCGTCGACCCGCGCGCAGTCGAGGCGGCGCTCACGGAGCGCACAGCGGCCGTCATGCCGGTACACCTGGCGTGCGCGCTCGCCGACATGGACGCGCTCGGCGAGCTCGCGCGGCGCCGCGGCCTCGTCGTGGTCGAGGACTGCGCGCACGCGCACGGCGCGAAGTGGCGCGGGCGCGGTGCGGGCACGCTCGGCGAGTTCGGCTCGTTCTCGATGCAGAGCTCGAAGCTCTTGACCGCGGGCGAAGGCGGCGCGGTCACGACGAACGGCGCCGCATTCGCCGCGCGGCTCGCGTCGCTGGTGAACTGCGGGCGCAAGGAGCCCGGCGCCGACGCCTTCCCCGAGCGGCTGCTCGGCCACAACCTGCGGATGACGGAGTGGCAGGCCGCGGTGCTGCGCGCGCAGCTCGAGCGCCTGCCCGAGCAGAACGCGCGGCGCGAGCGGAACCTGGCCGCGTTCGAGCGCGCGCTCGCGGGCGTGCCCGGGCTGCGGCCGCTCTTCCGCGATCCGCGCGTGACGGAGCGGGCGGCGTACCAGTTCGTGCTGCGCGTGGACCGCCGCGCGTTCGCCGACGTACCGCGCGACCACCTGGTGCTCGCGCTGCGCGCGGAGGGCGTGCCCTGCTCGGGCCAGTTCTACACGCCGCTTGCAGAAGACCCGCTCTTCGCCGCCGACCCGCTCACGAACCTGGCGACACGTTCCGGTGTAGGTTACGAGGCCGCCGCGTTCCCGGTCGCGCGCCGCGCCGCCTTCGACGAGTCGCTCTGGCTGCCGCACGAGCTCTTCCTGGGCAGCGAAACCGACGCCGGCGACGTCGCCGCCGCGCTGGCGCGCGTGCAGGCGAACGCGGCGGCGCTCCGCGAGCGCCCGCCGCAGGGAGTCCCTTCGCGCCGCTGACGCTCCGTGGTGCACCAATTCAGCTGCACTCGTAAGCCATTCCAGCTGCAGCGATTTCATTGCATTAACCGAATTTGCATTCGGTTTTAGCATCGCGTAGTCTGCGCGCGCGATGCCCCGAGCACCTCGCAGCTCCGTGGTCCGGCTCGAGCGCGCGCGCCCGCAGGCGCGCGGCGTCGCGACGCGCCGGCGCGTGCTCGCGGCGGCGGAGCTCCTGTTCGCGCGGCGCGGCTACGAGGCGACCGGCATGGCCGACGTCGCGGAGCGCGCGGGCGTCGGCGTCGGCACCCTGTATCACCACTTCCCCGACAAGCGCGCGCTCTTGCTCGCGCTGATCGACGACTGGGGCGATCGCGAGCTCGCGCGCGCGCGCGCGAGCAACGACGCCGACCGCTTCCTCGGCGAGAACGCGCGCGCGGCGTTCGCCGACGACCTGCGCGAGAGCTACGAGCGGCTGCGCCGCGAAGGCGGCTTCTACCTCACGTTGCTCGACCTGGCCGAGCGCGACTCCGACGTGCGCCTGCGGCTCTCGCGCATCAACCAGCTCGCCGACGAGCGCCTGCGCGAGCTGCTCGCGCAGGGCCAGCGGCGCGGCTCGATCCGCGCGCAGATCGACCCGCTCGCCGCCGCGGTGCTCGTGCGCCGTTCGATCGCGGCGGCCGCCACCGAAGTGTTCGTGCACCGCATGACCGATCCCGCCCCCGAGCGCGTGCTCGAGGGAATCACCGACATGATCTGTCGCTACATCTTCGTGGAGGAGCTCCCCTGATGGCCACGCAATCCGTCGCCCCCCGCCTCGACTGGCAGGTCCTCGACACCTACAAGACCCCGATGGAGATCGCCTGGCAGTTCGACTACGAGATCGGCATCGAGAAGCTCCGGAACCTGTACTCGAAGGCGAAGCAGTTCCAGTGGGACGGCGAGTCGAAGCTCGACTGGTCGACGGAAGTGGATCCGTCGAAGCCCATCGTGGGCGAAGACCGCTTCATGTTCCTGAAGATGCCGTTCATCCAGAAGCTGTCGCAGTCGCAGCGGGAGATGTTCACGGCGCACGCCACGGCGCAGCTGCTCTCGCAGTTCCTGCACGGGGAGCAGGGCGCGCTGATGACGGCGGCCGCGGTCACGCACGCGTGCCCCGACTACGAGGCGAAGCTCTACGGCGCCACGCAGACGATGGACGAGGCCCGACACGTCGAAGTGTACGAGCGCTACGTGCGCAAGCTCGCGATCGTGTACCCGATCTCGCCGTGGCTGAAGGAGATCATCGACCTGACGCTGCAGGCGGATCACTACGTGAAGATCCTGATCGGCATGAACATGGTGGTCGAGGGGCTCGCGCTGGCCGCGTTCCACAACATGCGCCGCCAGGCCACGTGTCCCCTGCTCAAGGACCTGACTCACTACGTGCTGCAGGACGAGTCACGCCACGTGGCGTTCGGCAACGTCTACGTGAAGGAGACCATCGCGGCCATGCACCCCGACGAGCGCGAGGACGTCGCCGACTTCGCGTTCAACGCCGTGAAGAGCATGGTCGACTCGCAGGGCGGGGTCGACGGGACGGGCCAGCGCCGCGCGGACCCCGGCTTCTTCAAGGTGCTCGAGCACTGCGGCATCGACCCGCAGGACTTCCTCAAGGGGCTGATCGAGGCCGGCGCGGCGGGCATCAACGCGAAGCTCCCGCCGGGTCACATCCACAGCTTCAAGGACCTCATGATGCCCGCGCTCGTGCGCGTGGGCGCTGTGACGAAGCGGACGCGCGAGCTGTACAAGCAGCACGGCATCCCGGTCTGGGAAGACGCGAGCGTGCTCGAGTCGTTCGAGGACCACGAGACGGGCGACATCGTGATCCCGGAGTCGGCGCACTAGCGCGGCGCGATCGCTCTCACTGACTCGGCGGCCGCCGGTCGCGCGGGAGCCCCAGCACGAGCTCGCCGATGATGTTCCGCTGCACGTTCGAGGCGCCGCCGGCGATCGCGAAGGCCAGCGAGTACATGTAGTTCGAGACCCAGCGTCCCGGCGTGAACTCTCCGACGCCCATGGTCGCGTCGCTCGCGCCGGGCTCGATCAGGCCCGCCTCGGGAATCAGCTCGAGCGCGAGCTTGGCGATCCTCTGCTGCACGTTCGTGCTCTGCAGCTTTGCCATCAGCATCTCGCTCGCCACCTGCGCCTCGCGCTCCTGGTGCAGCGCGGTGAGCATGCGCGCCACCGACCACTCCTGCGTGGCGAGATAGCCCGCGATCTCGGCGAGCCGCTGGCGCACCAGCGGCTGCGCGAGCGCCGGCCGGCCGTCGCGCTGCACCCGGCGCGCCAGCTCGACCAGCGCATCGAACGTGATGCGCACGATCGCCGAGTCGCCGATCAGCATGCGCTCGTGCTTCAGCGTCGAGCGCGAGACCTGCCAGCCCTCGCCGCGCCGGCCCACGATGTTCTCCGCGGGGATGCGCGCGCCGTCGAAGAACACCTCGCAGAAGTCCTCGCCCCCCTGCATCATCGTGAGCGGACGCACCTCGATGCCCGGCGTGCGCATCGGGATCAGCAGGTAGGAGATGCCGGCGTGCTTCGGCGCGCCGGGCTCGGTGCGGAACAGCCCGAACATCATGTCGGCGCGGTCGGCCTGGCTGGTCCAGATCTTCTGGCCGCGGAGCAGCCACTCGTCTCCCACGAGCTCCGCGCGGGACTGGAGCGAGGCGAGGTCGCTGCCCGCGCCGGGCTCGCTGTAGCCCTGGCACCAGACGAGCTCGCCCGTGAGCGTCGGCTCGATGAAGCGGCGCCGCTGCGCCTCGCTGCCGCACTCGAGCAAGGTCGGCACCAGCATCTGCGGCCCTTGCACGACGCCGCGGTGCGGCACGCCGGCGCGGTCGAACTCCTGGCGGATCACCGTCTCGGCCAGCACGTCCTGCGCGGCGCCGGCGCCGCCGTACTCGCGCGGCACCGTGCGGTGCAGGAAGCCGGCGCCGAGCGCGCGCTTGCGCCAGGCGATCGCCTGCTCGCGCGCGCCGAGCCGCGCTGCGTCGCCGCGCGGCGGCCAGCTGTCGGCGCAGAACGCCTGCACTTCCGCGCGCAGCTTCTCGTATTCGTCGCCGAAGCGGACGTCCATCACCAGCCCTCGAGCGCCGCGTAGCGCTCGCGGTGCAGCTCGGGCGCGCCGAGCCACAGCCGGTCGAACATCACGCGCTTGAACCACAGGTGCACGTCGGACTCCCAGGTGAAACCGATGCCGCCGTGCGCCTCGACCGCGTCGCGCGCCACCTGCTGCGCGCGCTCGGTGATGTGCGCCTTGGCGAGCGCCGCCGCACGAGGCGCCTCGGCAGGAACGTGATCGAACGCGTGCGCCGCGTACCACCACAGACCTCGCGTCGGGTCGATCTCGAGGGCCATGTCGGCGAGCTGGTGCTTCAGCGCCTGGAACTGCGCGAGCGGCTGGCCGAACTGCTGGCGCGCCTGCAGGTACGCAGTGGTCGCGCGCACGAGCTGGTGCGCTGCGCCGAACGCATCGGCCGCGAGCAGCACGCAGGCCGCGTCGATCAAGCTCGCGGCGTCGCAGGCGGGAAGCGGCTCGCCCGCGGCTCCGTCGAGCTCGAGCGCCGCGAGCGGACGTCCCCGGTCGAGCGTCGGCTCGGGAGTCACACGCACGCCGGGTCCGGCGGGCACGAGCGCGAGCCCGCCGCCGCGGCAGCCGACGACGAAGAGCGCGGCGCCCTCGGCCTCGGGCACGAGCGCCTTCCGCCCGCTCACACGCGAATTCGCGAGCTCGACGCGCCAGTCCGGCGGCAGCCAGCGCGCGCCGTCCTCGGCGAGCGCAACCGTCGCGCGCGCGGTGCCTGCGGCGAGCCGCGGCAGCCACGCTTCTTGCTGCCGAAGACTCCCGCCGCGCGCGAGCGCCAGGCTCGCCAGCGCGTGGCCGAGGAACGGCACGGGCACGGCGCCGCGGCCCAGCTCCTCGGCCACGAGCGCGAGCTCGAGCAGCTCGAGCCCCGCGCCGCCGAGTGACTCGGGAACGCACAGGCCCGCGACGCCGATCTCGGCGAGCCCCTGCCAGAGCGCGGACGCTGCGCCGCGCTCGCCGTCGAAGACGGCGTGCACGGTCTGCGGCGGGCACTCCTTGGCGACGAACCCGCGCACGGTGCTCTGCAACAGCTCCTGCTCTTCGGACAGGGCAAAGTCCATACGCCGAGCCAGTCTCGCACGTCGTCGCGGAGGCTGCCTAGCGGCCCGGCGTCCGGCGCGCGATGCTTGGCGCATGTCGGAACACCGCGCGACGACGCGCTGGGCACGCGGGGATCGCCCCTTCACGTACGACGCGTACTCGCGCACGCACCGCTGGAGCTTCGGCGGCGGCGCGGAGCTCGACGGCTCGGCGGCGCCAGAGTATCTCGGCGACGCGAAGCTGCCGAACCCGGAAGAGGCGCTCGTCATGGCCCTGTCGAGCTGTCACATGCTCTCGTTCCTTGCGATCGCCGCGCGCAAACGGCTCACCGTGGAGTCGTACGAGGACGCCGCCGTGGGTCACATGGAGAAGAACGCAGAGGGACGCCTCGCGATCACGCGCGCGGAGCTGCACCCGCGAGTGGTGTTCTCGGGCGCGAACCAGCCGACGAAGCAGGAGCTCGCCAAGCTGCACGAGCAGGCGCACCACGTCTGCTTCATCGCGAACTCCGTGCGCACCGAGGTCACGGTCGTCCCTGTAGACTGACGCGTCATGCGCCCCGAGAGCGCGAGCTGGAACGGCTACCTCGAGGACACGATCGTCATCGACTGGCAGACCCCCGCCGTGGTGGCGCAGGCGCGCGCGCTCGTCGAGGGCAAGGCCGGCGACGAGGCCAAGGCTCGCGCCTGCTACGAGTTCGTGCGCGACGAGATCGCGCACACCGCCGACGCCGGAGCAGACGCACTTCCGTGTAGAGCGAGCGAGGTGCTCGCGGCGCGCACCGGGATCGGCTTCTCGAAGAGCCACCTGCTCGCCGCGCTGCTGCGCTCGCTGGGGATCCCCGCGGGCTTCTGCTACCAGGTCGTGCGGCGCGACCCCGCGGAGCCCGAGCGCGTGCTCTACGGCTACAGCGGCGTGTACCTGGCGAGCCGCGAGCGCTGGATCCAGCTCGACGCGCGCGGCAACAGGCCGGGCCTCGACGCGCAGTTCTCGATCGACCCGCCGCGGCTCGCGCGCACGGCCGACCCCGCGCTCGGCGAGTTCGTCTACCCGTGGATCTTCACGCGGCCGGCGCAGGTCGTGGTCGACCTGCTGTCGCGCAACAAGAGCCTGTCGCGCATCGGCGAGCACGTGCCCGACGAGCTGCCGGGGGTCGCGAAGCCCGGAGCTACCGCCCTTTGAAGGCGGGCTTCCGCTTCTCGAGGAACGCGCGCACGCCTTCCTTGTAGTCGTCGCTGTCGTAGCATGCGGCGACGGCGGCCTCGACGCGGGCCATGTCGCGGCGGTCGGAGTCCTTCGCGAGCTCGCGCGCGGCGATCTTGGCGCCGCGCAGGGTGAGCGGCGCGTTCGCGGCGATCCGGTCGACGGTCTCGCGCACGAGCGCCTCGAGCGCGGCCTTCGGCGCGATCGCGTTCACCAGGCCCATCGCGAGCGCCTCGTCCGCACTGTAACGCCGCGCGGTGTAGAGAATCTCGAGCGCGCGCGACTGGCCGACGAGCTTGAGCAGGGGCTCGAGCAGACCCGCGGAGTAGCCGAGTCCCAGCCGCGCCGCGGGAATGGCGAAGCGCGCGTCGTCGGAGGCGAAGCGCAGGTCGGCCGTGAGCGCGAGCGCCACGCCGCCGCCAACGCAGAAGCCGTGGATCATCGCGACGAGCGGCTTGTCGAGCTCGACGAGCGCGCGGAACGCGCGCGCGGACTCGCGGTCGTAGTCCGCGCCGCCTCCCCCGCCGCTGCGCCGCGCCTCGAACTCGGAGATGTCGGCGCCCGAGACGAACGCCACGTCGCCGGCGCCGCGCATGACGATCACGCGCACGTCGGAATCCTTCGCGAACGCCTCGAGCACGCCGGGGATCTGCCGCCACATCTGCGCCGACACGGCATTGCGTCGCTCGGGGTGATCGAAGACGATCCAGCCGATCGCGCCGTCCTTCTCGAGGCCCACGGTTCCGCTCATCGGCGGGCGAGTGTAACAGAGGCCCGGGGGGCGGCCCGCGCGGCCACTCGCGCCGCCCGTGCACGTTCTCGCCGGGGCCTCCTAAAGGCTCTCTCACGCGCTCCCGATTCGAGGCCATGCGGCTGTGGACCGAGACATGAGCGCGACGGTCCTCCTGCTCGACGACGGCGAGCTCGAGTCCGTGCGGCTCCTGCTCGAGGAGCTCGGCGCCGACTTCTCGCGCGTGCATTCGCGCGACGCCGCCCGCTCGAGCATCCTGCCCTCGCAGCTGGTGATCGCGTCCGCGCGCATCGCGCACGCCCTCCGCCTCGAGCGCGCGCTCGCGCCGGCGCCCGACCGAGCGGTGTGGTTTGCGTTCGTGACGGGCGATTCGAAGACGCAGCGCACGCTGCTGCAGAAGGCCGGCTTCGATTTCCTGATCCGCGAGCCCGTGCACCCGGCGGCGCTGCGGGTGCTGCTGCAGCGCGCGCTGTTCCGCGGCAGCGACACGCGCCGCGTGCCGCGCGTCGCGTGCGGCCACCCCGTCCGCTACCGCGTGGGCTTCTGGCCGAAGGCCGCGATGCTCGTCGACCTGTCGCCGCGCGGCTGCCGCTTGCTCACGGCAGTACGAATCCCCGAGAAGAGCGCGCTCGCGATCACCATCTCTGCCGAGCTCGCGGGCGGCAAGAAGCTCAAGCTGAAGGGCCACGCCGTGCGCGTCTCGCCCGCAGACCGCGAAGGCGGCGCGGTCGCGGAGTTCTCGGTCGGCGTGCGCTTCGGCGAGCTCGATTCCATGCAGGTGAAGCAGCTCCGCTCGGTGCTCGCCGAGCGCGTGATCGGCCCCGCTTCGCTCGGCAGCGCGGTGCCAGGGAGCCCGACCGCCGCCAGGCCGGCCGTCGGAGCCGCCGCGCCGGTGCCCGCAGCCGCCGCGCCCGCTTCGCCCCAGCCGCGCCTGCCGAAGAAGCGCGTCAACCGGCGCGCGCGCTTCCAGAAGCAGATCACCGCCGTCGGCGGCGGCGACTCCTACATGATCATGTGTCGCGACCTCTCGGTCGGCGGCATGCGCATCGAGCCCGTGGACAGCCTCTCGGTCGGCGACAAGATCGCCCTGGGCATCCAGATCTCCGCGCGGGAAGAGCCGATCCTGGTCGACGCCGAGGTCATGCGCGACGACGGCGAGAACGGCCTCGCGCTGCGCTTCGACTGGATCGCGCCGGACTCGAAGCGCCGCGTCGAGCGCCTGCTCGAGACGCTGCCCTCGATCGAGCCGCTGCAAGAAGACGCGCGGCGCCAGGGCACCATCCTCGCGCAGCGCCTGAAGCGCTCGCCGCGCGAGTAACCGGACTACCAGAGCCTCAGCCGCCGGTTCTCCGCGCTCGACTTCTCGCGTCCGGTGATGCGGGCGCGCAGCTCCTTGCGCTTCTTCGCCAGCGCCTTGTCCCGCGTGATGCTGCCCTGCGGATGGTACACGCGCCGGTCCTCGCGGTGGCGGAACGACTGGAAGTCGCGGTAGGCGTCGAGCTCGTGGCGCAGCTCGTGACTGACGAGCTCGATCATGATCGCGTCGTCCAGGAAGCCGAGCCCCGGCACGCTGTCCGGGATGATGTCGTTGGGCTCGGTGAGATACGACAAGGTGCCGAGCACGCGCCGCTTCACGGCTTCGGGCATGCGCCAGTCGGCGTCGTAGCTCATGTGCACGATGCTCTCGAGCCGGTCGAGGCGCTCGCGCACGTAGTCGGGCGGCTCGGCGGCGCGCGCGCGCGCGATCAAGTCGACCGCGGCGGCGGTGATGTCGCTCTCCTTCTCGGGATCGGCCACGTCGATGGCCTTCGCCATCACGCGCCGGAAGTGCCGGAGGTCTCTCTCGCCCAGGGTGAAGCTGATCTTCAGGTCGGCCACGCGGCGCAGTCTAGCGGACCGCACGCCTTTTCAGGACGGGCGAGACGGGCGAGAATTCGCGCCGTGCTGGGCTTGCACGCGCTGTCGCTGGGCTTCTGGGCGTTCCTGGTGCTGTCGTCCTTCGCGATGTTCCCGATCGCCCTGCTCCTCTGGGCGGTCACGGCGCCGTTCGACCGGCGCGGGGTGGTGCTGCACCGGTTCACCTGTTTCTGGGGCTCGCTCTACACGTGGCTGAACCCGGCGTGGCCGGTGACCGTCGAGGGCCGCGAGCACATGCGGCCTGGCGTGGCCTACGTGATGGTGTCGAATCACCAGTCTCTCGTGGACATCCTCGTGCTGTTCCGGCTGTTCCGGCACTTCAAGTGGGTGTCGAAGATCGAGAACTTTCGCGTGCCGCTCATCGGCTGGAACATGCGCCTCAACCGCTACATCCCGCTGGTGCGCGGCAACCGCGAGAGCGTGGTCCAGATGATGCAGGACTGCGAGGCGACGCTCGCGAGCGGCAGCTCGGTCATGATCTTCCCCGAGGGCACGCGCTCGCTCGACGGGCGCATGCGTGCGTTCAAGCCGGGCGCGTTCGAGCTCGCGCTGAACACGCGCGCGCCGATCTTGCCCATCGCGCTCGACGGCACGGCGCGCGCGCTGCCCAAGCGCGGCTACCTGCTGCAGGGCCACCATCCGATCTCGGTGCGCGTGCTGCCGGAGATCCCGGCCGAGAGCTACGCCGGCGAGACGGTCGAGTCGCTCACCGAGCGCGTGCGCGCGGTGATCGCGCGCGAGCTGCCCGGCGAAGCGGAAGCCGCCGCCAAGAGCGCCTAGCCGAGCTGCAGCAGGACCACGCCGAGCGCGACGCACAGCGCGGAGGCGACGCGGCGCGCCGCGAAGCCCTCGCCGAGCAGGCGCGTGCCGATCAGCGCGGCGATGACGACGCTCGTCTCGCGCAGCGACGCCACGTTGGCCATCGCTCCGCGCGACATCGCCCACAGCACGATGCCGTACGCCACCAGCGCGAGCAGGCCGCCGGCCAGCCCGCGCGCGCCTTCGCGGCCCAGGAACGGCGCGAGCCGGCCGCGGTTCCGCGCGAGCGCGAGCACGCAGAACGCGATGCCCGTGGCCCACGAGTTCCACGCGATGTACGAGAGGTCGTTGCCCGCGTGCCGTATGCCCTGCGCGTCCAGGAACGTGTAGCCGCCGATCATGGCGGCGGTCGCGAACGCGGCCGCGATCGAGCGCGCGATCTCCTTGTGCGGCACACGCGGCTCGAACGCGAAGGTCGTCATCGCCACCGACGCCAGGGCGATCCCGCCGGCCTGCAGCGGGCGCGGCACCTCGCCCGCGAAGCTCGCCGCCAGGACCGCGACGAGCAGCGGCGCCGAGCCGCGCGCGATCGGATACACGAGCGACAGATCGCCCGCGCGGTACGCGTACAGCAGGAAGATCTGGTACAGGAAGTGGAACACGGCGGACGCCGCCAGGAACGGCAGCGCGGCGCGGGCGGGCACAGGCACGAACAGCGAGCCGATCGCGCCCACCACGACCCCCGTGCCCATGACACACGCCAGTGTCACCATGCGGTCGCCGCTCGACTTCGCGAGCGCGTTCCAGGTCGCGTGCAGGAACGCAGCGACGAGCACCAGCGCGGCGGCGTCGAAGTCGAGGTGCACGGCCGGATCAGTCGGGCTTCAGCGCGCTGTGCTCGCGCAGCCAGTCGATGCCGCTCTCGGTGTGTGCGCGCTCCTCGGCCAGGAAGCGCGCCACGGCGGCGCGCAGGCGCGGCTCGGCCAGCCAGTGCAGGCTGTAGGTCGGCTGCCCGTCGAAGCCCCGCGCCTGCTTGTAGTCGCCGCCTGCGCCCGGCTCGAAGCGCGCGAGCCCGCGCGCGATGCAGTGCTCGACGGCCGCGTAGTAGCACACCTCGAAGTGCAGGTTGCGCACCTCGCGCAGCGCGCCCCAGTAGCGGCCGTAGAGCGCGTCGCCCTTCACCACGTTGAACGTGCCCGCGATGGGCTCGCCGCCCAGCTGCGCCACCACGAAGCACAGCCGCTCGCGGAAGCGCTCGCGCAGCAGCCCGAAGAACTTGCGGTTCAGGTACTGCCGACCCCACACGCGCTCGCGCACCGTCCGCAGGTAGAAGCGGAACATGGGCTCGAACAGCTCGTCCGGGATCTCGCGGCCCGCGAGCGCGCGCACGACGACGCCGCTGTCCGCGACCTCGCGCCGCTCGCGGCGGATCTGGTTGCGCCGCTTGCTGCGGAAGCGCCCGAGCCAGTCGTCCACGCTCGCGTAGCCGCCGTTGCGCCAGTGGTACTGCACGCCGATGCGCAGCTCGAAGCCGCGCGCGCGCAGCGGCTCGATCTCGTCCTCGCGGCAGAAGTTCACGTGCACGCCGGACAGGTCGTTGTCGCGGCACAGCTCGACGAGCGCGCCGCCGAGGCGGTCGAGCCACTCCGCGCGGCGCTCGCCGGGCGCGACCAGGAAGCGCGTGCCGCCCACGGGCGTGAACGGCACGCCGACGAGCAGCTTCGGGTAATACGGAATCCCGGCGCGCTGGGCGGCGTCGGCCCAGCCCCAGTCGAACACGAACTCGCCCTCGCTGTGCGTCTTCACGTACAGCGGAACGGCAGCGACGAGCCGGCCCGCGTCACGCACCACGAGCGGGCGCGGCGTCCAGCCCGAGGAGCCGCCCACGCAGCCGGCGTCCTCCAGCGAGGCGAGCCACTCCCACTCGAGGAAGGGCGAGCCGTCGGCGACGAGCGCGTTCCACTCCGCGGCCGGGACCTCGCGCACCCCGGAGAGAGTCTCGACCTCCACCATCCGAGCCGAGTGTACCTCGCACCGGCGCGCTCGGTTATCCTCCTGGACAGGAGATGGCGGACGAGCCCAAGAAGCCCGCGGAGCCGCCGGCGCCGCAGAATCCGCTGCGCGAGCGCGACCGGGAAGGCGGCCTGGCGACGCGCGAGCGGCCCAAGGTCGAGCGGCCGGCGCGCTTCAAAGTGCTGCTCTTCAACGACGACTACACGCCGATGGAGTTCGTGGTCCACTTGCTCGAGAACGTCTTCTCCAAGAGTCCTTCGGAAGCGACACAGCTGATGCTGCAGATTCATCGAAGTGGGATGGGAATCGCCGGGGTGTACGTGCTCGAGATCGCGGAGACGAAGGTGGCGACGGTGCACAAGCTGGCCGAGGAGCGCGGCTACCCGCTGCGCGCGGGCTCGGAGCCGGAATGAGCCGCTTCAATCGCGAGCTGCAGCTGACCATCCAGGCCGCGATGCGCGAGGCCGTGCGGCGGCGGCACGCCTACCTGACCGTCGAGCACCTCTTGTTCGCGCTGTGCCACGACGAGCGCGGCGCCGAGGTGCTGCGCCATTCCGGCGCGAACGTGCGGAAGCTCAAGTCGGAGCTGCAGCGCTTCCTCGACACCGAGATCGAGGGCGAGCCCGGCGAGCAGCCCGTCGAGACGGGCCAGACGCTGGCGTTCCACCGCGTGATCCAGGGCGCGCTCGCGCACGCGCAGAGCGCCGAGCGCGAAGAGGTCGACGCCGGCGACCTGGTCGCCGCCATCTTCCAGGAGCCCGACTCGCAGGCGCTCGCGCTGCTGCGCGCGCAGGGCGTGTCGCGGCTCGACGTACTCAAATATGTGTCACACGGGATCTCCAAGCTGCCCGAGTCGCGCTCGGGCGCGGGCGCCGAGCCGAACGGCGGCTCGCCGCCGCCGCGGCGCGCGCGCGCCGGCGACGACGAAGAGGAGGACATCCCCGACCCGCTGGCCGCGTTCTCGACGAACCTGGTCGAGCGCGCCGCCGAGGGCAAGCTCGACCCGCTCGTCGGGCGCGAGGCCGAGATCGATCGCGTGATCCACGTGCTCGCGCGGCGGCGCAAGAACAACCCGATCCTCGTCGGCGAGTCGGGCGTGGGCAAGACGGCCATCGCCGAGGGCCTCGCGCAGCGCATCCACACGGGCGAAGTGCCCGCCGACCTGCTCGGCGCGGAGGTCTACGCCGTCGACCTGGGCGCCATGCTCGCCGGCACGCGCTACCGCGGCGACTTCGAGGCGCGCTTCAAGGCGTTCGTGGCCGCGGTGAAGGAGCGCCCGAACCCGATCGTGTTCATCGACGAGATCCACACCGTGCTCGGCGCGGGCGCCGCGCAGGGCGCCACGGTCGACGCGTCGAACATGCTGAAGCCGCTGTTGCAGAACGGCGAGCTGCGCTGCATGGGCTCGACGACGTACCAGGAGTACCGCCACTTCGAGCGCGACCGTGCGCTGGCGCGGCGCTTCCAGCGCATCGAGGTGCACGAGCCGTCCATCGACGACGCGGTGAAGATCGTCGAAGGCCTCGCGCCGCACTACGAGAAGCACCACGGCGTGCACTACACCGCGCCCGCGCTGCGCGCGTGCGTGGAGCTGTCGGCGAAGCACCTGCTCGACCGCTTCCTGCCCGACAAGGCGATCGACGTCATGGACGAGGTCGGCGCAGCGGTGCGGCTGCGCAAGGGAGAGAAGCGGAAGACGGTCGGCGTGCGCGACGTGGAAGTGCTGCTCTCGCAGATGGCGAAGATCCCGCTGCCCACGGCGTCGACGTCCGACATCGAGGGCCTCGAGAAGCTCGACGGCGAGCTGCGCCGCGTGGTGTTCGGCCAGGACGAGGCGATCTCCACCGTGGTGCGCGCGATCAAGCGCGCGCGCGCCGGCCTCGGCGGCACCGACCGGCCCGTCGGCTCGTTCCTGTTCATGGGCCCGACCGGCGTCGGCAAGACCGAGCTCGCCAAGCAGCTCGCGAAGACGCTCGGCGTGCAGTTCATCCGCTTCGACATGAGCGAGTACATGGAGAAGCACGCCGTGGCGCGGCTCATCGGCGCGCCGCCGGGCTACGTGGGCTACGACCAGGGCGGCATCCTCGTCGACGCGATCCGCCGCACGCCCTACGCCGTGCTGCTCCTCGACGAGATCGAGAAGGCGCACCCCGACCTGTTCGACATCCTCCTGCAGGTCATGGATCACGCCACGCTCACCGACAACCACGGGCGCGAGGCGAGCTTCCGGCACGTGACGCTCATCATGACCAGCAACGTCGGCGCGCGCGAGATGGCCGCGCGCGCGATCGGCTTCGGCGACGAGACGCGCGGCAGCGGCCAGAAGGACGTGGAGCGCCTGTTCAGCCCGGAGTTCCGCAACCGGCTCGACGAAGTCGTGCGCTTCAAGCAGCTCACCCCCGAAGTCATGGCGCGCGTCGTCGACAAGTTCGTGCTCGAAGTCGAGGCGAAGCTCGCCGAGAAGAAGGTCTCGATCGAGCTCGCGCCGGCCGCGCGCGCCTGGCTCGCCGAGAAGGGCTTCGACAAGCTGTTCGGCGCGCGCCCGCTCGCGCGCGTGATCCAGACCGAGCTCTCGGACAAGCTCGCCGACGAGCTCCTGTTCGGGAAGCTCGCCAAGGGCGGCACCGTGAAGGTCGACGCCGCCGACGGCGCGCTCACGTTCGCATGCGAGCCCCGCGCGAGCTGAGTCGGTCCTCGTCTCGCGCGGGGCTGCGCCGGGCCGTCGCTCGTTGCCGAGCTCGATCCCGTTCCCCCCAAGAGGAACGCTAGAAGCCGAATCTCACCGAGACTCCCGGGACGTGGAAGGACACGCTCGGAAGCGGCGGCACCGGGACGACCGGCGCTGCGCCATAGCCGTAGTACGCCGGCGGCGCGTATGGCGCGCCGTAGACCGGCGCGGGCGCGTAGTACGCGGGACCGGGAACCGGCACGGGGACCGGCAAGAACGCGCGCGCCCCGAAGAACGGCGCATGCGCGTGGAAGAACGGCGCGTGGAACGCCGCGCCGTGGAAGTGCGGAGCGAACCGCGGGACCGGCACGAAGTGCGGGTGCGCGGAGGCCGCGCCGGGCAGCACGGCGAAAGCGGCGGCGGCGACAGCCAGAATCGCGAGCTTCTTCATGGTCGTTTCCTCACCTCCGCCGTATTGAACAGCTTCCGAGCAGGGGGGTTGCGTAGCGGTGAGCGACGTCACAACGGCGCGGTGTTAGGCTGCGCGCGTGCGTGCGTTGCGCGTCGCTTTCGCGCTTCTACCGGCGCTGGCGGCGTTCGTTTTCATCGCCCTGCGCATGCGCTACGGCGGCGGCGGCGAATTCCCCGACCGCAGCGGCGCGCCTGCTCTCGGCGCGGACGTGCTCGAAGTCGTGGCGAATCTCGACTTTCCGCCGGGCAACGTCGCCGTGTCCGCGAGCGGGCGCGTGTTCGCGACGTTCCATCCCGAAGGCCGCCCGCCGCAGGCGGTGTTCGAGCTCCGCGACGGCGTGCCGACGGCGTATCCGCCGGGCGGATTGCCGGGCGGGCTCGCGTACGAGTCCGTGCTCTCGCTGCGCATCGACCGCAAGAATCGCCTCTGGGTGCTCGACTACGGGCGCTACGGGCTCGGCACCGCGCGGCTGCTCGCGTTCGACCTGGAGACCGACGCGCTCGTGCACCGGCACGACTTCCCCGGGAAGATCGCGCTGCCGGGCTCGCACCTGAACGACTTCCAGGTCTCGCCCGACGGCAGGCACGTGTACATCGCCGACGCCAGCCTGTTCGCGCAGATCCCGGCGATCATCGATTACGACGTGCACCGGCAGCGCTCGCGGCGCCTGCTGCAGGGACACAGTTCTGTGTTGGCCGAGCCTTTCGTGCCCGTGGTGCAGGGCGTGCGCATGGAGTTCTTCCACTTCTTCGACGTCCGCCCGAACGTCGACTCCATCGCGCTGGACGACGCGGGCGAGTGGCTCTATTACGCGCCCGTCACCAGCCGGTTCATGTACCGCGTGCGCACCGCGGACCTCGACGACGAGAGCTTGTTGCCGCAAGCGCTCGAGTCGCGCGTCGAGCAATACGCCGAGAAGACGATGAGCGACGGCATCGCGATCGACTCCGCGGGCACCTTGTACCTGACCGACCCCGAGCACTCGGAGATCGAGACGATCGACCCCGCGCGCAACCTGCACACGCTGGTGCGCGACGACCGGCTGCGCTGGCCCGACGGGCTGTCGTTCGGGCCCGACGGCTGGCTGTACGTGACGTGCAGCGCGCTGCACCAGGTGATCCTGCGCAGCCCCGAAGAGATCCACGCCAAGGCGCCGTTCCAGATCTACCGCTTCAAGCCCGGCGCGAGCGGCGTGCCGGGCCACTAGGCGCGGCTCAGCTCAGCGCGCCCGCGGCTTCCAGTGCGGCGATCTGCTCGGGCGAGAAGCCCAGCAGCTCGCCGAGCACGCGGCGGTTGTCGCAGCCGAAGCCGACCGCCTTCGGCGGCACGCGCGCGGGCGTGCGCGACAGCCGGAACCGCGCGGCTTCGATCGTGACACTTCCAAGTGTAGAGTGCGGGATCGCCACGTAGTGCCCGCGGTGGCGCAGCTGCGGGTCGGCGTACAGGCCGGGCATGTCGAGCACGGCGTGCGCGGGGACGCCGAGCGCCTGCAGCTCGCGCTCCGCCGCGCCGGCGTCGCGCGCCGCGCTCCACGCGCCGAGCGCGGCGTCGATCTCGCCGCGCCGGCGGCGCCGGCCCTCCGCGCTCGCGAGCTCGGGATCCGCCGCCCAGTCGGCGCGGCCCAGCGCGCCCGCGAGCGCGCGCCAGTCGCGGGCGTCGCGCACCGCCAGCGCGAGCCAGCGGTCCTCGCCCGCCGCGGGAAACGCGCCGTGCGGGAACAGCTCGGGGTCGTCGTTGCCGATCCGCGCGGGCTCGCGGCCGTTCAGCGCACCGTCGAGCAGCGCGGGGCCCAGGAAGTGGAACGCCGACTCGGCCTGCGACTGGTCGATCCACTGGCCCTGGCCCGTGCGCTCGCGGTGCTCGAGCGCCGCGAGGATCGCGATCGCGTTGTAGCGCGCGGCGATGTAGTCGGTGTAGGCGCCCGCGGGGCCGGTGGGCGGTCGATCGGGCCAGCCCGCGAAGTGCTGGAAGCCGGTCACCGCGGCGGCCAGGTTCCCGAAGCCCGCGAAATCGCGCAGCTCGCCGCTCTGCCCCATGAGCGAGCTGGAGATCAGGATCGCGTCGGGCCTCAGCTTACACAGAGATGCGTAGTCGAGCCCGGCGCGCGCGAGCACGCCCGGCGCGAACGACTCGGTCACCACGTCGGCCCAGCGCACCAGCGCCTCCAGCACCGGCCGCACCTCGGGCTTCGCGAGGTCGAGCGTGAGGCACAGCTTGCCGGCGTTCGCGCACTGCATCGGCCCCGACGCCTCGGCCGACGGCACGCCGCCCCACCACGGCGGAATCGTGCGGATGGTGTCGAGCTTCCGCGTGGACTCGACGTGCACGACCGTCGCGCCGAAGTCGGCGAGCGTGCGCGTCGCAGCCGGGCCCGCCAGCACCCAGAAGAAGTCGAGGATCTTCACGCCGTCGAGCGGGAGCCCGCTCGGCGCGCCCGCGGGGAACGCGGGCTCGCGCACGCGCAGCGGCTCGGCGCGCAGCTCGGCGCCGTGCTGGTCGAGCCGCGGCGGCGGCAGCGCGTAGCGGATCGGCGAAGCGGGCAGCCGCGCGAACGGACCGGGGTAGCGCGCCTGGGAGCCGGGCGCGGCGCCCGGCAGCGCGACGAAGCTCTCGCGCGCGCGGAAATGCTCGAGTGACTCGATCTCGCCGAGCCGCAGCGTCGGCGCAACGAGCAGCTTCCGCGCGACGGCCTCGCGCAGCACCTCCGCGTTGGAGCGCGCCGCGAAGAGCTGCTCGAGCGCGGCGTCGAACGGCGCGTAGAACTCGGGCTCGACCTGGCCGAGCAGCATGCGGATGCCGAACGTGCCCCACTCCTCGCGGGTGTAGCGCGCGTCGCAGAGCCCCGCTTCGTGCAGCCAGAGCGCGAGGCGAGTCAGGAACGGGCCCGTCGACGGCAGGAAGCCTGGCCCGAGCACGACCCAGCCGTCGCGCGTCTCGTAGCGCATGCGCATCTCGAGCTTGCCGAGCGGCTGGATGCCCGCGCAGCGCTGCGGCTGCGGCTGCCGCCACGGCGCATCGACGCTGCGGAAGAGCGTGGCGAGGGTGAGCGACTGCTGCACCGACACATCGACGTGTTGGCCCAGGCCCGAGCGCTTGCGCTCGAAGTGCGCCACCAGCGCGCCGACCGCAGCGTCGGCCGCGGCGTGCGCCCACGCCTGCGGTAGCGAGAGGCGCAGCGGCGCGCGCCCTGCGTCGCCGCACAGGAACATCGGCCCGCTCGCGGCGCAGAGCACGAGGTCCGTCGCCGCGTAGCCCGCCTTCGGCCCGTCGCTGCCGAACGGCGTGATCGACACGTGGACGAGCCCGGGGTTCTCGCGCGCGAGGCGCTCGCGGTCGAGCCCGAGCTCACGCATACGGCCCGGTATCGCAGACTCGACGAGGAAGTCCGCGCCGCGCACGAGCCCGAGCAGCGCCTCGCGCCCCGCGGCGGTCTCCAGGTCGAGCGCGATGCTGCGCTTCCCGCGCGCGAGCGCCCAGAAGGAGAGGGAGCGCTCGGACCCCGGCTCGTCCTTCCAGAAAGGGGGGCGCGCGCGCAGCTCGAGCCCGCCCGGCGGCTCGACGAGGATCGCGTCGGCGCCGAGGTCGGCGAGGATCTGCGCGCAGAGGCCGGCGCCGCCGTCGCAGAGGTCGAGAACGCGCAGGCCGTGCAGCACGCGCCGATCTTACGCTACGCGGTGTCGGCGCTTCGCATGGCCTGGAACCGCGCGCAGGCGTCGCGCAGCGCGGCCTCGGCGTCGACGCCGCGCGCGCTCGCGCAGGCGGCGAGCGCGAACAGGAAGTCGCCCCAGCGCGCCGCGTCGCCGTCGGCGAGCTCCGCGTCGGCCTGTTGCGCGAGCGCGTCGCCGCGGCCGTCGTCCTGGCCCGCGCGCGCGGCGCGGCGCGACAGCTTCGCGGCGCGCAAGAGCCCCGGCAGCGCGGGCGGCACGTCGTCGAGCGCGCTCTTCGCGGCGCCGCGCTTCGCGCGCTCGGCCTCCTTGTGCAGCTCCCACTGGCGCAGCACCTCGTCGGCGTCCGCGGCCGTCTCGCCGCCGAACACGTGCGGGTGCCGGCGCACGAGCTTCTCGCACAGCGCGGCCACGACGTCGCCGAAATCGAAGCGACCCGACTCGCGCGCCATCTGCGCGTGAAACACGACTTGCAGCAGCAGATCGCCCAGCTCGTCGCGAAGGTCGGACCAGTCCTCGCGCCGGATCGCGTCGTCGACCTCGTACGCTTCTTCGATGGTGTAGGGTGCGATCGTCTGGAACGTCTGCTCGCGATCCCACGGACAGCCGCCGGGCGCGCGCAAGCGCTCCATCAACTCGAGCAACTGGTCCATCCGCGCGTGTGTCACGCGCGCATTCTAGGATAAGATCGCGAGCCGACCGGTCGGGAGGAATGGGTTGAGCCGAGGACCGCTGCAGTTTCCAGCCGCTCCCCTGACGGTGCGCGAGCAGATCCGCGTCCGCGCCGAGCATGCGGAGTCCGCCGACAAGGTCTTCCTGCGCCACGACGATCGGAGCTGGACGTACCGGCGCTTCCGCGACGAAGCCTCGCGCGTGGCGCACTTCGTGCTGGGCCGCGTGCCGCCGAGGGGGGACGAGCCGCCGCACGTCGCCATGCTGCTCGAGAACCACTTCGAGCTCTTGTCGCTGTACGGCGGCTGTGCGGTCGCGGGTGCGACACTCTTTGGTGTCAACACGGGCCTGCGCGGCGAGACGCTCGCGGGCGTGCTGAACCAATCGCGCGCGGGCATGCTGGTGGTCGAGGAGAAGCTGCTGCCCGAGCTGGACCGCGTGCGCCGCGAGCTGCGCTTCGTGGCGCCCGAGAACCTGCTCACGGTGCGCGAGTTCGCCGATGCGCTCGACCGCGAGGTGGGCGACGCGAAGCAGGCCCTGCCCTTCCCCGACGCGCGCGTCACGCCGCAGACCAACCTGATGGTGATCTACACGTCGGGCACGACGGGCCTGCCGAAGGGCATCAACAACAA
>DATJZN010000040.1:0-47925 GCA_035499075.1 Myxococcota bacterium | reverse complement strand
TCACTCCCACTCGATCGTCGCGGGCGGCTTCGACGAGATGTCGTACACGACGCGGTTCACGCCGCGCACTTCGTTCGTGATGCGGCCCGAGATGCGCGCGAGGAGCTCGTGGGGCAGCGGTGCCCAGTCCGCGGTCATGGCGTCGCGCGAAGTCACGCAGCGCAGCGCGATCGCGTTGTCGTACGTGCGGTAGTCGCCCATGACGCCGACGGACCGCACGGGCAGGAACACTGCGAACGCCTGCCACAGTTTGTCGTACCAGCCCGCGGCGCGGATCTCCTCGGTCACGATCTTGTCGGCGGCGCGCAGGATGTCGAGCCGCTCGCGGGTGACCTCGCCGAGCACGCGAATGGCGAGCCCGGGGCCCGGGAACGGATGGCGGTGCGTGAGCGCGCGCGGCACGCCGAGGCGCTCGCCGACTTCGCGCACCTCGTCCTTGAACAGCTCGCGCAGCGGCTCGACGACCTCGAGCTTCATCACCTCGGGCAGGCCGCCCACGTTGTGGTGCGTCTTGATCGTCGCCGAGGGGCCGTGCACCGACACGGACTCGATCACGTCGGGATACAGCGTGCCCTGCGCCAGGTACTTGGCGTTCGCGATCTTCCCCGCTGCGCGCTCGAATGCAGCGACGAACGTGTGGCCGATGATCACGCGCTTCTTCTCCGGCTCTTCGACGCCGCGCAGGTTGCGCAGGAACTTCTCGCCCTCGTCGAGCGTGACGAGGGGGATGTCGAGCTCGTCGCGGAACGAGCGCTCGACCTCCTCGCGCTCGTCCGCGCGCAAGAGCCCGTTGTCGACGAAGAAGCAGTGCAGCTGCTCACCGATGGCGCGATGGAGCAGTACGGCCACGACGGTCGAGTCGACGCCGCCGGACACGCCACACACGACGTGGTCGCGGCCGATGCGCGCGCGCAGGCGCGCGAGCTCGCTCGCGATGAACTCGTCCATGGTCCACGAGCCACGCAGGTGCGCGACGCGCAACAGGAAGTTCTCGAGCAGCCGCATGCCGTGCTCGGTGTGCACGACCTCGGGATGGAACTGGAGACCGTAGACCTGCCGGTCGGCCGAGCGCACCGCTGCGAACGGGCAGTTCGCCGAGGTGGCGATCGTCTCGAAGCCGGGCGCGACCGCGGTCACGCGGTCGCCGTGGCTCATCCACACGGTGCTGTGCTTCGGCACGCCCTCGAGCAGCGCGTCGTCGGCGACGGCGCGTTCGAGCTCGGCGCGGCCGAACTCGCGCGCGCCAGCGGCCTCGACCTTGCCGCCGAGCTCCTGCATGAGCAGCTGCATGCCGTAGCAGATGCCGAGCATGGGCACGCCCAGCTTGAATACGTCGGGGTTCGTGCGCGGCGCATCGGCGGCGTACACGCTGGCGGGGCCGCCCGACAGCACGATCGCGCGCGGCGCGAGCTTGCGCAGGCGCTCGCTGTCGACCCACGGCGGCACGATCTCGCAGTAGACGTGCAGCTCGCGGATCCGCCGCGCGATCAGCTGCGTGTACTGGCCGCCGTAGTCGACGACGAGTGCCCGTTCGCTCGCCGCCACCGCGCTATTTGCTCTCGAGCCAATAGTTGGGCGGCTCCTCCGTGATGATCACGTCGTGCGGGTGCGACTCGCGCAGGCCCGCCGCGGTGATGCGCACGAACTGGGCGCGCTGGCGCAGCGCCTCGAGGTCGGGCGCGCCGATGAGACCCATGCCCGAGCGCACGCCGCCGACGAGCTGGTACAGGCTGTTCGCGAGCGGGCCGCGGTGCGGCACGCGGCCTTCGACGCCTTCGGGCACGAGCTTCGACGGCGCCCTCACCTCCTGCTGGAAGTAGCGGTCTCGGTAGCCCTCGCGCATGGCCGAGAGCGAGCCCATCGCGCGGTACACCTTGTACGAGCGGCCCTGGTGCAGCACGACGTCGCCCGGGCTCTCGTCGGTGCCCGCGAAGAGCGAGCCGATCATCACCGTGTCCGCGCCGCCCGCGAGCGCCTTGACGATGTCGCCCGAGTACTTGATGCCGCCGTCGGCGATGAGCGGCACGCCGTGGCGGCGGCACACTTCCGCGGCGTCCATGACCGCGGTGAGCTGCGGCACGCCGACGCCCGCGACGATGCGCGTGGTACAGATCGAGCCGGGCCCGACGCCGCAGCGCACGGCCGAGACGTGCGCCTTGATGAGCGCCTCGGCGCCCTCGGCGGTCGCGACGTTCCCGCCGACGATCTCCACGGCGGGAAACGCGGCGTGCAGATCCGAGATCGCGCGCAGCACCGCCTCGGCGTGGCCGTGCGAGCTGTCGACCAGCAGCACGTCCGCGCCCGCACGGATGAGCGCATCGGCGCGCTCGATCGCGTCCTGGGTCACGCCGACCGCCGCGCCCACGCGCAAGCGGCCGAGCGCGTCCTTGTTCGAGTTCGGATGCAGCGTCTGCTTCTCGATGTCCTTGATCGTGATGAGCCCGCGCAGGTTGCCGAGGTCGTCCACGACGAGGAGCTTCTCGATGCGGTTCTCGTGCAGGAGCTCCTTCGCGTGCTCCATGGTCACGCCGAGCCGCACGGTGATGAGGCCCTCGCTCGTCATGACCGTCGAGACCGCGGCTTCGCGGCTGCGCACGAAGCGGAGGTCGCGGTTGGTGACGATGCCGACGAGCCGCTCGCCCCGCACCACGGGCAGACCCGAGATGTGGTGCTCGTGCATGATGTCGAGCGCGTCCTGGATGGGCTGGTCGGGCTCGAGCGTGATCGGATCGACGATCATGCCCGACTCGAAGCGCTTCACCTTCGCGACCTCGGCGGCCTGCGCCTCGATCGAGAGGTTCTTGTGCACGAAGCCGAGCCCGCCTTCCTGCGCCATGACGATGGCGGTGCGGTGCTCGGTCACGGTGTCCATGGGCGACGAGACGAGCGGCATGCGCAGGCGGATGCTCGGGGTGAGCTGCGCACCGAGATCCACTTCGGTCGGGTGCACCGACGAAGGTCCGGGCAGGAGCAGGACGTCGTCGAACGTCAGTCCGTCGCGGATCGCTGCACTGCTCGGCTCGCGCATCGCCGTCCCCCGCGCTGGAGATGGGCGCGCACTCTAGTGGTGCGGGTCCGACGTGTCAAGAAACGGCGGGCGGTGCGGAGCGCGAATCTTCGACGACGCCGCGCACGAGGTTCGAGAAGCTGCGCAAGATCGCCTCTTGCAGGCGCAGCGCGAGCGCAGGCAGGTCGTCGCGCAGGCGCACGTAGCCTTCGCGCGTGAGCGAGAGGAGCTTCGTGGCCGTCGCGCCGACCACGTCGCACTCGCGGCGGCCGACGGAGACCAGACACAGCGCGCCGAGCACTTCGCCCGCGCCGAGCTCCGCGATGCCCTGCCCGTCTGCGCGCACGGTCACCGCGCCCTCGACGACGAGGTAGAGCGCGTCGGCCTCCTCACCCGCGCGGAACAGGGTCGAGCCGGCGTCGAGCTCGCGCGCTTCGAGGCACGACTCGAGCGCGACGCGCTCTTCGGCGGAGAGTTCGGAGAGCAGCGGGAAACCGTCGAGAACCGGAGTCATGGCACGAGCCTCGCGAAGACGCTGCGCAGCACGTCGAGCCTCTCCAGGCTCGCGGGCGGCGGCAGGACGAAGAAGGAGCCGCCCTCGAGGTGCGGGAGCGTCCCGCGCGCCGAGTCGGACAAGCTGAGCCCCGGCGCGTCGGGCAGGAGCAGGTGCGCCGTGCGCGGGCTGCGCGCGCGCAGCCGCGCCCACACCGCTTCCGTCGCCTCGAGCGCCGCGCCGAACGGGCCGCCGGGCAGGATGATCGCGCCGAGCATGCCGTTCGCGGCGACGTCCCAGAGCGGCTCGTACGCGGCGTCGGACGGCATCGAGATGAGCCGCAGCGTCATGTGCTCGCCGAGCGGCACGTGGCCCAGCGTGCCGAGCGCGCCGAGCTTGTCGGGCGAGCGCGCGAGCCGGCCGTCGATCACGAAGTGCGTCGTCTCGCGCAGCGCCGTCACGAACGCGCGCACGAGCGCGCGCTCGTGACTCGCGACCACGACCTTCAGCACCGAGCCCGCCTTCGGCCGCTGGCTCGCCGCCCACTCGCGCAGCCGGCGCACCTGCGGCACCGAGAACACCGCCGCCTCGCTCTGCGCGAAGCCGCCCTCGGGCGTGGTGCGCAGGTGTTCGAGCCCGAGCGCGTCGCGCGCGAACAAGTCGGAGAGCACGCGCAGCACCTGGTAGTCGGGGAACGGGCAGTGGTCGACGATCTCGCTGATCTTGCGGTACGCGCTGACGGCGTCGACGACCTCGCGCGTCAGCGGGTGCGTGATCGCCGGGATCTCCTCGCGCGGCACCCGCAGCGCCAGCCGGAAGTCGAGGCCCGGCATGTCGCGCCGGAGCTTGTCCCACTCGTCCTTCTGGCGCATGCCCTCCATGAGCAGCATGCGCAGCGGCTTGGCGATGCGCGCCTGCTCGCGCACTTCGCCGGGGATGAACTCGAAGCGCCCTTCCTTCCAACACAGAATTCTGTAGAGCGCCTTCTCGCCCACGACGGCGGTGCCGTCGGCGAGCGGGATGAGCGCGTCGACGACCTGGCCCGCGCGGATCGAGATCGACGCGGGCGCCGCGAGGCCTTCCTGCGCGATCTTCACGCTGCCGCTGCGCTGGTTCATCTGGAAGATCTGCAGCAGGTCGGCGACCGAGATCTGCGAGAGCTTGCCCTCGATCTCGGTGTCGCTGCGGATCTCGCCGAAGCGCGCGCTGCGCTCGAGGATCGCGTCGACGTGGTCGAGGACGTCGGCCTCGTGCCACGGCGCCACGACGGTCGCGTCGCGCGAGTCCATCGAGATCGGCGCGTCGAGCTCGTCGTTCACCAGGAAGATGAAGCTCGTGCCGCGCGTGCGCGGGTTGCCGCGCAGGATCTCGGCCAAGCGCACGCCGTCGATCACGGCGAGGTCGATCGGGCAGATGATCGCCTCGGGGATGCGCTCGAGCGACAGCTCGAGCGCGGTCGCGCCGTGCTGCGCCACCTCGACGAGGTGGCCGCGGCCCGTGCAGGCCTCGGCCACGCCCTTCGCGCGCCCGCGGTCGTGGTCGGCGACGAGGAGCCGCATCAGGCGCGCACTCCGAAGCCGGTCTCGGCGCGCAGGCGGAACGTCATGTGCTCGACCAGCACCGGGTCGGCCGAGTGGAACACCGGGCGCGCGCCGTCGCTGCGCGGCTTGCCGGCGACCAGCGCGTACGGCGGGCCTTCGCCGAAGCGCACGATCCACGACGTGTCGGCGGATACGTTCGGGGGCAGCGAGAGCGCGGTGATCGCGGGGCCCGACGGCACGGTGTCGCCGTCGGTCGCGAGGAACACCTCGGTCGCGGTCTCGATGTCGCCCAGCGCGGTGAGCGGGGCGAGAAAGCGCTTCTTGTCGGGTCCCGGCGCCAGGAAGAGCAGCCCGCGGTCGCGCGGCCGGCACGCCAGGTCGCCGATCAACAGCTCCGCCGCCTCGCCCACGAAGTCGTCGGGCAGCCACAGCGCGCGGTCGAGCAGGCGGGCGCCCATCGCGGAGAGCGGCGTCTCGGCCTCGATCCCGAGCTCGCGCACGACGCTCGCGTGCTCCTCCTGCACGCGGCGCTCGGCCGCGCTGGAGAGCAACTCGAGCGTCTCGCCGTCGACCGGGAAGTTCGCGACGCCGAGCGCGGGCGTCGCCTCGATGTGCGCCTCGCGCAGCACGTCGCGCAGGCGCTGCGCGATGCGGCGCTTCAGCACGACGCCACCGAGCGGATCCGTGTCCGTGACGAGCACCCAGAATCGCGCTGCGCGCTCGGCGACGAGCACATCGGTGGTCCGCAGCGTGCGCGTGACGGCGGACACGAGCGCGGGCACGGCCTCGGTGCCTCGCGACGGGTCGAAGCCCTCGACGTCGACGCAGAGCAGCGACAGGCGCCGGCCGAAGCGGTGAGCCTTGTGAACCTCGGTGCGGCCGACCTCGTCGAGGAACTCGCGACCCGGCAGCCCCGTCAGCGGCTCGCGCAAGCTCGATTGCGCCAGGCGCTCGCGGTCCAGCGCGGCTTCGAGGGCGAGCGCCGCGGGCGCGGCGATGCGCGCGCACGCGTCGAGCTCGCGCGGCTCGAACGCGCGGCCGTCGCCGGCCGCGAGCCGCGCCGCGCCCACGAGCTTCCCGGTGCGCACCAGCGGCACCCAGACCTGCGCGGGCTTCGCAGCGTCGGGCTCGGCGACCAGCCGGCCGGCGCGCAGCGCCTCGAGGCGCGCCGCGGGCTCGGCCGGGAAGACTTCGGGCCCCGCGGCGGCACCCGGGCCCAGCGCGAACGTGCGGACCAGCGCGCCGTCGCCGCGGACGTCGGCCCAGAGCGCCACCTCGCGCGCGCGCGTCTCCACCTGGAGGAGCTCCGCGGCCCGGCGCTCGACCTCGCGCCGCACGCGCGGCTCGAACAGCGCCATGGCCCGCTCGAGCAGCGACACGCGGCTCATGAGGCCCACGTTCTCGTCGAGCAGCCGGCCGCTCTGGCTGGCCTCGGCCTCGCGCTTCGGCGCGGCGAGCAGCCCGGCCACGGCGCGCAGCAGCGCCTCGCGGTCGACCGGCTTCTGCATGAAGTCGCGCGCGCCGGCGCGCAGCGCCGCGGCGCGCAGGCTCGCGTCGGCGCTGGCGGAGAGCGCCAGCACCACCGCGTTCGGCCAGCGGCTGCGCAGGCGCTGCACGCCCGCGGCGGGGTCGGCCTTGCCCGGCGAGAGCTGCGCCGGGTCGGCGATCACCACGTCGGGCTCGCCCTCGCGCGCGGCCAGCTCAGCGGCGCGCGCCTCGCTCTCGGCCGTGCGCACGGCGTAGCCCGCCTCGGACAGGAGTCCCTCGACGAAGCTGCGGAAGTAGAGCTGGTCGTCGATCGCCAATATCCGCGGCTTGGCAGGCGGCAAGCTCTCCCCCCGGTCCGCGGAGTCGCGGCCCAAAGCGCTGTGCAGCTTAGTCCCTCCTGCTTGTCGGCCACGAGGGGATTTTTTAGAGCCCGGCCGGCGTCTCCCGGCCGAGCAGCGAGTGCGGCGTGTAGTCCTCGATCGCCACGCGCGCGTACTCCCCCCGGGCGATGTCGCGGGCGGCGCTGAAGTTCACGAGGCGGTTCTGGGGGTCGCGCCCGCTGCGCTGCACGCCCGAGCGCCGGCTCTCGCCGTCGACGAGCACCTCGACCGTCTCGCCGACGCGCGCCCGGTGCGCAGCCAGCGTGAGCGACGCCTGGAGCCGCTGGACCTCTTCGAGGCGCGCCTGCGCTTCGCCCGGCTCGAGCTCGGCCAGGCCGCGCCGCTGCGCGGGCGTGCCCGGCCGCTCCGAGTACTTGAACGAGAAGCTGTCCGTGAAACGGACGGTCGCCATGAGCTGGAGCGTCTCGGCGAAGTCCTCCCGCGTCTCCGTGGGGAAGCCGACGATCAGGTCCGTCGTGAGCGCCAGCCCGGGCCGCGCTTCGCGGAGCTTCGCCGCGGTCTCCACGTATTCCTCGGGGCGATACCGGCGGTTCATGTCCGCCAGCACCCGGGCGGAGCCGCTCTGCACGGGCAGGTGCAGGTGCGGGCAGAGCTGCGGCAGGTCGCGGTAGGCCTGGACCAGGTCGTCGCCGACGAAGCTGGGGTGCGGGCTCGTGAAGCGGATGCGCCGGATGCCGGGCACGTCGGCCACGCGCCGCAGCAGCTCTGCGAAGCCCAGCTCGCCGCGCGCCATGCCCGGCCGCGGCCGGCCGTAGGCGTTCACGGTCTGGCCGAGGAGCGTCACCTCGCTGATCCCCGCCGCCGCGAGCGCCCGCACCTCGCCCAGGATCTGCTCGCTCGACCGGCTCACCTCGCGCCCGCGCGTGCGCGGCACGACGCAATAGGCGCAGAACAGGTCGCAGCCCTCCATGACGGTCACGTAGGCGCGCCCGGGCGACGTGGCCGCGAACCCCGGGTGCAGCTCGGGCAGCTCGAAGCGCGCCTGCGGGTCGTCGTCGTAGTCGACGCGCAGGCCACGCGTGCGGGCCTGCGCATCGCGCACGAGCTCGGGCAGGTGCACCAGGTTCTGCGGGCCGAAGACGAAGTCGAGGCCCGGGAAGCGCCGCAGCAGCGCCTCGCCTTCCTGCTGGGCCACGCAGCCGCCCACGCCGATCACCAACCCCGCTTCGGTCTTCTTGCGCTGCAGGAGCCAACCCAGCTCGGTGTAGAGCTTGTGCTCGGCCTTCTCGCGCACCGAGCAGGTGTGGACCACGACGAGCTCCGCGCCGTCCGAGTCCTCCGCCGGCCGCCAGCCCGCGTGGTGCAGCAGGTTGGCCATCTTGCCCGCGTCGTGCTGGTTCATCTGGCAGCCGAACGCGCGGATGTAGAAGCGGGGCTCCCTCATCGCGGCGCACGGTAGCCGAGGCCGAGGCGCTCCGCCTTCGAGCAATTCATGCGCATTGCCAACCCTGGAAATCGCCAGAGATGACGTCGGGATCGCCGAGATTCATGAGGCATCCCCTCCCGACGCAGCGGCCGGCCGACGCGTTCCGGTGTCGGCGAGCGAAATGGAGTTTGACTTCTGCGACCGCGCGTGCATAATCTCGCCACACGGGACTACTCCGCGACGGGAGGCGCGGGGCCGCCTGGCAGTTCCGGCAGATCTCATGGAGAAGGCGGTGGAGACGACATTTCTTCTTTGAAATGTCCAACCTCTCACCCCCCACAAAGTCATCCACCGCCCTCTCCGACCCATCGACAGCCCCGGGAAGCCAAGAGCTCCCGGGGCTGTTCTCTTTGAGCGGGCTTCTTTGAGCGGGCGGGGCTCTGGCGCTCAGAGGATCAGTCGGTCGACCAGGCGCGAGAGCTGCTTCAGGTTCCGGCACTCTTCCGCGATGTCGGTGTAGGGCAGGTACTTGTCCATCACGCTGTCGCCGAAGCCCCAGGCGCCGGGCGACTCGGGGTTGATCCAGATCACGTTCTTGGCCTTCGCGTGGATGTCGCGCATGCACCAGGCGCGCGGGTCGTTGTAGTTGTTCCGCGCGTCGCCGATCACCACGACCGTCGTGCGGCTGTCGAGCGCCGACAGGTAGTCGCGCCAGAACGTGTGGAAGGCCATGCCGAAGTTGGAGCGCGTGTAGGGGTTGATCACGTCGCCGCCGTCGAGCGCGAGGTCGATGGCGTCGAAGATCTCGTGGTCGCGGAAGAGCTGGCTCACCTCGCCGAGCTCCGCCACGAACACGAAGCTGCGCACCTTGGTGAAGCAGTCCTGCAGGCTGAAGATGAACTGCAGGAAGAAGCGCGACACGTTCGCGACCGAGCTCGAGATGTCGCAGAGCACGACGAGCTTCGGCTTCTCCTTCTTGCGCTGCTTGAAGACCAGCTCGAACGGGATGCCGCCGTGCTCCATGTTGCGGCGCATGGTGGTCTTCAGGTCGAACTTGCCGCGGCGCTCGCGCTTCCGGCGCATGGTGATGACGCTCTTCAGCTTCTGCGCCAGCCGCTGCACGACCTCGCGCAGCTTGCGCAGGTCTTCCTCGGTCAGGTTGTAGAAGCTCTTCTCGAGCAGGCTCTCGCGGCGGAAGCGCTCGATGTAGTCGTGGTTCTGCTTGTCGAGCTCGCGCTCGGCGAACTGGCGGACGGCGCGGCGGACGGCTTCCTGGACCGCCTTCAGGAGCTCGCCGAGCTCGCGCAGCTTGTCCTCGTCCATGCCCTGCTCGCGCAGCTGCTCCATCAGGCTGCGCAGCTCCGCGGAGGCGCCCTCCATGTTCATCTGCTCCATCATGCGGCGCGAGAAGAAGCCGATCTGGAGCATGTTGCGGATGTTCTGGACCTCGGCCTCGTCGCCCGCCTGCTGGATGAGCTTCTCGAGCGCGTTCGGGTCCATGCCGAGCAGCGCCTTCGCGAGCTCGGACATCTCGCCGACGTCCATGTTCTCGAGCATGCGGCGGAGCTGCTCGAGCAGCTGCTCGAGGTCGAAGCCCTCGGGCATGCCGTTCATGGCGCCCTGCAGCTCCTGGCGCAGCTGGTCGTGGAAGCCCGACCAGAACAGATCGAACAGCCGGTCGTAGGTCTCGATCTCGTCGCCGCGCTTCACCATGGTGGTGCGCAGCGCGTCCTTGAAGAGCTCGCGGTCCTCGAGCGGCAGCTCGTCGAGCGCGCCGAAGGCGTCGAGCGACTCGGCCACGGACACGCGCACGCCGGCCTTGCGCAGCAGGTTGGTGAACTCGACCAGCTTCTTCTGCATGTCTAGTGCAGCACGCTCTTCTTGGCGGGCTGGGCCGGCGCGGGCTGCGGCGCGCCCGCGGCCTTCTCGGCCGCCTTGCGCTGCAGGAGCGCCGTCAGCTCGCTCTGCGCCTTCGCGATGTCGCCCTGGTGCTTCAAGATGACGTTCATGGTGTCGTTCACGAGCTCGGCTTCGAGCTCGTCCGCGTTCAGCACCATGAGGGCGCGCGCCCAGTCGAGCGTCTCCGAGATGGACGGCGTCTTCTTCAGGTCGAGCTTCCGGATGCGCTGCACGAGCTCGACGATGTCGCGCACCAGCCGCTGGCCGATGCCGGGCACCTTGAGCTCGAGGATGCGCACCTCTTCCTCGCTCGACGGGAAGTCGATGTGCAGGTGCAGGCAGCGGCGCTTCAGCGCGTCGGTCATCTCGCGCGCGTCGTTCGAGGTGAGGAACACGAGCGGCAGGTGCTTCGCCTGGATGGTGCCGACCTCGGGCACGCTCACGGTGTAATCGGAGAGCACCTCGAGCAGAAACGCCTCGAACTCGGGGTCGGACTTGTCGACCTCGTCGATGAGCAACAGGATCGGCTCCGGCGCCGTGATGGCCTTGAGCAGCGGCCGCGCGACGATGAAGCGCTCGCTGAAGAACACGTCGTCCTGGCCGGCGATGCGCTCCGAAGCCTCCTTCATGGTCTTCGTGCCCGCGATGACGTCGTTGATCTTGTCGCGCAGCATCTGCGTGTAGAGGAGCTGCTTCGAGTACTCCCACTCGTAGAGCGCCTTCGACTCGTCGAGCCCCTCGTAGCACTGCAGGCGGATCAGCGGGCGGTTGACGGCGCGCGCGACGACCTTCGCGAGCTCGGTCTTCCCGACGCCCGCAGGGCCTTCGACCAGCACCGGCTTGTTCAGCTTCGTCGCGAGGTAGACCACCGTCGCAATCTTCTTGCCCGCGATGTAGCTCTGGTCCAGAAGCCCCTTCTGAACCTCGTCGACGCTGTCGAACATCTTCTCTCCTGTTTCCGTCAGCGGGCGCGCGCCGCGCGCAGGCCGCCCAACTCGTCGCTCTGCTCCGTGGCCCTCGCCAGAAGCTCTTCCAACCACTCGCGCCGCATGCGCTGCAGGCGCACGCCGTACTCGAGGATCATACGCCGGTACGGGTCGTGTCCGCCCGTGCCGACCTCGCCGAGCCGCGCCTCGAGCCGCGCCGCGCGCGCTTCCGTCTGCGCGAGCCGCGCGCGGATCTGCGCCGCGGCCTCGCCCGCGCCCACGCGCGCGAAGAAGCTCGCGCGCTGCAGGAACTCGTCGCGCCAGAAGAAGCTCGGCCGCTCGCGGCGGTCGGCCGTCGCCTCGCCGCACAGCCAGCGCTCGAACGCCACGCGGCCCGCGTCGGTGACGCGGTAGAGGTGCTTCGTCGGGCTCTTCGGCTGCTCGACGACCTCCTTCGCGATCCAGCCGTGGCTCTCGAGCTTCGCGAGCGCCGGGTAGAGCTGGCCGTCGTTCAGCCCGAGATCGGACGAGAAGGTCTCCTCGAGCTGCTTGCGGATCGAGTAGCCGTGCGCGGGCGCATCCATCAGCACACCGAGAATGGTGTACGCGACCGACATCCCTAGCTCATCAAGTTGAGGATGTGGCCGAGCTTCTCGCGCTTGGTCCGGAGATACTCGAGGTTCTTGTCGTTGGGCCGCATCTCGAGCGGGATGGTCTCGACGAACTCGAGCCCGTAGCCCTCGAGGCCGGCGCGCTTCTGCGGGTTGTTCGTGAGCAGGCGGATCTTCGTCACGCCCAGGTTCACGAGGATCTGCGCGCCGACGCCGAAGTCGCGCGCGTCGGGCGGGAAGCCCAGGCGCTCGTTGGCCTCGACGGTGTCGAGGCCTTCCTCGTCCTGCAGCGCATAGGCGCGGATCTTGTTCAGGAGCCCGATGCCGCGGCCCTCCTGGCGCATGTAGAGCAGCACGCCCGTGCCCTCTTCCTGGATCATCTTCAGCGCGGTCTGCAGCTGCTCGCCGCAGTCGCAGCGCAGCGAGCCGAAGGCGTCGCCGGTGAGGCACTCGCTGTGCACTCGCACGAGCGTCGGCTCGCCCGGGCGCACGTCGCCGCGCACGAACGCGACGTGGTCCACCCGGTCGATCTCGTTCTTGAAGACGATCGCGCGGAAGTCGCCGAACAGCGACGGCAGCGAGGCCTCGGCGCCGCGCACGACGTGGCTCTCGGTGCGCAGCCGGTACTTGATGAGGTCGGCGACCGTGATGATGCGCAGCTTGTGGCGCGCCGCGAACTCCTTCAGGTCGGGCATGCGCGCCATGGTGCCGTCGTCGTTCATGATCTCGCAGATCACCGCCGCGGGCTCGAGTCCCGCGAGCCGCGCGAGATCGACGGAGCCCTCCGTCTGGCCGGTGCGGCGCAGCACGCCGCCCGGCTTCGCCACCAGCGGGAACACGTGGCCGGGCCGCGCCAGGTCCGAGGGCCGCGCGCCGGCGGCCATGGCCACCTGGATCGTGCGCGCACGATCGGCGGCGGAGATGCCCGTCGTCACGCCCTCGCGCGCCTCGATCGAGACGGTGAACGCGGTGCCGTACGGCGTCTCGTTCTCGGAGTCGCGCACCATGAGCGGCAGATCGAGCTGGCGCGCGCGCTCGGGCGTGATCGCCAGGCAGATGAGCCCGCGCGCGTGGCGCGCCATGAAGTTCACGGCCTCGGGCGTGCAGTGCGACGCTGCGATGCAGACGTCGCCTTCGTTCTCGCGGTCCTCGTCGTCCGCGAGGATCACCATGCGCCCGGCGCGAAAGTCCTCGATGCCGCCGCGGACGCGCGCCATGACGTCGTCCAGGGCCGTTCCGTCGCTCATCCCGCCGCCCTCGCTCTCTTTCCGGGTCGCTACCTAGAAGCTAGGTAAGTGCCCGGCCAGAACGTACCAGCGCGGCGGCGGGAGCGTCAAACCGGTCCAGGGCGCCCACCGGCGCCCCGGGCGGCGGATTCAGGCGCCCTTGCTCTCCTGGAAGTGCCCGATCACACCCTGGATGAACTGTTGCTCGGTCACGGCGAACTTCTGGCCGAACGAGTGGCGCTGGTCCAGGTGGCGGAACAGGCGCACGAGCAGCGCCTCGAAGGTCTCGATCACGCCTTCGCCCTTGGCGGCGGCCGCCGGGATGGTCGGGATGCCCGTGCCCTCCCACGCCTTGCGCACCTCTTCGAGCGGCTTGATGTCCTCGAGGTCGCGCTTGTTGAATTGCACCACGCTCGGGATCTGGTGGATGTCGAGCCCGTTCGCGCGCAGGTTGGCCTCGAGGTCGCGGTACGAGTACGCGTTTGCCGACGAGGCCGAACGCTGCGAGTCGGCGATGAACGCCACGGCGTCGGCGCCCGCGAGCACTACGCGGCGCGTCGAGCGGTGCAGGACCTGGCCGGGCACCGTGAAGAGCTTCAGCTTGATCCTGAAGCCGCCGTCGACGCCGAACTCGACCGGCAGGAAGTCGAAGTACAGCGTGCGGTCGTCCTGGGTGTCCAGGGTGACCATGTCGCCGCGCACTTGCTTGGCGAGCAGCGCGTGGATCTGCTTCAGGTTCGTCGTCTTCCCGGACAGCGCGGGCCCGTAATAGACGATCTTCAGCGTGATCTCTCGCGTCTCGAGATTGAGCTGCGGCATGTTCGCGCCTGAGTGGGGGTCTCCGGGCCTATCGGCCCGCGTCCCGAGGCGGTTGAGCGCGAGTCAGCGGGAGCCGCGCTTCCTGGCGAAGATGTCGAGCAAGATGCGCGCGGCGCGCGGCGCCGAGATGGCGCTCGTTTCCACTTCCTTCTCGAGCTCGGGCAGGCGCGAAGCGACCTTGCCGTCGTTGCGAAACACGCCGACCAGGCCGTCGTCGACCAGCCGCCAGAGCCAGGCGCGCGACTGGGCGCGGCGGCGCTCGGCGAGCTCGCCGCTCTTCTCGAGCGCCTGCTTGTGCGCGAGCACGGTGTCCCAGAACGCGTCCACGCCCTCGCCCGTCCGCGCGCTGGCGGCGAGCACGACGGGCGTCCACGCAGCCGACGCCGGCTGCAGGAGCGACAGCGCGTGCGCGTAGTCGGCGCGGGTGCGCTCGGCGGCGGCCTTGTGCTCGCCGTCGGCCTTGTTCACCACGAGCACGTCGGCGAGCTCGAGCACGCCCTTCTTCAGCCCCTGCAGCTCGTCGCCCGCACCGGGCTGCAGCAGCACGGCGAACAGGTCGACCATCTGGCGCACTTCGACTTCGCTCTGGCCCACGCCGACGGTCTCGACGAGAACGACGTCGAAGCCCGCGGCCTCGCACACGAGCATGGCCTCGCGCGTGCGATGAGCGACACCGCCGAGTGTTCCACCCGATGGTGTAGGCCGGATGAACGCCTTGGGCTCGCGAGCCAGCTGCTCCATGCGTGTCTTGTCGCCGAGGATGCTGCCACCCGAGATCGGGCTCGACGGGTCCACCGCCAGCACCGCGAGCGACAGCCCGCGCCCGACGAGCGAGAGCCCGAGCGTCTCGATGAACGAGCTCTTGCCGACGCCCGGCGGCCCCGTCAGGCCGACGCGGACGGCCCGACCGGTGAACGGCACGAGCGCGTCGAGCACCTCCTGGCCGAGCTCGCGGTGGTCGGCGCGCCGGCTCTCGAGCAGCGTGATCGTCTTGGCGATCACGCGCCGATCGCCCGCGCGAACCCCCGCGACGTGGTCCGCGGGGGACAGCGCCTTCGTCATGCGCGGCGGTCTCGAATCGAGCGCAGCACCTCGCGCGCGGCGCGCGGCACCTGCGTGCCGGGGCCGAACACGTTCGCGACGCCGTGCTCCTTCAGGAACTCGTAGTCCTGCTGCGGGATCACGCCGCCGCAGATCACGACCACGTCGCCGCCGCCCTGCGCGCGCAGCGCCGCGACGAGCTGGGGCACGAGCGTCTTGTGGCCGCCCGCCTGCGTGGATACGCCGACCGCGTGCACGTCGTTCTCGATCGCCTGGCGAGCGACTTCCTCGGGCGTCTGGAACAGCGGGCCCACGTCGACGTCGAAGCCCAGGTCCGCGAACGAGGTCGCGATCACCTTGGCGCCGCGGTCGTGGCCGTCCTGTCCCAGCTTGGCCACGAGGATGCGCGGGCGGCGGCCCTCTTCCTCCGCGAACGCGCGGATCTCGCCCTGCAGCGCCTCGAAGTCCGGGTCTCCCCGATAAGCAGCGGCGTACACGCCCGAGACACTACGGGTCTCCGCGCGATGGCGCCCGTACACGCGCTCCAGAGCCGACGAGATCTCGCCCACGCTCGCCCGCGCGCGCGCGCACTCGACGGCGAGCTCGAGCAGGTTGGCTTCGCTGCCGCGCGCACCGGCCTCCAAGGCAGCGAGCGCGCGCTGGCAGCGCGCCTCGTCGCGCGTGGCGCGGAGCTTCTCGAGGCGCGCGACCTGCTTCTGACGCACTTCGGTGTTGTCGATGTCGAGCACCTCGACGTCCGTGGCCTGTGGCGGCGGGTACTTGTTCACGCCCACCACCACGTCCTCGCCGCGGTCGATGCGCGCCTGGCGGCGGGTCGCGGCTTCCTCGATGCGCAGCTTCGGCATGCCGGCTTCGATCGCGCGCGTCATGCCGCCGAGCGCCTCGACCTCGTCGATCAGCTTCTGCGCCTCGCGCGCCATCGCGGCGGTGAGGCTCTCCACGTAGTACGAGCCGCCGAGGGGGTCGACCACGTGCGTGATGCCGGTCTCCTCGGCGAGGATGAGCTGCGTGTTCCGCGCGATGCGCGCGGAGAACGGCGTCGGCAGGGTGACCGCCTCGTCGAAGCCGTTCGTGTGCAGCGACTGCGTGCCGCCGAGCACGGCAGCCAGCGCTTCGATCGTCGTGCGGATCACGTTGTTGTACGGATCCTGCTCGGTGAGGCTCGCGCCCGAAGTCTGCGAATGCGTGCGCAGCATCGACGAGCGCTCGTCGCGCGGGTTGAACTGGCGCACGAGCTTCGCCCACAGGAGCCGCCCGGCGCGCATCTTGGCGATCTCCATGAAGAAGTTCATGCCGATGGCCCAGAAGAACGACAGCCGCGGCGCGAACTCGTCGATCGCGAGCCCGCGGGACAGGGCCGCGCGCACGTAGTCGAGCCCGTCGGCGAGCGTGAACGCGAGCTCCTGCACCTGCGTCGCGCCGGCCTCTTGCATGTGGTAGCCGCTGATCGAGATGGAGTTGAAGCGCGGCATACGCTTTGCGGTGTAGGCAATGATGTCCGCCACGATGCGCATCGAGGGCTCGGGCGGATAGATGTACGTGTTGCGGACCATGAACTCCTTGAGGATGTCGTTCTGGATGGTGCCGGCGAGCTTGTGGGCGGCCACGCCCTGCTCTTCCGCCGCCACGATGAAGTTCGCGAGCGTCGGGATGACCGCGCCGTTCATCGTCATGGAGACGGTCATCTTGTCCAGCGGGATCCCGGCGAACAGGATCTTCATGTCCTCGACGGAGTCGATCGCGACGCCCGCCTTGCCGACGTCTCCCACCACGCGCGGGTGGTCCGAGTCGTAGCCGCGGTGCGTCGCCAGGTCGAACGCCACCGACAAGCCCATCTGGCCGGCCTTCAGGTTGGCGTGGAAGAACGCGTTCGACTCCTCGGCGGTCGAGAAGCCGGCGTACTGGCGGATCGTCCACGGCCGGTTCGCGTACATGGTTGCGCGCGGGCCGCGCAGGTACGGGAACGCGCCGGGGATCGTGTCGGTCCACTCGAGTGACTCGAGGTCCGCGGCCGTGTACAGGGCCTTCACCGGAATGCCTTCCGGCGTCTGCCACAGGAGTGTGTCGGGGCTCTCGCCGCCGAGGTCTTCGCTGGCGAGCTTTCGCCAGGCGGCGACGTCCGCCTTTTCCTTGGGATCGGGTGCGCTCACGGGGCGAAGGTTATCCGACCAGAGCCCGCTTTACATGCTGCGGCGGTAGCGGCCGCCGACTTCGAAGAGCGCGTCGGAGATCTGGCCCAGGCTGGCGACCTTCACCGTCTCGAGGAGCTCCTCGAACACGTTGCCGCCGCGGAGCGCCGTCTCGCGCAGGCGCACCAGCGCAGCGGGCGCGCGCTCGGCGCGGCGCGCCTGGAAGCTGCGCAGGTTGGCGAGGCACTGCTGCTTCTCGGACTCCGACGAGCGGATGAGCTCGCGCGCGACCGTGGCGCCCGCGCCGGCGTCCGGCGCGAGGAACGTGTTCACGCCCACGATCGGCAGCTCGCCCGAGTGCTTCTGCGCTTCGTAGTGCAGGCTCTCGTCCTGGATCTTGCCGCGCTGGTACATCGTCTCCATCGCACCCAGCACACCGCCGCGCGCGGAGATGCGCTCGAACTCCTCGAGCACGGCGGCCTCCACGGCGTCGGTGAGCGCCTCGACGTAGTACGACCCCTGCGCCGCGTTCTCGTTCTTCAGCCAGCCGAATTCGCGGTTCAAGATGAGCTGGATCGCGAGCGCGCGGCGCACCGATTCGGTGGTCGGCGTCGTCACGGCCTCGTCGTACGCATTCGTGTGCAGGCTGTTGCAGCTGTCCTGCAGCGCGAGCAGCGCCTGCAGGGTCGTGCGGATGTCGTTGAAGCTCATCTCCTGCGCATGCAGCGACCGGCCCGAGGTCTGGATGTGGTACTTGAGCTTCTGGCTGCGCTCGGCGGCGCCGTAGCGGTCGCGCAGCGCGATCGCCCAGATGCGCCGCGCCACGCGGCCGATCACCGCGTACTCGGGGTCGAGCCCGTTCGAGAAGAAGAAGGAGAAGTTCGGCGCGAACTCGTCGATCGCGAGTCCGCGGTGCAGGTAGTACTCGCAGTAGGTGAAGCCGTTCGCGAGCGTGAACGCGAGCTGCGAGATCGGGTTCGCGCCGGCTTCCGCGATGTGGTAGCCGGAGATCGAGACCGAGTAGAAGTTCTCGATCCCGTTCTTCGCGAAATACGCCTGCACGTCGCCCATGAGCTGGAGCGAGAACTCCGTCGAGAAGATGCACGTGTTCTGGGCCTGGTCTTCCTTCAGGATGTCGGCCTGCACGGTGCCCCGAACGCGCGCGAGCGCGTCGCGACGGATGCGCCGATACGTGGCTTCGTCGACGACCTCGTCGCCGCTGACACCGAGAAGCGTCAGCCCGCGGCCGTCGTGGCCGGCCGGCAGCGCGCCTTCGTATCTCGGCAGATCCTTGCGCGCCGCGAGCTCGCGCTTCACGCGCTCGAGCTGGCCCGTCTCGCGCAGGTGCTGTTCGACGGCCTGGTCGATCACCGCGTTGAAGAAGAAGGCGAGCACGACCGGCGCCGGGCCGTTGATCGTCATGGACACCGAGGTCTTCGGGTCGAGCAGGTCGAAGCCCGAGTACAGCTTCACGGCGTCCTCGACGGTCGCGATCGACACGCCCGACGTGCCGACCTTGCCGTAGATGTCGGGGCGCAGCTCGGGGTCGCGGCCGTACAAGGTCACGCTGTCGAACGCGGTCGACAGGCGCACTGCGGGCTGACCGCTCGCGAGCAGGTGGAAGCGGTGGTTCGTGCGCTCGGGTGGCCCCTCGCCCGCGAACATGCGCGCGGGGTCCTCCTCGCCGGTGCGCTTGAACGGGAACACGCCCGCGGTGAACGGGAAGCGGCCCGGCAGGTTCTCGAGCGCCGCGAAGCGAACGAGCGCGCCCCATTCGTCCGTGGCGGGCAGCGCGACGCGCGGCAGGGACAGGCCCGAGAGGCTCCGCGTGTGGTTCTGCACCGGGATCGCGCGACCGCGCACCTCGTAGCTCTGCTGCTCCGCGGTGTAGCTCGCGCGGGTGTCGGGCCAGGCCTCGAGCTCGCTGCGGAGCTCGGGCGACAGGAAGGCCAGCTCGGCGTCGCGCCGCGCGGCGAGAGCGAGGCTCGCGTCCTCGGGCAGCGACTCGCCCGCGAGCGCCAGCGTCTCGCCCAGCGCGAAGGCGCGCCGGGCGGCAGCCGCGCTCTCTTCGGCGCGCGCGCGGTAGTCGCGCACGGTCTTGGCGATCTCGGCCAGGTAGCGCGTGCGGTCCGCCGGTACGATCGACTGCGCTTCGGGCAGCGCGAACGGACGCGGCTCGGCGGCGAAGCCGGGGAAGCCCTTCTCGCCGACCCGCCGCAGCAGCTCGGCGAACACGCGGTCCGTGCCCGGATCGTTCCAGCGACTCGCGATGGTCGGCAGCACGGGCACACGCTCGTCGGGCAGCACCACGCCCGGGTGGTTGCGGCGCCACTGCTTGCGCACGTCGCGCAGCGCGTCCTCGCCGCCGCGCCGGTCGTACTTGTTCAGCACGATGGCATCGGCGAGCTCGAGCATGTCGATCTTCTCGAGCTGCGAGGGCGCGCCGTACTCGGGCGTCATGACGTAGACCGAGAGATCGGCCAGGTCGACGATCTCGGAGTCGCTCTGCCCGATGCCCGCCGTCTCGACGAGGATCAGGTCGAAATTCGCGGCTTGCAGCACGCCCACGCCGTCGGCGACCGCGCCCGACAGCGCCAGGTGCGCGCGGCGCGTCGCGAGCGAGCGCACGAACACGTGCGGCGCGCGGATCGCGTTCATGCGCAGGCGGTCGCCCAGCAGCGCGCCACCGCTGCGCCTGCGCGTGGGATCGACGGACAGCACGCCGACCGAGCGCTCCGGGTACGCCAGGCGGAAGCGCCGCACGAGCTCGTCGACCAGGCTCGACTTGCCCGCGCCGCCCGTGCCCGTGAAGCCGACCACGGGCGCGCGTGCGCCGCGGCGGCGCGCTTCGAGCCGGCGGCGCAGCGCGTCGAGCGCGGGGTCTGCCGCGGCGCCCGCGGACTCGAAGTGCGAGATCAGCCGCGCGATGGACGTGGTCGATTCGACCGAGAGCCGCGCGAGCTCCTCCTCCGCGCGCACCTCGGGCCGCGCGAGCCCCGGCACGAGCATCTCGCGGATCATGCCCTCGAGTCCGATCTTCTGGCCGTCCTCGGGACGGAAGATGCGCGTCACGCCGCGCGCCTGCAGATCGCGCACCTCGTCCGGGCTGATCACGCCGCCGCCGCCGCCGTACACACGAATGTGTCCCGCGCCGGCCTGGCGCAGCCGCTCCACGAGATAGCCGAAGAACTCCACGTGACCGCCCTGGTACGAGGAGACGGCGACGACGTCGGCGTCCTCCTGCAGGGCGGCCGTCACCACGTCTTCCACCGAGCGGTCGTGGCCCAGGTGCACGACCTCGGCGCCCTGCGCCTGCAGCAGCCGGCGCATGATGTTGATCGACGCGTCGTGGCCGTCGAACAGCGCAGCCGCGGTCACGGCGCGCACCGGGCCGCGCGCGCCGACGGCGTCCGCGAGGGGAGCTTCGAGCCTGCGGGTCTGGGTCATGCGACCCCTACCTTAACGGAAAATCTCCTCCGACTCCGCGCGCCCCCGCGCCCGCCGGCCGTTGTATCGTGTCGCGCTTGAGCACAGCGCCCCCGCCGCTCGTGTACCGCTCCCCGCGCGACAACCCGTGGTGGATCCCGCCGTTCCTGGGCGGCGTGCCCGCGAGCCTGGCCGACGCACACCTGCGGCTGCTCGGCGTGTTGACCTTCGCGCTGTTCTTCGAGAACTACGACTTCTCGGTGCTGGGAAACGCGCTGCCGCAGCTCGCCCAGAGCTTCGGCCTGTCGAAGGCGGCGCTCGGCGACTTCACGAGCGTGACGCGCCTCGGCGCGCTGCCGGCGTTCCTGCTCGTGCCGCTCGCGGACCGGATCGGCAGGCGCCGCCTCGTGCTGCTGTCGGTGATCGGCATGAGCCTCGGCTCGGCGCTCACCGCGACCAGCCAGACCGCCGCCCAGTTCGTGCTGTTCCAGTTCCTGACGCGCACGTTCCTGGTGACCGCGGGCGTGGTCGCGGTGGTGATCGTCACCGAGGAGTTTCCCGCGGAGCATCGCGGCTGGGGCATCGGCATGCTGTCGGGGGTGGCGGCGATCGGCTTCGGGCTCGGCGCGCTCTTGTACGGCTTCGTGAACCAGCTGCCACTCGGCTGGCGCGCGCTGTATCTCGTGAGTGCGATGCCGCTGCTCTTGTTCCCGTGGCTGCGCCGCGACGTCGTCGAGACGCGCCGCTTCGCGGCGGCGCGCGGCGAAGCGCTCGCGCGTGACGGCCTCGGCGCCGCGCTCGCGGGCGCGCTCCAGCCGCTGGCGGCGCTGGTGCGCGAACACCCGCGGCGCGCGCTGGCGATCGGGCTCATCGGCAGCTTCTCCGCCGCGGGCGTCGGCACCGCGTTCCAGTTCGTGTCGCAGTTCCTGCAGGCGGAGCGCGGCTGGACGCCGGGCGCGTTCGCAGGCATGTCGGTGTTCTTCGGCGCGTTCGGGATCATCGGCAACCCGGCGGCCGGCCGGCTCGGCGACCGGCTCGGCCGGCGGCGGCTGGTCGTCGCAGTGATGGTCGCGTTCCCGCTCTGCGCGGCCGCATTCTTCGCCGGACCTGCGTCGCTCATCCCCGTGCCGTGGACCGCGATGGTGTTCCTCAGCATGGCGAGCACCGTGATGCTGCGCGCGCTGACGACCGAGCTCTTCCCGACCGAGCTCCGCGGCTCGGCGGGCGGCGCGCAGGCGCTGCTCGAGACGCTGGGCGTGGTCGTCGGTCTCTTCCTGTACTCGCGCGCGATGGAGTGGCTCGGCTCGCAGGAGCTCGTGCTGCCGCTCCTGTCGTGCGCGACGCTGCTCTCCGCCGCGGCGGTCTGGCTCGTACCCGAGACCGCGCGGCGCGAGCTCGAGGACATCAGCGCAGAGGAGAACGCCGCGTGAAGCCCCTACACATCATCGTGTCGGTCTGCGCACTCGTGCTGCTGGGCACCTCGCCGCCGCCGCCCAACCCGCCCGTGGTCGACGTGCTCTTCCCGGGCGGCCGCATGACGGAGAAGTTCGACGACCTGCTCCGCCAGCATCCGCTCGAGCCCGGCAAGGACTTCCAGGTGATCGAGCTCGGCCGGGATGCGAACTCGAGCCATCACCTCGCCTGGATCGTCGATCGCGAGAAGCCGCACCGTCACGACGCGCACGACTTGTTCGTCGTCATCCTGCGCGGCTCGGGCACCATGCGCATCGGCGCCGAGACGCGCCCCGTCGGGCCGGGCTCGATCCTGTACATCCCGCGCGGCACGGTGCACGCGTTCACGAACGAGTACGGCTCGCCCGCCGCGTCGTACGCGGTCTACGTGCCGCCCTTCGACGGGAAGGACCGCGTGCCGGCCGAATGAGCGGTCGAACTCCTCGCTACGACATCCCGAGCGACAAGAGGTTGGGCAGCGGCTGATACAGCTCCTCGAGGTACGCCACGTCCTTCGGGTCGAGGGCGAGCTCGGCCGCGGCAACGAGCTGATCGAGCTGTGCCAGGCTCGACACGCCGACGACGGGCGCGTGCACTTCGGGCTTGCCGAGCAGCCACGCGATCGCGATCTGCGCGGGCGTCGCGCCGTACTTCTGCGCGGTCTCGACCACGCGGTCGGCGATGTCGAAGTCGCGTGCGCCGCGATAGAGGCTCTGCGTGCGCATGCGGTCGGCGCCCTTCGAGCGGCTGGTCGAGCCGCCCGCGAAACCGCCCTTGTAGGAGCCGGCGAGGATGCCGCGCGCGAGCGGCGACCAGGGCGTGAGGCCGACGCCGGAGCCGAGGCAGTACGGATTCATCTCGCGCTCTTCTTCGCGGTAGATCAGGTTGTAGTGGTTCTGCATGGAGATGAAGCGGGTCCAGCCGTTCATCCGCGCCGTCAGCTGCAGCTCGGCGAACTGCCACGCGAACATCGACGAAGCGCCCAGGTAGAGCGCTTTTCCCGCTCGCACGACGTCGTGCAGTGCTTCGAGCGTCTCCTCGATCGGCACGCGCGCCTGACCGGGCACGCCGTGCGGGTGGCGGTGGATCACCAGCTGGTCGACGTAGTCGACGCCGAGTCGCGCGAGGCAGCCGTCCACGCCCTCGAGCACGTGCTTGCGCGACAGCCCGCCCTGATTCGCGCCGCGGCCCATCGGCATGGCGATCTTGGTGGCGAGCACGAACTCGTCGCGCGGCGCGAGCTCGCGCAACAGCTTGCCGACCACCTGCTCGCACGCGCCGAGCCCGTAGAAGTCGGCGCAGTCGAAGTAGAAGAGGCCGCGCTCGAGGGCGCCGCGGAAGATCGGCCGCGCGTCGTCCACGCCGAGCGTCCAGTCCCCCGTATGACCGCGGCCCGGCTCCCCGAAGTTCATCGTCCCCAGGCAGAGCCGCGAGACCCGCAGGCCGCTGTTCGCGCCGAGCTGTACGGTCTTGAGCATGCGCGTGATTCTAGGCCAGGGGGTTCACGGCGCGGGCGCGGCTCACACGGGCCGGATGCCGCGCTTCTTCGGCGGGAGCGCGTCCTCGGGCCGCGCGCGGTAGAGCTCGAAGCGGCGGATGAGCTCGTCGCGCAGGCGCTCGGGCGGAACGATGTCGTCGACGACGAGCTCGGAGCCGAGCAGCTCGAGCTCGATGTCGGCGCGGTACTCGTCGCGCAGCTTCGCGACGAGCTCGGCACGCTCCGCTTCCGGCGTGGCCTGGATGCGGTTGTAGAACACGGCGTTCACGGCGGCGTCGGGGCCCATGACGGCGATCTGCGCGGCGGGCAGCGCGAGGCACGCATCGGGCGCGAAGCCGGGGCCGCACATCGCATAGAGGCCCGCCCCGTACGCCTTGCGCACGATCACGCTGATGCGCGGCACCGTCGCTTCCGACACCGCGCTGATCATCTTGGCGCCGGCGCGGATGATGCCCTCGCGCTCGACCTTCTTGCCGATCATGAAGCCGGGCACGTCGGCGAGATACAGGAGCGGCACGCCGAACGCGTCGCACATCTGGATGAAGCGCGCGGCCTTGTCGGCGGAGTCGACGAACAGCACTCCGCCCTTCCACTTCGGCTGGTTCGCGATCACGCCGATCGGCTTCCCGTCGAGCCGGGCGAAGCCGGTCACCACCTCGCGCGCGAACAGCTTCTTCAGCTCGAAGAACGAGCCCGCGTCGATCACGCGGTCGATCACCTCGAAGATGTCGAACGCCTTGTTCTCGTCCCGCGGGATCGCCGCCTCGAGCTCGGCGACGGGCTTCGCGGGCGGCGAGCCCGCGCGCACGGGCAGGGGCGCGCCGGCCGACGGGGGCAGGTACGACAGGTACGCGCGCGCGCCCTCGAGCGCCTCGTCCTCCGTCTTGCACAGCACGTCGCCGCAGCCCGACACCGAACAGTGCATGCGCGCGCCGCCCATCTCTTCGAGCGTCGTCTTCTCGCCGATCACCATCTCGGCCATGCGCGGCGAGCCGAGGTACATCGAGGCCGCGCCCTCGACCATGAACACCAGGTCGCAGAACGCGGGGATGTAGGCGCCGCCCGCGGCCGACGGCCCGAACAGGCAGCACAGCTGCGGCACGAGCCCCGACATGCGCACCTGGTTGAAGAAGATGCGCCCCGCGCCGCGCCGGCCCGGGAACATCTCGATCTGGTCGGTGATGCGCGCGCCCGCCGAGTCGACCAGGTACACGAGCGGCACGCGCAGGCGCTCCGCCGTCTCCTGGATGCGCAGGATCTTCTCGACCGTGCGCTTGCCCCACGAGCCGGCCTTCACGGTGGAATCGTTCGCCATGACGGCGACGGTGCGGCCGTCGACCTTGCCGACGCCCGTCACCACGCCGTCGGCCGGCAGGTCGCCCGCCTTGGCGTTCGCGAACACCGCGTCCTCGACGAACGAGTCCGCGTCGAACAGCCGCGCGATGCGCGTGCGCGCGAACAGCTTGCCTTCGGCGGCGAGCTTCTCGTGCGCGCCGGGCGAGCCGCCCTTGCGGATCCGCTCCAGCTTCCCTCTGACTTCAGCTCCGTCCACGGAGCTAGTAGGTATAGAACCCGCGCTTGGTCTTCACGCCCAGGTGGCCTGCCTCGACGCGCTTGGTGATCTCGAGGCACGGCTTGTGGTGCGACTGGCCGAACTCGCGGTGCAGCGAGTCCAGGATGGCCCAGACCACGTCGAGCCCCACCAGGTCGGCGAGCGCGAGCGGGCCCATCGGGTGGTTGCAGCCGAGCTTCATGCACTCGTCGATCGACTTGGCGTCGGCGATGCCCTGCTGCAGCGCGGTCGCCGCCTCGTTGATCATGGGCATGACCACGCGGTTCACGATGAAGCCCGGCATGTCGCGCACGGGCACCGGGACCTTGTCGAGCTTCTCGGCGAGCTCGGTCACCGTGGCGGCCGTCGCGTCCGACGTCTCGAGCCCGCGCACGATCTCCACGAGCTTCATCGCCGGCACCGGGTTGAAGAAGTGCATGCCCACGAACTTCGTCGGACGGCCCGACAGCGCCGACAGCGCGGTGATCGACAGCGAAGAGGTGTTGCTCGCGAAGATCGCGTCCGCGCCGCAGATGCCGTTCAGCCGCTCGTAGAGCTCGCGTTTCACCTCGAGCTCTTCGGGCACGGCCTCGAGCAGCACGTCCGCGCCCTTCAGGTCTTCGAGCGCCGACACGCCGCGAATGCGTGCGACCGCCGCGTCGTGGTCGGCCTGCGAGATGCGCTCCTTCTGGAGCAGCCGCCCGAGGCCCTTCTTCACCGCGCCGAGGCCCTTCTCGACCGAGGCCGGCTTGCGATTCCAGAACAGCACCGAGTAACCGGCCTGGGCCGCAATCTGCGCGACGCCCGCGCCCATCGTGCCCGTGCCCAGGACGCCGAGAGTCTTCATCAGACCAGCTCCACTCCGAGCGCCACCGCTTCGCCGCCGCCGATGCAGAGCGTCGCGATGCCGCGCTTCTTGCCGCGATCCTTCAGCGCATGCAGCAGGGTCACCAGCACGCGCGCGCCCGAGCAGCCGATCGGGTGGCCGAGCGACACGGCGCCGCCGTGCACGTTCACCGCCGCCGGGTCGAGCCCGTGCTCCTTCACCGCGGCCATGGTGACGCCCGAGAACGCTTCGTTGATCTCGTACAGGTCCCAGTCGCGCGGCTTCGTGCTCGTGCGTTCGTAGAGCTTCGCGAGCGCGTGGACGGGCGCGATCGTGAACCACTCGGGCTCCACGGCCGCGCTGGCGTCGCCGACGATCTTCGCGAGCACCGGCATCTTCAGCTCGGCCGCGCGCGCCGCACTCGTCACCACGAGCGCCGCCGCGCCGTCGTTGATCGACGACGCGTTCGCAGCGGTCACCGTGCCTTCCTTGCCGAACGCGGGCCGCAGGCTGGCGAACTTCGACGGGTCGCCGCGCCCCGGCTCCTCGTCCTGGTCGACGACGACCGAGCCCTTCTTCGAGGCGATCTCGACGGGCACGATCTCGCCCTTGAACTTCCCGCTGGCCTGCGCGGCGCGGGCGCGGCGATACGACTCGGCTGCGAACGCGTCCTGGTCCTCGCGGGTGAAGCCGTACTTCGCAGCGACCATGTCGCCGCAGTTGCCCATGTGCATGTTCTTGTACGGGTCCCACAGGCCGTCGTGGATCATCGTGTCGACGATCTGGCCGTTGCCCATGCGATAGCCGGCGCGCGCCAGGGGCAGCACGTAGGGCGCGTTGGTCATGCTCTCCATGCCGCCGGCGACGACCACGCTCGCGTCGCCGATCAGGATCTCGCGGCGCGCGAACATCACGGCCTGCAGGCCCGAGCCGCACACCTTGTTGACCGTCACCGCACCGACGCTGACGGGCAGGCCGGCCTTGATCACCGCCTGGCGCGCGGGCGCCTGGCCCATGCCGGCGGGCAGCACGTTGCCCATGAACGCGCGGTCGACGTGCTTCGGGTCGATGCCGGCGCGCTTCACCGCCTCGCGGACCGCGATGGCGCCGAGCTCGGCAGCCGACAGGCTCGACAACGCGCCCTGGAAGGCGCCGATCGGCGTGCGGCAGGCACTCGAAATCACTGCGTCGGTCATGGCTGGCTTCCCTCCGATGGAGCTAGTGAGTGGAGCAAGTGCTCGCCCCGGTGGCGGCCCGGGTCAAGCGGCGGCAGCCCGGGCGGGCGACGGAGGCCGCACGGTACACGAAGCTTCTGCACTGCGTCAATCACAGAAGTCTCAACGGTCTCGGGCGCTTAGAGCGGCTTCTCCCGCGAATTCGCCGGCGCTTCGGCGCCCAGCTGCGCGAGTGCGGAACGCGCGGCGGCCTGCTCGGCCTCGCGCTTGGAGCGGCCCGAGCCGGTGCCCAGCTCTGCCTCCCCGACCCGCACCCGCACCTCGAACTCGCGCGCGTGGGCGGGCCCGCGGGTGGCGACGGTCTCGTAGACCGGCGCGCCGCGCCCGACCGCCTGCAGCCGCTCCTGGAGTGCGGTCTTCGCGTCGCTCGGCGGGGCAGCCTGCTCGAGCAGGGCGGGCGGAAGCTCGCGGTCGAGGAAGGCCCGCGCGGCGTCGAGGCCGCCGTCCAGGTACAGCGCGCCGAGCACGGCCTCGAACGCGTTGGCCAGGATCGAGTCCTTGGTGCGGCCGCCCGAGCGCCGCTCGCCGCGGCCCAGGCGCACGCGCGCGTCCAGGCCCAGCTCGCGGGCCCGGGCGGCGAGCGCACGCTTGTTCACGGCGTCGGCACGCGCGCGAGAGAGGTCGCCTTCGTCGGCGTCGGGCCGCGCGCGCATGAGGCGCTCGGCGACGGCCAGGCCCAGCACGGCGTCGCCCAGGAACTCGAGCCGCTCGTTGCCGCCGTGGCTCGCGCCATCCTCGTGTGCGCGCGACGGGTGGGTGAGCGCCAGCTCGAGCAGCTCGGGCTGCGCGAACCGGTGGCCGAGGCGCGCGGCGAACGCGGCGAGCTCGGCAGCGGAGCCCGGGTCAGCCGGCGGCAGCGATCCACCCTCCGCCGAGCACGCGCTCGTCGGCGGCGTCCCACACCACGGCAGCCTGGCCGGGCGCGGGCGCCCAGACGGGCTCCGCGAAGTCGAGCTCGGCGCCGCCTCCCGACGTCGGGCGCACGCGCGCCGACACCGTTTGGTGTCGGTAGCGCACCGCGGCCCGCACGGGGCCTTCGGGCGGCGCGCCGTCGAGCCAGCTCGCGTTCTCGACGCGCACCCGGCTCGCGCGCAGCTCCTCGCCGCGCGCCACCAGCACGGTGTTCTCGGCCGTGCGCACCTCCGCGACGTACCACGGCCCGCCGGCCAAGCCGAGACCGCGCCGCTGCCCGGGCGTGAAGCCGGCCGCGCCGGTGTGCTCGCCGAGCACGGGGCCGTCGCGGGCCGCGATCGGGCCCGGCGCGCGCGCGTCGCCGGGCGCCAGGCGCGCGAGTGCGCCGCGGACGTCGCCGTCGGGCACGAAGCACAGCCCCTGGCTCTCCGGCTTCTCGGCGGTCGCCAGGCCGAGCTCGCGCGCGAGCGCGCGCACGTCGCGCTTCTCGAGCCCGCCGAGCGGGAATGCCACGCGGTCGAGCACGCTGCGCGGCAGGTCGAACAGGAAGTAGGTCTGGTCCTTCGCGCGGTCGCGCGGGCGGAACAGGCCGAGCCCGCCGCCCGGCGCGCGATCGATGCGCGCGTAGTGCCCGGTGGCGACGCCGCGCGCGCCCAGCGCCTCGGCGCGGCGCAGCAAGAGATCGAACTTCAGCACGCGGTTGCACGCGATGCACGGGATCGGCGTGCGGCCCGCGGCGTACTCGGCGACGAACGGCGCGACGACTTCGCGCTCGAACTCGTCCCGATAGTTCGCAGTGTAGTGGCGGATGCCGAGCGCGGCGGCGACCTCGCGCGCGTCGTCGGCGTCGGGCAGACCGCAGCAGCGCTTCGACCCCGCCACTGCGGCTTCGCGGCCCGAGCCGAGGTCCATCGTCACGCCGACGACCTCGTGCCCCGCGCGCGCCAGCAGCGCCGCGGCGACCGACGAGTCGACGCCGCCGCTCATCGCGACGAGCCAGCGCTCGGTCATGCCGCGCGCGCCCGCCGCACGCGCGCGACCAGCGCGGGCAGGAGCTCGAGCACGCGCTGGAGCTGCGCGCGCGTCGTGGTGGGGCCCAGGCTCATGCGCAGCGCGGCGCGCGCGAGCGCGTCGGGCACGCCCATCGCGAGCAGCACGGGCGACGGCTCCGTCGAGCCCGAGTGACACGCCGCGCCGGTCGACACGGCCACGTGCTCCAGGTCGAGCGCTTCGACGAGCGCCTCGCCCGACACCCCGGGGAACGAGACGTCCAGCACGTGCGGCAGCACGTGCTCGTGCGAGCCGTTGCGCACGGCGTCCGGCACGGCGCGCGCGATGCCCGCCCACAGCGCGTCGCGCAGCTCCGCCACGCGCTTGGCTTCCCCGTCGAGCGCCGCGCCCGCCGCCTCGCACGCTGCGCCGAAGCCCGCGACCGCCGGCACGTTCTCGGTGCCCGCGCGCCGGCCGCGCTCGTGCGCGCCGCCGCGGAGCAGTGCCTCGAACGGTGCGCCGGGGCGCACGTACAGCGCGCCGATGCCCTTCGGGCCGCCGAGCTTGTGCGCCGAGAAGCTCGCCCAGTCGACGGGCCACGCGCGCAGCCCGAGCGGCAGCTTGCCCAGCGCCTGGGCCGCGTCGCAGTGGAAGCGCACGCCGCGCGCGGCGGCGAGCTCCGCGAGCTCGGCGATCGGCTGGATCACGCCGGTCTCGTGGTTGGCGAGCGCCACGCTGGCGAGGGCGGTGCCCGGCGCCAGCGCCGCCGCGAAGCGCGCGGGATCGACGCGCCCGTCGCGCCCGACCTCGAGCAAGGTCACCCGCGGCCCGCGCACGCGGAGCGCCGCCGCCTCCTCGAGCACCGACGGGTGCTCGGTCGCGCAGACGACCGCGTGTGCGCCGCTCCCGAGCGCGCGGAACACCGTGTTGTTCGACTCGGTGGCGCCGCTCGTGAAGACGATCGTCTCGGGCGCGACACCGGCGAGTGTCGCCACCTGGCGCCGCGCGCGGGAGAGCACCGCGCGCGCCTCGGCGCCGAACGCGTGCGCGCTCGAAGCGTTTCCGAACGTCCCGGCCGCCGCGGCCGCAAAGGCGCGAAGCGCTTCCGGGCGCAGCGGCGCGCTGGCGTTGTGGTCCAGGTAGATCGGCTCCATGGCGCGCGAGAAGCTACGGCTCGGGGGGCCGCTGCGCTCGGCCTGCGCACCGGCTGCACGTCCGCGCGAGCTGCCGGTCCGCTGCCGGCTCGCGATGGCAAGACACGCGTTCCACCGTGAAGCGCACGCGCGCTACCCCGAGTGATACCGGCCGCTCCACCTGCTGCGCCGCGGGCGCGCGGGGCAGCGGCGCCGGCGCGGCACGGGCCTTGCGATGTCGGGGGCCAGCCTCGCAGAGCCGGTCGCGCTCATCTCCTTGCTGAATCTCGGAAGACAGGAACCTGCGAGGCCTTCGTCAGAGACTCCCCCTACCTACCCCTACTCCCCCCACAGGCCGGATCCGGACCCGCCGCAAAAAGGCGGGGCCGGATCCGGTCGACCGTTTTGGCGCCGATTCCGCGCACGCGCCGCGCGACCTCGTCGACCGCCGCGTAGTCGCCGCGCGCCTCGCGCTCGCGGAGGATCGCGGCGGCGCGCGCCGGGCCGAGGCCCGCCACGCGCTCGAGCTCGAAGGCGGAGAGCCCGTTCAGCGGCGCGGGCAGGCCCAGCACCTCGCGCACCGCGAGCGGCGTGTCGGCGCAAGCGCACGGCGTTCGCGCGTCGCGCGCGGCGGCGAGCTTACACCCATCGGTGTCGGACGCGAGCGCGAGCGGCCCGGGCGCGCGCGGCGCCGCGGCGAACGCCAGCGGCCCGCACGCGACCAGCGCCCACACGAACGCCCGCGCGACGTGCGTGTCGGGCACCCGCGGCTCCACGACCGCTACGCCTCTTCGGCTTCCGGGGCGGCCTCGCCGAGCTCGAACGCGTCGTGCAGCGCACGGCACGCGAGCTCGGTGAACTTCTCGTCGATGACGACGGAGATCTTGATCTCCGACGTGTTGATCATCTGGATGTTGATCGCGTGCTCGCTGAGGACGCGGAACATCTTCCCAGCGACGCCCGCGTGGTCCTTCATGCCGAGCCCGACGACGGACAGCTTGGCGATGCCGCTGTCCGACTTCACGCCCGCCGCGCCGAGCTCACGCCCCACGCTCTCCACGAGCGCGAGCGCGCGCTTCATGTCACCGCGCGCGACGGTGAACGTCATGTCGGTGTGCCCCTGCGTCGAGACGTTCTGCACGATCATGTCGACCACGATCCCCGACTCGGACAGCGGCCCGAAGATCCTGGCCGCGATGCCCGGCACGTCGGGCACGCCGAAGATCGTGACCTTCGCTTCGGCGCGGTTGTACGTGACGCCCGAGACGACCAGGCGCTCCATGATCTCGCTCTCGGGAACCACCCAGGTGCCCTCCTCTTCGCTGAACGTGCTGCGCACGTGGATCGGGACGCGGAACTGCTTGCCGAACTTCACCGAGCGGATCTGCAGCACCTTCGAGCCGAGGCTCGCCATCTCGAGCATCTCGTCGTACGAGATCTTCGCGAGCTTGCGCGCGTTCGGGACGATGCGCGGATCGCTCGTGAACACGCCCGTGACGTCGGTCAGGATCTCGCACACGTCGGCGCCCAGCGCCGCGGCGACGGCCACCGCGCTCGTGTCCGAGCCGCCGCGGCCGAGCGTCGTGATGTCGCCTTCGTCGGTCACGCCCTGGAAGCCGGGCAGCACGGCGATGCCGTCCGCGGCGATCTCCTCGCGGATCCGCGACGTGTCGATGCGGTGGATCCGCGCGCGCGCGTGGTCGTCGTCGGTGTAGACCTTCACCTGCGCGCTCGTGAAGCTGCGCGCGCGCACGCCCAGGCGCTGAATGGCCATGGCGAGCAGCGCGATCGTCTGCTGCTCGCCGGTCGAGACGAGCATGTCGTACTCGCGCGGGTCGGGGCTCGGCGAGATCTCGTGCGCGAGCGCCACGAGCTGGTCGGTGACTCCCGCCATCGCCGACACCACGACCACCACGTCGTTCCCGCGCTTCTTGGTGTCGACCACGCGGCGCGCCACGTTGCGGATGCGCTCCGCGTTCCCGACCGAGGTGCCGCCGTACTTCTGGACGATCAGGGCCATCGGGCTTCGAGTTCCTTCAAGAGCTCCCGCGCGCGTCCGCCGCGCGCTTCGATTCGGATTTCACGCGCGTCTGCTGCCGCGCCCGGCTGGATGTGGATCTCGATGCGGTCGTCGGGCAGAGCCTCGGGAAAGCGCTCCGGCCACTCGACGACGAGCACCCCGTCGGGTGCGGCCAGGTCGTCGAAGCCCGCGTCGAGCAGGCGAGCGTAGCTCTCCACGCGATAGAAATCCGCGTGCCGCAGCCAGGCGCGGCCCGGGTACTCGGCGACCAGCACGAAGGTCGGGCTGGTTACGGCCACGGCGGGCGGCACGGCCAGGCCCTGGGCGAGCCCCTGGACCAGGCACGTCTTGCCGGCGCCGAGCGGGCCCGACAGGCACACCACGTCGCCGCCGCGCAGCCGCGCGCCGAGCGCTTGGCCCAGCCGGCGCGTCTCGTCGGCGCTACGGGAACGCGTGCAGAATTCCGGGCTCATCGCGCGGATCTTCGTGCGAAAGTGCCTGCCACGCTGCGGGCAGCCGGTCGGCCAGCTCCGACGCCAGGCCGCCCTGGGTCGGGCCCAGGTCGCCCGCCGCCCCGTGCAGCCAGACGCCCAGGCGCGCGGCGTCCCAGGCCGCCAGGCCGCGCGCGAGGAGCGCGCCCACCAGCCCCGCCAGCACGTCGCCGGAGCCGCCTGCGGCGAGCCCGGGCCCGCCGGTCGGGTTGATCGAGATGCGCCCGTCGGGCCGGGCCACCACGGTCCGTGCGCCTTTCAGCACCGCGACGGCGCCGGAGCGGGCGGCGAGCTCGCGGGCGGCGCCCGCGCGGTCTGCTTGCACGGCGGCGGTGTCGCGGCCGAGCAGGCGTGCAGCCTCGCCCGGGTGCGGCGTCAGCACCCGTGGCGCGGCGCTGCGGAGCCCCGCCAGGTCGCCGGCGAAGGCGTTCAGGCCATCGGCGTCGACGACCGAAGCAACACGAATCTGTGTAGCCAGTGCGCGGGCCAGGCGAGCGGCGCCGGGCTCCTGGCCCAGGCCCGGGCCGACCACGAGCGCGTCGCGCGCGTTCGCTTCCCCGACGAGCGCCGCGAGGCCCGCCTCGCCGTCGTCGACGAGCACGCACATCACCTCCGCGAGCTGCGCGGCGTAGATCGGCACGAGCGCGCGCGGCGCCGCGAGGCTCACCAACCCCGCGCCCGCGCGCAGCGCGCCGCGCGCGGCGAGGAGCGCGGCGCCGGTCTTGCCCAGCGACCCGCCCGCGACGAGCACGTGGCCGAAGCTGCCCTTGTGCGCGTCGAGCGGCCGCGCCGGCAGCAGGCCCCGCGCGGCCGCGCGCGTCAGCAGGTACTGGCGCACGCCCGCGCGCTCGACCGATTCGCGCGGGAAGCCGATGTCCGCCACCACCACGCGCGCGCGCCCCGGCACGAGCGCGAGCCCGAGCTTCGGCAGGCCGATCGTCACCACGAGGTCCGGCTCCAGCGCTGCGCCCAGGGCGACGCCCGTCTCGCTCGACGTGCCCGAGGCCAGGTCGACGGAGACGATCGGCAGGCCGCCGTGCGAGATCGCCTCGAACAGCCCCGCGAGCTCACCCGCGACGGGCCGCGCGAGCCCGACGCCGAACACGGCGTCGACCACGAGGTCGCTCTCGGCCAGCGCTGCGCCGAGCGCCGCCGGGCCGCCTGCGACGAGGGCCACGCCGGCCGCGCCGAGCAGCTCGCGGTTCGCCTTGGACTCGGGGCTCTGTCGCGCGACGGGCACCGCTTCGAGCACGCGCGCCGACACGCCCCTGTGTTGCTCGGCCAATGCGCGCGCCACGACGTAGCCGTCGCCGCCGTTGTTGCCGCTGCCGCACACGACCAACACGCGCCGGTGTAGGGGGTAGAAGCGGGCCACGGCCTCCGCGACCGCGCGCCCCGCGGACTCCATCAGCGTGCGCGCCGGGATGCCCAGCCGCTCGATCGCGTCGGCGTCGATCGCGCGCATCTCGTCACCGGTCGGGCACGGCCAGCCGTCCGCGAACGGATTCACGGCGCCGCCTCCGCCAGCACGCTCGCGAGCGCGAAGTCGGCGTCGTGCGTGAGCGACAGGCGGAACACGAAGCTCGCTTCGACGCCCGCGCGCGGCAGCAGCTGGAGCTCGGGCTCGCCACTGCGCTTGCGCGCCACCTCGAAGCCCGCCAGCGGCAGCCCGCGCCCCAGCGCGTCGCGCAGCGCCGCGCGCCCCGCGAGCTTCGCGGCGAAACGCGCCGCCAGATTCTGCCAGCCGAAGCGCTTCGCGTGCGCGTAGGCCAGCTCGCCCGGCGTGAAGACGCGCGCCTCGAACGCCGCCCCACGGCGCGCGAGCACGGCGCGGAAGCGCGGCACCTCCACGAGCGCGAGGCCCACGCCGCTAAGCGCGCGCGACAAGCGCCTTCATCTCGCGCACGGCGCGCTCGATCCCCACGAAGAGCGCCCGCGAGACGATGGAGTGCCCGATCGAGAACTCCTCGACCTCGGCGATGCGCGCCAGCCGCGCCACGTTGCGGTAGTCCAGCCCGTGGCCCACGCCGACCTCGAGCCGCAGCTTCACGGCGAGGCGGATCGCGTCCTCGATGCGGCGCACCTCCTCCTCGTGGTCGGGGCCGCGCTCGGCGTAGCGGCCGGTGTGGATCTCGACGGCGCGCGCGCCCACGCGGTGCGCCGCCTTGATCTGGTCGAGGTCGGGCGCGACGAACAGACACGCGCGGATGCCGCCGTCGCCCAGCGCACGCACGATCTCGCCGACCTCGCCGATGCGGCTCTGCACGTCGAGACCGCCTTCGGTCGTGAGCTCCTCGCGCCGCTCGGGCACGAGCGTGACCGAGCTGGGCCGCGCCTCGAGCGCGACCTTCAGCATCTCCTGCGTCGCGGCCATCTCCAGGCAGAACAGCCCGTGCACGGTCTGCCGCAAGAGCCGCACGTCGCGGTCCTGGATGTGGCGCCGGTCCTCGCGCAGGTGCGCGACGATGCCGTCGGCGCCGCCGAGCAGCGCGAGCGCCGCCGCAGTCACCGGGTCGGGCTCCACGCCGCGGCGCGCCTGCCGCACCGTGGCCACGTGATCCACGTTCACGACGAGCCGCCGTTCGCTCATTTCGCCGCCTCCCCCACCGCCTTGCGGATCACGCTGCACAGCTCCTCGGCGAGCGACTCGATCTGCGCCGGGTCGTCGCCCTCGATCATCACGCGCGCGAGCGGCTCGGTCCCCGAGTAGCGCAGGTTCACGCGCCCGCCGCCGCGCAGCGCCGCCTCGGCCGAAGCGAGCGCCTTCAGCAGCCCCGGCACTTCGTCGATCGGCGGCTTCGCGCGCACGCGCACGCTCTTCAGCACCTGCGGCGTGCGCGACATCGCGCCCGCGAGCTCCGACAGCGGCCGCTCCTCGCGGCGCATGAGCGCGAGCACTTGCAGCGCAGTGAGCATGCCGTCGCCCGTCGTGTTGTGGTCGAGGAACACGACGTGGCCCGACTGCTCGCCGCCCACGTTGATCTTCTCGCGCAGCATCGCCTCCACCACGTAGCGATCCCCGACGTCGGCGCGCACCAGCCGCAGCCCGGCCTTCGCGAGCGCGCGCTCGAGGCCGAGGTTGCTCATGATCGTGCCGACCACGGCGTCGCTGGACAGCGCGCCGCGGCGCTTCATGTCGAGCGCGCACATGGCGAGCATCTGGTCGCCGTCGACGACGGCGCCGTTCTCGTCGACGAGCATCACGCGGTCCGCATCGCCGTCGACGGCGATCCCGACGTCGGCGCGGTACTGGCGCGCGACTTCGGCCACGTGCTCGGGGTGCGTCGCTCCGCAACCCTCGTTGATGTTCGTGCCGTTCGGCTGATTGCCGACCGCGATCACCTCGGCGCCGAGCTCCTGGAGCACGGTCGGGGCGACCTTGTAGGCCGCGCCGTGCGCGCAGTCGATCGCGATGCGCAGCCCTTCGAGCGTCTGGCGCCGTGGAAAGCTCTTCTTGAGGAAGACGATGTAACGCCCCGACGCGTCGTCGATCCGGCGCGCGCGCCCCAGCCCGGCGCCGACCGCGCGCGCGCGCTCGAGCTCGGGCGAGTCCATGAGCTCCTCGATCCGCGCTTCGGTCTCGTCGGGCAGCTTCCAGCCGTCGCGCGAGAAGAACTTGACGCCGTTGTCCTCGAACGCGTTGTGCGAGGCCGAGATCATGGCGCCCGCGTCGCAGCGCATGTCGACCGTGAGGAACGCGAGCCCCGGCGTCGGGATCGGGCCGACCTGCAGCACGTCGACGCCCATCGAACAGAGGCCTGCGGCGAGCGCGTCCTCGAGCATGTAGCCCGAGAGGCGCGTGTCCTTGCCGATCAACACGCGCGGGGCGCTCGTGCCGTGCGGGCCCAGGCGGAACACGAGCGCCAGCGCGCGGCCGAGCTGCATCATGACCTCGCCGGTCATCGGATGGACGTTCGCGCGGCCGCGGATGCCGTCCGTCCCGAAGAGCTTCCTGCGTGTGCCCATTCCCCCTCGCGCGCCGGCTCAGCCGCCGGCGGCCGGCGTGCCGGGCTCCGGCTCGATCTCGACGTTCACTCGGATCGGCCCGCCGTCGGGATCCTTGCGCCAGACGTGCGGATAGCCCAGCGCGACGGAGCTCTCCAGCACCGAGGTCTCGCGCAGGCGGCCGAGCTCGATGCGGTCGGTCACGACCTCGCGGATGTTCCGCACGGAGCTCTTCGCGCCCGTGATCGCGATCTCCTTGGGGTCGAGCGTGACGCGCACGAGCCGGTAGCCCTTGGGCAGCTCGCCGCCGAGGTCGGCGCGCACGGGCACCGTCTTGCTCACCAGCGGCTCGAGCGTGTACACGAGCGTCGACGGCGAACGCGCGGCGACGCGCGCGCCGCGCGGCAGCGTGAGCTGCTCGCGGTTCACGGCGAGCCGCGCCTCGCCCGGCTTCGCGCCTTCGAGCGAGACGGTGTACTGCTGCAGCGCCTTCGCCGCCTGGCGCAGCGCAGCACGGCTGCCGACGAGGCGCAGGTTGATCTCGTGCGCCGACTCCTCGGTCACGACCAGATTGTCCGGGACCTTCTCGACGGCGATCGGGACGTCGAGGCTCTGCTCGATGTCGTTCACGCCCTGCGCGGCCGCCCACAGGACGCACGCGATGAGCAGCGAGACGAGCTTGTACAGGAAGTTGTCGAAGATCCGCACGGGCTAGCGAACCTCCGCTACGCGCGACGCGTCCTTCACGGGCTCTTCGGGCTCGGGCTCGCCGCCGCGGCTCTCGCCCGACAGCTCGAGCAGCGCCTGGCGCAGGTGCGGGCCGTCGAGGTCCTCGCGGATCTCGCCCGCCGCGACGAGCGCGACCTTGCCGGTCTCCTCCGAGACCACGACGACGAGCGCGTCGGTCTCTTCCGTCACGCCGAGCGCGGCGCGGTGGCGCGTGCCGAGCGCGCTCGACAGGTTTCCGCGCATTGCGAGCGGCAGGATGCAGCCCGCGTTCGCGATGCGGTCGCGCCGCACGATGACCGCGCCGTCGTGCAGAGGCGAGTACGGCAGGAAGATCGAGATCAGCAGGTCGCGCGTGAGCTCCGCGTCGAGCGACGTGCCCTGCTCTACGAACTCGTCGAGCGCGACTTCCTGCTCGATCGCGATCAGCGCGCCGACGCGGCGCTGCGCGAGCGCCTGACAGGCGCGCACGATCTCCTCGATCGTGTGCGCCTCCTGCGTGCGCGTCGAGCCGAACACGCCCCGGCCCACGCGCGTGAGCGCGCGGCGGATGTCGGACTGGAAGATCACGATCAACACGAGCAAGCCCGACGACAGGAAGTTGTCCAGCAGGAAGCTCATCGTGGAGAGCTCGAGCAGGCTCGCGAGGCGCCACGCCAGCACCAGGATGAGCAGGCCGAGCGCCATCTGCGCGGCACGCGTGCCCTTGATGCGCATGAGCAGCCAGTACACGACGTACGCCACGACCAGGATGTCGATGGTGTCGCGCACGGGCTGGAAGTTCTCGGCGAAGGTCTGCCAGCGATCGAGGATCCACGTGTAGACGACGGGGATCACGGCGCCGGCTCCTGCGCGTCGCGGATCGCGGCGGCGACGTCGACCGCCTGGCGCGCGGCGGCGACGTCGTGCATGCGCAGCGCCCGCGCGCCTGCGAGCACGCACGCGACCGCGGCGGCGAGCGAGCCGGGCAGCCGGTCGCCCACGCCGGCGCCGGTGAGCGCGCCGAGGAAGCTCTTGCGCGACGGGCCGACCAGCACGGGGTGGCCCAGCGCGACGAGCTCGCGGAGCCGCGCGATCAACACCACGCTGTGTCGGCGCGCGCGCTTGCCGAAGCCGATGCCGGGGTCGAGCCAGATCCGCTCGCGCGGCACGCCCGCGCGCTCGGCGCGCGCCGCGTCCGCGCGCAGCTCTTCTGCGACCTCGCGAACCACGTCCGTGTAACCCGGCGCGCGCTGCATGGTCGCGGGCTCGCCGCGCATGTGGTTCAGCACCAGCGCCGCGCCGTGCGCCGCCGCGACGTCCGCGAGCCGCGCGTCGCGCAGCCCGGCCACGGCGTTCACGATCGATGCCCCGCGTTCGAGCGCCTTCTCGGCGACCTCGGCCCGGCGCGTGTCGATCGAGATCGGCAGCGCGCAGTGCTTGGCGAGCCCCTCGACCACGGGCAGGACGCGCGCGAGCTCCTCTGCGACCGGCACCTCGAGCGCGCCGGGCCGCGTCGACTCGCCGCCCACGTCGAGCCAGTCGGCGCCCTCGGCGGCGAGCGCGAGGCCGTGCTCGAGCGCCGCCTCGGTCGAGGCGAAGCGCCCGCCGTCGTAGAACGAGTCGGGGGTCGCGTTGACGATCCCCACCACGAGGACGCGTTCACCGGCCGGGGGAAAGCCAGGGTCCCGCGAGCGCGTGTCCGGCCGCGGGGCCGACATGCGCTCAGCCCGGAACCGGCTCGGGGTCGGGAACGGGCTTGTCGCCGAAGCGCCGACGCGGGCCCTCGGGCTCGGCCGAGCGCGCGGGCACGCCGGGGCTGCGCGCCGGCTCGGGAAGCGCGGGGAGCGGCTTCCCTTCCATGAGCAGGCGCAGCTCGGCCTCGTCGAGCGTCTCGCGCTCGAGCAGTGCGTGCGCGATGCGCTCCAGCGCCGGCCGGTTGTCGGTCAGCATCTGCTTCGCGCGGGCGTAGCGCTGGTTGAGGATCGAGGAGACCTCGTCGTCGATGAGGCGCGCCTTGTCGGGGCCGTGCTTCGGCGCGGAGCCCAGGTCGCGGCCGATGAACACGGTGTTGTGGTCGTCGGCCAGGCTGACGGGCCCGATCTTGTCGCTCATGCCGTAGCTGCACACCATGTCGCGCGCGATCTTGGTGGCCTTCTCGAGGTCGTTCGCCGCGCCCGTCGACAGGTGGTCGAACACGAGCTCTTCGGCAGCGCGGCCGCCCATCGCGTACGTGATGTGCGCGAGCAGCTCGTCCCTCGAGACGCAGTAGCGGTCCTCGGCGGGCAAGGTGAGCGTCACGCCGAGCGCCTGGCCGCGCGGGATGATCGTGACCTTGTGCACCGGGTCGCCGTGGTCCTCGAGCATGCCGATCAGCGCGTGACCCGACTCGTGGAACGCCGTGATGCGGCGCTCCTTCTCGGACAGGATCATGCTGCGGCGCTCGGCGCCCATGAGCACCTTCTCCTTGGCGCGCTCGAAATCGAGCATCGACACGGAGTCGGCGTCGCGGCGCGCCGCGAGGAGTGCGGCCTCGTTCACCAGGTTCTCGAGGTCGGCGCCCGAGAAGCCCGGCGTGCCGCGCGCGATGATCGACAGGTTCACGTCGGCGGCCAGCAGCACGCGCCGCACGTGCACGCGCAGGATCGCCTCGCGCCCGCGCAGGTCGGGGCGGTTCACGGTGACGTGGCGGTCGAAGCGGCCCGGGCGCAGCATGGCGGGGTCGAGCACGTCGGGCCGGTTCGTGGCCGCGATGATGATGACGCCCTCGTTCGACTCGAAGCCGTCCATCTCGACGAGGAGCTGGTTCAGCGTCTGCTCGCGCTCGTCGTGACCGCCGCCCAGACCGGCGCCGCGGTGGCGCCCGACGGCGTCGATCTCGTCGATGAAGATGATGCACGGGGCGTTCTTCTTGCCCTGGCTGAACAGGTCGCGCACGCGGCTCGCGCCCACGCCGACGAACATCTCGACGAAGTCGGAGCCCGAGATCGAGAAGAACGGCACGCCGGCCTCGCCCGCGATGGCGCGCGCGAGGAGCGTCTTGCCGGTGCCCGGCGGGCCGATGAGCAGCACGCCCTTCGGAATGCGCCCGCCCAGCCGCGTGAACTTCTTCGGATCGCGCAGGAACGCGACGATCTCCTCGAGCTCGGCCTTCGCCTCCTCGATGCCCGCCACGTCGGCGAACGTCACCCGCTGCTGGTTCTCGGAGAGCAGCTTCGCGCGCGACTTGCCGAAGCTCATCGCCTTGCCGCCGCCCGATTGCAGCTGTCTGAACAACAGGAACCAGAGACCCGTGAACAACAGGATCGGCAGCCAGGAGAGCAGCAGCGACTGCCACATTCCTGTGTCATCCGGCTGCTTGTACGTCGTCTTCACTTCGTGGCGCCGCAAGAGCTTCTGGAAGCGCTCACCGTCGGTGGGGCCGTTCGTCGTGAAGCTCGAGTTGTCGTTCAGCTTGCCGTCGACGTGCTCGCCCTTCACCACGATCTCGGCGACGTCGCCCGACTCGAGCCGCGACATGAACTCGGAGTACGTGATCTCGTTCGCTTCCTGCTGCGAGTTCCCGAACAAGCTGAAGATGGCCAGCAGCACGAACATGGCCGTCGCGAGGGTCAGCAGGTTCTTGTAGAGATGGTTCACCGCACCTCCGGTGCCGCGCTCGGAGCCGGACAAATCGCCCAGCTAAAGGCGCGAATTCGCTCATAATCTAGCAAGTTCAACGCGGACTCGAAAGGCGCACCGCGCGAATCTCTGCGCCGCTGGTTCGATTCGGGGCGGGAAGCCCCATCGGCAAGAGCCCTGGAATCCAAACGATCCGACCTTCGCGCTCCACCGCGAGCGCCCGAGCCTGCTCCAGCTTCGACCATCGGGCCCCGGCGAGCACGTCCTTAGCCCGCCGCTCCCGACCCCGTGCGATCACGCGATCCGCATCACACAGGCTCCGCACCACAAGCTGATCCCCGGGCTCGACGGGGCAAGTGAGCGGACTCGAACGCGCAGCCGACGGCAGACCCGAAGCCGGATCCAGCGCGGGAACGCGCCACGAGAGACGGATGCGTCGTTCTGTAAATTCGAGGACTTGGCCCTCTGCGAGGTTTCTGCGCACGGGCTCGGGGAAGCGCGGACCGGGCGCGGGGCCGAGCCAGGCGCGGCCGCGATCGGCGAAGAGCGCGTGCGCGCGCGGCAGCGACAGCCGCTGCCCCGCGCGCGCGCGGCCGAGGAACTCGTCGATGCGCGCGAAGTCTGCGCGCGACATGCGCGTGAAGATGCCGGCGCTCGAGGCCAGCTCGGCGAGCGCGCGGCGGCGCAGCGCGGGTGCGAGCGCGAGGAGCCGCGCGGTGTCGACCCAGAGCCCGCCCTCGCCCGGCTCGGCGGCGACCCCGAGCTCGAGGGCAACGGCGGTGCGCACCGCGTCGTCGGCGCCGCGCGCCAGCTCGGCCAGGTGCGCCAGGTTCGCGACCGCCGCCGGCGAGATCGCCTCGAGCACGGGCACGACCTCTGCGCGGAGCCGGTTCCGCGGGATGGCGAGGTCGGCGTTGCTCGAGTCCGTGGCGAACGCGAGCCCGCGCCGCGCGAGGTAGTCGGAGAGCGCGGTGCGGCGCACGCCGAGCAGCGGCCGCAGCACGCGCCCGTGGTCGAGGCTGGGGCGGATCGCCGCGAGCCCCCCCGGGCCCGTGCCGCGCAGCGCGCGCAAGAGCACGGTCTCGGCCTGGTCGTCGGCCTGGTGGGCGGTCAAGAGGGCCGCGTAGCCGTTCGCGACACGCAGCGACTCGAGCGCGCCGTAGCGGAGCGCGCGTGCACGCGCCTCGGGCGAGCGGCCGTCGCGGCGTCTGGCTTCGACGCGCGCGGCGTGGAATGGCACGCCGAGCGCACGACACAGCTCCGCCACGAACGCCTGTTCGCGGTCGGCCTCGCCGCCGCGCAGCCCGTGGTGGACGTGCGCGACGCCGACGCGCTGTCCCAGCGCGAGCAACACGTGCAGGAGCGCCACGGAGTCCGAGCCGCCCGACACCGCGACGAGCAGGCGCGCCGCGCGCGACACGCCGTGCGCGCGCAGGAAGCGCCCGACCAGAACGTGAATGGAGTCGCTGCGCGCCAGCATGCGCACGAGCTTACGCGCCCGCCGGGAGCTTCGCCGCCCTCAACACGCCCAAGCCCGGCGCCGAAGATTTGGATGGCGCTTCGTGCCGCGCGAGGACCCTCGTGCGCGCGAGTCACCAGCGCCGGGAGAGGATCGATTTGAACGGCTTCGCAACGCTCGCGACCTGGTTCGCCGCGCTGGCGCAGAAGCTGTCGGACGAGCACCCGATCGCGACGGGCGCGCTGGTCGGGACGATCGGGTCGCTCGCGCTGGCGACGCTGGTCCACCTGCGGCACAAGCGCGACGCCGCGCCGACCGGCGGCGAGGCCGACATCCAATCGCTCGTCGCGAAGGGCGACCTCGAGGGCGCCGCGGACCTGCTCGTCGAGCGCCACCAGATCGCGCGCGCGCTGCCGCTCTACGAGCGCGCGGGCAGCCAGGCGAAGCTCGCGCGCGCGCTCCTCGCGTCGCGCCAGCCCGCGCGCGCCGCGAAGGTGTACGCCGAGCTGGGCCGCCACGCCGAGGCGGCTCACTATTTCGAAGCGGCCGGCGCCTGGGCCGACGCGGGCGAAGCGCTCTTGACCCTGGGCGACGAGCGCGCCGCGGCCGAGCTGCTCGAGCGCGGCGGCGAGCTCGAGCGCGCGGCGCGCATCCACGCGCGGCTCGGCGACCCCGAGAGCGCAGCGCGCCTGTTCGCGCGCGCGAACCTCGGCGTCGAGGCGGCCGAAGCCCTGCTCGAGGCGCGCGGGCGCAAGCCGCGCGTGCTCGCGCGCGCTGCCGAGCTGTACGAGTCGGCGGGCGAGTTCGAGCGCGCGGCCAACGCGTTCGCCGAGTCGGGCGAAGCGCGCCGCGCGGCCGAGCTCTTCGAGAAGCTCAACCGCTTCGCGCGTGCGGCGGAGTGCTACACGCGCGCGGGCGTCTTCGAGCGCGCGGCCGACTGCCACGAGAAGTCCGGCGACATCACGCAGGCGCGCGCCTCCTGGGAGCGCGCCGGCGACCGCATGCGCGCGGCCGAGCTGGCGCTCGAAGAAGAGAACTACCTGGCCGCGGGGGGCGCCTTCTACGAGGTCGGCTCGTACGAGCGCGCGATCGACACACTTCAGCGTATCCCTGCGACGTCGCCCGACGCTCGCGCGTCGGCGCGGCTGCTCGCGCGCATCTTCCTCGAAAAGGGCCTCATCGACCGCGCGCGCGAGCGCTTGCAGTCGCTGTCCGTGGCGGGCCCGCCCGAGAAGGACGACCTCGAGCTCCTGCTCATGCTGGCGAACGCGCTCGAGCGGCTCGGCGACGGCGCTGGCGCGCTCGAGGCGCTCGAGAAGATCGCGGGGGTCGACGCCAACTACGCCGACGTCGAAGCGCGCCTGGAGCGCCTGCGCGAGCGCGCGGGCGGACCGGCCACGGCGGCGCCGGCGGCCGAGTCGACGCGCTACGAGCTGCGCGACGAGATCGGCCGCGGCGGCATGGGCATCGTGCGCCTCGCGTGGGACCGCGAGCTGGAGCGGCCCGTCGCGATCAAGTTCCTGCCGCACGAGCTCGCCGCGAATCCAGAAGCACTCAAGATGTTCCGCGCCGAAGCGCGCGCCGCCGCCGCGATGAACCACCCGAACATCGTCCACATCTACGACGTCGCGCTGCTCGTCGGCGAGCCATGCATCGTCATGGAGTACGTGCAGGGACGCACGGTGCGCGAGGTCATGCGCGTGCGCGGCTCGTCGGAGAAGCAGCCGCTGCCGCCGCGCCGCGTGGCCGAGATCGGGCGCGAGATCTGCAACGCGCTCGCGTACGCGCATCGCCAGAACGTGATCCATCGCGACGTGAAGCCGTCGAACATGCTGCTCGCGTCGGACGGCACCGTGAAGCTCATGGACTTCGGCATCTCGAAGGTCATGGAGACGGGCGAAGAGGCGAAGAGCGAGGCCAAGGGCACGCCGCAGTACATGCCACCCGAGCAGATCCTGGGTCGCGAGATCGACGGGCGCACCGACCTGTACGCGCTCGGCATCTCGCTGTTCGAGATCGCGACCGCCCAGCGGCCCTTCAGCGGCGACGGCGTGGTCGATCAGCAGCTCCATGCGGTGCTGCCCGACCCGCGCACGCTGCGACCCGAGATCCCCGAGGGCCTCGTCGCCATCCTGAAGCGCGCGTGCGAGAAGAACCCCGACGCGCGCTACGCGTCGGCGCACGAGATGGCGCAGGCGCTCGACCGGTTCCTGGCGGAGTCAGCCGGACAGAGCTGAGGCGCTGCCCACGATCACGGGCGTGCGCGCCGCGTCGCACTTCTCGACCCACACGTCGACGAGCTTGCGCGTCCACGCGCCCTCGAGCTCCTCGCCGCGGATCTTTCCGCGCGCGCGCACGCGCTCGCCGCCCCACAGCACGTTCACGAGCTTCACGTCCATGCGCCCGCCCGCCAGCCAGCCTGCGCCGAACGCGTCGCCCATCAGCTGGGACGCGAGGCACGTCGACAGCATTCCCTGCACGACCACGTCGGGGAAGCCGAGCTTCACCGCTTCGTCGCGGTCGGTGTGGTAGTTCTTCACGGGGCCGCTGAAGCGCCAGCAGGTGGCGAGGTCGACCTCGAGCTCCACGGGCGCGAGCTCGACGCCGTCGCCCTCCCCCGGTGTCCGGCGCTCCTTCTTGGCCGCGCTCTCGCGGTCGACGACGAAGCCCCTCTCCTCGGGCTTCTGCTCGGCGAGAAACGACTGGTGCGTGCGCGAGCGCACGAGCAGCCGGCCGTCGGCGTCGCAGTAGTCGACCTCGTTCACCACGAAGTCGCGGTCGCGCTTGCGGTAGCGCTCGACCACGGTCGAGCGCGTGTGGATGCGCGAGCCCGTGCGCAGCGGAGCGAACAGCTGCCACTCCTGTCGCGCGTGCAGGTTGCCCACGAGGCGCCGCAGGTACCAGCGGTCGATGTGACGATACACTTCGCTGTGATACAGAAGCGGCGGCGCGACGCCGTCGCGCGCGTAGATCGGGTTGCGGTCGCGGAACGTGTCGCAGTAGAACGCGACGACCTCGGGCGAGACTTCGCGCTCCGCGGTGTGCACGAGATCGCCCACGCGCACCGGCTGGCCTTTGAGGTTCACGCGCCGATTCTGGCACACTCGCGCTCCGCCATGCGCAGCGATCCCGGGCCGGACGCGAACGTGGGGACCTGGCTCGAGCTGCACGCGCGCGAGCGGCCCGAGCACGCCGCGCTCGTCGTCGACGCCACGGGCGAGCGCGTCACGTACGCGGAGCTCGACGCGCGCGTGCGCCGCACCGCGGGGGCGCTCGCCGCGCTGGGCCTCGCGCGCGGCGACCGCATCGCGTTCGCGCTGCCCAGCGAGCCCGCGTATCTCGAGCTCTATTTCGCGGCGGCGCGGCTCGGCGCGATCGCGATTCCGCTCAACACGCGCCTCACCGCCGCGGAGCTCGAGTTCCAGCTCGACGACGCCGAGCCGCGCCTCGCGATCCGCCGCACACCGGCCGACCTGCCCGAGCGGCGCGGCACGCGGGCGCTCTCGCCCGACGAGCTGCGCGCGCGCACCGCGGACTCGCCGCGCGAGCTCGCCGTCGCGCCCGGCGGCGAGTCGCCGCAGATGCTCATGTACACGAGCGGCACGACGGGCCAGCCGAAGGGCGCCGTGCTGCCGCACCGCAAGACGTACTGGAACACGCGCAACGCAGAGCTCTACTTCGAGCTCGAGCGGAGCGACGTCGTGGTCTGCCCGATCCCGCTCTTCCACTCGTTCGGGCTGAAGATCCTGTCCGTGCCCGCACTCTACTGCGGCGCCACGGTGGTGCTCGTCGACCGCTTCGACCCGCTCGCGCTGCAGGACTGCGTGGCGCGCCACCGCGCGACCCTCCTCGGCGCGGTGCCGGTCATGTACGACCGCATGCTCGACGCCGGGCTCGCGCCCGAGAAGCTCGCGAGCCTGCGCTACGGCTTCTCGGCCGGCGCCGCGATCGCGACCGATACGCTCGCGCGCTACTTCGCCGCGGGCATCTGCGTGAAACAGGGCTACGGCCAGACCGAGACGTCGATCCTGTGCTGCCTCGACGCCGCCGACGCGCAGCGCAAGGCGGGCTCGGTCGGCAAGCCCGTGCGCTTCGGGGAGGTGCGCATCGCCGACGCCGAAGGGCGACCGGCCGAGCGCGGCGCGACCGGCGAGGTCCAGGTGCGCGGCCCGATCGTCATGCTCGGCTACTGGCGCCGCGACGACGAGACCGCGGCGAGCCGTGTCGGCGGCTGGCACCGCACGGGCGACCTGGGCGTGATGGACGCCGAGGGCTTCGTCACGCTCGTCGGCCGGCTCAAGGAGCTCTACATCAGCGGCGGCGAGAACGTGTATCCCGCCGAGGTCGAGCGCGTGCTCGCGCAGCACCCGAGCGTGCGCGACGTCGCCGTCGTCGGAGTGCCGGATGCGCGCTGGGGCGAGAGCGGCCGCGCGTACGTGGTGCCCGCGCACCAGCCGTTCGACGCCGCAGCGCTGCTCGCGTGGGCAGGCCAGCGCCTCGCGCGCTACAAGCTTCCGCGCGACGTCGTCCTCGTCGCGGAGCTGCCGCGCACGGCGTCGGGAAAGGTGCAGAAGCATGCGCTCGTATCTCGCGGCTAGCCTGCTCGCGCTCGCGCTCCTCACGGGCTGCGCGTTCCTTCGCGCCATGAAAGGCCCGCCCGCGGCGCCGCCGAAGCTCGACCCCGACCTGGTGCAGCACGGCGCGTCGCTCTTCATGGATCCGAAGCTCTCGCCCGACGGCTCGCGCGCGTGCGCGACGTGTCACCCGGGCGGCGGCTCCGATCACAAGGTGTACCGCGACGGCGACGAGGTCCCGCCCGGCACGGCAGGCGGCTGGCGCACGTTGTCGCTGCGCGGCGTCTGGCAGACCGCGCCCTATCTATGGGACAACTCGGCGACGAACCTGAGCCAGGCCGTCGACCGCATGCTCGCCGTCGAGATGCGCGGCGCGAAGCTCCTTGGCCGCGATCGCGAGGCGCTGGAGTCGTTCGTGCTGTCGATCTCGCCCTTCGACCGCGGGCGCGCCGCGCCCGACGGCACGCCGATCGAGCCCGTCACCTTGTCGCAGCGGCGCGGCTGGGCGGTCGCCGAGAAGAATTGCTTCGGCTGCCACAAGCCGCCCGCCTACGTGCGGCTGCTGCGCTACGACGTGGGCACCGGCGGGCCGTTCGCCGTGCCCACGCTGCGCGGGGTCAGTGAAGGCGGCCCCTACGGCCACGACGGCCGCTGGCCCGATCTCGACACGGCCATCCGCGCCATCGCCACCGAGGAGAAGACGCCGATCTCGAACGACGAGCTGGCGGAGCTGATCGACTACCTGAAGCTGCTCTAGCAGCCGCCCGGCTGCCCCACTAGAGTGTGCCGCCCGTTTCTCTCGGCGATGTAGCTCAGTCGGTTAGAGCAGGCGGCTCATATCCGCCGTGTCGGGGGTTCGAGTCCCTCCATCGCCAGTCTTAGGGGCTACGTTCGCCTGCGGCTCACTGCGCGCGCCTTCGGCGCTTGCGTCCTCGCTCGGGACGGCCCTCGCTCGGCCTCGCACTCGCCAACGCGTTGCTCGAGAACCGGACTGCGTTCGCCTGCGGCTCACTGCGCGCGCCTTCGGCGCTTGCGTCCTCGCTCGGGACGGCCCTCGCTCGGCCTCGCACTCGCCAACGCGTTGCTCGAGAACCGGACTGCGTTCGCCTGCGGCTCAC
>DATJZN010000039.1:0-69904 GCA_035499075.1 Myxococcota bacterium | reverse complement strand
CCACGAACGGCGCGCCGTCGAAGTCGAGGAGCTCGGGCAGCGCGCCCGCGTCGAGCGACACCTCGGCGAAGTGGCAGCCCGACTTCGCGAGCGCGCGCAGCGCGTCGGGCGAAGCGTCGGCCTGCGCCTCGCACGCGTCGGCGGCCGGGTCGGCCGCCTTCGAGCCATCGACGAGCACGGCGCAGGGCCGGCCCTCGGGCCACGCGCGGAGGTCGAGCACCGGCTCGCGCAGCGCGTAGCGGAGCGTGTTCTCGGCGAGCGTGCGCGCGAGCTCGGGCTCCGCCAGGTCGTCGGGCGCGAAGCCGAGCCACGCGACGGGGCCGCCGCGCCAGATCTCCTCGAGCCCGGCCGCGCCGGCCTCGCCGTCCCACACGAGCGCGTCGCTCGAGCTCGCCGCCAGCGCGCCCGGCGCCTGCGCGAGCGCGATCTCCGTCCCCGCCTGCAGCCCCGCGACGAGCGCTCCGGGCCCGCTGACACGCAGCCGTGTCGGCCCGCGCGCGGGCGCGGCAAAACGCTGGCCGGGAAAGAGCTTCGCGAGCGGGCTGCGCGCGTCGGGCGCCGCATCGGTGCCCGAGCGGCCCGCGAGCACGGCGCCGCCGCCGAGCTGCAGGTACGAGTCGAGCGCCGCGAAATCGTCCGCGCCGAGCTCCTGCTGCGCGGGCAGGATCCACGCCGCGAAGCGCGTCGTCGGGATCTCGGCGAGGCTCGCGCCCTGGAACACCTCGACGGGCCGGCCGAGCGCCGCCGCCGCGGCGCGCCAGGCGTCGTTGCCGCCCTTGGCGTGGTTGCGCGCGAGCTCCACGATCAGGACGGGCCGGATCGTGCGCGCCTCGGCCTCTTCGCTCACGCGCACCGCCGAAGCGTGGTGCACGATGCCGAGCGACAGCGCCGCCAGCGCCAGCGCGGCCGCGCCCCAGAAGAGCGCGACCGGCCTCGATCGCGCCTCGAATCCCCGCACCAGCATCGCGCGCCGCTCCGCGCCAGCCTCTTCGGCGCGCGCGGAATCGTTCTGAAGGCCACGGAGCCGCGTTCGGTGACTACCCGTTCCGAGCACGCCACCCAGTCGCACGACACAACCACTGACTCCTGGAGTAGGGTGTCGACGAGGGAGTCACTCCGCTGGCCGGTCGAGCGCTTGCCGGGGCTTTCGCGATCCTATTGGCCTCCGCGGGGCTCGCGACGCCCGCGGGCGCGTCGTCACTGGCGCTCGCTTCCACGCTGAAGGCGCAGGTCAGCGCCGGAGTCTCCGTCGACGGAGCTGTGGTCATCCCGTTCCCGGACTTCGACGCGAGCTATCCCCCGGAGATGCCCGCCACCCCGGGCGTAACCAGCGGATCGATGAACCTCGGCGTCGTGGGTCCGCCTGCCGCGTTCGACTTCACCCTGACTCTGTTGAGCGACGCGCATCCCTATGTCGCCACCGGAGTCTTTGCCGGGTCGAACGTGACTCTCGAGGTCGACCAGCTCGAGTTCGACTCGACCGGAAGCCAGGTCTTCGCGGGGCCTGCCTATTTCCTGAGTATCTCGGGCACCGCGACCGTGCGCGGGTCGCTCACCGTCGGAGCCTCGGTGCTCCCCTTCTCGTTCACGAGCCCGACCCAGTGGAGCGGCGACGGTGCAGCGCCGGGCACGCTCGTCGGCACCGTGACTCCCGGCCGAGTCGTGGTCGGGTTCCAGTACGGCGAGATCGTCTCCGGTGCGGGCGGTGCCGGCGGAATCGTGACCGCGCCCGACGGCACCCAGTTCAACGTCGGTGCCGGTCTCCCCTTCTGGTCCCTGACCTACGTCCCCGAGCCGAGCAGCTTCGCGCTCGCCTTCCTCGGACTCGTCAGCTTCGCAGCGACCCGAACGACTCGCGCAGGCAAAGTCGGTAGGCTGTGACTTTTGGAGGTGTCATGGTTCTTCGTAGAGCTGCAGTGACTCTGCTCGCGGTGCTCGGTATCACGCCTTCCTTGCGCGCCTGCGCTTCGACGTACGCTCTCACGCCGGTCATGTCGTGGACCGACGCCGAGGCCTACGCGACCTCGCTCGGCGGCCATCTGGTGGTGATCGGCAGCCAGGCGGAGCAAGACCTGCTCGTCTCGGAGTTCGGCGGGACCGAGCCCCTGTGGATCGGCCTCAACGACCTCCAGGTCACGGGCGTGTACCAGTGGGTCGACGGCGAACCGGTGACCTACACGAACTGGCTGGCGGGCGAACCGAACGACTTCGGCATCGAGGACTACGGCGAGATGAACTGGCAGCAGCCCGGCAAGTGGAACAACGCAACCAACCTCCCGCCCGGGCGCGGGATCATCGAGTTCGCGCCCGAGCCAGCTGCCGGCGCGAGCCTCGCACTCGCCGCGCTCTCGCTCGCGGCCCTTCGCGGGCGTTCAGCGCCGCAGTGACCGGAACGACTCGCGCAGGCCGAAGAGCGGGCGGAAGCCGGTCTCGCGGCTGAAGCGGTCGCCGGCGATGGTGCACGAGTACTTGATGTAGTCGATCGCGCCGGGCGGGATGCGCACGAGGCCCGCCCGGAACAGGCGTGTGAGCAGCGCGCGCGCGACGGGCTCGGGCAGGGGCAACGGCCGGCCGCCCGTCTCGCGGATCGCGACGCGCAGGGGCACCTCGCCGGGGCCGGTCACGTTGAAGATGCCGCGCAGGCGGCGCTCGAGCGCGAGCGCCACGGCCTCGACCAGGTCCTCCTCGTGCATGAACTGCAGCATCGGGTTGAAGCCCATCATGACCACCACGCGGCCCTGGCGCAGGTAGTTCACGATCGAGTTGTCGCTGTAGTAGCCGAGCGTGGGGACGGGCCGCAGGATCGACGTGTGGATGTCCGGGTACTGCCACATGAACGCGGTGGCGAGAGAGTCGACCTCCACCAGGTCGCGGATCTCGGGGTAGTTGCGGCCCGCCAGCAGCGGATGGTCTTCCGCCATGAAGCTCGGGTTGTCGGGCAGCGCACCGTAGACGTAGCTCGTCGAGAGCACGACGAGCTTCCGCACCGCGTGCGAGCGGCACACGTCGAGGAGCTTCCGCGTGCCGCGCACGTTCACGTCGAAGCGCAGCGTCTCGGAGCCCCGGAAGTGCCGCACGGTGCCGAGATGCACGACCGCCTCCGGCTGCTCCTTCCGCACGGCGTCCTCGAAGGCGCGCGAGCGCACGTCGGTGCGGTAGAAGGGCGTGCCGGCGGGCCGGCGCTCCCACTCGTCGGTGTCGACGCCGACGACGCGGTGGTCGCGCGAGAGGCGCCGCGCGAGCAGGCGTCCCTGGCCGCGCGCGACGCCGACGATCAGCACTTTCGACGCGCTAGGCACGGGCGGCGCTCGAGGGCGGGTGTGTTATAAGGAGTCCCGCCATGGACACGAACGTGAAGTTCGAGACCATCCGCATCCCCGTCACTGCGGAGCAGAACGTCACGGGAGTCGTGGCGACCCCGGAGTGGTGGCCGAGCGGCCAGCGCATCGGGCTCGTGATTGCCCACGATGCGACCGGCGGCAAGGACGAACCCACTCTCGTGGCCATGCAGCAGGCGCTATCGGCGAAGGGCCACCTGACCCTGCGCTTCGCGTTCCCTTTCGCCGAGGACAAGAAGAAGCGCCCGGATCCGCCCGCCGTGCTCGACCGCGCGTTTCGCGCCGCCGTGCAGGCCGTGCTGTCCGACCCCGAGAACGCACCGGCGCGCATCCTGATCGGGGGGATCGGGCTCGGCGCGCGCACGGCGACGCGTGTGGTCTCGCAGGGGCTCAAGGTGGACGCGCTCTTCTCGCTCGGCTTTCCGCTGCATCCGTCCGGGAAGCCGAGTCACCAGGACGTGGATTACATGTACCGCATCATCTGTCCGATGCTGTTCGTGCAGGGCGCGCGCGACCCGCACTGTCGCATCGACAAGCTCGAGGAGCTCCTGCGCCGCATCGGCGCACCGACGCGCCTGCACGTCATTGCGGACTGCGGGCCGGGGCTCGAGCCCGTGAAGAAGACGGGCCGGACCCCGGAGCAGATTCGAGCCGAGGCGCTGGTGCAGATCGAGCGCTACGTGCAAGAGGTCATCGGCCGGAGCTGAGCTACGCTCTGTGACGTGGCCGAGCAGGGCGCCGCGCGGGGATCCGGGGTGATCGGCGCGCTCCTCGAGCGCGAGAAGCGCTTCCTGGTGCGCCTGGAGCGCGTGGTGCGTTTCGACGGCGCGATCTACCGCGAGATCGAGGTCGACCCGCACGCCATCCCGCAGGCGTTCGCGGTCGTGATCGGCACGGCCATCCTGTCGGGCCTCGGCCAGGGCAGCCTGGTCGGGATCTTCGTGGGAATGGGCGGCTCCATCCTGGTCTGGATGGCGGTGACGGCGCTCATCTGGGCCGTCGGCCGCGGCGTGGTCGGCACGCACGTGGAGCCCTCGCGCCTGTTGCGCTGCACCGGCTTCGCGGAGCTGTGGTTCGGCCTCCTGCTCTTCGCGAGCCTGCCGGCGCTCGGCACGTGGTTCGCGTGGGCAGCCGTGGGGCTCGCGCTCGCGTCGCTCGTGCTCGCCACGCGGCAGGTGTTCGAGACCGACACCTCGCGCGCGCTGCTCGTCTGCTGCGTGGCGCTCGGCGTGCCGCTGCTCGCGCTGCTCTGGATCGTGCCCTAGCTCGGCTCGAAGACGTTCGGCGCTTCGCCGGCGCCGGGCGACACCGTTCCGCGCAGGCCGACGCCTTCCACTTCGAGCAATTGCCGGAAGAGCGCTTCGCTCGGCGCCCCGTGCGCGAGGCTGCGGCGGCCGTCGGGGAGCCGCAGGTAGAGCACGGCCTTCTCCGGCTTGTTGTCGCGGTCGAACGTGACGGTGTAGCTCTCGATCCGCCCGGGGCCGGCCGGCGCGTCGACGAGCGGCGGGCCCTCGAACGACTCGGGCGGCAGCGACACGCGCGTGGCGCGGCCGTCCGACGCGGCCACGCGCCGCGCGTCGGTGGAGAGCACGGCCACGGCGTGCTTGGTCGCGCTCATCCCCAGCCCCGAGACCCAGCCGACCCTGCCGCGGCCCGCGCGCAGGTTCTGGACCAGGTTCGCGAGGCCGTGCATGGCGTAGTCGTTGCCGGGGCCACCGTGGTGCGCGAGCCCGCCGGTCTGCGTGGGGCTGCGCGGGTCGTCGGCGCGCAGGCCGAGAGCATCGAGCGCGAACTCGACGGCGCACGGGAAGCAGCTGTACAGGTCGAACAGCTCGACGTCGGAGACGGTTACACCGGAGTGTGTCAGCGCGGCGCGCGTTGCCGCGGCGTACGCGGGGCTCGACGCCAGGTCCACGCGCTCCGCCGCGCTCCAGCCGTCGTTCGCGCTGGCGCCCCCGAGGAACGCCACGCGCTTCTCGTGCGCGATGCCGAGCCGGTCCGCCGCCGCCTCGCTCATGACGATCGCCGCCGCGGACTGGTCGACCTCCATCAGCGCGTTCATCAGCTTCGGATAGGGGAAGCCGATCCAGCGGTTCTTCGGCGACACCGTGCGGATCTCGTCGGCAGTGCGCGGCTCGGGGAACCACGAGAACGGATTGCGCGCGGCGACTTCCGAGTAGCGCGCCATGAGCGCGGCCACGTGGCGCTGGTGCGCGTCGATCGTGCGGCCGGCGCGCGCGCGCAGCGCGTTCTCGTACACCGGGTACATGTCGACGGGCTGCCTCACGCCGTGGCGCAGCTCGAGCGCATTCGCGAACGGCTTCATGCCCTTCATGAAGCGCGGGAAGCCGTCGCCGCCGGGCGTCCAGTCGAGCGCCTTGTTCTCGGCACGCGCGCGGCGGCGGCTGTAGACGGCTTCCGCGCCGGCGAGCAGCGCGATCTCGATCTCGCCGTCGGCGATGCGGTTCGCCACGTCGTCGAGCAACAGGATGGGGCCCTCGCCGCCGCCCGGCGGCTCGAGCTTGTGCTGCGGCCTGGCGCCTGCCAGCTCCGCGACGCGTCCGGGCAGATCGTCGTACGACCAGGCCATCGGCGGAATGCAGCCGATGAAGTCCGCTTCGGCGAGGAGCTGTGCGCGACCCGCGTCCGCCGCCGCGCGCGCGAGCGCCGTGGCCATCAGTCGCGCGGGCTCGTCGGGCCGCCAGTCGTCCGCGCTCGGCGTGTCGAGGCCGGGCCGGTTCCTCACCTGCCCCACACCGACGACGAACGCGCGCAGCTTCGCCTTCGAAGCGCCGTTTGACATGCACCGCTCCCCGCCCCAGGGTACTACACGAGATGGAAGACGAGCTCTTTCTGGAGCAGATCGCCTGCGGGCCGATGGAGAACTTCGTGTACGCCGTCGGCTCGCGCGCCGCGCGCGAAGTCGCGCTCGTCGATCCCGCTTGGAACGTGTCGGGCATCGTCGACCACGTGCGCGAGCAGGGCTTCGAGCCGATCGCCGCGCTCGTCACGCACTACCACCCCGACCACGTCGGCGGCCGCATGATGGGACAGACGATCGAGGGGCTGGCCGAGCTGCTCGCGCTGCGCGGCATGAAGGTCTACGCGAACAAGCACGAAGCCGCGGGACTGCGCAAAGTCACCGGTATCTCCGAGAGCGACATCGAAGAAGTCGAGAGCGGCGACGCGCTGCGCATCGGCAACGTCGAGATCGAGTTCCTGCACACGCCGGGGCACACGCCCGGCTCGCAGTGCTTCCGCGTGCGAAACTCCCTGGTGTCGGGCGACACGCTGTTCATCCAGGGCTGCGGCCGCGTCGACCTGCCCGGCAGCGATCCCGACGCCATGTTCGAGAGCCTGCGCAAGCTCGCGGCGCTGCCCGACCAGACGGTGCTCTACCCCGGCCACGACTACGGCGGCGGCCCGCACCGGACCATGGCCGAGACCAAGCGAGTGAACGCGTATCTGCGCATTCCCACCCTCGACATGTGGCGGGAGATGATGGGGACCTGAGCCCCAGCCGCCACCTTCGGCTGCGCTTGCGGAGCCCGCGCCCCCTGCCTTAGAGTGCGCCGCGAACCCCCTGGGCGTGCCGTCCGGCACGCCAGCGCACGGAGATCGGCCTTCATGAAGATCCTCGTCTGCTTGAAGCAGGTGCCGCACAAGGACGCGCGGCTCGAGATCGCGCCGGACGGCAAGTGGATCGCCGACGCGAACATCAAGTTCGAGATCAACGACTACGACAACTACGCGCTGGAAGAGGCGCTCCGCGCGAAGGACAAGGATCCCGCGACGGAGGTCGTAGTGGCGACGCTCGGCCCGGACCGCGTGCAGCAGTCGCTGCGCACCGCGCTGGGCATGGGCGCCGACCGCGCGATCCAGGTCTGGGACGACTCGCTCGCAGGCGCCGACTCACTCAGCGTGGCGAAGACGCTCGCCGCGGTCGCGAAGGCCGAGAAGTGCGACCTCGTGCTCCTCGGGCTCATGTCCGACGACACGAACTTCGCGCTCACGGGCCCGATCCTGGCCGAGCTGCTCGGCGTGCCGAGCGCGACCGGCATCGTGTCGGCGAAGCTCGACGGCGGCCAGGTCGAAGTCGAGCGCGAGCTCGAGGGCGGCGCGCTCGAAGTCGTGAAGCTGCCGCTGCCGTGCCTGCTGACGGCGCAGACCGGCATGAACGAAGTCCGCTACGCGTCGCTGAAGGGCATCATGCAGGCGAAGAAGAAGCCGCTCGACAAGAAGTCGCTCGGCGACCTCGGCCTGTCGGCCGGTGCCGTCGCCTCGAAGTCGAAGATCGAGAAGATCTACACGCCGCCGAAGGGCTCGGGTGCGGAGATCCTGTCCGGCTCGAAGGACGAGGTCGCGCAGAAGTTCGTCGGCAAGGTCAAGGAGCTGGGGCTGCTCTGATGGCAAAGACACTGATCGTCGCGGAGATCCAGAAGGGCGCGCTGCGCGAGGCCACCCTCGAGCTCGTCACGGCCGCGCGCAAGCTCGGCGGCGACGTCGCGTCGCTCGTCATCGGCAGCGGCGTGGGCGGCATCGCGGAGGACCTGTCGAAGAAGGGCGGCGGGAAGGTGCTCGTCGCCGACGACCCGTCGCTCGCCAACTACAACGTCGACGGCTGGACGCGCGCGATCCGCAAGGCGGTCGACGCCGAGAAGCCGGAGCTGATCCTCATCTCGAACACGCCCATCGGCTGGGACGTGGCGGGCCGCGTGGCCGCGCAGCTCGACTGCGGCATCGCGAGCGACGTGATCAAGATCGAGCCGGAAGGCTCGGACCTGGTGTTCGTGCGCCGCATGTTCAACGCGAAGTTCGACGCGCGCCTGCGCGTGTCGGGCACGCCGCGCGTGGCGACGATGCAGCCGGGCGCGAGCGAAGCGTACGCGGGCAGCGACGCGGGCTCCGTGGTGAAACTGGATGGTGTAGGCGGCGACGCGCGCACCAAGTTCGTCGAGATCCGCACCGCGCCGGCCGGCGGCCACGACCTGACCAAGGCCGAGATCATCGTGTCGGGCGGCCGCGGCCTGCAGAAGCCGGAGAACTTCGAGGCGGTGCTGAAGCCGCTCGTCGACGCGCTCGGCGCGCAGATGGGCGCCTCGCGGCCCGTCGTCGACGCCGGCTGGCTGCCGCACGAGTACCAGGTGGGCAGCTCGGGCCAGATCGTCTCGCCGAAGCTCTACGTGGCGGTGGGCATCTCGGGCGCGATCCAGCACCTCGTCGGCATGAAGAACTCGAACTTCATCATCGCCATCAACAAGGACGCCGACGCGCCGATCTTCGAAGTCGCCGACGTGGGCATCGTGGGCGACCTGTTCGAGATCGTGCCGGCGCTCGCGAGCGCGGTGAAGAGCGCGAAGGGCGGCTGAGCTCTCGCTCGCGCGCCGGCGGCGCGCGCAGTCACGGCGATCCGTTCAGAGGTTCCCGACCTCCGCCTCGAGCAGGTCCGCGAAGCGCTCGCGCGCCGCCGCTTTTCGCGTCGGCAGGTGGCCGCTCGGGAACAAGCCGTCGGTCGCCTTGTGATCGCGCAGCACCTGCCGCGCGACGGTGATCTTGTGCACCTCGGTCGGACCGTCGGCGATGCCCATCACGGCCGCGCCCATCAGCATGGCCGCGAAGGGCATCTCGTTCGACACGCCGAGCGAGCCGTGCAGGTGCATCGCGCGGTACACCACGTCGTGGTAGACCTTCGGCATCGCGACCTTCACGGCGGCGATGTCCTTCCGCACCTTCTTGTAGTCCTTGTACTTGTCGATGAGCCACGCGGTGCGCAGGACCAGCAGGCGGAACTGCTCGATCTCGATCCAGCTGTCCGCGATCTTCTCCTGAGTCATCTGCAGGTCGGCGAGCCGGCCGCCGCGCACGTCGCGCGACAGCGCGCGCTCGCACATCATCTCGAACGCCTTGCGCAGCTGCGCGATCGTGCGCATGGCGTGGTGGATGCGGCCGCCGCCGAGCCGCGTCTGAGCGATGACGAACGCGCCGCCCGGCTTGCCGAGCAGATGGTCGGCCGGCACGCGCACGTTCTCGTAACGGATGTACGCGTGACTCGCGTGCTCGGGACCTTCGGTGCCTACGCCTACGTTGCGGATGATCTTCACGCCCGGCGAGTCGGTCGGCACCACGAGCATCGACATGCCGCCGTGCGCGTCGACCTCTGCATCGGTCACCGCCATGACGATCAGGAACGACGACCAGCGCGCGTTCGACGAGAACCACTTCTCGCCGTTGATCACCCACTCGTTGCCGTCGCGCACCGCGCGCGTCCTGAACAAGGTGGGGTCGGCGCCGGCGTGCGGCTCGGTCATCGAGTAACACGAGACGATGTCGCCGTTGAGGAGCGGCTTGAGCCAGCGCTCCTTCTGCGCGGGCGTGCCGTAGTGCGCGAGGATCTCGGCGTTGCCGGAGTCGGGCGCCTGGCAGCCGAACACGAGCGGCGCGAAGCGCGAGCGCCCGAGCAGCTCGTTCATGAGCGCGAGCTTCAGCTGGCCGTAGCCCTGCCCGCCGAGCTCGGGACCCAGGTGGCAGGCCCAGAGGCCGCGCTCCTTCACCTCTTGCTTCAGCGGCGCGAGCGCCTTCTTCGTACGCGCGTCGCGGATGTCGTAAGCGTCGCCCAGCACGAGGTCGAGCGGCTCGACCTTCTCGCGCAGGAAACCGTCGATCCAATCCAGCTCGCGTTGGAACTCGGGCTCGGTCTCGAAGTCCCAGGCCATGTCGTCGTCCTCCCGTTTTCCGAGAGGGTACCACCGAGGCTAGGAGCGGGTCGCGAGCTCGAGGATCGGGATCTCGCCGCGGGTGCCGATGCGCAGCGGGACGAAGGTGGTGCCGATGCCGCGCCCGACGTAGAGCTGCGACGCGCCGCGCGCGTACGGGCCGGCGACGAAGCCGAGCTTCGAATGCGAGACCGGCGCCCAGCCGAAGAATGCGATCTGGCCGCCGTGCGTGTGCCCGGACAGCTGCAGGTCTACACCGAATTGTGACGCTTCGGCGAAGACGTCGGGATGGTGCGAGAGCAGGAGCACCGGCTCGTCTTCGGCGCGGCCGCGAAGCGCGGCCGCCACGTCGGGCAGGCCGCGGCGCAGGTCGTCGACGCCGCCCAGCCAGAAGCTCGCACCGCCGCGCGCGAGCCGGCGGCCGCGGTTCACGAGGATCTCGACGCCGGCGTCCTCGAGCGCGGCGCGCCACACGCGGAGCTCCGCCGCTTGCTGGTACTCGTGGTTGCCCGGCACGGCGAAGAGCCCGAGCGGCGCGTGCAACAGGCCGAGGCCCTTGCGCAGGAGCTCGACCTCGCGCTCCCAGCAGTTCACCAGGTCGCCGCCGAGACACACCAGGTCCGGCGCCTCGCGCGCGACGAGCTCGCACACGCGCAGCCAGTCGCCCTCGGCGAAGTAGTTGCCGGCGTGGAGATCGGACAGGAACGCGATGCGCAGGCCCGCGAGCGCCGCGCCGCCGCGCACGAGCTCGAGCCGCGGCCGAGTCACATCGCGGTTCGCGGCGAGCGCGCGCCCGAGCGCGCGGCGCACCGGCCCGCGGTAGACGGCGCCCGACACGGCCGCGAGCACACGGCTCGTGACTCGGGAGAGCCGGCTCGGCCGGCGCCGTTCGGTCCGCGTCACGTGGCGCCGGCCGAGGGGAGCACGGTGACCTTGATGGCGCCGCTCTGCTTGTCGCCCGCGGCGCGGAAGGCGTCCTCGACCTGCGCCAGCGCGAAGCGATGCGTCTGCAGCGGCGCGATCTCGGCCGCGTAGCGCGGCAGGAGCTCGACCGCCGCGCGGAACTGCGGCCCGCGCCGCCCCGCGCCGTACATGTTCGAGCCCACCAGCTCGAGCTCGCGCGTCGCGAGCAGGTAGCCGTTCACCTCGCTGCGTTTCGAGAAGATGCCGAGCACCACGATGCGCCCGCCCGCGCGGCAGAAGCGCGTGGCGTCGAGCAAGGTCTGCGCGTGGCCGCCGACCGTCTCGATCACCACGTCGGGCTGCGCGTCCTGCGCCCAGGCGCGCACCTCGTTCTCCGCCAGCGGCAGGAGCCCCAGGCGTTTCGCGGACTCGCGCTGCTGCGGGTGGCGCGCCGTGATCGCGACGGAGCCGGCGCGGTCGCGCGCCAGGAGCCCCGCCAGCAGCCCGATCGAGCCGGCGCCCAGCACGAGCACGCGGCTGTCGCTCTCGAGCCGCGCCAGCGACAGCGCGCGCTCGCAGACGGCTAGCGGTTCGGCCAGCGACGCCACGACTGCCGACACAGATTCGTGTACGGGGTGCAGCGCGTAGGCCGGCACGTCGACGAAGTCCGCCAGGCCGCCCGCGCGCATCACGCCGAAGATCTCGAGCTCCGGGCACAGCTGGCGCCGGCCCGTCACGCAGAAGTCGCAGTGCCCGCACACCCGGATCGGCTCGACCGCGTAGAGCGCGTCGGCGAGCCCGCTCGGCCCGTCGAGCACGGTGCCCGCCATCTCGTGCCCTGGGGCGACACCGATCGGTGGCGGCAGCTCGCGCCGCCACAGGTGCAGGTCGGTGCCGCAGATGCCGCACGCGGCGACGGACAGGCGCGCCCAGCCGTCCGGAAGGCGCGGCGGCGCCACGTCCGCCACCGCGAGCCCCGACTCGGTCCAGCGCGCCTGGCGCATTGGCCGGCTCCTTCGGCTACGCGCGGCGCTTGGAGATGGGCACCCAGGGCCGCGTCGTCGGACCGATGTAGATCTGGCGCGGGCGGCCGATCGCCTGGCCGTCGGCCAGGAGCTCCATCCAGTGCGCGATCCAGCCCGGCAGCCGGCCCATCGCGAACATCGCGGTGAAGCCCGGCACCGGGATGCCGAGCGCTTTGAAGATGATGCCCGAGTAGAAGTCGACGTTCGGATACAGCCGGCGCTTGATGAAATAGTCGTCCTCGAGCGCGATGCGCTCCAGGTCCATCGCGATCTCGAGCAGCTTCGACGTGACTCCCAGCTTCTGCAGCACGTCGGTCGCGACCTTCTTGATGACCTTCGCGCGCGGATCGTAGTTGCGGTACACGCGGTGGCCGAAGCCCATGAGCCGCGACGTGTCGTCCTTCGACTTCGCACGGTCGACGAACTGCTTCGCGGTGAGGCCTTCGTCGGCGATGGCCGCGAGCATCTCGATCACTTCCTGGTTCGCGCCGCCGTGGCGCGGGCCCCAGAGCGCCGCGATCCCCGCCGACATGGACGCGAACAGGTTCGCGTGCGAGCTGCCCGCCAGTCGCACCGTCGACGTCGAGCAGTTCTGCTCGTGGTCGGCGTGCAGGATCAGGAGCACGTCGATCGCGCGCGCGACCACCGGGTCGACCACGAAGTCCTCGCACGGCGTGCCGAACATCATGCGCAGGAAGTTCTCCACGTAGCCGAGCTTGTTGTCCGGGTACATGAACGGGTGTCCGAGCGAGTGCTTGTTCGCGTACGCGGCGATCGTGGGGAACTTCGCCAGGAGCCGCTCCACGCTGACCTTCACCTGCACGGAATCGACCGGATCGAGGTCCTCGGGGTAGAAGGTGGAGAGCGCCGAGATCACGGCCGAGCACACGCCCATCGGGTGCGCGTCCTTCGGGAAGGCCGAGAAGAACCGCTTCAGGTCCTCGTGCAGCATCGTGTGGTAGCGGATCGAGTTGGCCCACGTGCGGTAGGCCTCGGCCGTCGGCAGCTCGCCGTGGATGAGCAGGTAGGCGACCTCCAGGAAGTCGCTCTTCTCGGCCAGCTCCTCGATCGGGTAGCCGCGGTAGCGCAGGATCCCCTGCTCGCCGTCGATGAAGGTGATCGCGCTCTTGCAGCTGCCCGTGTTCTTGTAACCCGGGTCGAGCGTGATCACGCCCGACTGGTCGCGCAGCTTTCCGATGTCGATCGCGCGCTCGCCTTCGGAGCCGGTGACGATCGGGAGGTCGTAGGTCTTGCCGTCGATCTCGAGTCGGGCCATCTCGTCCATTGCGCGGCATGATACACGCGCCTTCGAGGACCCGCCCACGTGGAGCCGGCGAAATACCGCCCTTCTCTGGTCGAACGCGCGATCGCCGTCGTCGTCGCGTGGCTGGTGCGCGCGCTCGGCGCGACGCTCCGCTACGAGCACGAAGGCGGCGACGTACTCGGCGAGCTCTTGTCGTCGGGAAACGCCGCGATCATCTTCGGCTGGCATGAGCTGGTCCTCATCGCGTGTTGTGATCTCACGCACTACGCCCCGTACGTGATGGTCAGCCAGAGCCGCGACGGAGAGCGCGCGACGCGCGTCGCCGAGAAGCTGCGCTGGCACGTGGTGCGGGGCTCGAGCTCGCGCGGCGGCGCCCGGGGGCTGTTGCAGATGCTGCGCGCGCTGCGCGAGCCCGTGCTCGTCGGCCACCTCGTCGACGGGCCGCGCGGGCCGCGTCGCGAGCTGAAGCCGGGACTCGTCGCGATGGCGCAGCGCTCGGGCGCGGCGATCGTTCCGACGGTGTACGGCACGCGCTGGAAGTGGTGTGCCCCGAGCTGGGACCGCCTGCAGATTCCGCTCCCGTTCGCGCGCATCGTGCGGCGGCACTTGCCGGCGCGCTGCGTGCCCGCGGACCTCGACGCCGCCGGCGCCGAGAAGTTGCGCGTCGAGTTGCAGGCGGAGCTCACGCGCGCGTACGAAGAGCTCGATCGCGAACTCCTGGGTCAACCTGCGCCCTAGATCCGCCGAAACGACTCAGGTGATCCGGAGCACATTGCTCACCGGCCTGGCGCTCTGTCTGCTCGCGTGCTCGCCCGCAGCCGACGACGAACGCGAGGCGGCGCCGCCGGCGGAGCGGCCCGCGTCGGCTCCTGCGCGCCCGGCGCTGCCCGCGCCCGCGCGCGAACGCGCGCCGGCGCGACGCTCCGACGACACCCGGACGGCCGGTGGCTACTGGCAGTACTTCGACGAGGCCGGGCACGTGCGCGTCGCCGCGCGCCTGGACGACGTTCCCGCGAGCCAGCGCTCCTCGGCCAGCCGCGTCGCCGGCGCCCCGGCCGCGCCGCCGCACTCCGTCGCGTACGCCGCGGCGGCGAAGCCCGTGTCGGCAGGGGGCTCGCCCGAGGTCGTGCTCTACATGACGAGCACCTGCCCCTGGTGCAAACGCGCCGAGACCTATCTCGAGCAGCACGGCCTCTCCCACGTGGACAAGAACGTGGACGAGGACGAGTCCGCCCGCGCCGAGTACCTCCAGCTCACCGGCGGGCGGCCCGGCGTGCCCGTGCTCGTGGTCGGCGACCGCTGGATGCAGGGCTGGAACCCGCAGAGCCTCGAGAGCCTGCTGGCGGAGGCCGAGTAGTCGGACGCCGCTGCGCTCGACCCATTGACATACGGATCGACATCTGAGAATGTACCGTTCGGTACGTACAGATGTCGGATTCGAACCCAGAACGAGCTTCCGGCCGCGCGGCGGCAACGCCGCACGGCGAGCTCTCGCGCCAGCGCATCCTCGCCGCGGCGATCGCGCTCTTCTCGGAGCGCGGCTTCGCGGGGACGTCGGTCGCCGACGTGTGCGAGCGCGCGGGGGTCGTGAAGACCGCCCTCTACTGGCACTTCGAGCACAAGGAGGGCCTGCTCGACGCGGCGCTCGCGCGCGTGGCCGAGGCGTGGATCGCGGAGATCCGCGCGAGCGTGCTCGAGGTCGACGGACTCGAGGCGCGGCTCGACCGTTTCGTCGCCGGGCTGCGCTGGCTCGTGACCGAGCGCAGCGAGACGCTGCTGCTCATCCTGGGCGCGGTGCTCGAACGCGCCGAGGTGAACGAGGCGACGCGCGCAAACCTGTTCGAGCTGTTCACGAGCGCGCGCAACGCGATCGCCGAAGGCGTGCGCATGACGCTCGGCCGCGACGTGCCCGACCTCGACCTCGCCGCGGACGCGGCGCTCTCGCTCGTCCACGGCATCGCGATCACGCAGCGCCTGACGCGCGACCCGGCGCAGCTCGACCGCCAGTTCGACTACCTGAGACGCATCTTCGCGCTCGCCGTCTTCCACGCGGCGAACGCACCCGGAGGAAAACATCCATGACGGCCTCGCAGTCCCTCCCGCTGCCGGTCCAACCCGAAATTCCCGACGACGCCGAGCTCCACGGCTCCGACGAGCGCGCCTGGCACGAGCTGCTCGCGAAGCTCTCGCGCCAATCGGTCGCCAAACACTTCGACGCGTACGAGGCGATCGACTGGGATTCGCCCGAGTTCGCGGTCGACCCCGACGACCCGCGCTTCGAGCTCCTGCCGCTGGACCCGCTCGGCGGCACCGCTTGGTACCGCGCGCAGCCGCAGCCCATCCGCGCGCGCATCGGCCTACACAGATTTGCGACGTTCATGAAGGTGGGCGTGCAGTTCGAGAACGTGCTGAAGCGCGGGCTGCTGCAGTTCGCCGAGTCGCTGCCCAATGGCACGCCCGAGTTCCGCTACGTCTACCACGAGATCGTCGAGGAGACGCAGCACTCGATGATGTTCCAGGAGTTCGTGAACCGCACCGGCATGGACGTGTCGGGCATGCCGCAGAGCCTGCTCTGGTTCGCGCGCGGCATTCCGCGGCTGGCGCGCCGGTTCCCCGAGCTCTTCTTCGTGTTCGTGCTCGCCGGCGAGGAGCCCATCGACCAGATGCAGCGCCGCGCCCTGCGCGAGCGCCAGTGGCGGCACCCGCTCGCGCAGCGGATCAGCCAGATCCACGTGATCGAAGAGGCTCGCCACATGTCGTTCGCGCGCGCGTACTTGTTGCGCCACGTGCCGCGGCTGGGCTTCCTGCGCAAGAACCTGCTCGCCCTGCGCTCGCCGCTGATCCTCGGCAACACCGCGACGCTCATGCTCGAGCCGTCGGGGCAATTCGTCCACCGCTACCGCGTGCCGCGCGACGTGATCCGCGCCGCGTACCGCGACAACCCGGTGTACGCCGCGATCCGTCGCGACTCGCTCGCCAAGACGCGCCAGCTCTGCCGCGAGCTCGGCCTGCTCGAGTGGCCGTACGGCGGGCTGTGGCGGAGCCTGCGGATCCTGGAGACCTAGGCCGGCCTACAAAGACCGGAGCGCCGTCGGCCGATACACCCGGCGATGAGCGCGAGCAGCGATCCCCCGGCGAAGCCTTCCAGCAATGTCCCTGCGGGCGAGCCGCGCCCGCCGCTCACGGTGTCCGAGCTGGCGGAGATGCTCGTCCGCGCCAAGCTCCTGACCGCCGCGCAGGCGAAGGACGTCGAGGGCCGCGAGACGACCCTGCGCAGCCGCGTGCTGAAGGACCGCGTCGGCTCGGTGCGCTCGCAGGCCGCCGCGCGCTACGACGTGTCGGCCGCGGAGATCATCGCCGCTGCCGCGCTGCCGCACGCACAGAAGGAGCACCGCAAGCTCGACGAGGACGCGATCGCGCAGTGCATCGCGGGCGCGGCGAACGTGCGCTACGTGAAGATCGACCCGCTCAAGCTCGACAACGCGCTGATCTCGAAGACGTTCTCGCGGCCGTTCGTGCGGCGGCACGTCGTGATCCCGCTCGGGCAGGAAGCGGAGGGCTTGGTCCTCGCCGTCGCCGACCCGTTCGACACCCTGCTGCGCGAGACGCTGCAGGACGTCGTACGCAAGCCGTTCGTCTACGCAGTCACTTCGAAGAAGGACATCCTCTCCGTCGCCGACCGCGTATTCGGTCTGCGCACGAGCATCAAGCAGGCGACGAGCGAGCTCGCGTCGCAGAGCCCGACCGCCGCGCTCGTGCAGATGGTCAAGCTGCGCTCGACCGAGGAGCTGGCCACCGCGAACGACGAGACGGTCGTCGCCGCCGTCGACTTCCTGCTCAACTACGCGTTCGAGCAGCGCGCGTCCGACATCCACCTGGAGCCGCGCGCCGACGACGCCGCGGTGCGCTTCCGCATCGACGGCATCCTGCACGACATCGAGACGTTCCCGAACGCCGTGCACGCGGCGATCGTCTCGCGCGTGAAGGTCATGGCGCGGATGGACATCGCCGAACGCCGGCGCCCGCAGGACGGCCGCATCAAGACCAAGCGAGGCAACAGCGAGATCGAGCTGCGCGTCGCGAGCATTCCGACCGCGTTCGGCGAGAAGGTGGTCGTGCGGATCCTCGACCCGAGCATCCTCATGGCCGACCTCGCCGACCTGGGCTTCGCGGCGCCCGAGCGCGAGCTGTACGAGAAGTGGATCACCTCGCCCTCGGGTCTACTGCTCGTGACCGGACCCACGGGCTCGGGCAAGACGACCACCCTGTACGCGACCCTGCGCTACCTGGCCGGTCCGGAAGTGAACATCACGACGGTGGAAGAGCCGATCGAGATGATCGACCCGCGCTTCGTCCAGGTGCAGGTACAGCGGAAGATCGAGCTCACGTTCGCCTCCGCCCTGCGCGCCATGTTGCGGCAGGACCCGGACATCATCATGGTCGGCGAGATCCGCGACGCCGAGACCGCGGCCATGGCCGTGCAGTCGGCGCTGACGGGACACCTGGTGCTGTCGACGGTGCACACGCGCGATGCCGCGGGCGCAGTGACTCGCCTCGCCGAGCTCGGCGTCGAGCGGTTCCTCTTGTCGAGCGTGTTGCGCGGCGTGCTGGCGCAGCGGCTTTTGCGCCGCATCTGCTCGCACTGCGCGGTCGACGGACACTTGACGCCCGATCAGGTCGCGGCGCTCGGCATCAAGGTGCCCGTCGAGCGGCGCGAGCGGCTCGCGGTGCGCTGGGGCGAAGGCTGCGTGGAATGCCGCCACACCGGCCTGTACGGCCGCACGGGCGTGTTCGAGCTGTTGAACGTGGGCCGGCGTGTGCGCGATCTCGTGAAGAGGGGCGAAGACGCCACCGAGATCGCGCGCGCGGCAAAGGTCGAGGGCATGGAGACTCTGCGCGAGAGTGCGCTGCGGCGTCTCGCCGAGGGCACCACGACCTACGAGGAAGTCGTGCGAGTCACTGCGGACATGGACTAGCGTCCGCATGAGCCGCGACTGCGCCAAGGAGATCGGGCTGCTCGTGAAGGCGGGCTGGCGGCTCGTCGTGCTCGAGGCGTTCGAAGAGGACCGCGCGCTCGCGACCCTGAAGCTCGCGGCGCAGGCGTGCAAGCGCGAGCTCATCCCTTGGTCGGTGGCGTCGGGGCTCGGCTCGTCCGGCCAGGGCGCCGGCTCGCTCGACGACGGCCTGCGCGCGCTCTCGTCGGTGGCCGAGCCGGCGATCTTCGCGATGCTCGACGCGCACCGGCAGCTCCACGATCCGATCGCGCTGCGCCGGCTGCGCGACCTGCTCGAGATGCTGGCCGAGCGCATGCAGGCGATCGTGCTGCTCGGCCCCGCGCTCGACCTGCCCGCGGAGCTCTTGCACGAGGCCGCGATCGTCGAGCTGCCGCTGCCGCGGGCGCCGGAGCTCGACGCGATCTTCCGCAGCGCGATCGAGAAGCCGGATCCCGAGTCACTCGAGGGCGCCGTGCGCGCCGCGCTGGGACTCACTGCAGACGAAGCGCTCCGCGTGTTTCGCAAGTCGTGCGCGTTGGCCGGCGGACTGAACGACAAGGCGGTGGCGCTCATCGTGCGCGAGAAGCGGCAGGCGCTGCGCCGCACGCCGGCGCTGTCGTTCCACGAATCGGGCCTGGGCCTCGACGACGTCGGCGGTCTGGGCGAGCTGAAGCGCTGGCTGCGCGAGCGCCGGCGCGCCTTCAGCGACGAGGCGCGCAAGTTTGGCCTGCCCCAGCCGCGCGGCCTGCTGCTGCTCGGCGTGCAGGGCTGCGGCAAGTCGCTCTCCGCCAAGGCCGTCGCGCGCGAGTGGAACTTCCCGCTCCTGCGGCTCGATCTCGCCGCCGCGTTCGGGAGCGGGGACCAGACCCCCGAGGCGACGGTGCGCGAGGCGACGGCCGTCGCCGAGTCGATCTCGCCTTGCGTGCTCTGGATCGACGAGATCGAGAAAGGCTTCGCCGCCGCGAGCGAAGGCGGCGCGTCGAGCCGCGTGTTCGGCGCGTTCCTCACCTGGCTGTCGGAGAAGCAGAGCCCGGTGTTCGTGGTCGCGACCGCGAACGACGTCGCGCGCCTGCCGCCCGAGCTGCTGCGCCGCGGCCGCTTCGACGACCTGTTCTTCGTCGACCTGCCCACGCAGAACGAGCGCGTGGAGATCTTCACGATCCACCTGCGCCGCTTCTCGCGCGATCCGCTGCAGTTCGACCTGGAGGAGCTCGCGGTCCAGGCTGCTCGCCTGTCGGGCAGCGAGATCGAGCAGGTGGTGAGCGCCGCGCTCTACACCGCGTTCACCGAGACCCGCGACCTCGCGTTCAACGACCTCGCGAACGCGATCAACGACACCGTCCCGCTCTACGACACGTACGAGGAGCGGATCAAGGAGCTGCGCGACTGGGCCCGCACACGCGCGCGGCCCGCCACGCTCGACGCCAAGGCCGCGGACTTGTTCAAGGGGCGCTAGCCGGTTCGACGCGCAGCCGCGCGAACACCGCCGGGTGATCCGAGAGCGGCGCGGGCCCGTCGGAGAACTCGCGCGCCTCGCCCGCGGCGACCACCGACAGCGCCGCCGCCGCGCTCGAGCGGTAGAAGATGTAGTCGATGTGCTCGCGTGCGAAGCCCCCGGCGGGCGCGGGCCCGGCGCCGGTGTCGTAGAGGCCGAGCTCCGTCTCGAAGCGGTCGAGGAGCGCGCGGTCGGCCGGCTCGTCGGACTTCGAGTTGAAGTCGCCGCCGATCACGACGGCAGCGTCGCCCGACAGTGACCGCACGCGCCCGGCGAGTGTCTCGAGCTGGACGGCGCGCGCCGCGCGGTCCGACTCGGCGCTGCCTGCGTCCAGGTGGAGGGTCCAGAAGTCGACTGCGAGACCGTTCTCGAGGCGCAGCCGCACGCGCAGGAAGCCCTTGTCGGCGAAGCAGTCGTTCGCGCCGCCGAGCCAGCCCGAGCACGCGCCGAGCGAGCCGCGCGAGAGCGCCACGAACGCCGGCCGCGCGAACAGGCCGAGCCCGGCCTGGAAGAAGCGCGGCGGGTGCGGGCCGTTGCCGCGCTCCTGCACGGGATGGCTCGCGTGCGCGGAGAGCAGCTCCCAATACTCCCAGCTCTCCTGGATGAGCGCGACGTCCCATGCGTCGAGGCGCGCCGAGATCTGCGGCATGCGCGCCTCCGGGTCGTCGTTCACGAGCCATCGGTTCAAGCCGTGCACGTTGTACGACAGCACGGCGATGACGACCGCGACCGACTTCAACGGCGGACTTCGTTCCGCAGCGGCTCCCCCCGCGCGAAGCGGGCCAGGTTGTCGAGGAAGACCTCGACCTGGCGCGCTTCGTTGCCGCGCGAGACCGCCGAGTTGTGGGGCGTGGCGATCACGTTCGGCAGCGACCAGAGGGGCGACTCCGCAGGCAGCGGCTCCGTCGCGAACACGTCGAGATACGCACCCGCGAGCCGGCCCGAGCGGAGTGACTCGACCAGCGCGGCCTCGTCCACGATCTCGCCGCGGGCGACGTTGAGCACGCGCGCGCCGGGCGGCAGGAGCGCGAGCGCTGCGGCGTCGATCGCACCGCGCGTCTCGGCCGAGAGCGGACACGCGATGGCGAGCCAGTCCGCGCGCGGCAGCACCTCGCGCAGCCGGCTCGGCGGGACGAGCTCGTCGACGGGCTCGCCGCCGCGCGCGGGCGTGCGCCGCACCCCGATCACGCGCAGCCCGACCGCGCGCGCGAGCCGGGCCAGCTCGGCGCCGATCGCACCCAGGCCGAACACCACGAGCGTCTGCCCGCGCAGGTCGCGCGGCGTGTCGCCCTGCGCGTGCGGCTGCCAGGCGCGGCGGCGCTGCGCGTCGAGCCAGAGCGGGAAGCCGCGCGCCAGCATGAGCAGCCCCGCCAGCGCCGTCTGCGCGATCGGCTCCGCGGAAGCGCCCGCTGCGTTCGTGAGCGCGACGCCCCGCTCGAGGAAGCGTGCGAAGATCGGATGATCGACGCCCGCGTTGAACGTCTGCAGCCAGCGCAGCTTCGGCGCGCCGAGCGCCGCGGCGAAGAACGCCCGCGCGCCGTCGGGGAAGACGTCGCCCGAGAAGTACGCGGCCTCGATCCGCTCGCAATCGGCCTGCGGCACGCGCGCATCCGGTTCGCGCGGCAGCAGGATCACGTCGAGCTCGCGCCCACCCGCGCGCGCGGCACGCGCGAGTGGCTCGGCCCAGCGTTCGGTCACCCGAGGAGAGATCAACAGCGGAAGCACGCGCGGGGGACTCATCGCGCGAACAGGTTGTACCAGAGCACGCAGCGCAACGCGTGCACGCCGTCGCGCCAGCCGATCTTTTTGCCCTCTTCGTACGTGCGGCCGTAGTAGGAGATCGGCACCTCGTAGATGCGCCACTTCCCACGCGCGACCTTCGCGGTGATCTCGGGCTCGAAGCCGAAGCGGTCCTCCTCGAGCTCGATCGATTCGAGCACCTCGCGACGGAACGCCTTGTAGCCGACCTCCATGTCGGACAGGTTCAGATTCGTGAGCATGTTCGACAGCTGGGTCAGCAGCTTGTTTCCCACCGAGTGCCAGTAATAGAGCACGCGGTGCGGCCCGCTCGCGAGGAAGCGGCTGCCGAACACCACGTCGGCGATGTCGTTCTCGATCAGCGCGACGAGCTTCGGGATCTCGGCCGGGTCGTACTCGAGGTCGGCGTCCTGCACGATCATGACGTCGCCCGTCGCCTCGGCGAAGCCGCGCCGCACGGCGGCGCCCTTGCCGCGGTTGCGCTCCTGCAGCACGGCGACAACCTCCGCGTCTGTCGCCGCGAGCTTCTCGACGAGCGCACGGGAGCCGTCGGTCGAGAAGTCGTCGACGAGCACGACCTCGAGCGCACAGCCGTAGTCGACCGCGCGCACGCGCGCGACCAGCGCCTCGAGCGTCGCGCGCTCGTTGAAGACGGGAATGACCACCGAGAGCTTGGCCATCGACTCTCCAGTCTATCGGAAGGCGGCGCCGAGAAGTCGTGAGCTATGCTCGCGCGCGTGAAGCCGACGGTCGGCCTGCCGCTCTGCGTCGACGACCAGGGCCGCTGGAAGCCGGGGCGGACGTATCACTACGTGGACGCCGCGTACGCGCGGGCGGTCGAGCGCGCAGGCGGCGCCGCGGTGTATCTGCCGCCTCGCGCGGACGCGCGCGAGCTGGTCCGGCACGTCGACGCGCTCCTCGTGCCGGGCGGCGACGACCTGCTGCCGCCGCGGCCCTACCCCGCCCACGTCCGCTTCGAGCCGGTGCCGCCGCAGCAGCTCGAATTCGATTCCGCGCTGCTCGCGGTCGCGCTCGCGCGCGGCATCCCGGTGCTCGGCATCTGTTACGGCATGCAGCTCCTGGCGCTCGCGCGCGGCGGCGCGCTCCACTACGACGTGCCGAGCGACGTGGCGGACGCGCTCGAGCACCGGCTCGGGCCCGACGGGCGCCACGCGGTGCGCGTCGAGCCGGGCTCGCTGCTCGCGAAGCTCACCGGGGCCGGGGAATTTCGCGTCTCGAGCCGGCATCACCAGGCGGTGTCGGAGCCAGGCCGCGGCCTGCGCGTGTCGGCGCGCGCGCACGACGGCGTCGTGGAGGCGATCGAGAGCCGCGCCGGCGCGTTCGCGGTCGGGGTGCAATGGCACCCGGAGAGTCAGGGCGACGCGGAGAGCGAGGCGCTATTCCGCGCCTTCGTGGCGGCGGCCGAGCCGGGCCAGAAGCGGAAGACCACGCGCGCCAGGAAGAGCGCCGCGAAGAGGGCCGTATAGAAGAGCGGCTCGCGCTCGTCCTTCTTCACGAGCCAGATGAAGTGCACGCAGCCGGCGACGGCCGCGACGTACACCAAACGGTGGAGCTCCACCCAGCGCTTGCCGAGCCGGCGGATCCATTTCCGCGTCGACGTCCACGCGAGCGGCACCATGCAGAGGAAGCCTGTGAAGCCGACCGTGATGTACGGCCGCTTCAGCACGTCCTCGACGAGAGTGCCCCACTCGCCCCACAAATCGAGCACGCCGTAGGTGAGCAGGTGCAGCGTGCAGTACGTGAACGCGAGCAGGCCGAACGTGCGCCGGTACGGCGCGAGCGCCGCGAAGCCGAGCTTGCGGAGCGGCGTCACCGCCAGGGTCGCGAGCAGGAAGCGCAGGGTCCACAGGCCCGTGAAATGCGTGACGGTCTTGATCGGGTCCGCGCCCAGGTCGTCCCGCACCGCGCGGACCGCGAGCCAGGCGAGCGGGGCGAGACAGAGCGCCAGCACGGCGCCGTGCACGACGCGCTTCCGCATCAGAAGTTCGCGCGCAGATCCATGCCGGCGTAGAGGGAGGCCACCTGCTCGGCGTAGCCGTTGAACGGCAGGGTGGGCCGCTTCGCGAACTCGCCGATGCGCCGCTCGCGCTTCTGCGACCAGCGCGGGTGGTCCACGTCGGGGTTCACGTTCGAGTAGAAGCCGTACTCGCTCGGCCCCGCCATGTTCCAGGTCGTCTCGGGCCGCTCCTCCTGCAGGCGGATCTTCACGATCGACTTGATGCCCTTGAAGCCGTACTTCCACGGCACCACCAGCCGCAGCGGCGCGCCGTTCTGGTTGGGCAGCTCGCGGCCGTACATGCCCGTGACGAGGAGCGCGAGCGGGTGCATCGCCTCGTCGATGCGCAGGCCTTCGCGATACGGCCACTCGAGCACGTCGCGCTTCTGGCCGGGCATCTGCTCGGGGCGCAGCACGGACGTGAACGCGACGTACTTCGCGCGCGAGGTCGGCTCGAAGCGCGTCAGCACGTCGGCCAGCGGCACGCCGCGCCAGGGGATGACCATGGACCAGGCCTCGACGCAGCGCATGCGGTAGATGCGCTCCTGCACCGCGGCTGCGGGCGCCAGGTCTTCGAGCGCGAGCGTGCCCGGCTTGGCCACCTCGCCCTCGATCGCCACCGACCACGGCTTCGGCACGAACGCGCCCGAGTTCTCCTTCGGGTCCTCCTTGTCCGTGCCGAACTCGTAGAAGTTGTTGTACGAGGTCGCCTTGTCGAAGGGCGTCTCGGCCTCGCTCGTCTTGAAGCCGTCGGGCGAGTCCGTCGACTTCGACGGCGCGTCGGCGGGCGTGTCGCTCGCGCGGCTGCAGCCTGGGAGGAGCAGCGCACCCGCGGCCAGCCCGGCCAGGGCGACGAACTCGCGGCGGCGCAGATAGAGCGCAGGGTCGGTCACCTCCGACTCGCGCGGCTCGGCGAAGCGGTTCTTGCGGATCAGCAACGTGCGCTCCTCGCGTCTTCGAGTCCCTTGGACGTCCGAGGCGTTACGAAGCTACCCGCGAACCGGATGCACCGAAAGACGACGGGGGTGACGACTTGCGTCGCCACCCCCGTGTTTCAGGGATGTCCCTGTGATGCTTCGAGCTAGGCCTTGCGGCTGCGCAGCGCGAGACCGCCGAGGCCGAGCAGCACGAGCGCGAAGGTGCCCGGCTCGGGCAGGCGGCTGCCGAGCTGGTACCACTGCGCCGGCAGACCCGGACCCGGAGGCGGCGCGGCGCCGCCGAGGACGATCACCTCGGGCGTGCTCGACACGATCGTGCCGAGGTCAGCACTGAGGATCCAGCGACCGAGGTCGACGGACAGGACCGGCGTTCCACCCGTCAGCTGCGTGAGGAGCGCGATCGGATACGGCGTGTCCGGCGTGAGCTGGAACAGGTCGCAGATCGAGCCATCGCAGAAGAACGTACCGGTTGCGCCCGCCGTGGTCGGCGTGTTCCACAGGACCTGGTTGCCGCTGAGCGTGCCCGTGCCACCGGCGTAGGTAGCCACCACGTTCGAGGTGATGGTGCCCAGGAACCCTACCGAGGTCGTGAGGTTGACGTTGAACGTCGCGCTGTTCAGCGTGACAACATTTCCAGTGATGTCGACCTGCACGTTGCTACCCGCACTCAGAGGGCCAATGAAATAGCCCGGCGGGTTGTTGGCGAACGAGCTGACCGTGTCCACCGAGTTGGCGTCGGTGTTCGGGTCGGTGCCTTGAACGTTGTAGGTGTAGAGCGTCGCGTGGGCGACGGTGCCGAAAGCCAGCACAGCCGACAGCGCGGCGACCGTAGTGAGGATGCGCTTCATTCTCTTCTTCCCTCCCATGATGCCGCGGGGTTGCTAGCGACCTCGCGACTCGTCATTCGCAGTCGCGCCCGACATCTCCTCCCTCAGAGTTGGCGGCAGGCGCGACTGTAGTCGGAATGCTACGCGGAGCGGGTTCCAAAAGCCTATGCCGATCCCCGCCCGAGTTGTGTCTCAAACCGCTCGATCCCTCACCAAGTCGATCAGAAACTGCCATACAGCGGCGTATCCCCAGGGCGGCTCGGCAGCCTCGCCTCGTTCGTGTGCAGCGTGCGGAAGCGCGCGGGCGGGTTCGCCATGCGCTGCGCGAACACCCGCGAGAAGTGGTACCGGTTCGCGAAGCCGCAGCGCTCGGCGATCTCGTCGATCGACAGGTTGGTGCGGATCAAGAGCTCGGCGGCGCTCGACACGCGCCGCTCCTGCACGTGGCGCGCGGGCGTGCAGCCCAGCGTGCGGCGGAACAGCCGGATGAAGTGCGACTCGCTCGCGTGCGAGAGCTCGGCGAGCTTGCTGTTGGGAAGCAGCTCGGCGAGGTGCGAATCGATGTAGCGGAGCGCCGCCTGGAGCTGGTTCCGCGCGTGCAGCGCGCTCGCGCGGCCGTCGCCGGCGTCGGGAGCCAGGTCGAGCAGCGACGACAGACACAGCTGCACGAAGGCGTGTGCGCGCGCGGCGTGGCCGAGCCCCGGCCGCGCGCCGGGCGCGAGCTCCTGCAAGAGCTCGCGGGCGAGGCTGTCGCGTCGCGGCTCGGCAGGCAGCACCACGTGGCCCGAGTCGAGCGGCAGCGCGCCGGCAGAGCGCCGGCCATCGAGCTGGAACTCCACGAGAAGGTGGGACGCGTCGCCCTCGGGGCGGCAGCCCGGGTCCATGTCTTTGGCGATCAGGACCGCGCGCCCGGGCGGAAGCGCGACGACCCCGTTCGGCGTGGCAAAGGCGGCCCGTCCGCGCTCGCGGAACGAGATGCGGAACGCAGCGCCATTCGGCGGCAAAGTGGCCAGACTGGCGGCGAATTCGCCATTGGCCAGGCCGACCAGCCGAACCGTGAATGCGTCGAATTGCGGGCGCGAACGGGGCACGCCGGAGTTCCCTTCCCGAGCGGGATTGTATACAGATCCGCTCGGCTCGTGGGGCAGAAACTCGTCAGCGCCCGCGGGCGAGCCAGGTTGCCGGCGAGGTGCGCTCGACCCGGCCGGCGCGTTCCAGCCGCCAGAGGTGCAGCGACATGCTCCTGCGCTCCACCGCGTCGGCAAATGCGACCGGATCCTGCGGCCGGTACACGAATCTGTGTCGGACGACGTCCTCCAGGCTGCGCGGCTCGCTCAGGTAGGCGAGGAGCCTCGCTTCGCGGTCGGTGATGACCGCGGCGAAGCGCGCGAGCCGCTCGAGGAACGCCTCGCGCCCTTCGATCACGCCGATGTGGTGGAACGTGGCGTACCAGCGCGCGTCGAGGTCGCGCGCGAGCGCCAGCGTGCGCTCGAAGTCCTCGAGATCCGACCACGCGTCGCCGTAGTAGGGGCCGAAGCTCGAGAGGTCGACGTCGGCGAGATACACGAGCCCGTCCGGCTCGACGCGGAAGAAGGAGTGGCCGCGGGTGTGGCCGGGCGCGTGGATCACCTCGACGCGCGCGCCGCCCAGGTCGAACACGTCGCCACCGCGAAACGCGTGCGCGTCCGCACGCGGTGTGAAGTGGAAGCGCTCGACCACGGTCTTGGCCCACGCCGAGCGGATCGGCTCGGGATAGCCGTACAGGTCGAGGAGCGCCTCGAGCGACGCGATGCCCGGCAGGTCCGCTTCGTGGAAGTGCCACGGCGCGGCCGCGTAGAGGAAGCTGCCGGCGATGTGGTCCTCGTGGCAATGGCTGTGCAGCACGCGGTCGGCGCGCGGGCGCGCGGCCGGCTCGCGCGCCACGAGGCCGAGCGATGGATCGACGACGACCGTCTCGTTCTTCCCGCGCACGACCAGCGAGTTTCCGTGCGGGTACTTGCCGCGGCGCTCACCGAAGTAGACCGTCGTCGCGCCGAAGCTCTCCTGTTCGAACGGCTCGCCCACGCGAACGATCTTAGCCCGACTTGCGTGTAGACTCGGCCCATGGCGGAGCTCGATCCGGAGAAGCTGAAGGCGTACCTCGGCCTCGTATTCGGCTCGCTCGGCGGCGCGATGACCTCCGCGATGATCTGCCTGGGCGACCGGCTCGGGCTGTACCGCGCGCTCGCCGACGGCGGCGCCCGCACGAGCCACGAGCTCGCCGCGGCGACGGGCCTGCAGGAGCGCTGGCTGCGCGAGTGGCTCTACCAGCAAGCTGCGGCCGGCGTGCTCGAGCAGCGCCCGGGCGAGCGCTTCGCGCTGTCGGCAGAGGGCAGCGCGGTGCTCGCGAACGAGAACCACCCCGCGTTCGGGGCCGGCTTCTTCGCGCACCTGCCCCAGACGCTCGCGGTGCTCGACAAGCTGCCCGAGGCGTTCCGCACCGGGCTCGGCCTGCCCTACGACGTGTTCGGGCCCGAAGGCGCCGCAGGCATCGAGCGCGGCTTCGCGCCGTGGTTCCGCACCATGCTCGTGCCGTTCGCGCTGCCGAAGCTGCCCGGCGTGGTCGACACGCTCCGGCGCGGCGCGAGCGCGGCCGACGTGGGCTGCGGCGCGGGCGTCGCGGTGCTCGAGATGGCGAAGGCCTACCCCGCCTCGACCTTCCACGGCTACGACATCTCGGAGCACGCGCTCGAGCGCGCGCGCGCGAACCGTACACAAATCGGTGTCGAGAACGCGCACTTCCACGACGCGCGGCGCGAGCCGCTTCCCGCCACCGCGAGCTTCGACTTCGTGACCGCGTTCGACTGCCTGCACGACATGGCGCACCCGGAGCGCGCGCTCCGCGCCGTGCGCGCGGCGCTGCGCGACGACGGCGTGTTCCTGATCTGCGACATCAAGGCGCGCGAGACGTTCGAGGAGAACGTGAAGCGCAACCCGATGGCCGCGATGATGTATGGCACGTCCGTGCTCACGTGCATGTCGTCCGCGCTGTCGGAAGCGGACGGGCTCGGGCTCGGCACGCTCGGCTTCACGGAGTCCGTCGCGCGCAAGCTGACCGCCGAGGCGGGCTTCTCGCGCTTCGAGCCGATCGACTTCGGCCACCCGGTGAACGCCTTCTACGTGGTGCGGCCGTGATCCGGGCGCTCGACGTCGCGACGTCGCTCGGCGCCACGCTGGCGCGGCTCGGCAGCGGCGCACAGGTGGGCGCGCCCGGCGCGCGGCCCGCGAAGCCGCTCGAGCTGTACGAGTTCGAGGCGTGCCCGTTCTGCCGCAAGGTGCGCGAGGCGCTGTCGATCCTCGACCTGGACGCCGACGTGTACCCCTGTCCGAAGCGCGGCCCGCGCTTCCGCGAAGAGGTACGGCGCCGCGGCGGCAAGGCGCAGTTCCCGTGGCTGGTCGATCCGAACACGGGCATCGAGATGTACGAGTCGGACGCAATCGTGCGGTACCTGTTCGACCGCTACGGCGACGGCCGCGTGCCGCTCTCGCTCGCGCTCGGCCCGCTCACCGATCTGTCCGCGCAGCTCGCGAGCCTGTGGCGGCCGCTGTCGGGCGCCTTCTACGAGCCCGCGCGCGCGCCCGAGAAGCCGCTCGAGCTGTGGAGCTTCGAAGCGTCGCCGTTCAGCCGCCTCGTCCGCGAGAAGCTGTGCGCGCTCGAGCTCCAGTACCGGCTGCACAACGTCGCGAAGGGCAGCTCGAAACGCGCGGACTTCGTGCACCGCTCCGGCAAGATGATGGTGCCGTACCTGGTGGACCCGAACACGGGCAAGGAGATGTTCGAGTCCGCCGACATCCTGCGCTATCTCGACGAGACTTACGCGGTCCGCAGGTGACTGCGCCAGTCTTCGAGACACTCGAGCTTCGCGCGAGCGCGCCCATCGCGCGGCTCACGTTGAACCGGCCGGAGCGGCTGAACGCGCTCGGGGCGACCATGATGCGCGAGCTCGTCGCGGCCGCGCACTGGTTCGACGCGCAACCCGACGTCCGCGTCGTGATCGTCTCCGGCGCGGGGCGCGCGTTCACCGCGGGCGCGGACCTGCGCGACTCGCCCGTCGGAGGTGCATCGCAGCAGTCGGGCAACTCGTGGGCGGTGCGGCGCGAGGTCGGTCAGCTCGGCCTGCGCATGGCGGACGCCGTGGAGTCGATGCGCGCCGTGACGATCGCGCAGATCCACGGCTACGCGGTCGGCGGCGGCGTCGTGCTCGCCGCCGCGTGCGACCTGCGCGTGGCCGCCGACGACGCCGTGTTCTCGATCCCCGAGGTCGAGCTCGGCATTCCGCTCGCCTGGGGCGGCATCCCGCGGCTGGTGCGCGAGCTCGGCCCCGCGCTCGCGAAGGAGCTCGTCATGACGTGCCGCCGCTTCGGCGCGGCCGAGGCGAAGGCCGCCGGCTTTCTGAACCGCGTGGTTCACGCCGACCGCGTGGCGGCCGAGGCGGAGTCGCTCGCCGAGCAGATCGCCGCGATGCCATCGGTGCCGGTGACGATCACGAAAGAGCACGTGAACTCGGTCACGCGCGCGATGAGCGTGGGCACGACCTCATTTTCCGACGGCGACGCGCTGCTCGGCGCCGCCTTCGACCCGGAGTCACTCGCCGCCGCCCGGAAATATCTCGAGCGAACCGTGCTGCGCAAGCGCAGCTGAGCCAGTCACGGGTCGATTTCGAGCGTCGTCCCGTCCGGAACCGCGCGCACGAGCTCGTCGATCTCGCCGTTCGTGACTGCGATGCAGCCGTCGGTCCAGTCGAGGATCGCGTGGGCCGAGCCGAGCCAGCCGAAGCCGTCGCGCAGACCGTGGATCTCGAGCCCGGCGCCCGGCGCAACGCGCGCCGCGCGCGCGCGCGCCAGGTCGTCCGAGTTCGGATAGTCGATCTCGAGCGCCGCGTGGAAGTCGCTGGGCTTGGTGCGCTTGCGGACGCGGTAGAGGCCCTCGGGTGTCCGCCCGTCGCCGCGCGCGAGCTTCGCGCCGACGGGCTGCGAGCCCAGCGCCACGCGGTACGACTTCAGCGGCACGCCGTGCCAATAGAGCGTGAGCATGCGGTCCGCTTTCCGCACCACCACGCGGTCCGCGACGACCCCGCGCGGCAGCGCCTGCGCCCACGCGCCGGCAGCGAGCAGCACGCCGACGGCGCACGCGAGCGCCGCGCGCGCCTTCATCGCGCGTTTCCTTCCCGGAGCTCGTGCCACCGCATCCTCGGAGACGAGGTTCCCGAAATGGAGCGCCCGCGGCACCTGGCGTAGACTGCCGCGCCGTGAGGGGTTGGCTGGCCACGTTCGCGGTTCTCGCGCTGGGGTGCACGGCGAGCGCGCCGCTTCCCGAAGCCTCGCTTCCCGGAGCGGCGTCGGAACCCGCGCCAGCGCCCCGCAAGCCGCCGCCGGACTTCGTGTTCCCTCCGACGGGCCCCGTGACGCTCCGCCCCGGCGCCCCGCCGCCGGAGGGCACCCTGTACCAGATCTTGGTCGAGTACGAGGGCCGCACCGAGACCGTGGACGACAGCTCGGAGGCCGCGCAGCGCGACCCCGACACGGTGGACGAGAAGACGGCGCTCGAGATCGACTACCGCGACCTGCCGGTCCACAGCCCGGATTCGAATCGGATCGCCTCCTCGCTCGTGCTGGAGGCGCTGCAGAGGCGCACGCGGATCCAGCCGCCCGGAACCGAACATCTGATCGAGATCGGCGACGACCGGCTGCGCGTGTCGAAGAACGACAAGGTCGACACCGACCTGCGCGGCGCGCAGCCGAAGCAGGACCTGACTCCGCGCACGGTGCTCGGCAAGCCCTTCGCGCTGATCGTCGACGACGCGAACGGAAACCCGGAGTCGGTCCAGCTGCGCGGGCTCCCCGCGGCGAAGAAGCTGCTGGCAACGCTGCCGCTGCGCGAGCCGATCGCCTATCTGCAGATGGGCTATCCCGAGCACCCCGTCTCCCCCGGCGATACCTGGCACGCGAAGCGGTTCCTGCCCAATCCCATCGGCAAGCTGGGACTCTCCGTCGACCTCGAGCTGCGCCTGCTCGACTTCGAACGCAACGGCGCGGCGCCCTGCGCCCACGTGGTGGTGCGCGGGAAGGCGGACGCGACCAACCTGCCGAGCGAGATCGGCTTCGTCTTCGACGAGGCCCACTACGAGGTGAGCGGAGACGTCTGGTTCGATCTCGTCACCGGCGAGGTCGCCGAGGCGCGGATCCAGGACATCGCGGCCTCGTCCTACCACCGCGTCGCAACCTCGATGCCGGCGCGCTTGCGCATGCGCTACGAGGGTCACGCGTCGCTCCGGCGCCTCGACGCGCTGCCGTCGAGCGAACGCTGGGCGGACGGCACGAAGCGCTTCAGCGCCGTGAAGTAGAACCGGCCCGGTCCGCGAGGACCGGGCCGGTGTCTCGAGTACGATGGCTCGAGTGACTCAGAACTGGTAGGTCACTCCGACCCAGACTTCGTCCTTCTTCTTCATCTGGCGATCCGCGAAGCTCTCCATGCTCCAGAAGGGCGACTGCGAGTAGCGCTGCAGACCCGCGTTGATGATCTGCCAGTTGCCCGCCTGCCAGGTGGTCGGGTCTCCGAGGCAGTTGAAGCCACCGCCTGCGCAGATGTCGCGGATGTTGTGCTCGTGACCGCGGCCCTGCAGCAGGTTGACCCCGCCCTCGAAGTAGATGCTCTCGTTCAGGATCCACTTCAGGCTCGGGCCCGTGACCCAGGCGTGCGCCGACCAGTCGTACGCGAAGAAGTTGGTGAGCACGATCGAGTCACCACGCCAGTAGTTCTGCATGAACAAGGTGGAGATGACGCTCCACTCGTAGTCGGTCATGCCGACCTTCTGGTTGCCGTCGAAGTTCATGATGTGCTGCATGAACGTCTGCGCCGACACGAACGCGGTGCGGTCCTTGTTCAGGAACGGGATGAAGAAGCTGCGGTCGAGGCCGACCGCCGCCGCGACCACGTCGCTGTGCCCGATGCCGTCGAGGCGGTTCGTGTCCTCGATCGCGCGGTTGAAGTCGTACGACGCCTCGAGCCGGAGCACCGTGTCGATGTTCGGGATCTGGTAGTCCATCGAGCCGCCCAGCGTGAACGTGCGCGGATACTCGACGACGCCCTGACTCGACGACCAGATCCAGCCCAGGATCTGCGGCCCCGCCGGATTCGAGAAGCAGGCGAGGCGCGCCTTCTGAGTGGGCTGGGCGTCGCACGCCGGTCCGAACACGCCCTGCCAGAAGCCGAGGGCGGCGTTCGAAGCGGCCTGCACCGAGGCCTTGTCGTACGGGTTGAACGCCGGGATGAGCGAGTCCAGGCCCGGGCTGATCGCCTGCAGGAACATCATCATCGCCGGGTTCGGGTTGTTGGTCGAATACGGGTTCTCGAACCGCGCCACGCCGGCGTCCTGGATGCCCCAGAAGCCCGACAGCGAGAACGAGATCGACGGCTCCGGGGTGCGGAACTCGAAGCGGAAGCCGGGCTCGGTGTTGTGGAAGCTCCACTTCCGTTGGTCGACGCGCGCCGCCGACACGTCGAGCAGGCCGTGCGCGCCGACGTCCGCGCGCGCCTCGCACGCCGCCGTGAAGGCCCAGAAGTCGCCGCACTGGCCGACCTGGACGGGCATGAATTTGTCGAACACCCAGACGAGCTCGAGCGAAACGTCCTGCAGCGGACCGACGTTGCCGAAGCTGTGCACGAGATCCGCGGACAGGGTCGGGATGCGGCGCTCGTCGAGGGACGGGAACACGTTGTGGTACCCGAAGTCGATCGGGTTCACGATGTCTTGCAGGCGGAAGGCGTCCGTCTTGCCCCAGACGATCTGCTGCTTGCCGACGCGCAGCGACGTCTCGCCCATGTCCCAGCTGGTGTGACTCTCGAAGTAGAACTCGCGCAGCCAGCACCACGGATGCGCCGAGTCGAAGCAGTGCGTCTTGGTCTGGCCTTCCGTCTGGTTGATGCCCGCCGGGAACTGCGAATCGAACGAGCCCCGGTCGCCGATCACGTAACCGAGATAGTTGGCCGTGGCGGGGCCGCCGAACGAGTGCAGCGGCTTGAAGTTGCCGCCCGCCGCCACGCCGTTCGCGTACGTCGCTTCGAAGTTGGGGTGACCGCCGGTGAGTGCGTCGAGGCCCGAGGCGAACTGGAAGGCCTGCATCGACGAGTTGCCGCCGAGCTTGCCCTGCAGCGACGCGCTGCGCGTGCGGACCTGCGAGCCGAGGATCCCGAAGAAGATCACGTTGTCGATGACCTCCTGCGGGTTCTTCACGCCCGTGAACAGGAACGAGGTGTCCTGGTTCACGTAGCAGAACAAGCCCTTGATGCACGCGCCCGGGCCCGGAACGAACGTTGGCGTGGCCGAGCCGGGGGGCACGAGGTTCGGGTATCTGATGCCGCTCATCGCGTCGCGCGCGATGTTGGCGTTCTGCGAGCCCAGACCTCCGTCGGAGACGTCGCGACCGTACAAGTTGGGGTACGCGTCGTACGCGAGGTCGTAAGTGGGCATGATGATCGTGTGAAACGTGATCTGAGTCGATTCGTCGGTCAGCAGCTTGATGTCAGTCTTCAGCTGTAACTCGTTCCACCACTGATCCATCTTGAAATCCTTGTTCAAGCTCGGATCAGCGAAGTAGACACTCGACTGCAGCTTGCCGTGAAACTCGACGTTCTCCGACCACCAATCGGCGCGGGCGCGAGTCGAAACACCGAACACGAACCACGCTGCGAGCAACGAAGCGGCTGCGCGAAGCACGAACAAGCTGGCAGCGCGATCCCCCTTGGCCTCCCTCATGGCCATTCCCCCTCCTGCTAGACGATCCCTCGGACGAAGCTCCCTCGGACGACCCGATGGTCGGCCTTCACCGACCAATTACAACAGCTTACGCAATATTTCGAAAGGCTTCTGCGCCCTCACTGCGCGTGCGCCTCGAGCGGAGGGAACGCATACGACTCGAGCGTCTGCTCGGTCATGCGCTTGCCCCCCTCTTTCAAGTTCGTCGTGACGCTGCGCAGCAATCCGACCCCGCGCGCATACCAATCCTGATAGGCGATCAGCGGCGCGTCGGAATCGATCGATGGATCCCAGTACTCGGACTCGACGAGGATGACGTCCGTGAACGTTCCCGCCGGCACGGTGACTGGGTCGGAGCGCTTCGTGCGACCCGTCCACTTGATGAGTCCACCGCCGCCTTCCGGCTGCTGCATCAAGCGCGTCTGGTGCGTCCACTCCGCGCCCGGGCTCGCGCCGAGTGGAATCACCCGCGTCGGATCCTCGGTGCCGAGCATCTTCAAGTGATCCCCGGTGGTGTAGTCGAGCCCCGAGTAGCGACACAGGAAGCCATCGGAGCTGACATACGCCGTGGGACCCACCGGCGCGAGGCCGAAGCTCTGTCCCACCGTGCGCTCGTCCATGACGAACGCTCCATTGCCGAGGCCTTCCACTGCGCTGTCGCCCTTCGCCAGCACCTCGATCTCCGTCGAAGTGACCACGAGGTCGAGCTTGTAGACCCAGCGGGCGCCCTTCACGAGCGGGAAGAACTCGGTCGATGCGGCGCCCGGCGCGCGGCTCGAGTTGACCGGGCTACGACACGCTGCGTCGCCGAGCGCGAGGGCGAGTGCCACTCCGAGCCACCCCAGCGTTCGCGCGCGTCGTCGCATCGGGGTGCTCACCGGTCGTGCCTGCTACGGGCACCCGCCGGGCCGCATCGGCACGGGCGTCGCGAGATCCGTCGACACGAAGCGCATCGGACAAAGGAGATACCAGAAGCGCGAGCCGCTTACCAAGTGGGGCGCGCCGTCAATCGCTCTTCTTCTCGCTCGGCGCCGACTTTTTTTCGGGGCCGCCCACCGCGTGGAGGTTCGGCGCGACGCCGGGCTCCGCCAAAGACGGTGCGGTCCACGTCGCGCCGCCATCTTCGGAGCGGAGGATCAAGCCGCCCTCGCCGACGGCGAGCGCGACGTTCGAGCCCGCGAACGCGGTGCCGGCGATCCAGTTGAAGAGCTTCGGGCGCTTGGGCTCGGCCCAGGTGGCGCCGCCATCGTTGGTGACGAACAGGACTCCGCGGTCGCCCGCGGCCACGCCGCGCTGACCCTGCCAGGCGATCGTGAACAGACCGGCGCTCGTGTCGACCGAGCGCGACGTCCACTCGCTGCCGTCCGCGTTGCCGACCAAGACCCCGCCGGCGAGACCGACCGCCGCGGCGCTGCCGCCACCGGCCGCCACGTTGAACAGATACAGGTCCGCGGGCGCGCCGGTGATCTGGCGCGCGCCGGTCCAGGTGGCCCCGCCGTCGTGCGTGCGGACCAGCGTCGCGAACTCGCCGGCGATCCAGCCCTCGGTCGGGCTCGTGAAGACCACGGCGTTCAGGATGCGGTCGGGTACGTTGTCGTCCGAATAGGTCGCGGCGTCGAACTTCACGCTCTCCCAGGTCGAGCCGTCCTTCGTGTGCAGCACGGTGCCGACGTCGCCCACCACCCACGCCTCGGTCGGCGAAATGGCGGCGACACCGAAGAGGTTCACGTCGAGCGGCCGTGTGCCGCCCATCTCGTCGGGAACCGTCACGGACTGCCGCGTCCACGTGGTGCCGCCGTCGGTGGTCCGCAGGATCAGGCCGGCCGCGCCGGCGACCCAGCCGTTCTTGGCGTCGGCGAACGACGCCGCGAACAGGGTCTCGGCGGTCGTCGACGCGGCGTGCGCCCACGTCTTGCCGCCGTCGTCGGAGCGCAGGATGGTGCCCCAGTAGCCGACCGCCCAGGCGTGCTCGCCGCTCGTGGCGACGGCGAACAGGCTCGCGCGCGGGAGCTCCCACGTGTCGGTGTGCGCCGGGTCCAGGTCCGCCGAGACCGACAGCGCCAGCGACGCCGTCGCCAGCGCGGCGAAGACTGCCAGGAAGCTGCGCCGAACCTGCCGACCCGCAAGCGCTTTCATGTGGTCCCCCCTCGAATCCGAACGCTCGGATGGGGCGTATCATCCTGTCGAAGGTGCGCGGGGTCAACTCGGAGGACGGCGAGCTTGAATCCGCCGGTTACACCGAGCATCATCTTCGAGCGGTGCTTCGCGGCGGAGGGGGCTCGGGCCGTGAAGCCGACACTTTTTGGAGGAACGCTGATGCGTAGAACAAGCTGGATGTCCGCAGTGACCGGTCTGCTGCTCGCGGTCGGGACGAATGCGATCGCCGACGTCGGACCCGGCACCACGATCACCTCCGCGAACAAGGAAGCGGCGCGAGGGATCATTCCCGACGAGCTCATGCCGTACGTCGTCGAGAACTTCGACGGCTTGGGCATGAAGATCGTCGACACGCAGAAGTACACGCCGAACGCGGCGTACGTGAAGGCGACCGTCGACTACGCGTGCACCGCGAAGCTCGACTCCGAGGGCCGGCTGCAGAACTTCAAAGCCGGTCAGCCGTTCCCGTACTCCGACTGGGCGAAGGACGCCACGGGTCACAAGTGCGACCTGACTCCCGACGATCCGCAGTTCTCGCTGAAGCTCGCGTGGGACGTGAACTTCCGCTGGCAGGGCGGCTCGGGTCTCAACCTGCCGCACTGGGGCTTCAGCAACATGCGCAACAACGGCAAGGAAATCTGGCGCGTGGCCCAGGGCGAGTACCGCCGCACTTACTTCAGCCACCGCGCGGACCTGCTGCCGGCCACGACGGAGCTCGAGCCCGGCACGAACGTGGAGTGGGCGGAGTTCTTCGACGTGAAGACCCCGTTCGACCTGCGCGGCACGATGTTCCTGCTCTACCGCTACACCGAGCAGGGCAAGGAAGACGACACTTGGGCGTACATCCCGGCGCTTCGCCGCGTGCGCCGCATCGCCGCGACGCAGAAGTCCGACTCGCTGCTCGGCACCGAGTTCACGCTCGAGGACTTCTACATCTTCTCGGGCTACGTGTGGGATCACCAGTGGGAGTACAAGGGCGAGTCGGTCAAGGCCGGCGTCATGAACTCCAAGCGCACGTGCTTCCCGAGCATCATCCCGGAGGAGAAGTCGGCGTCGCGCAACATGGCGCGCCTCGGCACGGACGAAGAGTGGAACCACTGCAAGTTCGGCCCGTACAACGCGCTGCCGTTCGCCGACGAGACCTTCGAGAAGCGCAACGTGTTCCAGCTCGACGACGTGCCGCGGCAGAAGGGTCACCCCTACAGCCGCAAGAAGATCTGGTACGACAAAGAGACGATGATGCCGCTCTACGCGATCATGTATGACCGCGCGGGCAAGCCGTACCGGATCATCGCCAGCGTGTTCAAGTGGAGCGAAGACAGCCCGGTCGCCGAGAACAAGGGCCGCCAGACGCTCAACTACTCGGACATCATGATCGTGAACGTGCAGAACGCGAACTCCCACACCGGGCAGTTCGACAATGCGAACGCGTTCCCGTTCACGGTCGACGAGAGCCGCAAGTACTACGACACGACGCGACTGAAGACTCTCGGCCGCTGAGATACCGCGAGAGCGGAAAACCCAAGGCCCGCCGGGCGCAAGCTCGGCGGGCCTTCTGTCTTATGGACTGCGCTCGCCTGCGGCTCGCTGCGCGCGCCTGCGGCGCTTGCGGGCCTCGCTCGGGGCGGCCCTCGCTCGGGTCTTACTGACTACGCTCGCCTGCGGCTCGCTGCGCGCGCCTGCGGCGCTTGCGGGCCTCGCTCGGGGCGGCCCTCGCTCGGCCTCGCGGTGTCCATCGGTTTGCTCGAGAAGAGCGGAAGCGAATTCGATTCGGTCGCCACTGACCTATTTCTGGCCACTGACCTATTTCTGTGTAGGCTCGGGCGGGGCGGTGGGCTGCGGGGTGGCGTGGATCTGGAGCTCTTTCTGGCGGGCGCGGCGCGCTTCGCGGGCGCGCTGGATCTCCTGGCCGAGCTCGACTTCGACGGTGCGCTCGCGGAGGAGCTCGCGGAGGCGTGAGACCTCGAGCTCCACGTCCTTGGCTGTGCCGGCCGCCGGGTCGTACACGACGTCGCGGTGCTCTTCCTGCCGGCCGCCGCCGATGCCGACTGCGGTGACGTGCAGGACGTTGCGGCCGGGCTGAAGCGGCGCGAAGCCGTCGAAGGTGCCGTCGGCGAGCAGCCGCACGGCGCGGCCCTCCTGGTGCGTGGTGTCGTTGTCGATGTGCAGCTCGGCCACCTCCGAGAGCTCGACGGACGGCAGGTGGAACAGCACGTCGCCCGGCCGGTCGATCTCGGTGAGCGAGCCGTCCGCCAGCTTCGACATGACGGCCAGGATGTCGCGCCCGCGCACCGCCTCGGGCCCGAGCGCGAAGCTGTGCAGGTGCGCGCCCACCGCCGCCGCGTGCTTCGCCGCCGCGATCGCCGACTTCGCCGGCAGCGGCTCCGGCTGCGGCATCGTCGGGTAGCCATCCGAGAGGAACAGGATGCTGCGTTTGCGCTCGGTCTTCCCGACCGGCTTGGCGCTCTCGAGCGCGCCGATGGCGACCTCGATCGCCTCGGCGTAGTTCGTGCCGCCGTACCAGCCGTGCTTGTGGTCGAGCACGTCGAGCGCGGCCGAGAGCTGCGCGCGCGTCGAGTCGAGCGGCGCGACGAGCTCGCCCTTGTCCCCGAACGCCACCAGCGCGACGCGCGTGTGCGTCGGGTCGAGCAGCTTGAGCAGCCGCCGCACGGCGGCGATCTCCGCAGCCGCGATCGTGTCGCCGTCGTCGTCGCAGAGCTTCTCGGGCGAGCCGTCGCCCCAGTAGTCCTCGCGGATCTCGGGCGCCGACTTGCCCACCTTGCCGTTGCCGTTCACGTCGACGCCGGAAGGCAGCCGCGTGCTGGTCGAGAGGTCCACGACGATCGCCACGTCGTGGAAACGCGAGCGCCCTGCGCCCGTGGAGCCGCTCACCTCGACCATGCCGACCGGGATCTTCTGCACGAGCCCTTCGATGGGCGCCGCGAGATCGATCCACACCTGCTCCTCGCCCGCTCCGCCGATCGCGGGCCCGGCCGCGGGCTTCGCCGCGGGCGCGGGCGCCGTGGCCTGTGCGCGCGCGGAGCTCGGGGAGAGGGACGCGAGGATCCCGAGGGAAAGAGCAGCGAGCGGGATGCGGGCGTTTCGGCGCACGGAGTCGCGTACTATAAGTGACCGCATGGCTCGACCGCACCTCTTGCGCGCGTTCGCCGCGCTGGGCTGGCTCTGTGCATTCGTCTCCGGCGCGCGCGCGGAAACGCTCGATCTCGCGCCGGCGCGCGCGTGCCTGGAGCGCAACGCACCCAAGACGACGGTCACGTTCCGTGCCGAATTCACGAAGACCGACCGCGTGGGCGGCGAGCGCACCAGCCGCGCACTCGTGCTCGGCAAGAAGCTGGACGACGGCATGCGGCGCATCGTGCTGCGCTTCGACCGCCCGCCCGAGATACACGGCACGGCGATGCTGATGATCGAGAGCGCGGACGGCCCGAGCGCCTTCTACGTGTGGTCGCCCGACGAGCGCCGCGTGCGGCGCGTCTCGGGCCGCAACAACAGCGGCCTCTTCGGCACCGACTTCTCGTACGACGACTTCGAGAACTGGCGCACGTTCCAGAAGCACGGCAAAGCCGAGCGCTTGCCGGACGCCACCATCGACGGCCGCGGGGTGTACGTCGTGGTGAGCGAGCCAGCGGCGGGCGAGGAGTCGAGCTACGAGAAGATCGTCACGTCGGTCGACAAGGACACGTGCGTGGTGCTGCAGGTCGACTCCTTCGAGGCAGGCGGCAAGCTGCGCAAGGTGCTGCGTGCGGATCCCACGAAGATCGTGAAGGTCGGCGACCTGCAGGTCGCGACGTGGATCGAGCTCGAGGACAAGATCGACCAGACGAAGACGCGCGTCGCGCTCGACAAGGTGGAGCTCGACACATCGATCCCCGACGGCCGCTTCCGGCCCACGGATCTGAGCTCGGGGAACTAGCGCGCGACCGCGCCGCCGGAGCCGCCGTCGAAGCGGACCTCGACGAGCTCCTGCTCCATCTCTGCGATGGGCAGGAAGCGCGTGTGGTTGTGCGCGACGCTGCGGATCAGCCCGACGCCGCGCGCGTAGTAGTCCTCGTAGCTGTGCAGCGGCTCGTTCTCGCGCCACTCGCGGTCCCAGTGCGCGCTGCGCACCACGATGACGTCGTCGAAGGTACCCGCGGCGACGTGCACGCGGCCGACGTTCTCCACCTCGGCCGTCCAGCTCTGCGTCGCCTTGCCCGGCGCGTCGAACACGTCGACCTGGTCGCTCCAGTGCTGGCCCGTGTGCGGGTCGATCGGCAGGAAGGCGATCTCGCTGTGGCCGAACAGGTGCACCACGCCGTCGGAGCCGAGCTCGATCGCGGGAACGCGCGTCACGTAGCCGTCCGCCACGCGGTAGCCGACCAGGCCCGCGGCATCGAGCCCGTACAGCTCGCCGTCGGTGTGCTCCTCGAACACGAAGATGCCCGCCTCGGAGCCGCGCACCGGCCGCTCCCCGCGCGCCACCACGTCGAGCTTCGTGTGCGTGAACGGTCCCGTGTGCAGGTCGTACACCCAGTGGGCGCCGGGCAGGAGCGGGAAGTACTCGCGCGCTGCAGGGCCATCCGCGTGCGGCGGCGGAGTGCCGGCGCAGGAGAAGAGCGCGAGCGCAAGCCAGAGGGTCGCACGGCCCGCGAAGCTGCGGCGAACCATCGCCACGATGTTAGCCCTTTACCGACCGCGCCGCGCGCGACATCCTCCGAGGGATGCGTCGCCTGTGGCTCGCCGGATGCCTGCTCGCCGTTGCCGCGTGTGCATCTCCCGCGGACATGGCCAAGGACGACCTCGGTTCTTCGCGGTGCGCCAAGCAGGCCGAGAAGAAGTGCGAAGGACAGCTCGCGGGCTCGGATCAGCAGGCCTGCATGAAGCGCGAGCTCTACATGTGCGAGGAGGTCTCGAAGCCTACGGAGTAGCGGGCGCCGGCTGCGGCTGATTCGGGTCCTTCGCGTTCTCGTCCTGCATGAGCTCGCAGCGGTACTTCTCGCGGGCCATGCAGTTGCCGATGTCGGCGGAGCCGAGCTTGTCCTTGCAGATCTGCTCGGCCTCTTTCGAGCACGGCGTCTCGGGCTCCTTCGCCATCGGCGTGTAGTCGCCGCCGCGGAACGAGACGATTCCGCAGCCGCACGACAGCGCGAGCCCGAGCGCGACACCTGCGCGCACCGCGATTCGTTTCATGCCTGCTCCGTTCGACGCGAGCCGAAGCGCCGCGAATAGACCTCGGTGAACTCGGCGCCCAGAAAGAGGAGCTGCGCAGAGTAGTAGATCCACAGGAGCAGCAACACGAGCGAGCCCGCCGCGCCGTACACCGAGGTCACGCCCGCGCGGCCCAGGTACAGGCCGATGAGCTCGCGGCCCAGCGCGAAGAGGAACGCCGTCACGACCGCGCCGAGCCAGACGTCGCGCCACTCGATCCGAATCTCCGGCAGCATCTTGTAGATCATCGCGAAGAGCCCGGTGATCACCGTGAACTCGAGCGTCGTGTTCGCGAACGGCAGCACCACCGAAGCCACCGGGAAGCGCTCCTTCAGGACCTCGTGCAGGAGCCCGAGCGCCGCCGACGCGCCGAGCGACACGAGCAGGAGCAGGCCGGTGCCGAGGATCATGAGTGCCGCCCTCGTGCGCCGGCGCACCTGCCCGCGGAATCCGCCGGCCGTCTTGCCGTGCACCTCCCAGATCTTGTTCAACGAGCTCTGCAGCTGGCCGAACATGCCCGACGCCCCGAAGCCCATCGTGAGCAAGCTGACGACGGTGGCGACGACGCCCGACGCCGGCTTGCTCGCGCGCGCGATCATGCCTTCGATCATCTGCGCGGCGGACGGGCCGATCGCGTCCTGGATCTGCGCGACCAGCTGGCCTTCGGCGGCGCGCCGGCCGAACACGAGTCCGGCGATCGCGACCGCCAGGACGAGCAGCGGCGCGATCGAGAAGATGGTGTAGTACGCGAGCGCGGCGCCGAGCGTCAGGGCGTCGTCCTTCTGCCACTCCGCGATGACCTCGCTCACGAAGTCGCGCGTCTTCGCAACGGCCGGGTGCATCGTCAGTCGCGCCGTCTCCGCGGCGGGCCGACGAGCGCGCCCATGAGCCCGCGCGTGATCGCGCCGGCGATCGTGCGCGCGACCGGCGAGTTCAGGGCCTCGACGATCGTCTCTGCGACGCTGGGCGCCGCGGGCGCCGGCTTCGCGCCGCCGCGCGCGGCGGGTGCGGCAGCGGCAGCGGCGTCCTGGCGCGCGAGCTTCTCCTTCGCGCTGTCGCGGTCGACGGCGTGCGCGTACTTCTGCACCTGCGGCGTCGCGAGACAGCCGCGCAGCTCCAGCTCGGTGAGCGGACCCATCCGCGAGCCCGGCGGCGCGAGGCGCGTCGCGAACGGCGGCGTGGGCACGCCGTTCGGGGCGAGCACCGTGACCAGCGCCTCGCCGATGCCCAGGCTCGTGAGCGTGCGCTCGACGTCGTAGAAGTCCGACTTCGGGAACGTGCGCGCCGCGGCGCGCAGCGCCTTCTCGTCGTCGGGCGTGAACGCGCGCAGCGCGTGCTGCACGCGGTGGCCGAGCTGGCCGAGCACGTCGGGCGGCACGTCCTTCGGGCTCTGCGTCACGAAGAACACGCCCACTCCCTTCGAACGGATCAGCCGCACGACCTGAGTCACTTGAGTCAGGAACGCGGCGCTCGCGTTCTTGAACAACAGGTGCGCCTCGTCGAAGAAGAACACGAGCTTCGGCTGCGGCAGGTCGCCCACCTCGGGCAGATGCGACTGCAGCTTCGCGAGGAGCCACATCATGAACGTGGAGAAGAGCGCGGGCTTGTCCTGCACGTCGCTGAGCTCGAGCACCGACACGACCCCGCGCCCGTCGAACGCCTTGCGCAGCAGGTCGTCGAGCTCGAGCTCCGGCTCGCCAAAGAACGCGAGCGCACCCTGCTGCTCGAGCTCGACCATCTCGCGCAGGAGCACGCCGACCGTCTGCTTCGACATGCCCCCGTAGCTCGCCAGGTCCGCCGCGCCGGGGCCCGACAGGTGCTGCAGCACTGCCCGGAGATCCGCGAAGTCGAACAGCTCGAGACCGCGGTCGTCGGCGTACTTGAACACCAGCGAGAGCACGCTGGTCTGCGTGTCGTTCAGCTCGAGCACCTTCGCGAGCAAGAGCGGCCCGAACGACGACACCGTCGCGCGGATCTGCGCGCCGCGCGCGCCCGTGAGCGAGAGCAGCTCGACCGGGCACGCGCCCGGCTTCCACGCGACGCCGACGTCCTTCGCGCGCTGCGACACCGCGGCGCTCGCCTCGCCCGCGACGGCGACGCCGGACAGGTCGCCCTTCAGATCCGCGAGGAACACCGGCACGCCGGCGGCGGACAGCTGCTCGGCCAGGAGCTGCAGCGTCTTCGTCTTGCCCGTGCCCGTGGCGCCCGCCACGAGCCCATGCCGGTTCGTCATGGCGATGGGCAGCACGACCAAAGGCTCGGGCAGACACTCTCCGGCGTAGACCGGCGCACCCAACACGAGCGCGCCGTCGCGCTTGGGAAAGGCCGCACGCGCGGCGACGACGAGCTTTGGGTCCATGGGCGGATTATAGGTCGCGTCAGAACCCGTAGCCGATTCCGACGATGTAGCTCAGGTCTTCCTGCTTCTTCCCCTGGGCCGGAGTGGTGTCCCAGATCCAGAGGATCTTCGACTCGCCGAAGAAATCGCCCCAGAGCTTGTAGCGGAGACCCGTCTGAGCCTCGACCAACTGATCTTTGGAGATGTGGTACAGGCTCGGGTACCAATTCGTGTACTGGAAGAACGTCAGATCGGGATAAAAGCTCCAATCCAGGTGCCAGGCGATGCGCGCGGCCAGGTAGTTGTTGTCCGACGAGTCGTGCAGGTGCTCCGAGATGTACGAGAGGCCGGCCTCGGTGTTGAACTTGGTCGTCTCGGTCTCGATCCACTGGTAGCCGAGCCCGAGGCCCGTCGTGAGGCGCAGGTTCAAGTCGGCGAACCGATCCTTTTCCGCGCGCAGGTTGCCGTACCCGTACCCCTGGGGCTCGAAGAAGTAGTCGTACTGCCCGGCGCCGAATGCCTTGCTCTTGTCGGCGTGCTTGCCGGTCCCGTCCGAGTCCATCGACTCGGCCGCCGAGTAGCCCGCGCCCAACGTGATCCGGTCCACCTCGCTGCGCCGGACCGCGCCGACCGTGCCATCGAAGTTGTCTCCGACGGTGTTCCCGCGGTCGAATCGCGCAGCCACCACCGCGTTGCCGTGCCACTGCACCGGCTCGGGATTCAGCTTCGCCGTGTTCGAAAGCGCGATCGTCTCGCCACCCGCCTTCACCTGGCCGGGCTCCGAGGGGCCGAGCGTCTCCGTGACGGACCGGCCGTCGTCGAGCACGACGGTCACCGGCTCATCGCTCGACATCGTGGCGATGTCGGTCCACTTCACGTCGACCTTCCCCGCGACCGTCGAGTCGACCGTGAGCTTGCCGTCGGCGAGCTTCACGATCTTGCCCGTCAGCTTGTCGCCGTTCGTGAACTGGATCTCGTCGGCGCGCGCCCGCGCTGCGAGTGCGAATGCGGCGACGAACGCGCAGACGATTGCGAATCGGACCCTCATGACAGCTCTCCCCAGTGTCGTGCGTCGACGCGGCATCATACGTTGCTAAGCTCGCACGGTGCGCTTCGAATCGACCGCGCTTCCGGAAGTGATCCGCATCGAGCCGCGAGTGTTTCGCGACGCGCGCGGCTTCTTCTTCGAGAGCTGGCACGAGGCGAAGTTCGCAGCGGGCGGCGTGCCCGCGCGCTTCGTGCAGGACAATCACTCGCGCTCTTCGCGCGGCACCCTGCGCGGGCTGCACATGCAGTCGCGCTTCGCCCAGGGCAAGCTCGTGCGCTGCGTCGCGGGCGAAGTGTTCGACGTGGCCGTCGACGCGCGGCGCGGCTCGCCGACGTTCGGGCGCTGGGTCGGCGAGACGCTGTCGGCCGAGAACTTCCGGCTGCTGTGGGTCCCGCCCGGCTTCCTGCACGGCTTCTGCGTGGTCTCCGAGACCGCGGAGGTCCAGTACAAGTGCACCGAGCCGTATCATCCGGAGGACGAGCTCGGCGTGCTGTGGAGCGACCCCGACCTCGCGATCCGCTGGCCGGTCGCGCAGCCGTTGCTCTCCGCGAAGGACGCCGCGCTGCCGCGCCTGCGCGACGTCGAGGCGCGCCTGCCCGCGCTCGCGCGCTAGCGGGCGCGTGGCCGAGCTCGACCTCGCCGCGATCCGCGCCGCGCGCGAGCGGATCGCGCGGTTCGTGCTGCGCACGCCGGTGCTGCGCGTCGCGCCGCGGCCCGGGCTCGAGCTGTTTCTCAAGGCCGAGTCACTCCAGCCGACGGGCGCGTTCAAGCTGCGCGGCGCGTTCAGTCTGATGACGACGCTCGCGCGCGACTGCCCGGGCGTGGTCGCTCACTCGTCGGGGAACCACGCGCAGGCGGTCGCGCGCGCAGCGCGGACGCTCGGGCTGCGCGCCGTCGTCGTCATGCCCGACGATGCGCCGGCGCAGAAGCTCGCGCGGACCGCAGCCGACGGCGCGGAGCTCGTCACGGTAGGGAGCGACAGCGACCTCCGCGCACGGCGCGCCGCCGAGCTGGCTGCCGAGCGCGGCCTCGTGCCGGTGCCGCCGTTCGACCACCCGCTCGTCGCGGCGGGCCAGGGCACGAGCGCGCTCGAGCTTCTGGAAGAGGTCGAGTCACTCGACTCGTTCTGGGCGCCGGTCTCCGGCGGCGGGCTCATGGCGGGCTGCGCGGTCGCGCTGCACGCACTCGCGCCGTCGCTGGAGCTCGTTGCGGTCGAGCCCGAGGACGCGAACGACACCGCGCTCTCGCTCGCGGCGGGTGAGCGCGTGAAGATCGCGCCGCCGCGCACGATCGCGGACGGGCTGCGCGTGCGGACTCCCGGCGAGTTCACGTGGCCGGTGCTGCGGCGGCACGTCGCGCGCGCCGCGCTGGTGTCGGACGAGGAGCTGCTCGACGCCATGGCCTTCGCGCTGCGCGAGCTGCGCCTCGTGCTCGAGCCGTCGGGCGCGGCGGCGCTCGCCGCGGCCCTGCGCGAGGGGCGCGGCCGCTGCGGCGTGCTGCTGTCGGGCGGCAACGCGGAGCCGAGCCTGCTGGCCGACGCGGCGCGGCGCGCCGGGAGTACAATCGCGCCATGAAGCTGTACGACGACAACGACCCCGCGCCCAACCCGCGCCGTGTGAAGCTCTTCTTGCGCGAGAAGGGCATCGAGATCCCGCTCGTGAACGTCCCGCTCGCGCAGGGCGCGCACAAGACGCCCGAGTTCCTGGCGAAGAACTCGCTCGGCCAGCTGCCGGTGCTGGAGCTCGACGACGGCACGTACCTCGCGGAGAGCGTCTCGATCTGCCGCTATCTCGAGTCACTCTACCCCGAGCCGCCGCTCTTCGGACGCGACGCAGCGGAGAGCGCGCGGATCGACATGTGGATCCGCCGCGTCGAGTTCCGGATCATGCTGCCGCTCGGCATGCTGTGGGTGCACGTGCATCCCTTCACGGCCGCGTACGCGGCTTCGCAGGGGCGCGCGCAGTTCAAGGACTTCGGCGAATCCAACTGGAAGGTGTTCGAGGGCGCATGTCGCTGGCTCGATCGTGAGCTCCAGGGCCGCGAGTTCCTCGCCGGCGACCGCTACTCGATGGCCGACATCGTGCTGCAGTCGACCTTCGACTTCGGCGGCGCGATCGGCGCCGACGTGCCCGCGGGCTGCGCGAACCTGGCGGCTTGGTACGCGCGCGTCTCGGCGCGGCCGAGCGCGGCGCTCGACCTGTCGCGCTTCCCGGTCCAGGTCGCGCGCAAAGGGCTGTCCCGCTAGGCGCGCGGGCGGCGCAGCGCCTCGCGCGTCCGCTTGGCGAGGCTCGCCTCGAAGGATTCGCGGCGCACCGCGACGAGCCTGCGCAGCTCGGGCTCGCGCAACTCGCGGCGGACTGACACTGAATAGTGTTGGGTGAGCTCGGGTGCGGCGAGGCCGCGCGGCAGCGCGCGGTCGAGCCCCGCCAGCGCGCGGTGGTACGCCGTCTGGCCGGGCAACTTCCGGCAGCCGTCGACGAGCGCCGAGATCACCTCGGCGCGCTCGCCGTCGCCGAAGCCGGGGAAGCGCGCGAGCCGCTCGCCCCAGTCGTCGAGACACGGTGCGAGCGGCAAGAGCAGCGCTCGGTCCGAGCGCAGCGCGCGCACCTTCCGCAGCGGGTAGTTGCGGTGACCGTCCTGCGCCAGCAGCTCGCGGTAGAGCGCCGCGGCGCGCGCGAACGCGCCGCCGAACCGCTCGGGGCCCGAGCGCGCCAGGTCGGCGAAGCGCGGGTGCCTGAGCGTACCGAGGCCCTGCTGCAGGTCGCCCGCGTTGTGCGTCAGCACGGCTGCGAGCCGCAGCAGCTCGAGCTCGGCACCTGGCGCCGCCTCGAGCGCCTCGAACGCTCGCGCCTCTCGACACAATTCGGTGTCAATCGCAGCCTCGAGGCCGGCGCTCCGCGTCGCGGCGAAGCCGCCGGCCAGCACGGCGAGCCGCTCGCCGTCGTGGCCCGACACCGCACCGGCGCCGGCCACGCGCACCACGCGCGCGGACACGGGCTCCGGGTCCCAGCCCGCGAGCTCGAGTGCCAGCGCGCACATGCGCGGCAGCTCGTCGGTGCCGCGCGCGTCCTGCCACAGCGCGCGGCGGATCTTGGTGTCGACGTCGGTCGGCACGTACGTCGCCGCGCTCGCGAAGTGGGCGGCGAGACAGAGCGCAAAGTAGTCGGTGCGCTCCGCGGGCGTCGGCTTCGCCGCCGCCGGCAGCCGATCTGCGCCGCGCAGCAGCGCGACGTATGGCTGCTCCGGCGCGCGCGCGTCGAAGAGCCACGGCGCCGTGTTCTCCACCTGCGCGCGCAGCATACGCGGGCCGATGAAGCCGCCGAACGCGCCGCGCCCCTCGCGCAGGGCGACTTCGGCGGCGTCAGGCATCGACGGCGAGCACCGCGGCCTCGCACGGCCCGAGCTCGAGCTTCGCGGCGTCGCTCGGCAGCGGCGCGCCGGCGCGCGTCCACACGCCGTCGCGCACCGTCGCGGGCGGCAGGCCCGGCGCGCGCGGCTCGTCCTTGAAGTTCAGCGCCGCGAACGCGCGCGAGTCGCCTGCGCGTCGCTCCCACGCGAGCACGCCGTCGGGCGCGGGGAGCAGCCGCCAGTCGCCGCGCTCGAGCGCAGGCGTGCGCCGGCGCAGCGCCAGCAGGTCGCGGTACAGCCACAGGAGCGAGCCGCGGTCCGCGCGCTGCGCTTCCACGTTGCGCGTGCGCCAGTCGGCGGCGAGCGGCAGCCAGGGCTCGCTCGCGCTGAAGCCCGCGTTCGGGCCCGCGCTCCATTGCATGGGCGTGCGCTCGGGATCGCGCGACGCTTTTTCGTGTAGGGTCCATGCGAGCGGGTCCTGGCGCCGCTCGGGCGGGATCACGCCGTTGCGCATGCCGATCTCCTCGCCGTAATACAAAAACGGCGTGCCGCGCGCGGCGAGCAGGAGCACCGCGAGCGACCGCGCGCGCGCCTCGCCGAGCTTCGGGTCGTCGTAGCGCGACGCATGGCGCGGCACGTCGTGGTTCGAGAGCACGAGATCGGGCCAGCCTTCGGGCGGCACGGCGTGGTCGAAGCGCGCGAGCTCGCGGCTGAACGCGCTGGCGTCCCACGGCGAGAGCAGGAGCGCGAAGTTGAACGCGAGCTGCAGCTCGTCGCCGCGGCCGAGATACGTCGCCACCTGCTCGGGCTCGAGCCCGACCTCGCCGACGGCTGCGCGCTCCGGGTACGCGTCGAGCACGCCGCGGATGCGCCGCAGGAAGTCGTGGATGTCGGGGTGGTTCTCGTCGTAGATGTGCTTCTGGCCGCCCCACATCGGGCCGGGCCGGTCGCTCGGCGGGTTGTCGCGCAGCTCCGGGTCCTTCGCGATCCGGTGGATCACATCGATGCGGAAGCCGTCGATGCCCCGGTCGAGCCAGAAGCGCAGCACGCCGTGCATCGCGCGCTCGACTTCCGGGTTGCGCCAGTTGAGATCGGGCTGCGCCTTCAGGAACGAGCGCAGGTAGTACTGGCTCGTGATCGGATCGAGCTCCCACGCCGAGCCGCCGAACATCGCGACCCAGTTGTTGGGCGGGCCGCCGCCGGGCTTGGGATCGCGCCACACGTACCAGTCGCGCCGCGGGCTCGCGCGGCTCGCGCGCGACTCCAGGAACCAGGGGTGCCGATCCGAGGTGTGATTCGGCACCCAGTCGAGCATGACCTTGATGCCCCGCTCGTGCGCGTCGGCGACGACCGCATCCAGGTCGTCGAGCGTGCCGAAGGCGGGGTCGACGTCGCAGTAGTTCGAGACGTCGTAGCCGAAGTCCGCCATCGGCGACGGGAAGATCGGCGAGAGCCACAGCGCGTCGACGCCGAGCCAGGCCAGATGGTCGAGCCGCGCACGAATGCCCGCGAGATCTCCGACGCCGTCGCCGCTTCCGTCCATGAACGAGCGCGGGTAGATCTGGTACACCACGCCGTCCTTCCACCACGTGCGAGCCGACATGCCGCGATCCTAACGGTTCGGCCCGTCGGCGCCCGCGTAGAGCGCAGAGATCTCCACCGCGCGCGCGGCGACGCGCTCGCGCAGCTCGGCGGGCGCCACCACTTCGACGCCGGCGCCCAGGCCGAGCAGCGCGCTCTCGGCGTACTCGAGCTTCTCGAACACGAGCGCGCGGCGCTGCCAGCCATCGCGATCGCGCGTCGGCTGCGCGTCCGCCGGCGCGCGCCGGACAGGGTCGCCGAGCCGTTCCACCCAGGCGATGTGCGACGGCGCCACGCGCACGGTCACGGGGATGGCCGCGAGCGCCGCCTCGAAGCGCGCCGCCCAGTCGCGCCAGAAGGACTCCAGGTCGAAGGCGGGGTCGCGCGCGAACCCGGTGCCGGCGTCCTCGACCGCCGAGACGCGCGACACGCGGTACACGCGCAGCTCCGCGCCGACGCGTCCGACCAGGTACCACAGCCCGGCCTTCAGACCGAGCGCGACGGCGTCCACCTCGCGCGCCACGCGCCGGCCGTCGCCGCGCTCGTACGCGAAGCGCACGCGCCGGTCGCTCCACACCGCGGCGGCAAGCGCCTCGAGCGCCGGGTGCTCGGCCTGCGGCTGGAACCAGCCGCGCGCGTCCAGATGGAAGCGCTGGTTCGCCAGCGACGCGGCGGCGCGGAGCCGCGCGGGCAGCGCTGCCAGCACCTTGCGCTGCGCGCGCGCCAGCAGGCTGCCGAGCCCGAGCTCCGTTGCGGGGCCGGGCAGGCCCGCGAGGAACAGCGCGTGCGCCTCGCCGGCTTCGAGGCCCATCCACGGCGTGCGCCAGCCGGGGAGCAGCCGGCAGCCGCCGCCGGGCCCGCGCTCGGTGGCGATCGGAATCCCGGCCGAGCCCAGCGCCTCCAGGTCGCGGTAGATCGTGCGCGGCGAGACGCCGAGCTCGGCGGCGAGCTCGGCCGCGGTCCCGTGCCCGCGGCTCTGCAGCAGCTGAACGAGGGAGAGGAGGCGGCGAGCGCGCACGCACCGATCTTATCCGCTTTAGCTGACAAGAGCTGTCAGGATCCGGGCGTACGCTCGCGAGCATGGGCAAGGCACTCACGTGGGCCGCGTTCGCACAGCAGGAGCCGGAGCTCGCGGCGATCGGCCACCGGCTCCTCTACCCGTTCGGGCCCGACGCCGTGGCGCTGGGCTTCCTGGCCACGACGCGGGCGGACGGCGGCCCGCGCGTGCACCCGGTCTGCCCCGCACTGCTCGGCGGCGGCCTCTACGTGTTCGTGATCGACGCGTCGCCCAAGCGCGCCGACCTGGCGCGCGACGGCCGCTACGCGCTGCACGGCTTTCCGGCCGTGAAGGACGACGAGAGCTTCTACTGCGCCGGCCCCGCGCGCGAGATCGACGACCCGGCCGCCCGCGCCGCGGCGCGAGCCGGCTTCAAGAGCGTGGTGCGCGACGACGAGACGCTCTTCGAGCTGCGGCTCGAGCGCGCGCTGCACACGACTTGGGAGAACGCTCGAACGCCCGCGACCCGGCCGATCTACCGGAGGTGGCGCACGTGAACTGGGACGAGTTCGCGCAGGCGGCGCCCGAGCTGGCGCAGCTGGGCTTCGAGCGCATCGAGCGCAGCGGCATGGTGCTGCTCGGCACGCTGCGCCCCAACGGCTTCCCGCGCATCTCGCCGTGCGAGGTGATCTTCTGCGACGGCGAGGCGATGCTCGGCATGATGTGGCGTTCGCCGAAGGCGCTCGACCTGCTGCGCGAGCCGCGCTGCGTCCTACACAGCACGGTGTCGAAGACCGACGGCACCGAAGGCGACTTCAAGCTGTACGGCCGCGGCGTCGACGTGCGCGACCTCGGCCCGCGCAAGCGCTACTGCGAGGCGCTGTTCGCGAAGACGGGCTGGCAGCCGACGGAGCCCGAGTTCCACCTGTTCGTGATCGACGTCGAAGCCGCGGGCTTCACGTTGTTCGGCGGCGGCAAGAAGCTCGTGAAGGCCTGGCGGCGCTAGAGCCGCGCGACGCGGATCCCGCCGCCGTTCGAGCGCAGCTTCAGCCGTGGGCCCTTGTTGCCGCGCCGGCCCGCGACGCGCGACTTGTCGCGCCGCCACTCGCGGTCGAGCGGCACCTCGACCTCGACGTGCCCGCCGTTCGCCTTGGCGTCCAGGTCGAAGCTCGCCTCGTCGCGCACCAGGATCTCGACCGAGCCGCCCGAGCTGCGGATCTCGCCCTCGGGATCGCCGAGGAACACGATCGAGGTGGTGCCGCCCGACAGCCGCGCGTCGACCGCGCCGTCGACCCCGTCGATCGACAGGTCGCCGCCCGAAGAGCGCACGTCGACGTCGCCGAACACGTCGCGCAGGGTGGTGTTGCCGCCCGAGGTGCGCGCGCGGACGCCGCCGTCCAGATGCTCGAGCTCGAAGTTCCCGCCCGACGTGGCGACGCCGACCTGGCCCACGATGTGCGAGATCGCCACGTCGCCGCCGCTCGTCTGCAGGTCGACGTGGCCCGAGATGCCGTCCACGCGCGCGTCGCCGCCGCTCGTGTGCAACGCCAGCGAGTAGCGCCGCGGCACCCACAGCCGCGCGCGCACGTCGAGCCCGCCGAACAGGCCCGCCAGCCAGCCTTCCGTGCGCACGCCGAAGCGCACGTCGTCGCCCGCGCTCTCGAGCGAGAAGATCACCCGCTCGGGATGGCGGCCGCGCGCCTCGGCCTCGACGCGCACTTCGTCCGCGTCGTGCGAGCGCACGTCGACCGAGCCGCGCGCGCTGTGCACGTAGAGCGTGCCGCCGGGCTGGACCGGCACCACCTCTTCGAGATATTCCGGGCTCTCGATCCCCTCGATCACTTCCGCCTTCATAGCAAGGGCGGTGCCCGTGGGGGAAGCGCCGCCCGGGCGCCGCGCCGGGCCACTGCGCGGGCCGCGCGCTGCACTGTCCGAGGCCGCCTGCGCCCCGCGTGTAGAATGCCCGGGCCCCGCGACGGGGCCGGGAGGGGCGTCATGGCGGCTGCGGCGCGGGTCGGCGGCGAGTGCGCGAAGCGCTTCGCGCGCGTGCGCGAGGTCTTCGAGGCGAGCTTCGCGACGGGCGAGGTCGGGGCGGCCGTCGCAATCTCGCTGGGCGGCGAGCTCGTGGTCGACCTCTGGGGCGGCCACCGCGACGGCGCGCGGACGAAGCCCTGGGAGCGCGACACGCTCGCGAACGTGTACTCGACCACCAAGGGCGTGACGGCGATCTGCGCGAGCCGGCTGGTCGAGGCCGGCAAGCTCGACCTCGACGCGCCCGTCGCCGCCTACTGGCCCGAGTTCGCGCAGGCGGCCAAGGAGCGCATCCCCGTGCGCTGGCTGCTCTGCCACAAGGCGGGCGTGCCCGGCGTGCGCAAGCAGATCCAGATCGAGACGCTCTACGACTGGCCGGCGATCACCTCGGCGCTCGCCGCCGAAAAGCCGTTCTGGGAGCCCGGCACGGCGCACGGCTACCATGCGCTCACCTACGGCTTCCTCGTCGGCGAAGTGATTCGCCGCGTCGACGGGCGCAGCGTCGGCGGGTACTTCCGCGACGAGCTCGCGAAGCCGCTCGGCCTCGACTTCCACATCGGCTGCGGGCCGGAGCTCGACGCGCGGATCGCCGAGATCCTCCCGGCGCCGCCGTCACCGCCGGGTGTACCCAACCCGTTCGCGGCGGCGGCGGCGAATCCGGATTCGCTCGTCGGCCGCGTGTTCGCGAACCCGACCCTCGGCCCGGGCGCGGTGAACACGCGCCCGTGGCGCGCCGCGGAGATCCCCGCAGCAAACGGCCACGGCGACGCGCGCAGCCTCGCGCGCGTGTACGGCGCGCTGGCGACGACGGGCGTGCTCGACGGAGCGCGCGTGCTGTCGCGCGAGCAGATCGCGCGCGCGAACACGGAGCAGTCGTTCGGGCTCGACCAGGTGCTGTCGCCGCTGCACTCGCGCTTCGGGCTCGGCTTCATGATGACGCAGCCCATGATCCCGTTCGGCCCGAACCCGCATTCGTTCGGGCATCCGGGCGCCGGCGGCTCGATCGCGTTCGCGGACCCGGACGCCGGCCTCGGCTTCGCCTACGTGATGAACCAGATGCAGATGGGTCTCGGCGGCGACGCGCGGGGCTTCCAGCTCATCGCGGCGGCGTACGAGGCGCTTCGTTAGGATCGGCGCATGGCCAAGCGACAGGAGCAGGAAGAGGCACGCCCCGAGGTCACCGAGGTCGCGCCGAACGTGCTGCGCATGCAGCTGCCGATCCAGATGCCGGGGCTCGGCCACGTGAATTGCTACGCCCTCGTCGACGGCGAGGGCGCGGCCGTGGTCGATCCGGGGCTGCCCGGCACGGCGAGCTGGCGCGCCCTGCAGGACCGGCTGAAGCAGGCGGGCATCCGGCTGAAGCACGTGCACACGGTCATCGTCACCCACTCGCACCCGGATCACTTCGGCGGCGCCACGCGCTTCGTGCGCGAGTCGGGCGCGCGCGTCGTCGGCCACCGCAACTTCCGCTTCGGTCCCGCCGCGGCCACGCCCGAGGTCTCGGCGGAGCACCTCGGCGACAAGCCGGCCGCCGAGGCCCCCGCCGCGAAGCCGGCGGAACCCAGGCCCAAGCGCGCGGGCGGCGGGTTCGGGCCATGGACCGGGCCGACGCCGTGGGGCGGCGCGCGACCGCAGCCGCCGTTCAAGCAGCGCATCCGCTGGCGCATGATGCGCGCGTTCGGCAGCTCGGACTTCGTGCCCGAGATCTCGGACCCCGTCGAGAACGGCAACGTGCTGCGGCTCGCCAAGCGCGACTGGTTCGTGCTGCACACGCCGGGTCACACCGAGGACCACATCTGCCTGCACGACCCCGAGATGGGCATCTTCCTCGGCGGCGACCACGTGCTGCCGTCGATCACGCCGCACATCTCGGGCATCTCGTCGTCGCGCGATCCGCTGGCGTCGTTCTTCTACTCGCTCGACCGCGTGGCGGAGATCGGCGGCATCAAGCACGCGCTGCCGGCGCACGGCCACCCGTTCAGCGACTTGCGCGCGCGCACCGAGGCGATCAAGCGCCACCACTACGAACGGCTCGAGAAGATCCGCGAGATCTCGCGTGAGCTCGGCCCGGCGACGGTGGAAGCGATCTCGCAGAAGCTCTTCCAGCCGCGCAGCTGGGGCGCCATGGCCGAGAGCGAGACGTACGCGCACCTCGAGCACCTGCGGCTCGCCGGCAACGCCGAGAGCCACCGCGAAGGCGAGAAGCTCATCTACACCGCAGGGTGAGGTCCCATGAAGGCGATCCTCTGGGACAACGACGGCGTGCTCGTCGACACGGAGCCGTGTTACTTCGAGGCGTCGCGAGTGGCGCTGCTTCGGCTCGACGTCGAGTTCGACGAGAGCTCGTACGTCGAGTGCCTGCGTCAGGGCACGAGCTGCTTCGAGCTGGCGCGCGCGCGTGGCGCGAGTGAGTCGGCGATCGCGGCCGCGCGGGCGGCGCGCGACGCGCACTACGCCGAGCTGATCTCCGGTGGGATCGTGCTGATTCCCGGCGTGCGCGAAGCGCTCGAGTCACTACACGGCCGCGTGCCGATGGCGGTGGTCACGAGCTCGCAGCCGCACCACTTCGAGCTGCAGCACGCTCGCACCGGGGCGCGCCGCTTCTTCGAGCTCGTCGTGACCAGGGCCGACTACGCGAACACCAAGCCCGACCCGGAGCCTTATCTCGTCGCTGCGGCGCGGCTCGGCATCGCTCCCGCGGACTGTCTCGCCGTCGAGGACACCGAGCGCGGGCTCGTGTCTGCGACGCGCGCAGGCATGCGCTGCGCGGCGATCCCGCGCTGGCTCTCCGCCCGCGGCGACTTCCGGGCGGCCTGGCGCGTGCTCCGAAACGCGACCGAGGTCCCGGAGCTCTTCGCGCACTGGTAGAATGCGGCCATGAGCTACGCCGACGCCGTTCCCGACTTCGCGCTCCACGACGCGGACTCGCACGTCATGGAGACGGCCGACTTCTTCCGCGACTTCGCGGACCCCGACGTGCGCGAACGCATGAAGCCGCTGCCGATCACCGCGGTGCGGCCGGGCGAGACGAGCTTCATCGACGAGCTGCGCGCCCGCCACAAGACCGCCGAATACCGAGCGCGCGACGAGGCGGAGCTCATGACGCGCAAGAACTGGTCGGCGACGGGCTCGTTCCTGAAGGAGGACCGCCCGCGCGCGCTCGACCTGCTGGGCTTCGAGAGCCAGCTCGTGTTCAACACGTTCGGCTCGAGCAAGCTCGTGGCGCTGGAGCACGCCGACGACACCGATCTATGTTATGGCGTGGCACGCGCGCACAACCGCGCGCTGGCGGACTTCTGCGCGGTCGACCGGCGCCTCCTGGCGACGGGCTACGTGCCGCTCGCGGATCTGACGCGGGCGCGTCCCGCGGCGGAGGAGGCGCTTCGGCTCGGCTGCAGGGCGCTGCTCATCGCGTCGGCCTGTCCGGCGAATCATTCGCCGAGTCACGTGGCGCTCGACTCGCTCTGGGCGGTCGCGCAGGAGGCCGGCGCGCCGATCCTGTTCCACGTCGGCGGCGGCGGCCCGCTGCTCTCGCCGAAGTATTTCGAGAACGGCCTGCCGCCCGTGCCCGACTTCCACGGCGGCGCCGAGAACTTCCGCTCGATCGACTACATGGCGATCCCGTATCCGGTCATGCAGACGCTCGCGACGCTCGTCCTCGACGGGGTGCTCGAGCGCTTCCCGAAGCTCATGTTCGGCGTGATCGAGCAGGGCGCGTCGTGGCTGCCGGGCTGGATGCGGCTCCTCGACTCCGCCCTCGAGGCGTTCCACAAGAACGAGGAGCGGCTGCGCCGGCTGTCGCTGCGGCCCAGCGAGTACGTGCGCCGCCAGGTGCGAGTCACTCCGTATCCCGCCGAGGACGTCGGCTGGATCGCCGCGCAGGCGGGGCCCGAGGTGTGCCTGTTCTCGTCGGACTACCCGCACGTGGAAGGCGGGCGGAACCCGATCAAACGCTTCGAGGCGAGCCTCGCGAGCGCCTCGGAAGACACGCGCCGGCGCTTCTATGGCGCCAACATGGTCGAGCTGATGGGCCCGATGCTCACTCGAAGTGCTTGAGCTCCGCCCAGGCCTGCGACACAGGAATGCGTAGGCCACGCGCGACCAGGATCGGCAGGTCGGCCTCGTAGGGCATGCAGAGCGGGCACTCGCGGCGGCCCTTCTCTTCGACGCTCTCGAACCACGCTGCGCGCTCGGGGGGAATCTCTCCAATCACGATCAGCACGCGCCCATCCCAGTCGCCCGGCCCCCACAGCCAGTACGAGTTGTGCGGCGAGATCGCGTGCGGCAGTCCCAGCTGCGCCCCGAAATAGTCGATCGCGCCCGCCTCGGCGTAGTTGCGGCCCAGGATCGCGGCGTGCGCGCGCTCCTCGGGCGGCAGCGCCTGGTAGACGCGCGCGACTTCCTCGGCGAGCTCGCGCCAGCCGAACATGAACGCGAACACCTGCGGCAGCCGGCCCGAGTCGGCGCGCTCCATCTTGGGCTGGCGGACGCCGAGCGCGGCGGAGTACGCGATGAAGCGCTCGGGCGCGAGCACCGGCACCGCCAGCGGCACAGCGGCGGCGCCGAACACGAGCACCGCCGCGCCCAGCGCCCGCTGCGCCGCGCGTCCGCCCCGGCGCGTGTCGAGCCCCCTGCAGAGCGCGACCGCGCCCGCCGCGAGCAGCAGCGCATAGGCCGGACCCAGGTAGTACACCTTGGCTCTCGTCGCGATCATGAACGCCAGGAGCGCGAGATACGCGACGGCGAGCGCCCGCGCGCCCGCGTTGCGCGGCGCGAGCAGGAGCCAGGCGAGCCCCGCGAGCCAGATCGGCGCGAACAGCGGATTCATGAGCAGGAGCTGGCCGCCGAGGAACTCGAGCGGCGACACCGGGTAGTTCTTCTCCGTCGCCGCGTTGCGCATGAACTCGAGGGTGGGCCCGCCGTGCGCGAGCTCCCAGCCCAGGTGCGGCGCGAACAAGAGCAGCGCCAGCGCGCCGCCGAGCCACAGCTCGTGAGTCGAGAGGTGCTTGCGCGCGCGCGTCGCGGCGAGTCCGACCACCAGCGCCGCCCCGAGGAACCCCACGCTGTACTTGTTCTCGAGCCCGAGCCCGGCGAGCGCGCCGAACGCGAGCCAGAGCCTTGGCTCGTCGCGCAGCAGGATGCGAAGCGCGAGCCACCACAGCAGCGTCCAGAACAGCACGTCGAAGCCGTTCATCGAGTAGAAGTGACTCACCGCCAGGAAGAACGGCGTGAAGCACGCCAGGAGCGCGGCGACGACCTGCGCGGCACGCCCCCCGCCGAGCTCGCTCGCGATGCATCCCGTGGCGAACACGGTCGCGGCGCCCGCCAGCGCGGGCAGAAAGCGCAGCGCGAGCAGCGAGTCGCCGAACGTCCCGCGCCACGCCCACAGGAGCGCGATCGAGAGCGGCGGGTGGTCGACGTAGCCGAGGCTCAGGTGGTTCGCGCAGGCGAGGTAGTAGAGCTCGTCGCCGAAGACGCCGTAGCCGCGCGCCGTGAGGAGAGAGAAGACGAGGCGCAGCGCCGCGACGGCGCCGAGAGCGGCGACGGCCGGGCGCTGCGCTTCGGTCGAGTCACTTCCCTTTCTTGTGCGGAGCGGGCTTCGCGGCGGGTGCGGGCGCGGGCGCAGGAGCGGGCGGCGGCGCCGGCGGTTTGATCTCGAGCAGCTCGATCTCGAAGGTGAGCGCCGCGCCGGGCCGGATCGCAGGCGGCGAGCCCCTGTCGCCGTAGGCGATGTCGGACGGGCAAGTGACCTTGTACTTGCCGCCGACCTTCATCTGCTGGAGTGACTGCGTCCAGCATGGAATCACGTGACCCAGCGGGAACTCGGCGGGCTCGCCGCGCTCGACCGAGCTGTCGAACACCGTACCGTCGCGCAACGTGCCGTGGTAGTTGACCTTGACGGTGTCGTCCGCGGTCGGGGTCGGGCCCGTGCCTTCGGTGAGCGTGCGGATGACGTACCCCGTGGCGCCCTTCGTCGCGCCCGGCTCGGCGGCCATCTTGTCGAGGTATGCGGCGGAGTCGGTCTTCTCCTTCTCCGCGGCCGCCATCTGGCGCGCCTTGCTGAACGCCTGCAGCTCCTTGCCGAGCGTCTTCGGATCGACCTTCTTGTCCTGCTTCAGCACGCCGTCGCGGAGCCCCTCTTCGAAGAGCGCGAGCTCCTGCTCGTTCAATTGGAACTGGTCGAGGCGCTCGGCGATGATGAGGCCGAGCGCGTAGATCGCCTTGGAGTCGTCCGTGTCGAGCTTCGGCGCGGGCGGCTTGGGCGGCTGGCAGCTCGCGGTCACCATCACGGTCGCCAGGAGGGCGGCCAGCGGCAGAACGAGCGTGCGGCGCATCGACATGGTCTCTCCCCCGCCGGAGGATTCCGGCGCGCGGGAGGATATCACGCGTCCGCGGGAGCGCCTTCCGGAAACAGCAGTGCGCCGCTCTCGATCAGGGCGCGGATGCGCGCGTCGTCGAAGCCGAGCAGCTCGCGCAACAGCTCGGCGCCGTGCTCGCCCGGCAGCGGCGCCGGTCCGCGTACCTCGTTCCGCGTCGCCGAGAAGCGCGCGGGCGAGCGCACGACGGGGCGCGTGCCGCCCTTCCTGTCGTCGACCGGCACCAGAAGTGCGCGCTCGCGCGCCAGCTCGCCGAGCAGCGCCTCCTTCGGCGTCACGACCGGCGCGGCCGCGAGCTTGGCGCGCGCGAGCCGTTCGAGCGCGGCTTCGAGCGACGGCTGCGCGGCGAGGAAGTCCGCCACCGCCTGGTGTCGGAGCGCGGCCTTGGTCCCGAGGTCCGCGCCCTTCGCCGCGGGATCGGGCAGCTCCTTCGCGAAGGCCGTCGCGAGTGACACCCATACGTGTTGCGCTGCGCCGCCGACTGCGATCCAGCCGTGCGCTCCGGCGTCGAAGATGGGGTTCATCACGCGGTCGTCGGGCGGCTCGATCAGTACGTTGCCCGCCTCGCTGTGACTCGCGAGCGTGGCGTCGAACATCGGCACCTCGACGTGCTGGCCCTGTCCCGTCGCCTCGGCCATGCGCAGCGCGGCCAGCAACGCGACGGACGCGTGCAGCGCGGTCAGCACGTCCGAGTACGCGATGCGCGGCTGCGCGGGCGTTTGCGCAGTCTGGCCGCGGTCGCGCAGGAGGCCCGTGATCGCGTGCACGATCGGCGCGTACGCGCGGCGGTCGCTCCACGCCGAGCCCGAGCCGAAGCCGTTCACCGAGAGGAGCACCGCGCGCGGGTTCTGCGCGCGGATCGCGGTCCAGCCGAGCCCGAGCCGCTCGGCGACGCCCGGCCGGAAGTTCTCGATCACGGCGTCGGAGATGCGCGCGAAGCCGAGGATGACGTCGGCCGCGCCGGGCTTGCCCAGGTCGAGGGCGATCGAGCGCTTGCCCACGTTCGAGAAGTGCAGCAGCCACGACTGACCGCGGTCATGCCGCGGCGCGATGTTGCGCGCGTCGTCGCCCTCGGGCGGCTCGACCTTGATGACTTCGGCACCGAGGTCCGCGAACAGCCGCCCCACGTACGGCCCCGCGATGACGCGCGACAGATCGAGCACGCGCACGCCGGTGAGCGGACCGTTCGCGAAGTCGAGTGGCATTCGGGCGATGCTATCACCCGGACGCCGCGGGCGTCGCTCAGCTCGGCTCCGCGGCGAGCGACATGATCCGTTCGCTCGAGATGCCGCTGATGAAGAGGCGTTCCTTCTGATTCGAGAGCAGCTTCGCGGTCCAGTCGACGGCTCCGCCGTCGCCGAGCTCGAGCCAGTCGCCGGCGCCGCGGCGCGCGTGGATCTTGAAACACAGATCGGTGTAGTAGCCGCGGCCAGAGGTGCGCTCGGGCGCGGCGACGACTTCGACGCCGGGAACTCCGGCGAGGAGACGCGCGCGCGGCTCGCCGGGTGCGAGGTCGGTCACGCCGATCCGGAGCGCGAAGCCGGGGCCCAGGAACTCGCGCGCCACGCGCGCGTGGAAGCGCAGGTGCGCGGCGAGCGCGGCCTCGGCGAAGCGCTCGCCGCGCGCGTCGCGGCCGGCGCTCGCCAGCGCGAACAGGCGGAAGTGCGCGAACGAGAGCGGCCCCGCGAACGCCTGCGTGCGCAGGTGCCGGTGGCTCGCCGCTAGGTGAACCGCGGACGTCGACCTCGCGTCCGCGCGCAACGACGCGCGCCGCCGGGCCGCGCACTCGAGGGCGAGCACGTTGGTGGCGTCGGAGAGCACCTCGACGGAGCGAGCCGACGCGAGCGCCTTGTCCTGGTGCACGGTGCCCAGCACCGAGCTCGTGCCGAGCGGACACACCGGCGACAGCTCGAGCGGCTCGAAGCCGTCGGGCAAGCGCGCGAACGCCGCCGCGTCGAAGCGCGCCAGCGCGCGCGGGTCGGCGGTCGATGCGCGCACGAGCCGGTTCGCCTCCCAGTCGGCGAGCACGTCCGCGGGCGCGCGTGCGGCCGCGCGGCGGCGGAACACCTCGAGGAGCAGCGAGTGCAGGTCGGCCTGCTGGATGCGCGCGGCCAGGAGCTCGGCGAGCTCCGGCACGCCGGCGTCGCGCTCGATGCGGCGCAGGATCTCGTCCTTCACGGCGCTCAGCCGTTCCAGGGCGTCGCGCGCGGCACGACGCGCGGCACGTTCGCGCAGTAGTGGCGGTACGCGTCGCCGAAGCGGCGCTCGAGCCCCGGCTCCTCGACGAGCGGGATGTACACCAGGTTGAGCGCCACGAAGAGCGCCGCCCACGCGAGGTGCGGCCACGAGCGCAGCACGAGCGCTTCGCCGAGCAGCACGAAGCCCACGCCCGAAATCATCGGGTTGCGCACGTAGCGGTACGGACCGGCGACCACGAGCGCCCGCGGCGGATCCCACGGCGCCAGCGTGCCCCGCCCGTCTTCCGCGAAGCGCCGCAGGGTCGCGACGAACAGAGTGACTCCCAGCGCGAGCGACGCGAGTCCCGAAGCGACTCCGAGCGAGCCGAGAAACGAGTCGGGGAACGAGGGCGACACCGCGAAACGTAAGCCGAGCCAGATCGGCACGAGCACCGCGACCGTGAACGGCAGCGCGAGGACCGCGAGCGTGTGGCGAAGGGCGTAGGACAAAGCGTCCCGATTCTACAAGCCGCTACCGGCGTGCGCGCCGGCGCCGGCGCTCGGCGCCGGCGCGCCCTCCCCGCCCCGCTGGCCCGCCGCTTGCTCCCTCCCCGTCGAGATCGACGAGAAGGAGTGACCATGCGCACCCCCTGGATCGCCTGCCTGGCCGCGCTCTCCCTCGGCTCGGTGGCCTGCTTCCCCGTTCCCGTGCCCGTCCCCGGCCCCGCACCACGACTACGTCGAGGAGCATCGCGACCCGAACATCGTGATCTACGATCACGACCCGGGCGGCGGGCGCGACTGCTGGCCGCACGAGGACCACTGGCACTGCCGGCGCTAGCCCGCCGCGCGGCCTAGAAGTAGCCGCGCATGATGTCGCGCACCCAGTCGGGCACGCGCGCGCCGGGCGCCGAGTCGAAGTCGGGGAAGTAGGGCTTCAGGTCGACGATCGGCGTGCCGTCGATCGCGTCGAGCCCGCGCACGCGCAGTCCGTCCGGCTCGACGGCGACGATCGGCACGACCGTCACTCCGAGCGGATTCGGCCGGTCCTTCGCGCGCTGCGCGAAGATGCCGAGCTCGGGGAGATCCGCGCGGCCGCGCGGCCGGCGCATCAGGTGGCGTGCCGGCTCGTAGCTCGCGCCGTGCAGATACGCGATCACGAGCGCGTGCGAAAACGACTCGAGCCCGCGCAAGCCGGCGCGGTACTCGGGCAGGAGCTCGATCCGCGACTCCACCGCGCCCCAGCTCTCGTCGACCTTCTCGGTCGCGCTGGAGCGCACGAAGCCGATCGGACGCAGCGGCAGCTCCAACCGCGCGCCCTAGCCCGCCAGCAGCTTCAACACGTCGCCGTAGAGCAGGCGCTTGTGCGTCTGCATGACGACGCGGTTCTTGCCCGCGAGCGGCGCGGCGAGCGCGACCGCCTTGGGCAAGAGGTCGATCTCGGGCACGGAGTGGTCGACGATACCGCGCGCCGCCGCCTCGTCGGCGCCGTAGCGCTTGCCCGTGACGATGGCCTCGTGCGCGGCCAGCTTCGGCAGGCGCGCCTGGATGAGCGCGGCCATGCCCGGGTGCAGCGGCAGGCCGAGGTCGATCTCGGGAATGCAGAAGAAGCCGCGATCGTTGCGCATGACGCGGAAGTCGCACGCCAGCGCCAGCATCGCGCCGCCCGCGAACGCGTGGCCATTCAGCGCCGCCACCGACGGAATCGGCGACGCCAGGATGCGCGCGAAGATGCCCAGCATGCCGGCGAGCACCTCGCCGGCGCGCGAGCGGCCCTCGCCCGACATCCAGGCCAGGTCGAGCCCGTTCGAGAAGAACTTGCCGTCGCCGGTGAGCACGAGCGCCGTCGCTTCGTCGGCGTGCTCCGCTTCGTCGAGCGCGCCCATCAGCTCGGCGATGAAGGGCGGATTGAAGCGGTTCTCGCCGCTCTTCATCGCCACGACTGCGACCGGGCCCTCCCGGCGGAGCTCGATCATTTCTTCGCGGGCTCGAAGTCGAAGTCGCGCACGTAGTGACAGGTGTAGCCGCCCGGATGCTTCTGCAGGTAGTCTTGGTGGTAGTCCTCGGCCTTCCACCACGCGCCGGCGGGCACGATCTCGGTCACGATCGGCTTGCGCCACTTGCCCGACGCCTCGACCTCGGCCTTCACCTCTTCGGCGATCTTCTTCTGCTCGTCGTTCTGATAGAAGATCGCCGAGCGATACGACGTGCCGATGTCGTTGCCCTGGCGGTTCTTCGTGGTCGGGTCGTGGATCCGGAAGAAGAAGCGCAGCAGCTCGTCGTACGAGATGCGCGCGGGGTCGTACTCGACCTTCACGGCTTCGGCGTGGCCCTCGTGGTTCTCGTACGTGGCGTTCGGGACCTTGCCTCCGGTGTAGCCGACCTCGATGTGAGTGACTCCCGGCTCGGCGCGCAAGAGCTCTTCCATGCCCCAGAAGCAGCCGCCGGCCAGGATCGCCGTCTCGCGCGCCGTGCTCGTCTTCACGCCCGCCTTCTCGAAGGCGGGCAGGAACTGGCCGTAGCCTTCCGCCGCGAGGTGGTCGACGGGGATGAAGCGCAGCGATGCCGAGTTCATGCAGTAGCGCTTGCCCGTGGGCGCAGGGCCGTCGTCGAACACGTGGCCCAGGTGCGAGTCGCCGTGCGCGGAGCGCACCTCGGTGCGCGTCGAGAAAAGCTTGCGGTCTTCCTTGGTGGTCACGTTGTTCGGGTCGAGCGGCTGCGTGAAGCTCGGCCAGCCCGTGCCCGAGTCGTACTTGTCGAGCGAGGAGAACAGCGGCTCGCCCGACACGACGTCGACGTAGATGCCGGGCTCGTGGTTGTTCCAGTACGCGTTGTGGAACGGCCGCTCGGTGCCCTCGCGCTGCGTCACGTCGTACTGCAGCGGCGTCAGGCGCTCCGCGAGCTCTTTGTCCGAAGGCTTCTTGTACTTCACGACGGGTCCTCCTCCGCACTGCGCGTGCGCCGCGCCGGCGAGCCCCGTGACCAGGAGGCACAGGACGGCGGCGAGCGCACGCTTCATCAGCGAATCGTACCGGCTGGTCGGATTCATTGCACCGACGTTACGTGTCGGCGCGCCGGATGGATCCCGGCCGAAACCCGCCTGCGCGCGGGTCCATCCCAGGCTTGGATGCCGCGCCGCGTCGAGTTCTTCTTCGACTACCTGTCCCCCTATTCGTACCTCGCCGACACGCAGCTCTCGGGGCTCGCGGCGCGAACGGGCGGCGAGATCGTCTACCGACCGGCGCTCCTGCACGGCGTGCTGACCGGCAGCGGGAACACGCCGCCGCCCACCGTGCCCGCACGCGCGAGGCACATGCCGGCGGACCTCGCGCGTTGGGTCGCGCGCTACGGCGTCGACTTCGCGTTCAATCCGGCGTTCCCGATGAGCACGGTCAACGCGCTGCGCGCGGCGCTCGCCGCCCAGGCCGCGGGCGGCTTCGCCGCGCTGCACCGCGCGCTCTTCCGCGCCGTGTGGGTCGAGCGGAAGAACGTGTCCGACGCCGCGGTGCTCGGCGACGTCATCGCGAAAGCCGGGCTCGACTCCGACGCTCTCCTCGCCGAAGCCGCGAGCGAGCCGACGAAGGCGCGGCTCAAGGCGAACGTCGACGAAGCGCTCGCGCGCGGCGCGTTCGGCCTGCCGAGCTTCTTCGTCGGCGACGAGCTCTTCTTCGGCAACGATCGGCTGGGTTTCGTCGAAGCGGCGCTGTCCAGCGCGCGCTAGGCTGTCTGCCTCGTTCCGAACGAGGGAGATCGCCCATGGCCGCCGAGCCCGTTCCGCCGCACACGCCGCTGCTCGACTACTACGACGAGGCGCGCGACCCGGCGCGCGTGCGCTTCGTGCGCGAGCTCTTCGACAAGACCGCGCAGCACTACAACACGGTCGAGGCGCTGTTCCTGAACGGCGGCCTCTGGTACCGGCGCTTCTCGCTCGCGCGCGCGGGTCTGCGGCCGGGCATGAAGGTGCTCGACATGGCGACGGGCACGGGCGCGGTCGCCCGCGGCGCCGCGCGCATCGTCGGGCCGAGCGGGCGCGTGTTCGGCTGCGATCCGAGCCGCGGCATGCTGCGCGAGGCGCGGAAGGTGTTCTCGGGGCCGCTCACGCGCGGCATCGCCGAGCAGCTGCCGTTCCGGAGCGAGCTCTTCGACTTCGTCACCATGGGCATCGCGCTGCGCCACGTGGCCGATCTGGTCGGCGCGTTCCGCGAGTACCGCCGCATGCTCAAGCCGGGCGGGCGTTTGTGGCTGCTCGAAGGCCACGTGCCGAAGTCGCGCGTCGGCCACTCGCTCACGCGCTTCGTGTGGAAGCGCGTGATCCCGGGCATGACGCTCCTCTCCACGCGCAGCCGCGATGCGAAGCTGCTCATGGACTACTACTGGGACACCGTCGAGAAGTGCGTACCGCCCGAGACGATCGTCGCGGCCCTGCGCGAAGCCGGCTTCGCGAGCCCGAAGTTCGCCGTCGTCGTGCCCGGCGCCTTCTGCGAGTACACGGCGACGCGCTAGTCGCGCGCGTCGCCACTCCGCCCGAGCTCGAGCGCGCCGCCGAGCCAGCCCATGCGCACGCCCCCGTTCGCCACGAGCGCCGCGTCGCGCGCGGTGAGTCCAGGCAGCGGCACGAGCGAGAAACGGTGCGCGAGGAAACGCAGGATCGAGCCCGTGTCGTACGGGGTGTGATCGATCTCGCCGCGCTTCGCGAATGGCGAGACGATCACCGCCGGGACGCGCGTGCCCGGCCCGAGCAAATCGCCCTTCGGCGGCGCCGCATGGTCGAACTGACCGCCGAACTCGTCGAACGTGATCACGACCAACATGTGCGGCCACTGCGGACTCGCACGCAGCGCAGCGACGACTTCTTTGATCTCGCGGTCGCCGGACCACAGGTTCGCGTAGCCCGGGTGCTCGTTCTGGAAGCCGACGGGCTTGTAGAAGGCGACCTGCGGCAGCTTGGCGTCGTTGGCGTCGCGCAGGAAATCCGAGCGGTCGCGAAGGTGCAGTGTGCGCGCCTCGGGGTGCCGGACCGGATCGAACGCCGCGTAGTAGTTGAACGGCTGGTGGTGCGGCTGGAAGGCGGGGAACTGCGCGTCGGAGGTCTTGGTGTCCGGGTGCCAGTTGTAGATGGTGGTCGACTTCGCGCCCTTCCCCGCGCCGTTCCAGGGCTGCTTCACGGCGGCCGCCCAGCCGCCCGCGTACCAGGCCCACGTGACGCCCTTCTCGTCGAGCTCTGCCCCGATCGTCGTCTGCGTCTGCGGCTCGAGCGTGTTCGCCCGCTGCGGGTCGGCGTAGAGCGGGTGGCTCGCGTCCGCGGGCGCGACGCCGCTGGGTTGATAGGGCGGCTGCATCGTGTTCACGGCGCGATAGCCGTCACCGAGGCCGAAGTAGTCGAGCGGTGCGAGGTTGCCGCTCAGCGCGAACGACGTCGGCCCACTCATCGCCGATGCGTCCTGCGTGGGACCCGGCGCGAGCTGCGGCACGCCGTTCCTCGGCGCGCCGAGCACACTGATCGAGGCGCCCGCGTCCTTCGCAAAGGCGGCCGACACCGTCGGTGCGCACGCACACACGAGGTACTGATGGTTCAGGAACGAGCCGCCGTATGCGCCCTGGAAGAAGTCGTCTGCGAGCGTGTAGTGCTTCGCGAGCTCCCACAGCTCCGTACCCCGGCCGTCGAAGTAGCCCATCACCAGACCGCCGGAGTCCGCCCAGGCGACGAACTGGTCGTTCTTGCCGCCGTCGATCTGCATGATGTTCTCGAAGAACCGGTGGTAGAGGTCGCGCGTGATCGCATCGTTGAAGAGCGGCGCGTAGCCGAAGTGGGGCACCCGATCGTCGATCTGGAACGGCGCGTTCGGCCAGACGTTGGTGGTCTGTTTCTCGGTCACGACTGGAGCCTGACCCGGCGCAGTGAGCCCGCCCCACGCCGGCGGCAGCCAGTCCAACGGGGTCACTCCATCGCGGTCGACCTGCTCGATGGACGCGTCCTCCTTCTGGAGCCCGTTGGCGTTCGGAAACAGCCCGAACAGGTTGTCGAAGCTGCGGTTCTCGAGATAGATCACGACGACGTTCTGGATCTGATCGACCGCGAGCCAGTTGCGCAGCACGGCGGGGAGATCGAGCGCGCCGCGGAGCCGCGCGTCGGCGACGGCGTCCTCGATTCGGATCGCCGCGAGCTGCGCCTCGGTCGCGAGCCGCGCCCTCACCGCGGGATCGCGCTCGGCGCCGAAGTCCTCGGCGAGCTGTGCCTCCGTCACGCCGACGCGCGCGGCTAGCATGCGGCTCGCCGCGGCCCCGCCCGCGTTGGCGACTTCGCCGGCAGCGACGAGCTCGGTGGAGATCGGGCTCAGCACTTCGGCTCCGGCCGGCGCGCGGAAGACCAACCCCGGCTCGATCTCGGCGGCGAGAGGACCGGACCCCCGGAGCGCGTACCGGCCGAGCCCGTCGGTGCGCGTGCTCGCCTCGTCGGCATCGCAGCGCGCGTTCTGGTTTGCGTCGATGCAGACGAGCGCGCCGGCGTACGCGCCCGCGCCGCCCTCGACGAGGCCGTACGTCGCGAAGGAGTCCGCCCACTGGACACAGCCGACCGCCGCGAGCGCCAGCGCGAGCGACCTCTTCATCCCACCCCCGTGGCACAACTGACTCCGGCGGAGTCTACTCGGAGTCATGTCCTGGCGCCGCGCGCTCGCCTTGCTCGCGCTCCTACTCACCGCTCCAGCCGCGCCCAAGCCGAGTGCCCGAGAAGTCGCGTCGCTCGGCAAGGAGCTCTTCTTCGATCCCGGCCTCTCCGCGTCTCACACTCTTTCGTGCGCGAGCTGTCACGATCCTTCGCACGCATACGGGCCGCCGAACGCGCTGCCCGCACAGCTGGGCGGCCCCGACGCGCGCGCGCAAGGTCAGCGCGCGGTTCCGTCGCTGCGCTACGTGCAGCGCGTGCCGCTCTTCGCCGAGCACTACTTCGACGAGGACGCCGACGAGAGCGTCGACAACGGGCCGACCGGCGGACTCACCTGGGACGGGCGCGCGCGCAACCCGCACGAACAGGCGAAGCTCCCGCTCTTGTCGCCGCTCGAGATGGCGAACGCGGACGAGGCGGCGGTCGTGCGCGCGGTGGCGAAGTCGTCGTACGCCGCGGAGTTCCAGCGCGTGTTCGGCGCGGCGATCTTGGAGTCACCGAGCGCCGCGTTCGACGCGCTTACGCGCGCTCTCGAGGCGTACCAGGACGTGCCCGCCGAGTTCTTCCCGTACACGAGCAAGTACGACGCGTACCTGCGCCAAGCGACCGAGCTCACCGCGCAGGAAAAGCGCGGCCTCGCCTTGTTCGAGGCGCCCACCAAGGGGAACTGCGCGCGCTGCCACCCGAGTGGCATCGGTTCCAGCGGCGGCTTCCCTGCGTTCACCGACTTCGGCTACGCCGCTCTCGCCGTGCCGCGCAACCGCGCGCTCGCCGCGAACAGAGACCCGAAGTACTACGACCTGGGCCTGTGCGGTCCGCTGCGCACCGACTTGGCGGGCCGCGCGGACCTGTGCGGAATGTTCCGAACGCCGTCGCTGCGCAACGTGACGCTGCGCCGCACGTTCTTCCACAACGGCGCGTTTCACTCGCTGGCCGACGCGCTGCACTTCTACGTGGAGCGCGAGCTCCACCCCGAGAAGTGGTACCCGAGCGGCGCCTACGACGACCTGCCTCCGCAGTACCGCGCGAACGTGAACCGCGAGCCGCCTTTCGACCGCAAGCCCGGCCAGGCGCCCGCGCTCGACGACGCCGAGATCGCCGACGTGATCGCGTTCCTCGGCACGCTCACCGACGGCTGGAAGCCGCCCGCCGCTGCGGCCGCGACGCGCTAGCCGAGCTGCGCGAGGATGCGCTCGGCGACGGCGTCCGCGTCGAGGCCCGTCGTGTCGAGCTTCGGCTGCGGCAGCGCTTCGATCTGCGCGAGCTTCGCGAGCGCGTATTCGAGCGAGTGGGGGCGTTCGGGCTCGCGGCGGAGCCGCGCTTCGAGCGCGGCGTGCGACGCGACGAGATACAGGCGAGTCACCGAGCCGTACAGGCCGTCGAGCTCGCTCAGGATGCGCTCGACGAGCCGCGGATCCGCGAGCACCCACGCCAGCACGACCACCGGTGCGCGCGCCTCGAGGTAGCCGCGCAGCACGGCGATCACGTTGCGGACACCGGCCTCGAGCTCGGCCGTGCCGTTCTCCGCGGGCCGGAAGCGGCGCACGTCGTCGGCGTCGAGACACGCGCCGCGCGCGAGCTTCCGCTCCAGCCGCGCGAGTGCGGAGCTCTTGCCGACCCCGGGCGGGCCGCCGAGCAACACGAGCCGCGGCCCGGCGCCGTCGCTCACGGAACCAGGACGACCCGTCCGAACGCGGCGCGGCTCTCGATGTACGCGTGCGCAGCGGCCGCCTCGCGCAGCGGAAAGCGCCGGTCGACGACGACTTTCAGCTCGCCCTTCGCCAGGTCGGCGAGCAGCTGGTCGAGCATGGCGCGCACGCGCGCGGCGGACAGCGCGACCTCGGCGCCGAAGAACACGCCCGTGAGCGAGCGGTTGCCCGGCGCGAGCGGCGACGGATCGAGCTTCATGTC
>DATJZN010000038.1:0-200100 GCA_035499075.1 Myxococcota bacterium | reverse complement strand
CTTGCGGCCGTACTTCCCAGGCGGCGGACTTAAGACGTTAGCTTCGGCACCGGAGGGGTGAATACCCCCGACACCTAGTCCGCAACGTTTACGGCGTGGACTACCAGGGTATCTAATCCTGTTTGCTCCCCACGCTTTCGCGTCTGAGTGTCAGTCACCGTCCAGAAGGCCGCCTTCGCCACCGGTATTCCTCCCAATATCTACGGATTTCACCCCTACATTGGGAATTCTGCCTTCCTCTCCGGGACTCTAGCCAAGCAGTTTCGGATGCAGTTCCCGAGTTAAGCCCGGGGCTTTCACATTCGACTTACTTAGCCACCTGCACGCGCTTTACGCCCAGTAATTCCGAACAACGCTTGCGCCCTCCGTATTACCGCGGCTGCTGGCACGGAGTTAGCCGGCGCTTCCTTTGGAGGTACCGTCAGACCGCACGAGTATTATCCGTGCGGCTGTTCTTTCCTCCTGACAGTGGTTTACGACCCGAGGGCCTTCATCCCACACGCGGCGTTGCTGGGTCAGGCTTTCGCCCATTGCCCAAAATTCCCTACTGCTGCCTCCCGTAGGAGTCTGGACCGTATCTCAGTTCCAGTGTGGCTGATCATCCTCTCAGACCAGCTACCCATCTTTGCCTTGGTGGGCCGTTATCTCACCAACTAGCTAATGGGACGCGGGCTCATCCTCGAGTGAAAGCTTTCAAGAAGAGGCCGTCTTTCTCCACAAGATCCGAAGACCTCGCGGGGGTATCTGGTATTAGCTCGGGTTTCCCCGGGTTATCCCAGTCTCGAGGGCAGATTGCCCACGTGTTACTCACCCGTGCGCCGCTTTACTCACCCTTGCGGGCTTTCTCGCACGACTTGCATGTATGAGGCACGCCGCCAGCGTTCGTTCTGAGCCAGGATCAAACTCTCCAGTTATTCAAAACTGAAGATCGAGTGACTCCGGGTCTGAGCTAAGACTTAGCGAAGCCAGACAGAGCCACTCCAGGTCGAGAAATCGACGAGAATCCGAACTCATCCGTCTCGCACGCCGTTGCCGGCGAGCGAGACCAAGGTCCGCGTACTATTCGCTTTTCAAAGACCGAGTAGCCGAGACAGAGGCTCTCGACAGCGACCCGGCGGGGGCCGGCCGAATCGAGGGGGCGTACTTTATGACAAGAAGGCGAGGCTGTCAAACTCTGGAAAGCTCTTTGATTTCGCCCATTTAGCGATCGAACCGCAACGTCTCCCGATCGCTGACCACGAGATCCATGGCCTCGTCCCAGGCCTCCCGGGGCAGCTCGGCGACCACGCGATCTGCGTAGCAGATGCCTACCACACGTGCTCCCGGCGACCTCCGGGCCAGGAGGCGGTCGTAGTGCCCCCCGCCCCGGCCCAGGCGCAGGCCCGTGCGGTCGAAGAGCAGACCCGGCACCACGAAGAGCTCGATCTCCTCGACGGGAACGCGCTCCGGCCGCCCGGGCCGTTCGGCCAGCTCGAGCGCGAGCCCCGCCACGACCGGGTAGACCACCCGAGACCCCCGCGCCCGGCAGAGCTCGGCGGCCGCTTCGACGGGCACCTCGTCGCCGATCGCCGCGTAGAACGCGACCGTGCGCGCGCGGACGAGCTCGGGCAGACCGAGCAGGCGCTCGAGCGCCGCCCGCGCGGCCTCGGCGCGCGGCTGGCCGCGCGCGCCCCGATACCGCGCGCGCAGCTCCGCCTTGCGCTCGGCGGCGGAGCCCGCAGCCATCGGCCCGCCCCTCAGGCGGAGTCGGCCAGGTCGATCAGCGCCTGGATGCGCTCGCGCGGCACGGCGACGAGGTCGCGCGTGCGCAGGAGCTCGCTCGCGATGTTGAGCGCCGCGAGCACCGACGCGTCTTGCGTGTCGGGCGTGGTTTGGCGCACCTCGCGCAGCACGCGGTCGACGTACGCCGCAACGGCCTCCAGGTGATCGCGGTCCGCGTCGGTGCGCACGCGGTACTCGCGGTCGAGGATCTTGATGACGAGCGGCCGGGATCCGTTCGCCACCGCGCTCACGCCCCACCGCCGGCGGCGGACTCGGCGTCCGCGGCCGCGAGCAGCCGGTCGACGTCGGCCAGGAGCTCGTCGATGCGGCGCACGAGCTCCGCCCGCGCGCGCTCGCTGGCGGCCAGCTTGGCGTCGAGCTCGACGATCCGGCGGTCGCGCGTGGCCACCGCCTCGCGCGCCTCACTCACGGCGCGCTGCGTCGCGCGCTGCCGCTCGACCAGCCGGTGGACGCGCTCTTCCAGAACGCCGACGAGATCGTCCTCGAGCACCGTCGGTCGAACCTCGCTGCGAGGCTCGAACAGGTCTGCGGCTTCCCCGATCACGGCCAACACCCCTCGCGCTCGCGCGCCTTCGTGCTTCACGTGGGGGGTAGGCCCATGTTTCACCGGCAAGCGCACGGCGTCAAGCGCCGAGGCGCCTCGAAAATCCAGAAGGAGCACCGCCTTGGCTCACTTCTCGAACGCGCCGCTTTCCGATGTTCTCCAAGCCCCAGGTCTTGCTTGACACGCTTTCGCGGCTTCCGCTAGCCTAGCCTCGGTCAAAATCCCCGAAAAATCGCGCACTTCCGATCGACTCATCCCCCTTCGCGAACCCCTCTCGCACCGCCGAGAGCGCTGTGAAGGCGGTGTGAGACACCGGAGAACGCGGCGCGACTCGAAGGGGAGAGCTCCGGTACTTCCCTCCCTGCCCGCCACCTCGGCCCGAGGTGTGCCCGAGCACGGACGGGGTGCGCCCGGAGTGTTCGAGTGACTGCGCGAGGTGTGTCGAGGTCGTGTGAATGAGCCAGCCCAGCGTGCCTGAGCGTCAGGGACTGTACGATCCGCGCTTCGAACACGAAGCGTGCGGGATCGGCTTCGTCTGCAACATCGACGGGCGCGCGTCGCACGAGATCATCCAGCGCGGCCTGCAGGTGCTCGTCAATCTGACGCATCGCGGCGCGACGGGCGCGGACGCCGAGACGGGCGACGGCGCGGGCATCCTGATGCAGATCCCGCACGCGTTCCTCGAGCGCGAGTGTGCGAGCCAGGGCATTCGCCTGCCCGAGCCCGGGGACTACGGCGTCGGCGCCGTGTTCCTGCCGCAGGACCCGCTCGCGCGCGCCCGCTGCGAGTCGACGCTCGAGCGCGTCGTGGGCGAAGAGGGCCAGCACTTCCTGGGCTGGCGCGATGTGCCCGTGCACCCCGAGTTCATCGGCGAGACCGCGCGCCGCAACGTGCCGCGCATCCGCCAGTGCTTCGTGCTGCGCGGCCGCGGGCTCGACGCCGCGGCGTTCGAGCGGAAGCTGTACGTCGTTCGCAAACGCGTCGAGCACGCGCTCGCCGCCGACGGCGTGCACGGCTTCCACGTGCCGAGCCTCTCGTGCCGCACGCTCGTCTACAAGGGCCTGCTGCTCGCCTACCAGGTGAAGAAGTTCTACCCGGACCTCGCCGACCCCGCGATCGAGAGCGGGCTGGCCCTCGTGCACCAGCGCTACAGCACGAACACGTGGCCCACCTGGGAGCGCGCGCACCCCTACCGATATCTGTGTCACAACGGCGAGATCAACACCGTTCAGGGCAACTACAACTGGATGCGCGCGCGCGAAGCGGTGATCCGCTCCGGTGTATGGGGCGACGACCTGCCGAAGGTGCTGCCGCTCGTCGACGCGAGCAACTCCGACTCGGGCAAGATCGACAACGTGCTCGAGTTCCTCGTGCTCTCGGGCCGCGACCTCGCGCACGCGATGATGATGCTGATCCCGGAGGCCTGGGATCGCGACCCGCTGATGCGCGACGAGAAGAAGGCCTTCTACGAGTATCACCAGTGTCTGATGGAGCCGTGGGACGGCCCGGCCTCGATCGCGTTCTCCGACGGCACGCGCATCGGTGCGGTGCTCGACCGCAACGGCCTGCGACCGTCGCGCTACTGGGTCACGAAGGACGGCTTCGTGGTGCTGTCGTCGGAATGCGGCGTGCTGCCGATCAACCCCGAGGACGTGAAGTACAAGGGGCGGCTGCAGCCGGGCCGCATGCTGCTCATCGACACCGGCGAAGGCCGCATCATCCCCGACGAGGAGCTGAAGGCGTACTACGCGCGCCGGCAGCCGTACCGTGACTGGCTGCGCGCGAACCTGGTGAAGCTGGGCGACCTGCCCGCGCGCCTGGCCGAGCGCGCGCGCGACGCCGAGCCCGACCGCAAGACGCGCCAGAAGCTGTTCGGCTACTCGCTCGAGGACCTGCGGATCCTGCTCGCGCCCATGGCCGCGACGGGCGGCGAGGCCGACGGCTCGATGGGCAACGACACGCCGATCGCCGCGCTCTCGGACCGCCCGCAGCTCCTGTTCAACTACTTCAAGCAAGTGTTCGCGCAGGTCACGAACCCGTCGATCGACTCGATCCGCGAAGACAGCGTGATGTCGCTCATCAGCACGGTCGGCGCGGAGAAGAACATCCTCGACGAGACGCCTGAGCACGCGCGCCTGTTGGAGTTGGCGCAGCCGATCCTGTCGGAAGAGGACCTCGAGAAGCTGCGCCAGATCGAGCACCCGTGGCTGCGCGCCGCGACGATCGACTGCGTGTTCGACGCGGCGGGCGACGACCTGCCGTCGGCCGAGGCGTCGCTGCGCCGCGCGCTCGACCGGATCCGCAGCGAGGCCGCGGCCGCGGTGCGCGGCGGCGCGTCGATCCTCGTGCTCTCCGATCGCGCGGCGGGCCGCGCGCGCGCGGCCGTGCCGAGCGTGCTCGCCACGGCCGCCGTGCACCACCACCTGTGCCGCGAGGGCCTGCGCATGCGCTGCGGCCTCGTGGTCGAGACCGGCGAGGCGCGCGAGGTCGCGCACTTCGCGCTGCTCATCGGCTTCGGCGCGGCCGCGGTCCACCCGTACCTCGCCTTCGAGACGATCCGCGGCCTGGTCGACGACGCCGCGTGGGTACCCGCCGAGCTCACGCCCGAGAAGGCCGCGTACAACTACGTGAAGGCCATCGGGAAGGGCCTGCTCAAGATCTTCGCGAAGATGGGCATCTCCACCCTCGCGAGCTACCGCGGCGCGCAGATCTTCGAAGCCGTGGGCGTCGACGAAGGCGTCGTGCGCGAGTTCTTCACCGACACGGCCACGCGCATCGGCGGCGTCGGCCTCGGCGCCATCGCGCGCGAGGCCCTCATGCGACACGAAAGTGCGTACCCCAAGACCGTCGACTTCGAGCGCGAGCTCGACATCGGCGGCGAGTACCAGTGGCGGCGCGGCGGCGAGCGCCACCTGTTGAACCCGACCACGATCCACCGCCTGCAGAACGCGGTGCGCAAGAACGACCTCGCCCAGTACCGCGACTACGCCAAGGCGATCAACGACCAGAGCCGCGAGCACTACACGATCCGCGGCCTGCTCCGCTTCAAGGGCGGCAGCTCGCCCGTGCCGCTCGACGAGGTCGAGCCCGCAGCCGAGATCATGAAGCGCTTCTGCACCGGCGCGATGAGCTTCGGCTCGATCAGCGCGGAAGCGCACGAGACGCTCGCCATCGCGATGAACCGCATCGGCGGCAAGTCGAATTCCGGCGAAGGCGGCGAGGACCCGAAGCGCTTCACGCCCGACCCGAACGGCGACTGGCGGCGCAGCGCCATCAAGCAGGTCGCGTCGGGCCGCTTCGGCGTGTCGAGCTGGTACCTCGTCAACGCCGACGAGCTGCAGATCAAGATCGCGCAGGGCGCGAAGCCGGGCGAAGGCGGCCAGCTGCCCGGCTACAAGGTGAACCGCTGGATCGCGCGCGTGCGCAACGCGACGCCGGGCGTCGGGCTCATCTCGCCGCCGCCGCACCACGACATCTACTCGATCGAGGACCTCGCGCAGCTGATCCACGACCTGAAGAACGCGAACCCGCGCGCCGACGTCTCGGTGAAGCTGGTGTCGGTCTCGGGCGTGGGGACGATCGCCGCAGGCGTGTCGAAGGGCCATGCGGAATCGGTGCAGATCGCCGGCTTCGAGGGCGGCACCGGCGCGTCACCGCTCACTTCGATCAAGCACGCGGGCGTGCCCTGGGAGATCGGCCTGTCCGAGACGCAGCAGGCACTCGTGCTGAACGACCTGCGCGGGCGCATCCGCGTGCACGTGGACGGCCAGCTGCGCACGGGCCGCGACGTGGTGATCGGCGCGATCCTCGGCGCGGACGAGTTCGGCTTCGGCACGATCGCGCTCGTGGCGCTCGGCTGCATCATGATGCGCGTCTGCCACCTGAACACGTGCCCCGTCGGCGTGGCCACGCAGAACGAAGAGCTGCGGAAGAAGTTCACGGGCGACCCCGAGCACGTGGTGCGCTTCCTGCGCTTCGTCGCCGACGAAGTGCGCGAGATCCTCGCGTCGCTCGGCTTCCGCAAGCTCGAGGAGATCATCGGCCGCACGGACCTCGTCGAGGCCGACCCCACCGCGACGCACTGGAAGCTGCCGAACGGGCTCGACTGGAGCGCGATCCTGCACCGCCCCACGCCGCCGTACGAGGGAGTGGCGATCCGGCGCACGTGCGGCCAGCAGCACGGCCTCGACAAGGCGCTCGACGTCGAGCTCCTGCGCTTGTGCCGACCGGCGCTCGAGAACATGGAGCCCGTCGAGCTGTCGCTGCCGATCCGCAACGTGAACCGCACCGTCGGAACGATGCTCGGCTCGGCGCTGTCGCTGCGGCACGGACTCGAGGGTCTGCCCGACAATACGATCCGCATCCGCTTCACGGGCAGCGCGGGCCAGAGCTTCGGCGCCTTCATCCCGAAGGGCATCACGCTGTCGCTGTGCGGCGACGCGAACGACTACACCGGGAAGGGTCTCTCGGGCGGGCGCCTCGTGGTGTTCCCGCACCCGGAGTCCACGTTCGATCCGGCGCAGAACATCATCATCGGCAACGTGGCGCTGTACGGCGCGACGAGCGGTGAGGCGTTCTTCCGCGGCGTCGCGGGCGAGCGCTTCTGCGTGCGCAACAGCGGCGCGCGGGCGGTGGTCGAGGGCGTGGGCGACCACGGCTGCGAGTACATGACGGGCGGCCGGGTGGTGGTACTCGGCGGCGTGGGGCGCAACTTCGCCGCGGGCATGAGCGGCGGCATCGCGTACGTGCTCGATCCGCTGCACGCGTTCCCCGAGCTGTGTAATCCCGGCACGGTCGACCTCGAGCGCGTGGAGACCGACGCCGACGAGCGCGAGCTGCGCGACCTGATCGAAGCGCACTTCCGGCACACGCGCAGCGAGCGCGCCGAGCAGGTGCTCGAGAAGTGGGCCACCACCCTGCCCCATTTCGTGAAAGTGTTCCCGCGCGAGTACAAGCGCGCGCTGCTCGGCATCGAGTTCGGGAAAGAGAACTACTGATGGGGAAGCCGACGGGATTCCTCGAGCTCGGCCGCAAGACGCCGGCGCGGCGCGGCGCGAAGGAGCGGATCGAGGACTACCTGGAGATCTACGCCGATCCGCCGGAAGACGCGATCCGCGCGCAGGCATCGCGCTGCATGGACTGCGGCGTGCCGTTCTGCAACTCGGGCTGCCCGCTCGGCAACATCATCCCCGACTGGAACGACCTGGTGTATCGCGGCAAGTGGCGCGAGGCGCTCGACCGCCTGCACCGCACGAACAACTTCCCCGAGTTCACCGGGCGCATCTGCCCCGCGCCGTGCGAGTCGGCGTGCGTGCTCGGCATCAACGACGACCCGGTCACGATCGAGTTCATCGAGAAGACGATCGCCGAGCGCGGCTTCGCCGAAGGCTGGGTCGTGCCGCAGCCGCCTGCGACGCGCACGGGCCGGCGCGTCGCGGTGGTCGGCTCGGGACCCGCGGGCCTCGCGGCCGCGCAGCAGCTGAACCGCGCGGGCCACCGCGTGACGCTGTTCGAGAAGAAGGACCGCGTCGGCGGCTTGCTGCGCTACGGCATCCCCGACTTCAAGCTCGAGAAGTGGACGATCGACCGTCGCGTCGAGCTCATGATCGCCGAGGGCGTCGAGATCCGGACGGGCGTGCACGTCGGCCGCGACGTGTCGGGTCCCGAGCTCCTGCGCGAGAACGACGCGGTGCTGCTCGCGGGCGGCGCGGAGGCGCCGCGCGACCTCACCGTGCCGGGCCGCGACCTCGCGGGCGTGCACTACGCGATGGACTTCCTCGAGCAGCAGAACCGCCGCGTCGCGGGCGACGGCGTGCCCGACGCGGGCGCGATTCTCGCCACGGGCAAGAACGTGGTCGTGCTCGGCGGCGGCGACACCGGCTCGGATTGCATCGGTACGAGCCACCGCCAGGGCGCGAAGCACGTCTACAACTTCGAGCTGCTCGAGAAGCCGCCCGAGAAGCGCGGCGAAGACGTGCCGTGGCCCGTGCATCCCGCGCCGTCGCAGATCCTGCGCATGTCGTCGTCGCACGAAGAGGGCGGCTCGCGCGACTGGGCGATCTCGACCGTCGGCTTCTCCGGCACGGACGGCCGCGTGGAGAAGCTGCACGGCGTGCGCCTGCGCTTCGGCCCGCCCGATCCCGCGACGGGCCGACGCGACATGCAGACCGTGGCGGGCAGCGAGTTCACGCTCGACGTCGACCTGGTGCTGCTCGCCATGGGCTTCCTGGGCCCGGTGCGCGACGACATGCTGAAACAGTTCGGTGTCGGCATCTCCGAGCGCGGCAGCGTCGCGACGCGCGGCTACGCCACCACGGTGCCGCGCGTGTACGCCGCTGGCGACATGCGGCGCGGCCAGTCGCTGGTCGTGTGGGCGATCGCCGAAGGCCGCGAGGCAGCCGCGCAGATCGACCGGGAACTATCGTCGGACTCTCGCTAGCCTCTGGTCCGACGGGCTAGGGGTTCGATGCTCAGAAAACACAGCGAGGTGTTGCGCGGGCTGCTCGCGCTGGCGGACCTGGCCTTGGTGTCCGCGGCGTGGTTGGGCGCGATCTGGCTGCGCTTCGAGTCGGGCTGGCTGCCCGACCCGACGCACGCGTACGACGTCGCGCAGTATCCGTGGCTCCTGCTCGGCATCCTGCCGATCTGGCACATCCTGTTGCGCTGGCGCGGCCTGTACGACGGCCACCGCGTGCACTCGCTGGCCTCCGAGACGCGCCGCCTCTTCGAAGTGTGCGTGCTGGGGACGGTGTTCCTGGCGACGCTCACGTTCTTCGGCCAGCTCGCCTGGGTGTCGCGCCTCACGGTCACGGTGTTCTCGGGGCTCGCGCTCGCCGGGCTCGTGTCGTCGCGGCTCGCGCTGCGCGCGCTGCTCCGCGGCCTGCGCCGCCGCGGCCGCTTCGTGCAGAGCGTCCTCATCGTGGGCACGGGCACGCTCGCGCGCGAGATCCACGCGCGCCTCGCGCGCCACCCCGAGCTCGGCTTCCGGGTGCGCGGCTTCCTCGGCCCCTCGCCCGCCGGGCTGGGCGGCGACTCCGCGCCCTGGCTCGGCACGTACGAGAACCTACACAACGTGGTGTTGAGCGAAGACATCGAGCAGGTCGTGCTCGCGCTCGACCGCAGCGATCCGGCGAACCCGCTGAAGCTGCTGCGCGAGCTGCACGACACCACTGCGGCCGTGCGGTTCGTGCCGGACCTGCTGGGCATCGACACCGTGCAGGGCGGCATCGAGGACTTCGACGGGCTGCCCATGATCCGGCTGATCGAGTCGCCCCTCGTCGGCTGGAACGCCGTGCTGAAGCGCGCGCTCGACGTGGTCGGCGCGGGCGCCGCGCTCGTCGTGGGCGCGCCGATCTTCGCCGCGCTCGCCGTCGCCGTGAAGCTCTCGTCGCCCGGGCCCGTGTTCTACCGCCAGGAGCGCATGGGCCTGGACGGCCGGCTCTTCTCGATGTGGAAGTTCCGCACGATGGTGCAGGACGCCGAGCGCGAGACCGGCGCGGTGTGGGCCGTGGCGAACGACGCGCGCCGCACGCCACTCGGCGCCTTCCTGCGCCGCACGAATCTGGACGAGATCCCGCAGTTCTGGAACGTGCTGGTCGGCGAGATGAGCCTGGTCGGCCCTCGGCCCGAACGACCGGAGTTCATCCGCGAGTTCCGCGCCGGCCTGCCCGGCTACATGCTGCGCCACAAGGTGAAGGGCGGACTCACCGGCTGGGCCCAGGTGAACGGCTGCCGCGGCAACACGTCGATCGAGAAGCGCCTCGAGTACGACATGGCGTACCTGCGCCGCTGGTCGCTCGGCTTCGACGTGCGGATCCTGCTGCTGACGGTCGTGCGCAGCTTCAACGACCCGAACGCCTACTGACTCAAGAGCGCCCGGAGCTTCGCGGGCAGGTTCGTGAAGATGCCGTCGACTCCGGCGGCGACCAGGCGCTTCTGGTCGTCGGGCCGGTCGACGGTCCAGACGTTCACGCGGAAGCCCGCGGCGTGCGACTCGGCCATGCGCGCCTCGCTCGCCAGGCGCAGGTCGAGGTGCACCGCCTCTGCAGCGACCCGCTTCGCGCGCGCCAGGATGTCGCCGGGCCGGCCCGCGGACACCAGCGTGCCGAGCCGCGCCTTCGGCTCGAGCTCGCGGAGTTTCGCGAGCACCGCGTCGGAGAAGCTCGAGAACAACGTACGCGCGAGGCCGCCGCGCCGGCCCACCTCTTCGAGCACGCGCGCCTCCAGCCCCTCGTACGGCCCGCTGCGCGGCGCCTTGATCTCGAGGTTCCACGCGATCCGCCCGGCGAACCGGTCGAGCGTCTCCTCGAGCGTGGGCGCGGCGGGCAGCGCCGTGCGCAGCTCCGCGAGCGTGTGCGCCCCCACGAGTCGCCCGCCCACGTCGTCGTCGTGGTAGAGCACGATCGCGCCGTCGCGGAGCAGGTGCAGGTCGGTCTCGATCATGTCGGCGCCCTGCTCCACCGCCAGCTCGAACGCGGGCAGCGTGTTCTCGGGGCGATCGACCGACGCGCCGCGGTGCGCGATGACGAGCGTCACGAGCCGCCGGCCCAGCCGCGCGAGCGCTCGACCGCGCGCAGCCAGCCGCGGTAGAGCTCCTCGCGCTTGGCCTCCGAGATCTCGGGCTCGAAGTAGCGGTCCTCCTGCCAGTTCTTCGCGATCTGGCGGCGGTCCTTCCAGAAGCCCGTGGCGAGCCCGGCCAGGTACGCGGCGCCGAGTGCCGTGGTCTCGAGCACCTTGGGTCGCCGCACGGGCACACCCATGACGTCGGCCTGGAACTGCATGAGGAAGTCGTTTGCCGTCGCGCCGCCGTCGACCTGGAGCTGGTTCGTACGCACTTCTGTGTCGGTCTCGAAACAGCGCAACAGATCCGTGCTCTCGTACGCGATCGCCTCGAGCGTGGCGCGCACGAGATGCGCGCGGCTCGTGCCGCGCGTGAGCCCCACGATCGTGCCGCGCGCTTGCGGGTCCCAGTACGGCGCGCCCAGGCCCGTGAACGCGGGCACGACGTACACACCGCCGGTGTCGGGCACCGAGCGCGCCAGCGCCTCGCTCTCGGCCGCGCTGTGCAGCAGGCCGAGCTCGTCGCGCAGCCACTGCACGGCCGCGCCCGCCACGAACACGGCACCCTCGAGCGCATACTCGACGGTGCCCCCGATGCCCCAGGCGATCGTCGAGATCAAGCCCGACGCCGAGCGCCGCAGCGTCGTGCCCGTGTTCATCAGCATGAAGCAGCCGGTGCCGTACGTGTTCTTCGCGCTGCCCGCTTCGAAGCACGCCTGGCCGAAGAGCGCCGCCTGCTGGTCGCCCGCGACGCCCGTGATCGGAATCGCCGCGCCGAGCAGCTCGGCGTCGGTCGTGCCGAACGCGCCGCTCGAGTCGCGCACCTCGGGCAGCACCTCGTGCGGGATGTCGAGCGCGTCGAGCAGCTCCGCGTCCCACGACCGCCGGGCGATGTCGTACAGCATGGTCCGCGACGCGTTGGAATAGTCGGTCGCGTGCACCTTGCCGCCCGTGAGCTTCCACACGAGCCAGGCGTCGATCGTGCCGAACGCCAGCTCGCCGCGCCGCGCGGCATCGCGCGCGCCGTCGACCTTCGCCAGGATCCACGCGAGCTTCGTCGCGGAGAAGTACGCGTCGACGACGAGCCCCGTGCGTTCGCGCACCACGGGCTCGAGGCCGCGCCGGCGGAGCTCGTCGCACAGCTCGACGGTCTGGCGCGACTGCCATACGATCGCCGGGTAGATCGGCCGGCCGGTCGCGCGCTCCCACACGACGGTCGTCTCGCGCTGGTTCGTGATGCCGAGCGCCGCGATCTCGTCCGCACGGATCTGCGCGCGTGCGAGCGCGCCGCGCGCGGCGCGCAGCTGCGTGTCCCAGATCTCGTTCGGGTCGTGCTCGACCCAGCCGGGCTCGGGATAGTGCTGCTTGAACTCGTGCGCCTGGCTCGCGACCGTGTTGCCCGCGGCGTCGAACACGATCGCGCGCGAGCTCGTGGTCCCCTGGTCGAGCGCCAGCACGTACATCGACATGGCGCCTGTGGTTAGCGCGGTCCGGTATGCTCGCGCCATGGCGCGAGACGTCGACCTCTTGATCCGCGGCGCGACGGTCCACGACGGCACCGGCAGCGCGCCGCAGCGCGCAGACGTCGCCGTGCGAGGCGACCGGATCGCCGCGGTCGGCGACTGCTCGAAGCTCCGCGCGAGCGCATCGCTCGACGCGAGCGGCCTGGCGCTCGCGCCCGGCTTCATCGACGTGCACACGCACGACGACTTCGCGCTCCTGCTCCGTCCCGAGATGGACTTCAAGGTGCAGGGCGGCGTCACGACCTGTGTCGTCGGCAATTGCGGCATGGGGGCGGCGCCGTTCGCCATCGCGAAGCTCATGGCTCGGTCGTTCCATCCCGACGCCGACTTCGCGCCCTGGGAAGGCTACGCCGGCTATCTGGCGCGGCTCGACGCCGAGCCGCCGAGCGTGAACGCTGCGGTGCTGATCGGCCACGGCACGGTGCGAGCCGCGGTGATGGACGTCCGCCGCGGGCCGACGCGAGGCGAGCTCGACGCCATGCGCGCGCTCGTGCGCGAGGGCCGCGACGCCGGAGCGGTCGGCCTGTCGACGGGGCTCGTGTACGAAGCGGGCCGGAACGCGACCACCGACGAGATCGTCGAGCTCGCCGCCGAGCTGCGCGGCACGGGCGCGCTCTATGCGACGCACATGCGCAACGAGGGCTCCGGGCTGCTCGACAGCGTGCGCGAGGCGCTCGAGATCGGCCGGCGCGCTCGCGTGCCCGTGCAGATCTCGCACCACAAGGCGTCGGGCCGCGATGCGTGGGGCAAAGTCACCGAGTCACTGCGACTCATCGAGGCCGCGCAAGCAGAGGGCCTCGACGTGCACGCCGACCAGTACCCGTACACCGCGGGCAGCACGGTGCTCGCAGCGGTCGTGCAGAACGGGGCTTTCGACCCCGGCGCGGCCTCGCGCGGCCTGGGCGGCGTGGAGCCAGGCGACGTCGCAATCGCCTCGGCGAAGGGCCGCGAGGCATGGGAGGGCCGCAGCATCGCCGAGCTCGCGAAAGAGCTCGGCCTGCCCGCGCGGCAGACCGCGGAGCGCGTGCTCGCGGAAGTGCCCCATGCCACGGTCGTCATGCACACGATGAGCGAGGACGACGTGCGCACCGTCATGCGCCACCCGAGCACCATGATCGGCTCCGACGGCGTGCCCACGCTGCCCGGCAAGCCGCACCCGCGCCTGTGGGGCACGTTCGCGCGCGTGCTCGGCCGCTACGCGCGCGACCTCGGGCTGTTCCCGCTGGAAGAAGCGGTGCGCCGCATGACGAGCTTCCCCGCGCGGAAGTTCGGCCTGCGCGACCGCGGCGAGCTCCGCGCCGGCGCGTTCGCGGACCTGGTCGTGTTCGACCCGGCGCGGATCATCGACGTCGGCACGTACGAGGACCCGAACCACCCGCCCGCGGGGATCCGCGACGTGTTCGTGAACGGCACGCGCGTCGTGCGCGACGGCGCCCACACGCACGCGCGCCCGGGCCGCGCCCTCCGGCGCGGAGCATGAGGCTCACGAGCGCCCAGGTGCTCGCCTTCCGCGAGCGCGGCTACACGAGCCTCGGCCAGGTCTTCTCGACGGCCGAGCTCGAGGAGATCCGCAGCGCCTACGACCTCGCGCTTGCGAAGCCCATGCACATCGGTGAACGGGGCAAGTCGAAGTTCGAGTACGCCCCGCTCCTGCAGCTGCGCAGTCCCGCGCTGCGCCGCTTTGCGACTTCGCGCGTGCTGGTCGAGCCGCTCCTCGAGCTCCTCGGACCCGAGGTGCGGCTGTACTGGGACCAGGCCGTCTCGAAGCCGCCCGGCACGGGCTCCGAGACGCCGTGGCACCAGGACAACGGCTACGGCGCAGTCGAGCCCGCCGAGTACGTGACCGCGACACTCGCGGTCGACGCCATGACCGCCGCGAACGGCTGTCTCTGGATCCAGCCGGGAAGTCACCGCGCCGGACCGGTCCCGCACCGCGACACCGGCGCCTTCTTCCAGATCGGCTACGAGGGAAGCGCGACCGGCGAGCCGCTCGAGCTCGCTGCGGGCGAGGTCGGGATCTTCTCGTCGCTCACCCTGCACCGCGCGGGTCCCAACCCGACGGCGCTGCCGCGGCGCTCGTGGGTGATCCAGTTCATCCCGGCGCACGCCATCCACGGCGAGACGCGCAAGCCGTTCGACGACCGCCTCTGGGTCGCACGCGGCGGATGCATCCTCGAGGAGCCATGGTCCGAACGACCGTTCGAGCTCTAGGGGTGCGGTGCGGACCCGCGCGGGGCCGGGCGCCGTCGGACGGTTCGGATCGGAGTGGCCGGAGCGCGTGGCGCGATCTGCTTCTCACCCGCGCGCACCACGAGCGCGAGCTTCTGCTCCGCGAGCCGGACCACCAACCGGTGGCCATCGGCGAACTCGAGGCGGTCGGACTCGATGCCATCCGCAAAAACGACGCCACCTTCCGCCATCTCCGAGGCGATCTCGAGCCCGGCTGAGCGCGACAGCCCGCCGAAATCGAGGGACACCTGGGTGCTCACCGACGGGAAAGGCTCGCGCACGAGCCACACGGCGCGATCATCCTCCGGCCTCGGAAGCTCGTCCTGTAGCTTGCGCTGCCTGGCGATGGAGAGCGTCCAGCCGGTGCAGCCCGTGCCCGTCGCGCAGAGCACTCCGGACGAGGACTGTCGTTCTTCTCGCCCCTCGACCCGGATGCGGTAGCGCGCCGACTGATGGCTCTGGTGCCCGATGAACACCTCGTTCAGCGCGAGTATCCGCTGGCCATCTTCACGCTGGGCCGCGAGCATCGTCCGGCGCTGGACATCGTATTCGGGCCGATCGCGAGTGCGCAGCCAGTCGAGGAGCGCGCGGGCGTTCTTCGGTGCGTGCCTGCACAGCACGCCGTCATAAGAGGCCGGATCTGGGTTGATGCCGATAGTGAGCTGGCCGGTGAGATACTTCGCGGTGTTCGGGACGAGACCATCCTGCCCGACGATGAGAACGATGTCGTCTTCTGCGAACTGGAAGCGGTCGAGCTGATCGCGCTCGACGCGAGTACGCCGCTGCTCGGGCGGCAGTGACTCGATCACGGCGTGCAGAGCTGCCTCGAACCGCGCGTGGGTGCGGCGGTAGTCCGAGATGTCCTCGCCGCGCGAGCGAAGATAGAACTCTGCTTGGCCGATGGTCCCGTGCCGCAGCAGCAGGAGCTGCAGCGGCGTCTTGCGCGTCACGACTACCACTCGCGGAAGCGCTCGTCTCTGCATCAGTCGCCGGCTCTCTCGCGGAGGAACTGCTGCAGGGCGGCCCCGAGCAGGTCAGGCGTCAAGTTGAGGTGCTGGATCGCCTGGACGTGTCGAGCGAGCTCCTGCAGCGCAATTCCGAGCGCGACCGCACTGGGCGCCGAGCGGTAGATGTCCACCCGGCGCGCCTCGGCCTCGGCGGCCGCAGCCGCCATGAGCCGACTCGCCTGCGCATTTCCCGTGGCGACGAGCTCGAGCCGGCTCGCCTCGGCCTCGGCGCGCAGCCGATCGGCCTGGGCATCTTCTTGGGCGTGTAGACGGGTGTTGGCGCCCTGTTGGCGAATGAGCTCCTCCTGTCTTCGCGCGAGCTCGAGCTCCGTCGCGAGCTCGTTCTCCTTGATGGCGCGCTCCTTCTCGACGGCGAGGGCTCGGCGCTGAAAGACGGCCTCATCCGCGCGCTGCTGGATCGACTCACGCGCCGGTGTTTGGATGGCCTTCTCCAACTCCGCCGTCGGCGCGATCCGGTCGATCTGCACACTCACGATCGACACACCGACGGCGGCAATCTCGCCGTCAGAGTGAAGCGCCGCCTCGATGCGCTGTTGCACGACGGTCGCTCCGGCCTGTGCGGCTTCGACGATCGGAACGGTGATCAGATAGGAGCGAGCCGGGAGCTGCGCTCGCTGACTCAGAAGCGCGGCGATGCGCTCGAGGGGCTTCTCGAGCCACGCGCCGCTTGCAAGCGACACGGAGAAGTTGGTGCGCGTGGCGGCGCGCTCCGGGTCCGAGAACCGGTAGGTCACTGTGCACTGGACGACCACGTTCTGGAAGTCGGCGCAGCGCTCGTTCAGGACGAACGTCGTCTCGCAATCGTCGATCGGCACCTGGGCGACCGCAGAGGACAGAGGCGTGAACCAGTAGGCCAGGCCGGCGCCTTTCGGACCGCCCTGCCCCGCCGGAAATGCAAGATGAACTGGTTCGGCTCAGCGCGCAGGTGGCGGGTGAAGGGAAAGCGGCTGATGGTCGCCATCGGTCCTCCTCCCGGGTGATGATGAGCGAAAGAGGAGTGACCTTCAACGAAATCCGCACCGTCTCGCGCTGAGGCAAGCTCCGAAGGCAGCGGAGCCGACCAGACTCAGTCGGGCGCGAAGAGAGCGGTGGCGAACTCCGCGGCGTCGAAGTCGGCCAGGTCGTCGAGTGACTCGCCCAGGCCGGCGTAGCGGACGGGCAGACCGACCTCCTGCGCGACGCCGAGCACGACGCCGCCGCGCGCGGTTCCGTCGAGCTTCGTGAGTGCGATGCCGGTGACGGCGACGGCCTTCTTGAACTCCTGGGCCTGGCGGATCGCGTTCTGGCCGGTGTTCGCGTCGAGCACGAGCAGCACCTCGTGCGGCGCGCTCGCCATCTCCTTGCGCATCACGCGCTGGATCTTCGCGAGCTCGTCCATGAGTCCCTGGTCGGTCTGCAGGCGGCCCGCGGTGTCGACCAGCACCACGTCGAGCCCCCGCGTGCGCGCGCTCTTCACGGCATCGAACGCGACCGCCGCGGGATCGCCGCCCGGCGCCCCCTTCACGATCTCGACGCCCGCCCGGTCCGCCCAGATCGCGAGCTGATCGATCGCGGCGGCGCGGTAGGTGTCGCCCGCGGCGACGACGACGCGCTTGCCCTCGCGCGCGTAGCGCGCCGCGAGCTTGCCGATCGTGGTCGTCTTGCCCGAGCCGTTCACGCCGACGACGAGGATCACGTGCGGCTTCTCGGCGACCGGCACGACCGCGCTCGGCAGCGCGCCGAGGATCTCCCGCGCGCGGGCCTCGAGCGCGGGGCGCACCTCGTCGGGCGACCGCACGCGGCGCACGCGCTCGAGGAAGTCGTCGGCCGTGCGCACGCCGAGGTCGGCGCCGAAGAGCACCGTCTCGACTTCGGCGAGCGCCGCGTCGTCGAGCGCGGCGCGGCCGCGGAAGATGCCCTCGAGCTTGCCGACGAGCCCCGCGCGCGAGCGCGACAGCCCCGCGCGCCAGTCTGCGCGCCTCGGCGGAGCGGGCGCCGGCGCGGCGGCGGGCTCGGGGGCCGGCTTCGCCGGAGGCCGCGGCGCGACGGGCACAGGCAGGGGCGCAGCGACGGTCTCCGCCGGCGGCTCGACTCTCGCGGGCCCGCGCGGCGGCGGCAGCTTCAGCTTCTTGAAGGGCGGCGGACCCGCGCGGCGCGCACGCCGGAAGCCGAACACGAGCGCCGCGAACGCGCCGACGACCGCGACGGCGCCGCCAAGGAGCTCGAGGACCTCCGGGGAGAGATGGTCAGGCACGGGCCCGGGAGTCTACTGCGTCCTCCGGACTTCGCTCCGCAGCGACGCACAGCAGAGCGTCCGGTCCCGCTCTTCCCGAACAACACGATCGAAACGGCGAGGCCGAGCGAAGGCCGCCCTGAGCGAGGCCGCAAGGGCCGCAGGCCCGCGCAGCGAGCCGCAGGCGAGCGAAGTCAATCGGACGAGGCCGAGCGAAGGCCGCCCTGAGCGAGCCCGCAAGGGCCGAAGGCCCGCGCAGCGAGCCGCAGGCGAGCGAAGTCAATCGGACGAGGCCGAGCGAAGGCCGCCCTGAGCGAGGCCGCAAGGGCCGCAGGCCCGCGCAGCGAGCCGCAGGCGAGCGAAGTCAAATCAGATCCACGGTGACGAGCTTCGAGAGGCCGCGCTCCTGCATCGTGACGCCGAAGAGCGCGTCGGCGATTTCGATCGACTGCTTGTTGTGCGTGATCATGAGGAACTGCGACGTCTTCGACATCTCGCGCAACAGCTCGTTGAAGCGGCCGGCGTTGGCGTCGTCGAGCGCCGCGTCGACCTCGTCGAGCAGGAAGAACGGCGACGGCTTCACCGTGAACACGGCGACGAGCAGGGCCATCGCGGTGAGCGATTTCTCGCCGCCCGACAGCAGGTTCACGTTCTGCAGCTTCTTCCCCGGCGGCTGCGCGATGATCTCGATGCCCGCCTCGAGCACGTCGTCGCTCTCGGTGAGCGAGAGGTGCGCGCGACCGCCGTCGAACATCTTCGGGAACACCGTCTGGAAGACCTTGTCGACGGCGTCGAACGTCTCGCGGAAGCGCTCGCGGCTGGTGCGGTTGATGCGCGCGATGGCGCCGCGCAGGCGCTCGATCGACAGCTCGAGGTCGGTCTTCTGCTCGTCCAGGTAGCGGCAGCGCTCGGAGACTTCCTCGTACTCCTCGATCGCGCCCAGGTGCACCTCGCCGAGCGAGCGCAGCGCCTGGCGCACGCGCTCGAGCTCCGCCTCGCGCTCTTCGGGCGTGCCCGCGAGCTGCGCGGACGGGGCGAACGCGGCGAGGTCGACCTCGTAGCGCTCGCGGATGCCGGTCACGAGCTGCTCGAGCCGCATGCGTGCGTCGTGCACGTGGAGCTCGTGCGCGGCGAGCCGCTCGCGAAGTGCCTCGCGGTCGCGCGTCGCCGCGCGCACCTCGACTTCGAGTGATTCGACCGCGCGCGCGCTGGCTTCGTACTGCTCGCGCAGGCCGGCCTGGTGCCGGCGCGCCTCTTCCTCGCTGCGGATCTCGCGGTCGAGCTCGAGCTGGCCCTCGTCGGCCGAGCGAGCCAGCTCGGCGGCGCGTTCTCGGGCGCTGCGCACCTCTTCGCGGCGGCGCTCGCTCCGCTCGCGGCCCTCGGCGATGCCCGCGTCGAGCCGGTCGCGCGCCTGCGTCTCCTGATCGCGCCGCGCGCCGAGCTCGGCGAGCTCGATGCGCGCCTGCACCACGCGCTGCTCCACGCGCTCGAGGTCGCGGCCGAGCGATTGCAGCTGCAGCTGCAGCTCGCCGCGCGACGCCTCGCACTGGGCGCGCTCGCGCACGAGATCCTCGTGCCGCGCGGCCGCGCGCTCGCGCTCGTCGACGAGCTGCTCCAGCTGGTCGAGCAGGCTGCGCTTGTCGACGAGCGACAGCTCGAGCGAGTCGTGCGCGGCCTTGCCGCGCTCGCGCATGCGCTCGAGGTCCTTCTCGACGTTGACGACGGCGATGTCCGCGGTGTGGCGGCGGCTGCGCGCGTTCTCGATCTCGCGCGCGAGCGACGAGACGCGCGCGCTGGTGGACGCGAGCTCCTGCACGAGCGCGGCGGCGCGCGGCTCGACCTCGGCCACGAGCGCCGAGAGCCGGCGGAGCTCGCCCGCGCGCGACAGCGCGCCCGGAGGTGCGCCGGCGCCGCCGACGAGCGCGCCCGAGCGGTCGAGCACCTCGCCGGCGCGCGTGACAAACGTTGCCGGTGGGTGGTCGGCGCCGAAGCGCGACACCGCCACGTCGATGCTCTCGACCAGATACACGTCGCGCAGGAGCCGCAGCACGACCGACTGCGCGTGGGAGTCCGCGGTCACGAAGTCGGCGAGCGGGCGGCCCAGCGGCACGAAGCCGGTGTTCGCGGCCTCGGGCCCGGCGTGCAGCGCCAGCACGGTGGCGCGGCCGATGCGCTCGTCGCGGATCTGGCGCAGCAGCGCCAGCGCGGTGTCGGAGTCGTCGACGAGCAGCCCCTCGAGCCGGTGCGCCAGCACGGCCTCGACCGCGGTCTCGAGCCCGTCGGCGGTGCGCAGCGACTCCGACAACCAGCCGCGCACGCGCGCGCGCTCGTTCGCCGGCAGCTTCTCGAGCAGCGCCGCCGCGCGCATGGCCTCGCGGCGCTCGATCTCCTGCACCGACTCGAGCTGGGCACGTGCCACCTGCAGCCGCTCGCGCGCCTGCTCGAGCTCGCGCCCGAGCGAGATCTCGTGCTCGCGCGTGCGCTCGTGCGTGCGGAGCAGCTCGGCCAGCGCGCGGCCGTGGTCGTCGCGCTCGGCCAGGCCGAGGCGCAGCCGGCCCTCGAGGCCCGCCTCGCCGCGGCGCAGCTCCTCGACCTCCACCGAGCTCGTCTCGATCTCGTCCTCGCGCTCGCGCAGGCGCAGCTCGAGCTCGGCGCGCCGCTCCTCGATGCGGTCGCCGAGTGCGAGCACGGAGGCCTCGTCGCCCGACAGCTCGACCAGCCGCGCGTGCAGCGCCTCGCGGCGGCCTTGCGCGGCGGCGAGCCGCTCGGCGTGCTCACGGAGCTCGCCGTCGCGGCGCGCGAGCTCCTCTTCGTCGGCCGCCACGCGCATTTCGAGCTCGGACAGGCGCGCGAGCACGTCGCGCAGCTCGGAGCCGTCGGCGGCGAGCCGCAGCTCGAGCTCGCGCAGCTCGGCCTCGCGTTCGTCGGCGAGGGACACCAGCCCCGCGCGCTCCCGGCGCTCGTAGCCGATCTTGCTCTCGAGCGCCTGGATGCGGCTGCGCAGCGCATAGAGCGACTCGCTCGCGCGGCCCAGCTCGCGCTCGCGGTCGAGGTGCGCGCGGCGCGCGTTCTCGAGGTCCGCGTCGGCGCGGCCCGTGCGCGCGTCCATGCCCGCGCCTTCGGCGCGCAGCGCTTCGAGCTCGCGCTCGGCGCCCGCGAAGGACTCGCGGTCGCGGCCGAAGCTCTCGTGCGCGACCGCGAGCTCGAGCTCGCGCAGCTCGGCGCGCAGCTTCTTGTAGCGGTTCGCCTTGGCCGCCTGGCGGTCGAGCGAGGCGATCTGCCGGCGCAGCTCGACGAGGATGTCGTTCACGCGGAGCAGGTTCTGCTCCGTCGCGCGCAGCTTGGACTCGGTCTCCTTGCGGCGCTGGCGGTACTTCCCGATGCCGGCCGCCTGCTCGAAGATCACGCGGCGCTCTTCGGGCTTGGACGAGACCAGCTCGGCGATCTGGCCCTGCTCGACGATCGTGTAGCCGCGCGTGCCGACGCCCGTGTCGAGGAAGAAGTCGAGCACGTCGCGCAGCCGCACGGGCACCTTGTTGATCAGGTACTCGCTCTCGCCGTCGCGGTAGAGCCTGCGCGAGATCTGGATCTCGGAGAAGCCGCCGTACGGCGGCGCCGCCAGGCCGTCGGAGTTGTCGAGCACGAGCGTGACCTCGCACATGCCGACAGCGGGCTTCCGCTCGGTGCCCGCGAAGATCACGTCCTCCATGCCGCGGCCGCGCAGGTGGCGCGGGTTCTGCTCGCCCATGACCCAGCGCAGCGCGTCGATCACGTTCGACTTGCCGCAGCCGTTCGGCCCGACGATCGCAGAGATCCCCCGGTCGAACGCGAACACGGTTTTGTCCGCGAAAGACTTGAAGCCGACCAGCTCTAGAGATCGGATCCGCAACCGAGCCCCGCCAATGACTTACCGCGCGGCCACTTCCTCGACTCGGGGGGAGGAGGCGGGAGACAGGACCGGCGCTGGCTTCGGAGGAGGAGAGTTCGCGCGAGGTTACCCACGCGCTCTCCGCGTGTAAAGCTGTGCGAGCCACGAGCCCGCGACGAGCGCAGCGACGAATGCGTAGAGCGGCAGCTCCCCGCGCAGGAGGCCCGCGAGGGCCGGGCCCGGACACAGGCCGACGAGTCCCCAGCCCACCCCGAAGAGCGCCGAGCCCGCGAGGAGCCGGCCATCGATGGCGTTCGCTTGCGGCAGCGCGAACACGGGCGCGAAGAGCGGAGCTTTGCGCCGACGCATCGCCGCCCAAGCGGCGGCGTTCACCGCGAGCGCCCCGCCCATCACGAACGCGAGCGTCGGGTCCCACCGACCCGCGAGATCGAGGAAGCCCAGCACCTTGGCGGGATTCGTCATCCCGGAGACCAGCAGGCCAGCGCCGAACACCGCGCCGCACACGAGCGCCGAAAGGCTGCGCATCAGCTGCCGCCGCCCCACAGGTGGCGCAGCGCGAAGACCGTCGCGAAGCCCGTCGCCATGAAGACCAGCGTCGCGGCGAGAGAGCGCCGCGACCCGCGCGCCAGGCCGCACACGCCGTGACCGCTCGTGCAACCGCCCCCGAGCCAGGTGCCGAAGCCGACCAGCAGTCCACCCGCAAGCAGCCGCGCCGGGCTCGGCGTGATCGCGAAGCCGTGCAGGTCGCCGAACAGCGCGGCCGTGCCGGCGGCACCGAGCGGCAGCCCAGCCAGGAAGGCGAGCCGCCACAGCCGATCGCCGCGGGCGGCGCCCAGGCTGCGCGCGAGAATGCCGCTCACGCCTGCGATCCGACCGTCGGCGAGCAGGAGACCAGCCGCGGCGAGGCCGATCAGCGCGCCGCCCGCAAGACCGAGCCCGGGCGAGAACTCTTCGGCGATCACGGGCTGCGCCGGTGCACGCCCGGGGCCAGCGCGGGCCCGCGCCGCGCGCGCCCGGGTGAGGCGCACGGGCGCAGTCGCGCCGCGAGTGGGGCAGCCGGTGCCAAAGTCAACACTGCTGTTGAAATTAGCGCCGCGCCTTCCTATACCTGTCTCGTGCCCCAGACGCACCTGCCGCCGCGCCGGCGTCGCAGCGACTACGACCGCAACCGCGAGCGGCTGTTGGCGGCCGCGAGCCGGCTCGTCGCCGAGCACGGCACGGACTCGCTCACGGTCTCGGGCGTCGCGCACGAGGCGGGCCTGAACCGCACGACGGCGTACCAGCATTTCCGCACGCGCGACGAGCTCGTCGGCGCGGTGCTGGAAGCGATGGGAGAGACGCTGCAGAAGCGGCTCGAGGAGCCGCGCTCGCCGGCAGAGCTCATCTCCGGGATGGCCCGCACGTTCGCGGAGCAGCGCGAGCTCTCGCGGCTGGCGCTCCATCTGGTGCTCGCCGGCGATCCCCTGCCCCCGCGCGCGTGGGACCGCTTCGTCGCCCACCTCGGCAAGGTCACCCGCGGCGCGCGCGCGCAGGAGGGCATCGACGCCGAGATGCTCGCGCACATCCTGGTGGGCGCGTGGCTGGTGTGGTCGCTGCGCGTGCACGCCGAGTACGACGAAGCCGAGCTGCCCGCCGCGACGGGGCGCTTCGTGCGCGAGATGACCCGCATGATCCTGTACGGCCTGTTCCGGCCCGAGCACATGCCGGAGCTGGTCGAGTCGCTTGGCGCGCGGCGTGCGCGCAAGAAGGAGTCCACGTGACGCAGCTCTCGTACGACCCGACGAACCCGGACGTCCGGCGCGATCCGTACCCGCACTACCGCGAGCTGCGCGCGGTCGCGCCCGTGGCACACATCCCGAGCACGGACTTCTACGCCGTGGCGCGCCAGCGCGACGTGCGCGAGGTGCTCCGCGACACAGCGACCTTCTCGTCGGGGGCCATGCGCTTCACCGGCTCGAACGGCCGGCCGCAGGCCTCGCTGCTGCAGACGGGCGACCTGGCGCCCGAGGAGCTGGCGCGGCTGGTCGCCTCGCTGCCCTATCCGCCGGTCGAGATGGCCACCGCGCGCTCGGTCGTCTTCGCCGACCCGCCGCTGCACGACGAGCTGCGCGCGATCGTGAACCGCGGCTTCACGCCGCGGCGCATCGGCGCGCTCGAGCCGCGCGTGCGCGAGATCGCGCGCGCGTGTCTGGACGACGTGCGCGCGAAGGGCGAGCTCGACCTGGTGCAGGACCTCGCCATCCCGTTGCCCGTCACCGTGATCGCCGAGATGCTCGGCGTGGACCCGGAGCGCCGCGCCGACTTCAAGCGCTGGTCCGACGCGCTGGTCGCGACGGCCGGCGGCGGCGGCGCGGCGAACCGCCCCGCGGGCCCGCGCGTCACCTCCTTCATCGAGCTCTTCAAGTATCTCGCCGAAGTCATCGAAGAGCGGCGCCGCGCGCCACGCGAGGACCTGATCAGCACGCTCGTGCGCGCCGAGGAAGGCGAGTCGCTCAAGCCTGCCGAGGTGGTGAGCTTCACCTTGCTCTTGCTCGTCGCGGGGAACGAGACCACGACCAACCTGCTCGGCAACGCGCTCCTCGCGCTGTGCGAGCACCCGGCCGAGCTGCGCCGCGTCGAGCGCGAGCCCGCGCTCGTGCCCGTGCTGGTCGAAGAGGCGCTGCGCTACGACACGCCCGTGCAGCTGCTCTACCGCGAGGCCGTGCGCGACTGCGAGCTCGCCGGCGTGGCGGTACCCAAGGGTGCAATCGTGGTGCCGCTGCTCGGCTCCGCGAACCGCGACGAGGACGCCTTCCCCGGCGGCGAGCGCTTCGAGATCCGCGAGCGCGGCGGCCACCTGGGCTTCGGCCTGGGCGTGCACTTCTGCCTGGGCGCCGCGCTCGCGCGCCTGGAAGCGCGCGTCGCGCTCGAAGAGCTGTTCCAGCTGCGCGGCCTGCGCCGCCGCGAGAATGCCGCGCCGGAGCGCATCGACTCGTTCATGCTGCGAGGCCTGCGCAGTCTGCCGCTGGCGTTCGATCCCTAGGCGCTGCGGCTCCGCCCGGCTCAGGACAGGCCGAGCACCTCGGCGGTGTGGCGGGCGAGCATCGACTCCTCGTCGGTCGGGATGACCCAGGCCGACACCCGGCTCGCCGGCGCGGAGATGCGGGGGCCGTGGCGCGCGTTCGCCTCGCCGTCGAGCTCGACGCCGAGCCAGCCGCACGCCTCGCAGATGCGCCGCCGCACCTCGACCGAGTTCTCGCCGATGCCCGCCGTGAACACCAGCGCGTCGACCCCGCGCAGCACCGCCGCGAGCCCGCCGATCTCCTTCGCTGCGCGGTAGACGAAGTAGTCGACCGCCAGCCGCGCGTCGTGGTCCGCCCGCGAGAGCAGCTCGCGCATGTCGCTGCTCGAGCCCGAGATGCCGACGAGGCCCGACTTCCGGTACAGCACGTCTTCGACCTGCGCCGCCGACTGGCCGGCGGTCTGGAACAGGTGGAGCACCACGCCCGGGTCCAGCGAGCCGGGGCGCGTGGCCATGCACAGCCCGTCGAGCGCCGTGAAGCCGAGCGTGCTGTCGACGCTGCGCCGGCCGAGGAGCGCGCAGAGACTCGCGCCGCTGCCCAGGTGGCCGACGATCACGCGGCCCTCGGCGATCTCGGGCGCGACCTCGGGCAACACCGAGGCGATGTACTCGTACGAGAGGCCGTGGAAGCCGTAGCGCTGCACGCCGCCCGCCCGGAGCTCGCGCGGGAGCGGCACGAGCTGCACGACCTCGGCGTGGCCGCGGTGGAAGCTCGTGTCGAAGCAGGCGACCTGCGGCACGCCCGGCAGCCGCTTCTCGACGGCGTCGAGCGCGGCCAGGTTCTGCGGCTGGTGGAGCGGTGCCAGCGGCACGAGCGCCTGCAGCTCGCGCACGAGCTCCGGAGTCACGCGCGCCGGGCCCGCGCGACTCGCGCCGCCGTGGACCACCCGGTGCCCCACGCCGAGCACCCGCGCGTCGGAGCAGTGACCGCGCAACCACTCGATCGCCACGTCGAGCGGCGAGGCGCCGCGCGCCAGCGCGCGGTCCTCGAGCACGCGGCCCGAGCCGTCCTTCGCGACCAGGCGCGCGGCGCTCCCGAGGCCCTCGACCTGCCCTCTCGCCTCGACGCACCAGCCCGCGCCCGCCTGCCCGTACGCGGAGAACTTCAAGCTCGACGAGCCCGCGTTCAGGACGAACAGGTACGCCGACATCGGCTTACGAGGCCGCCGCCGGGAAGCTCCCTCGCCGCGCGTGGGCGACGCGCACCGCGATCGCGCAGCTCGCGATCCGCGAGCGCACGCTGTCGGAGCGGCTGGTCAGCACGATCGGCACGCGCGCGCCGAGCACGAGCCCCGCGCATTCGGCGTTCGCCAGGAACGTGAGCTGCTTCGCGAGCATGTTGCCCGCCTCGAGGTCGGGCACGAGCAGGATGTCGGGATCGCCCGCGACCTCGGAATGGATCCCCTTGATGCGCGCCGCCTCCTTGCTGATCGCGTCGTCGAACGCGAGCGGGCCCTCGAGCGACGCGCCTTCGATCTGCCCGCGGTCGGCCATCTTGCACAGCGCGGCGGCGTCGATCGTCGCCGGCATCTTCGAGGTCACCGTCTCGACGGCAGCCAGGATCGCCAGCTTCGGGCGCGCGAGGCCGAGCGCGTGGCACAGGTCGATCGCGTTCTGACAGATGTCGCGCTTGTCCTCGAGCCCGGGCGAGATGTTGATCGCGGCATCCGTGACGATCAGCACCTTGTGGTAGGTCGGGATGTCCAGGATGAACACGTGCGAGAGGCGCCGTTCCGTGCGCAGGCCGGTGTCGTGCGCGACGACCGCCGCGAGCAGCTCGTCGCTGTGCAGGCTGCCCTTCATGAGCAGCTCGGCCCGGCCCTCGCGCACCAGCTGGACCGCCTTCGCCGCCGATGCATGGCTGTGCGGCGTGTCGACGACGGGCACACGCGAGATGTCGAGCCCCGCCGCCTTCGCGGCCTTCTCGATCTTCAGGACAGGCCCGACCAGGATCGGCGCGACCAGCCGCTCGTCCGCGGCGCGCAGGGCGCCCTCGAGCGCGGTCGCTTCGCACGGATGAGCCACGGCGGTCGAGACGGGCTCGAGGTCACGGCAGCCGGCGATCAGCTGCTCGTATTTGCCGGTCCCGCTCATGTAGGACTACGCGGCCCGCTCCTGGATCGCGTACTGGAGCTGGTAGAGGCGCCAGTACAGGCCGCGCTGCCCGAGCAGCTCCTGGTGCGTGCCGCTCTCGCGCAGCTCGCCGTGGTGGAGCACGAGGATGCGGTCGACGTCCTCGATCGTCGACAGCCGGTGCGCGACGACCATCGAGGTCTTGTTGCGGAGCAGCGCGTGCAGGGCGTCCTGGATGAGCGCTTCGGTCTGTGTGTCGACGCTGGACGTCGCCTCGTCGAGCAGCAGGATCTCGGGCTTCTGCGCGAGCGCGCGCGCGAACGAGAGGAGCTGGCGCTCGCCGACCGAGAAGTTCCCGCCGCGCTCGTGTACTGGTTGGCGGTAGCCGAGCGGGAGCCGCGAGACGAATTCCTCGAGGTGCGCCGTGCGCATGGCGGACTCGACCTCGGCCTGCGAGATGTCCGCGCGCCCGAGGCTCACGTTGTAGGCCAGGTCGCCCGTGAACAGGAACACGTCCTGCAGCACGAACGCGATGTGCCGGCGCAGCACCGAGCGCGGGATGTCGCGCACGTCGACACCGTCGATCCGGATCGAGCCCTGCTGCGGCTCGTACATGCGCGCGAGGAGCTTCAGCACCGTGGTCTTGCCCGCGCCGGTGTGCCCCACCAACGCGACGCGCTGGCCCGGCGCCACGCGGAAGCTCAGGTTCTTCAGGATCGGCTGAGACTCGTACGCGAAGGTCACGTTCTCGAACACGATCTCGCCGCGCACCCGCTGCGGGCTGGCACTCGCGACCTCGGCCGGCTCCTCGGGAATGTCGAGCAGCTGGAACACCCGCTCCAGGCTCGCCATCGACGACTGCATGACGGAGTACTTCGCCGACAGGTCCTGCAGCGGGCGGTAGAACTTCCGCATGTAGCCCATGAAGAACACGAGATCGCCCAGCGTGAGCACCTTCAGCCCGACCAGGTGCGCGCCGTACCAGAGGATGAACGCCGTCGTCAGGTTGCCCGCGAGGCCGATCGTCGAGGTGAGCAGCGACTCGTACCAGATCGACGTGAACCACGCGTCGCGGTGCTCGCCGTTGGTCTGCATGAACTCGGCGAGGTTCCGTTTCTCGCGCGCGAAGAGCTGCACCACGCGCATGCCGGTGATGGTCTCCTGCAGGTGCGCGTTGATGCGCGCGATCTTCACGCGCACCGTGCGGAAGGCCTCGCGCACCTTCCAGCGAAACACGATCGCGGCCGCGGCCATGACGGGAACCACGGCCATGGCGCAGAGCGCCAGTCGCCAGTTGGCGCGGAACAGCAGGACCGCGAGAAACGTCATCACCAGGAGGTCGGCGATGAGCGCCACGAGACCGTTCGAGAACATCTCCGAGGCGGACTCGATGTCGTTGCCCAGGCGGGTCACGAGCCGGCCCACCGGATAGCGGTCGAAGAAGCGCAACGGCAGCCGCTGGACGTGGTCGAAGAGCGCGCTGCGCAGCGCGAGCATCGCGCGCTGACCCATCGCCGCCATCGCCACGGACCGCGCGAGCTCGACGGCCGACGTGAGCACGGCGATCGCGAAATAGATCCCGCCCACCCACCAGACCCACTCGATCCCCGCCGGCGGCTCCAGCAGGGCACGCAAGCTCTGGAAGCCCGGAACGGTGTCCGTGCCGGTGAGGCGATTGAAGGCGTAGCCCATGACCGTGTCGGGCAGTGACTCGAGGGCCATGCGCGGCACGATCAGCACGAACGACAGGACGACCAGATACCAGTGGCCTTCGAAGTAGGGCACGAGCCGGCGCATGAGCTGCGCGTCTACGACCTTGCCCATGACCTCTTCGTCGTGGAAGCCCGGCGTCACGCGGCGTCTCCCTCGATCTCGGCCTCGAGCTGCTGCTGGCGATGGATGCGCGCGTAGATTCCGGCGTGCGCCACGAGCTCGTCGTGCGTGCCGCGCTCCGCGATGCGGCCCTGATCGAGCACGAGGATCTGGTCCGCGTCGCGCACCGCGGAGAGCCGGTGCGCGACGATGAAGCAGGTGCGGCCCGCCCGCGCGGCGCGCAGCTCCTTCAGGATGCCCTCTTCCGTCGCGGCGTCGACCGACGACAGCGAGTCGTCGAGGATCAGGATCGCGGGCTGGAGCGCGAGCGCGCGCGCGAGCGCGATGCGCTGGCGCTGACCGCCCGACAGCGTGATGCCGCGCTCGCCGACGACCGTCTCGAAGCCGTCGGGGAACTCCTCGATGTCGTCGAGCACGTGGGCACGCCGCGCCGCCTCGCGCACCGCGGAGCGCGGCGCTTCGGGGCAGCCGAAGCGGATGTTCTCCTCGATCGTGGTCGAGAACAAGAAGCTGTCCTGCGGCACGACGGCACAGCTCGAGCGGAGCAGCCCCAACGGAATGCGGTTCACGTCGGAGCCGTCGATCCGCACGCTGCCATCGGGGATCTCCAGCAGACGCGGGATCGCCGAGACGAGCGTGCTCTTGCCCGAGCCGACCTCGCCCACGATGCCGATCGTCTGCCCGGGCGCGACCGAGAACGACACGCCGTCGAGCGCCGGGTGCTCTTCGCGGCCGGGAAACGCGAAGCGCAGCTCGCGCACCGCGACGCTGCCGCCGAGGGACGTGAGGGGCAGCACGTCGGCGCGGTCGCGGATCGACGGCACCACGTCGTACACCTCGCCGAGCCGCTGCAGGCTGGCCAGCCCGCGCTGCACGATGTTGATCACCCAGCCCACCATGAAGGTCGGGAAGGTGAGCTGCAGCGTGTACGACACGAACAGGAATACGTCGCCCACGCTGATGCGCCCGCCGATCACGCCGGTCGTGCCGACGATCAGGACGGCCACCTGCGCGAGCGCCGGCAGCGCCTGGATCGTCGTCATCATGCCGTTGCTGATCACCGCCAGGTGCAGCTGCTTGCCGTAGAGCGCCTTCGCGTCGGCGCCGAAGCGCTCTCGCTCGCGGTCCTCCATCGTGTTCGAGCGCACGACGAACACGCCCGCGGCGTTCTCCTGTGCGGTCGACGACAGCGCGCCGAGCTGCTCCTGCGCCTCGAGCGTGGAGTTGTGCATGCGCTTGCCGAAGAAGCGCGCGATGCCGATGAACAGCGGGTACGGAGACAGCACCCACAAGGTGAGTCGCCAGTCGACGTGCAGCATGACCGCGATCGCGAGCACGTACAAAACGGGTGTCTGCACCACGTTCAAGAGGCCCATGCCGAGGAACATGCGCACGTTGTTCACGTCGTTGACCGCGCGCGACATGAGATCGCCCGTGCGCTGGCCGGCGAAATACGACTGCGGCATGCGCTGCAGGTGGGCGAACAGCTCGCCGCGGATCTCGTACTCGATCTCGCGCGCGGCCGAGAACAGCACGTTGCGCGACGAGAAGGAGAGCAGCGCAAAGAGCCCGGCGGCGCCGCACAACGCCAGCACGGATTCGGTCACGCGGCTGCCGGCCTCGATCTCGTTCACGACCGTGCGCGCGGCGAGCGGCACCAGCTGGAACGCGATCGAGTAGGCGATCGTGAGGACGGCACCGACGGCGTAGCGCACGCGGTGCGCGCGCACGTAGGCGACGACGCGCTGTCTAGGGGTCAAGCGGACTCCCTGGGGGCGCGCAAGATTACCACAAGGCCCGCGCGCGCCCCCAAGACGGCGGCCGCGCTGGCGCCGTTCGCGGCGATCTCGATCCGCCCCGACGAGCCGACGAGCGCGACGAGCCCGCCGGGCTGGACGTCGCCGTACGTGCGCGCCAGCGCGAGCCGGCGGTCGGCAAGCTCCACCGTCGCGCCCGCGCGGTCGCGCGGCGCCGCCAGGTTCGTCACCAGGTTCCCGAAGCGGTCGATGTGGATGACCTCGCCGCGCAGCGCGCCGTCGGACTCCACGACCTCGGGCAGGTCGAGCCCCACGAGCGACTCCGGCGCGAGCGCGGGCCCCACGTCGGCGAGCGCGCCGCCCGCGGCCAGGTGCGCCGCCACGGGCGCGAAGATGTCCCGGCCGTGGAAGACGGGCGAGACCTCGGCGCGGAAGAGCGCGCGGTTCGCGAGCGCATGCGCTGCGGCGACTCCGCGCGCCACCGCTACGGCGGCGAAGCTGCCATTGTCAGGCCCCACGAACAGCTGTTCGCCACAGCGCAGCGCGAGCTCGCGCCGCGCCGTGCCGACGCCCGGATCGACGACCGCCAGGTGCACGGTGCCCGCCGGGAAGAGCGGCGCGGCGCGCGCCAGCAGGAACGCGGCCGCGCGCACGTCGCCGGGCGCGAGGTCGTGCGCCAGGTCGACCAGCACGGCGCCGCGGCAGCGCGACAGCAAGACGCCCTTCATCTCGCCCAGGTAGCCGTCGGCGGCCCCGAAGTCGGTCGTGAGCGTGACGATCCCCGACGCGCTCATGCGGCCGGCCGCCGCCGGTACCAGGCCGCGACGCGCGCGCGCGGCAGGTGCATGAGGTAGCCGGCCAGCGCCGCCTGGTTGCGCAGCACCTGGCGCAGCGCGCCGTTCCGCTCGTAGCGCCGCGGCGACGTGTGCGCGCCGAGCGGCAGGAGCGCGAGCCGGCCGTTCCGCTTGATCAGCTTCACCAGGTCGAGATCCTCGAAGATCGGCACGTTTGCGATGCCGCCCGAGGCGTCGAGGAGCCGCTTGCGCACGAAGAGCGCCTGGTCGCCGTAGGGCAGCCGGCCCAGCCGCGAGCGCAGGCGCACGCCCCATTCGAGCAGCCGCAGCGCCGCGCCTTCGCCCTCGAAGCGGAGCCGGAACGCGCCGCCCGCGGTGGCCGGGTCCTCGAGCGCCTCCCGCACGGCCTCGCGCCAGCCGGCGTCCAGCCGCGTGTCGGCGTGCAGGAACAAGACCGCGGCACCGCGCGCGGCGCGGTAGCCGGCGTCCATCTGGCGGGCGCGGCCCGGCGCGGCCGCCAGCACGGCATCGGCGCGCAGGAAGCGAGCCGTCTCGGGCGTGCCGTCGCTCGAGCCCCCGTCCACCACGATGCGCTCGACCCCCGGGAGCTCGGTGCAGGCGAGCGCGCGCGCGATCGTGGCCTGCTCGTTCAGGGTCGGGATGACTACGCTGATCGCCACGCCGTCGCGGCGCACTTCGAGAGAGTGCGAGTCGCGGCGGCGAATTACAATGTCGCGGGGACGACCAGGGGGGACGAGAGCCGCGCCATGACCACGCTTCGCTCCGACGTGCTCGTCATCGGCAGCTCGCTCGGCGGGCTCGTCGCCGCCACCTATCTGGCGCGCGCCGGCCTGCGCGTGGTGCTCGTCGAGGAGGACACGCTCGCGAAGCGGCCGCCGCTCCTCCGCGAGCCGTTCGTGTTGTCGGGGCTCGAGATCGACGGGCCGGCGCACCGCGTGTTCCGCGAGCTGGCGCTGCCGCTGATCGAGCAGCGGCGCATCGCGCAGCGCTCCGTCTCGCTGCAGGTGCTGTTGCCGCACGCGCGGCTGGACGTGCACGCGGGCCGGCGCGACCTGGCGCGCGAGCTCGAGGCCTTCGACGTGTGCGACCCCGGCGCGGCGCAGAGCTTCTTCGAGGCCGCGGACGCGCGCGGCGACGAGATCCGCGCGCGCCTCGTCGACGGCGACCCGGGCGACGCCGGCTCGCCGCTCGTGCGCCGGCTGCTCACGAGCGCGGCGCGCAACGGAAACGCCGAGTCGAGCCTCGGCGCCCTGCCCGACGGTCTCGCGCCCGTCGTCTCCGCGCTGGTCGCCGCGCTGTCGCGGCTCGCGCCCGAGAGCGCGCCGGGCCGCGACGCAGCGCTCCTGGTGCGCGCCACGCGCGAGGGCGGCTTCTTCATGCCGGACGCGGGCGCACCGTTCCTCGACCTGTTCCGCCGGCGCTTCCTGACCCTGCACGGCGAGATCCGCTCGGCGGGCGACTTCGCGCTCGTGTCCGAGCGCGGCGAGCTCGGCATCGAGCTGCCGCGCGGGCGGCTCTTCGCGCGCGGGGTGATGCTGGCCGCGCCGCTCGAGCTCTTGCGCCGCGTGTCGACGGCGGCCGGCTCGGCGCCGCGCTGGCTGGGCCCGCGCACGCCGCCGGTCGACGTGCCGCTGCGGCTGTTCCGCGCCGAGCCGGACTCGCTGCCCGTCGGGCTCGCCGCGCGCGCCGTGGTGGTGCCCGGCTCGCCCGAGGCCATGCACTGGGTGGCGCGCTACGCGGACCCCGTCCAGGAAGGCGTCGAGTGGCTGCTCGTCGCCGGCCCGGGCGCCGAGGCACTGCCGCCTGGCCAGCCGCTGGGCGCGCTGAACCCCTTCCCCGACGACGGGCTCGTGCCGATCGACCTGGGCCCCGCGCCGCGCTGGGACCGCGACGCCGCCGACCACCGCTTCCTGGCCCCGCGCAGCGAGTCGATCGTGCGCACGAAGCCGTCCGTGTTCGCCGTGGGCGCCGAGATCGCGCCGGGCCTGGGCTTCGAGGGGGAGCTCCTGCTGGCCCGCCAGGCGGCGCTGCGCCTGGCCGAACGGCTCGGCGCCAAGCGCGGTTTGCCATGACAGACGCAGGGGCTTTTGGTACAAGGCCCGCCGGAAGTCAGGGAGATCCCTCATGGCCTACTCGTGCGCGCTGTGCGGAAAGAAGCCGTCGTCGGGAAACACGGTCAGCCATGCGAACAACAAGTCGCGGCGGCGCTTTCTGCCCAACTTGAAGAGCGTCCGCGCGAAGGTCTCCGGCCGGGTGCGGAAGCTGCGCGTCTGCACGCAGTGCATCCGCTCGGGGAAGATCACGAAGGTCGCCTAAGGCGCGCGTGGCGAAGTCGCCGGCCCGGCGCCGTCCCGCCCTGCGACTCCTCGGTTACGCTCGCCCGTACGCCGGGATGGTCGCGCTGTCGGCCCTGCTCTCGCTCGCCTACGGCGGAGGGCTGACCGGCCGCGCCTTCATCGTGCGGCTCCTCGTCGACGACGTGGCGACGCCGTACGAGAAAGCCGAGTCGCTCGACGACTGGATCGAGATCGCCAGGAAGAAGACCCAGATCGACCCCGATCTGCTCGCCGAGAAGCGCCACGTCTCGAAGGAGCGCGCGCGCCACAATCTGCTGCGGGGCGCGATCGCCGCGGCGATTCTCGTGCTGGTCATGGCCGCGATCCGCGTGGTGCGCGACTACTGCTCCGAGTGGGTGATCACGCGCATGCTCGTCGACACGCAGCGTGACCTCACGCGGAAGCTCCTGCGGCTCCCGCTCGGCGCGCACCAGCGCGGCGCGCGCGGCGACGCGATCGCCCGCATCACGAACGACACGCAGGTCGCGAACCGCCTGCAGTCGATGATCTTCGACGACGTGCTCGAAGACGCGGCGGTCGTCGTGTCGGCCGCGGTGGCGCTCTTCTATCTGTCGTGGCAGCTCACGCTCGCGCTGATCGTGATCGGCCCGCCCGTGGGCATCGTGCTGTCGGTGTTCGGCACGCGCATCCGCAAGGCCAGCCGGCGGCGCCAGCTCCAGGTCAGCGAGGTGATGCAGCGCTTCGTGCAGATCCTGTCGGGGATCAAGATCATCAAGGCATTCGGCGCGGAGGACGCCGAAGACCGCGCGTTCGTCGACGAGATCATGCGCTACTTCCGGCGCGCGCTGCGCGTGGTGCGGAACCGCGTCTACTCGCGCGGGCTCGTCGATCTGATGAGTCAGTCTGCGATGTACGCGGTGATCCTGCTCGGCTTCTGGGCCGCGATCGGCAACCTGTGGGGACTCACGCTCGGCAAGACCGTCGCGTTCATGTTCATCGCCGGCTCGCTCTACCGGCCGATGAAGTCGCTGACGCAGATTCCGAACACGGTGAACGACACGGTGCCGTCGGCCGAGCGCGTGTTCGAGGTGATCGACGCCGACGCGGAGGCGGTCGACGCGCCCGACGCGCTGCCGATCGCGCGCCTCGAGCAGGGCATCCGCTTCCGCAACGTCGTCTTCAATTACGGGCGCGAGGAGGTGCTGCGCGGGCTCGACCTCGAGATCCCGGCGGGCAAGACCGTCGCGCTGGTCGGACCGACGGGCTCGGGCAAGACGACGGTCGCCGACCTCGTGCTGCGCTTGCACGACCCGGAGTCGGGCGCGATCGAGTTCGACGGCGTCGACGCGCGCAAGCTGACGCGGCGGTCGCTGCGCGCGCTGTGCGCGGTGGTCACGCAGGAGCCGTTCCTGTTCGACACCTCGATCCTCGAGAACATCCGCTACGGGCGGCCCGAGGCGAGCAAGGGCGAAGTCGAAGCCGCGGCGCTGGCTGCGAACGCGCACGAATTCATCGAGAAGCTGCCCCAGGGCTACGAGACGCGCGTGGGCGAGCTGGGCAGCCAGCTCTCGGGCGGGCAGCGCCAGCGCATCACGGTGGCGCGCGCGATCCTGCGCGACCCGCAGATCCTGATCCTGGACGAGCCGACCTCCGCGCTCGACGCGATCTCGGAGCAGGCCGTGCAGGAGGCGATCGCGAACCTGATGCAGCACCGCACGGTGCTGGTCATCGCGCACCGCCTGTCGACGGTGCAGAAGGCCGACGTGATCGCCGTGCTCGAGGACGGCGTGATCAGCATGACGGGCACGCACGAAGAGCTCGCGAGCGCAGGCGGGCTGTACGAGCGGCTCGTGCGCCTGCAGCTCAACCCGGCGAGCTGACCGAGTTATACTCGCGCCTATGTCGAAGAGGCGCGGGTCACTGGTCGCGATCGCTGCAGTCAGTCTCTCTTCCTTCGCCGGAGCCGAGCCGTCCGCCGACGTTCCGCCAGCGGCGGTGGTCGGCGAGCTGCCCTTCCTGGAGTCGAAGGAGCTGAACCGCGTGATCGTCGACCTGGCGCCTGCGGGGTCGAGGCCGTTCCGCATGCTGCTCGACACCGGTGCCGAGGGCTCGGTGATGACGCCGCTCTACGCGCGCGAGCTCGGCGTCAACGTGCGGCGCGCGCGCGAGGAGCCGTACCAGCGCGCGACGGTGCTGGGGCGCGAGCTGCAGTTCTGGGTCGACACGCAGTCGAGTGAGTCGGCGTCGCGCACGGGCTGGGAGTACGGCCTGCTCGGCGGGAACTTCCTCGCGAACTACGTCGTCGAGCTCGATTTCCCGCACCGGAAGGTGCGCTTCATCGACCCCGACCAGTTCCAGGTGCCGAAGTCGGTCGACGCTCCGGGCGAGGCCGTGCTGCCACTCCGCGTGGCCGGCAATCGGCCGTTCCTCGACGTCCAGGTCGAGGGCAAGACGGCCGACGTCCTTCTCGACACCGGCGCGCCCCTGACGCTCTCGCTGTCGGGCGCGAGCGCGCGGCGCGCGCACTTCGAGAAGCCGCCGCTCAGCCCACTCGCGGCGGCGGGCGTGCTGGGCAAGATCGAGGCGTACCTGGTCGAGGCGGACGAGTTGAAGCTCGGCCCCTTCGCGTTCGCGCCGGCGCCCATCGAGCTCGCGCCTCACGGCAACTACAACCAGGGCGGCTCGACGGACTCGTTCATCGGCTACGAGCTGCTGCAGCACTTTCGAGTGCGCCTGGACTACCCGCGCCAGCGCATCTGGCTCCAGCGCGCGGACACCGAGCCGCTCGGCTGGTTCGGGCGGCCTTGGGCCGTGGTGCGGCGCACCGGACTGCTCGCGGAGGTCGGCGAGCACGGGATCGAAGTCGACGCGGTGCTCCCCGACTCGGCCGCGAGCAAGCTCGGCGTGCTGCCCGGGGACGAAATCGAGTTCCACGGCGACCCGCCCCGCGACCAGGCGCTCGAAGAGGCCCTGGCGGCGATCGAGGCGGGCGGCCCGCTCACCGTCGTGCGCGTCGCGAACGATCAGCCCACTCAAGTGAAGCTCGGCACGAAGTGAAGCGGGACTGAGCTAGGCGCGCGCGCCGCGATACGCGGAGGCCACGAGCTCCACCACGGCGAGCGCCTCGGCGCCCGTCACCAGCGGCGGGCGGCGCTCGCGCACGGCGGCCGCGAAGTCGCGGTGCTGGCGGCGGAACGGCTCGAGCTTGTCGAGCGGCGCGGGCGGCGCGTCGCTCCGGCTCGGCGGGCGGACGTCGACCCCGGGCTCGCAGGCGAAGTGCGTCGCGACGCCGCCCGACAGCGCGACCGTCGCGCGCTCGCAGCGCACCTCGATGCGCTCGGGCTCGGCGATGGCCGACGTGGTCGCGAGAAGCGTCCCCAGCGCGCCCGAGGCGAAGCGCAGCGCGAGCACGGCCGTGTCCTCGCATGCCATCTCGTGACTCAACGTGGCCGAGTGACTCGCCACCGACGCCACCGGCCCGCAGAGCCAGAGCATGAGATCGAGACAGTGCACGGCCTGGTTGAGCAGGACACCGCCTTCGGCGCGGTCGAAGCGGCCGCGTCCCGGCGCGGCGTCGTAGTAGGCCTGGTCACGGCGCCAGATCGTCGCGGCCTCGACCGCGATGACGCGCCCCAGCGCGCCCTTCGCGAGCGCCTCGCGCAGCCACAGCACGTCGTCGAAGAAGCGGTTCTGCGCCACCACCGAGAGCGATACGCCGCGCCGCGCGGCCTGTCCCACGAGCGCCGCGGCGCGCGCGGGGTCGACGTCGATCGGCTTTTCCGAGAGCACCGCCTTGCCCGCCTCGACGCAGCGCAGCCCGAGCTCGGCGTGCTTGTCGGCGGGAACGGCGAGCACGACGGCGTCGACGTCGACGCGAGTCAGCAGCGACTCGACGCTCTTCACCAGCGGCGCGCCGTGGCGCTCCGAGAACGCGCGCGCGCGCGACACGTCGAGGTCGACGACCGCCGCGAGTCGCGTCTCGGGCAGCTCGCAGAGCACCTGCGCGTGGCGCGCGGCGATGTTCCCGCAGCCCACCAGGGCCGTGCGCACGGGCGCGTCAGGCACGGCGGGCCTCGGTGCGCGTCGCGCGCTCCTGCGTGCGCATGCGCGCCCCCACGACGGCGCGCTTCTGGTACCAGCGCACGGCGAAGCAGTCCACGAGGCCGCGCCACGCGCGATTGCCGACGCCGTACTTCGAGCGGCCCGTCGTGCGCGGCCGGTGGTGGACGGCGATCTCGCGGGTCGCGAAGCCCTGCGCGCGCAAGAGCGCCGGCAGGAAGCGGTGCATGCCGTTGAACACCGGCACTTCCGTGAGCGCCGCGCGTCGCACCGCCCGGTACGTGCAGCCGGCGTCGCTGACGCCCTCGCGCGTCAGCCACGTGCGCACGCGGTTCGCGACGCGGCTCGAGGCGCGGCGCAGCCAGTCGTCCTCGCGTACCTCGCGCACGCCGCTCACGCAGTCGCTGCCCGTCTCGGCGAGCGCGGCGAGGAAGCGCGGGATGTCCGCCGGGTCGTTCTGCCCGTCGCTGTCCATGGTGATCACGACCTCGCCGCGCGCGGCGAGGAAGCCGGTCGCCTGCGCTGCGCTCTCGCCGCAGTTCACGGCGTGCTCGACCACGCGCAGCTCGCGATAGCGCAGGAAGAGCTGGTGCAGCAGCTCGCGGCTGCCGTCGCGGCTGTCGTCGTCGACGAACACGAGCTCGAACGAGCGGCCCGTCGCGCGCAGCGCCGCGTGCAGCTCGGCGGCGAGCGGCTCGAGCGCGTCGCGCTCCTCGAAGCACGGCAACACGACCGAGACCTCCGGATCGCTCACGAGTCGCGCTCCTTCGGCGGCGCCACCATGAAGTGGCCGAGCGCGGGCCAGTGGTCGAACGCGCGCTGCCAGCGCGTCTCGTCGTAGTCGGGGCATTTCGCGGCCGCGCCGACCTCGACCTGGCGGCGGCACACGTCGATCGAGGCGTAGAACGCGAGCAGCGCCGCGAGCGTACCCGAGGTGAGGATCGCCGCGAACACGCGCGGGTGGAAGCGCAGACCGGCCCAGACGAGCGCGGCCAGCGGCAGCGTCACGAGCGCCGCGGCGGCCGCGGTCGCGCCGCGCGGCGCGCCCGAGAGCTCGACGTGGAAGATCGCCAGGCCGGCGGCGCCCGCCGCCGCCACGGGGATCGCCACGACCGCGGCGCCGACCAGGATCCGGCGCAGCCGCTCGGGCGCGCGCTCGCGCAGCTCGACGAGCGACTCGGCGAGCAGGAGCGCGAGCAGCGGCAGGAGCGGCATCAGGTAGTGGGTGCGCTTCTGCGGCAGGAGCGAGAACGCGACGAAGAGCGAGGCGAAGCCGAGCGCCACGAAGCGCAGGCGGGGCTCGTTCGCGAAGCCGCGGCTGCGCCACGCGCGCAGCGCTGCGAGCGGCAGCAGCACGATCGCCGGCGCGGCGGCGCGCGCGAGCACCGCGAAGTAGAGATAGACCGGGCCGTAGTGAGTCGCGCTCGCGCCGGGCGCGCGAACGCCGACCGGCTCCGTCGCCTCGGCCCACAGCGTGCGCGCCGCGTCCGGCACCGCGGCCAGCACGAGCGCGTACCAGGCGAACCCGGCGACCAGCGCGAGCCCGAGCCAGGCGAGCGTCTCGCCGCGCAGCGACTTCGAGAGCGAGCGCTCGAGCGCGAGGCTCACCGCGATCGGCAGCCCCACGACGAGCAACGCGGCCGTCGCCTTGGCCAGGATCGCGAGCGCGAGCGCCGCCGAGAAGACGGGCAGGCCCCAGCGCCGGCCGCCGTAGTGCGCCCCGTCGAAGCCGAACAGCGCGAGCGTGCAGAACAGCGCGAGCGACATCTCGGCCACGCCGCGGCGCCCGAGATCGACCGTCATGCACATGGCCGCGAACGACAGCGCGGCGAGCAGGCCCAGGTCGGGCCCCCGCAGCGAGCGCCCCCACGCGAACAGGAGCGCCGCGAGGCCGAGCGCGGCGAGCGCCGACGGCAGCCGCACGGTGCTCCACGAGACGCCGCCGGCGAGCTCCGCTGCGGCGGCGCCGAGCCACGCGTAGCCGGGCGGCTTCTCGATCCGCGGCGTGCCCGCGACCGTGGGCACGAGCCAGTCGCCACCGTCCGCGATCGACTGCACCGCCGCGTGCACACGCGACTCCGCGGGGTTCGCCGCCGGGGGCACGCCGAGCTGGTAGAAGAGCACGAGCGCGAAGGCGGCGAGGAGCGCGGCCAGCGAAGCGCCCGTGCGCAGCGGCGCCGCGGCCCGGTCGCTCACGTCCACCTCCGCTCTACACAGAACTGTTTCACCGCTTCGCACACCCAGCTCACCTGCTCGCGCTCCAGGAACGGGTCCATGGGCAGGGACAGGACCTCGCGGCACACGCGCTCGGCGACCGGGAAGTCGCCCGGAGCCGCGCAGCGCGCGAACATCGGCTGCTGGCTCAGCGCGAGCGGGTAGTGGATGCCCGTGCCGACGCCGCGGTCGGCGAGGTGCTTCGCGAGGCCATCGCGGTCCTCGACGCAGACCGCGAAGAGGTGCCAGACGGGCTCGGCCGACGGCGCGCTGCGCCGCTGCAATCGCACGCTGCGAATGCCGGCGAGCTCTTCCGCGTACCAGCCGGCAACTTCGCGCCGGCGCGCATTCCACTCGTCCAGGTAGCGGAGCTTCACCTCGAGCACGGCCGCTTGCAGCCCGTCGAGCCGCTCGTTCGCGCCCATGATCTCGTGGACGAACTTCTCCTTGCGCCCGTGGTCGCGGTACATCGCGGCGAACTCGGCGATCCCGTCGTCGTCGGTGGCGAGCGCGCCGCCGTCGCCGAAGCCGCCCAGGTTCTTCGAGGGGAAGAACGAGTGGCAGCCGGCGCGCCCGAACGAGCCGAGCCGCTTGCCGTGCAGGCGTGCGCCCGCGGCCTGCGCGCAGTCTTCGACGAGCGGCAGCCCGTGCTGCGCCGCGAGCGCGAGCAGCCGGTCGAGCGGCGCGGGCATGCCGTACAGGTGCACGGGCAGGAGCGCGCGCGTGCACGGGGTGAGCGCGGCTTCGACGCGGTCGGCGTCGATGAGCCAGGTCTCGGGGTCGACGTCGACGAAGACGGGCCGCGCGCCGACGAGCAGGATCGACTCGGCCGTCGGCACCGCGGTGTGCGCGGTCGTGATCACCTCGTCGCCCGGCCCCACGCCCAGCGCGCGCAGCGCGATGGAGAGCGCGGCCGTGCCGCTGGAGACGCCGCGCGCGTGGCGCCGCTCGAGCTGTTTGGCGAGCGCGGCTTCGAACCGCGCGACCGGCTTGCCCTGGATGAACGCGCAGTCGTCGACGACGGCGCGCACCGCCGCGTCGAGCTCGCCGCGGATTCGCGCGTGCTGGCCCTGCAGATCGAGGAAAGGAACCTTCATGAGTCGTGACTCCAACTGCGGGCGTGAGACATGAGTGCCGGACGAGCTATTCGCTCGATTCGGATGAGAAACCTCTCGCGGAGGCGAAGGGAGAGAACCCCCGCTCGAGCGCCTGGGCCCATACGAACGCGATGCGCTCGTCGGTGTCGTCGCGGGCTCGAAACGTGTGCGATCCGGCGGTCAGGAACCGCGGGCCAGCGTATTCCAGCCCGTCGAGCGAGCCGGCGGCGCCCCCGCGCTCGCCGACGATCGCATAGCGGCTGGGAATGCGGACTTCGAAGGAGAAGTCGTGCGCGCCAGACTCGGGCGGATCGAACAGGCCGCCGCAGACGCGCACGCGGCCCACCGGCACGAAGGACGCGTTCATGAAGGCGCGCCCATCTGGAGGAAAGTAGGGATTGTCGAGCACTGCGACACAAGTCTGTGTTGCAGTGAGTCGCGCTTCGATGGCGTCCGAGATTAGACCTTGCTTCAACTCGCGGCGGGTGACCTGCTCGAGCGCGAAGTAGACGGGGCGCGCCCGGAACACGGTCTCGCCCTTCAGGTCCATCACGAGGTCGCCGCGGTCGGTCAGCGCCAGGACGTCGGCGATGACGGCGAGCGTGTGGTCGCCGCGGCTGGCGGGCGCGCGCAGGTGGACGACCAGCACGGCGATCTCGGCCGCCGCGACCGCCGCAGCCACCGCCGCCGTCGCCGGGCGCGGCAGCGCGGCGAGCGCCGTGCCCGCACCCGCCACGCCGAACAGCACGAGCAGCGGGTAGTACGGCAGCCCGTGCTCGGGCTCCCACATGGGCCACAGGCTGCCCAGCACCGCCTGCGCCGCAGCCGCAGCCAGGAACAGCACCGCGCGGCGCGCGCCGAGCCGGCCATCGCGCGCTCCGTACAAGAGCGCGGCCGACACGGCACACGACGCGGCGGCCAGCAGCGCGACCTGCGCCAGCCGCGCCGGACCGACCTCCCACAGGCCCAGGCCCGCGAGCGAGTTGTGCGTGACCACGCAGTCGCGCAGCGCCGGGAGCGAGCCGAGCGAGCCGAAGAACGCGAGCACCAGGGCCGGCACCAGCGCGAGGCCAGCGGCGAAGTTGAGCGCCAAGCCGGGAAGCGCGCGCTGGCGCCCGGCGGCGCGCAGCTCGGGCGAGAGCGCCAGCGCGAAGCCGCCCGCGCACGCGAGCGCGCCGACGAGGACCACGGTCTTCAGCGACACCGCGAGCGCCACGCCGAGGATGGCGCCGACGGCGAAGCTCCGGCCGCGCGTCGCGCGCCCCGTCACCAGCACGGCCAGCGCCGCGAGCCACAGCACCGCCCACAGGTTGTCGGGCCGGTACTCCACCGTGCGCAGGAACACGCGCGGCAGGAGCCCGGCCAGCGCCGCCGTCCAGAGCCCCACGCGCACCGAGAACAGCGAGCGGCCGAGCGCGAAGGCGAGCGCCAGCAGCGCCGCCGCGAGCGGCAGCATGGCGAGCCGCGACTCGTACAAGACGTGGGGGCCCTCGCCGGCCGCCGCCAGCGGCGCAGCCGACAGCAGGTGGAACAGCGGCGCGTGGTTGTCGAACAGGTCGCGGTACTGCACGAGGCCCTGTGCCCAGGCCCACGCCACGTGCAGGTGCTGCGTCTCGTCGGTGTCGAAGCGGAAGAGAAACGCGTAGACGAGGCGGAGACCGACGTTCGCGGCGACGAGCCCGGCGAGCGCAGCGCGCTCGTAGCGTGGAATCGCGTCCTCTCCGCCCGCCGTCACGCGCGCGAGGATAGGAACCCCACCCGCGGAAGCATTGAGTCACGCGGTCACTGAGTCGCTTCTAATGTCACCTTCTCATCGTTGGCGGGAACGCACCACGTCGGCGTAGAGGGCTTCGCAGCGCTCGGCGTACCGGTCGATCGCGAAACGGGCGACGGCGCGGCTGCGTGCCGCCTCGCCGCGCGCGCGCCACGCCGCGGGGTCGCGCGCGATCGAGCCCAGCTGTGCGGCGAGGGCAGCGGCGTCCTCTTCGCAGGCGACGCCGGCCTCGTCCGCACCGACCAGCTCGGGCAGGATGCCGCGGCGCGACACGAGCGCGGGAACGCCCATCGCCATGGTCTCGAGCACGGCCCGGCACGAGCCGTCGGAGCCCGGCACGAGGAACACGAGCGCCTGCATGAGCGCGAGCACGTCGAGATACTCGTCGCCACGCCGATAGCCCGCGCGGAGCACGGCGTAGTCGACGCCGAGCCTGCGCGCGGGCTCGTCGAGTACCTCGCGCGCGCGCGTGCCGCGGCCCACGACCAGGAGCCGGAGACCCGGCGCGCTCGCGAGCGCGCGCCGCAGCGATTCGAGCACGAGCTCGACGCGCCGGTGCGGCTGCAGCCGCGCGACGAGACCGACCGCCACGTGGTCGGGCTTCAGCCCGAGCGAGTCCGCGAGGTCGGAGCGCCGCGCCCGCGGCGCAAACCGCGCGGTGTCGACGGCACCCGACACGACGCCCACGCGCTCGGGCGGCGTGCCCGCGAGCGCGCGCGTGGAGTGCGCGAGCCGCTCCGACAGCACGGCCACGCCGTCGCAGCCGGACGGGCCGAACAGCCACCAATTCCACGGCCAGGCCGGGATCGGCTCGCCGTGCGTCCAGGCCGCGACGAGAGCGGTGCGCGAGCGTTCCGCGCCGAGCGCCAGGCGCGCCAGCAGCTGGGCCCGCGCATGCGTCGCGTGCACGACGTCGTACTCGCGCTCGCGCAAGAAGGCGCGCAGCCGCCGCACCTCGCCGCCGTCGCGGAGCGGCAGGTAGCCCTGCCCCGCCGCGGGCTGGAACGCCGGCTCGATGCCGCGCGCACGCGCCCGTTCGGCGAGCCCGTCGGCGTGGCCGGCCGGCGTGGGTGGGAACGCGGCGTCGACGTCGTGACCACGCGCGCGCAGGCCGGTGACCGCGTGCAACATCGGCTCCGCCGGACCGGTCCACTTCCAGTCACTCGTGAGCTGGAGGATCCTCATGCTCGAGCTCCCACAGCTTCGCGTACTTCATGAACACGTAGTACGCGGTCGCGGCCGAGACGACGAAGCCGGGCAGCCCCAGGCGGAAGCCCTGCCGCAGCACGTAGCCCTTGAAGAAACGCGCGAGCGGGCGGAACAACAGGTCGGCGATGCGGAAGCGCACGCCTGCGTCGGCCATCGAACGCGCCATTCGCGCGGAGAAACGGTCGGTGGTCTGGATGTGTTCGGACAGACTGCGGTAGTTCCAGTGCAAGAGACGCCCGTGCAGCTTCTCGACGCGGCCTTCGAGCTCGACGCGGTCGTGCGGGTCCATGCCCGCCCAGCGGCCCCGCGAACGCCGGAATACGCGCAGCTGCCAGTCGGGGTACCACTCGCCGCGGTCGTGCCACACCCCGAGATAGCGAGTCACTCGATCGAGCTCGAAGCCACTCACGGAGTCGCCGGCGCGAGCGATCGCGGCGAGGACTTCCTGCGCGAGCTCCGATGACAGCGCTTCGTCGGCGTCGAGGCAGACCACCCAGTCGTGCTTCGCGTGCTCGAGCGCGAAGTTCTTCTGTTTCACGTAGCCCAGGAACGGCTGCTCGATCACGCGCTCGGTGTAGCGGCGCGCGATTTCGCGCGTGCCGTCGGTCGAGCACGAGTCGACGACGACGAGCTCGTCGCAGAACGCGAGCGACTCGAGGCAGCGGCCGATGCGGTCGGCCTCGTTGAAGCAGATCACGACGCCCGAGATCACGAGCGCACCCGCTCCACCGTCACCACGCCGCGGATCTTGGCGATCTGGCGCAGCACGCCCTCCAGGTGCTTGCGGTTCTTCACCTGCAGGTCGAACACCTGGATCGCGCGTTTGTCGTCGCTCGTGTAGATCTGCGCGCTGTCGATGTTCACGCCCTCGGCGCTGATCTTGTTCGTCACCGCCGCGAGCAGCCCCTGCCGGTCTTCGGACACCACGCGCACCTTGACGCTGATCACCTCGCCCGGTACGCCGTCCCAGGTGACGGGCACACGGCGCTCCGGGTCGAGATGGAAGATCTTCGGGCAGTCACTCGCGTGCACCGTGACTCCGCGGCCGCGAGTGATGAAGCCCTCGACCGAGTCACCCGGCACGGGGGCGCAGCACTTTGCGAAGCGCACCAGCACGTTGTCCATGCCCGACACGCGCACCTGGCCCGGGCTGCGCCCGACGGACAGGACGCGCCGCAGGAGCGACGGCTTCGGCTCGGGCTCGTCCTCCCCCGCGCCGGCGATCTGGCGCGCGACGGCGCGCGCGTCGAGCTTCCCGTACGCGAGCGCCTGCAGCATGCCGTCGAGGTCGCGCACGCCGAGCGTCTTCGCGGTCTCCTTCAGCTCGCCCGACTTCGACAGCTTGTCGTAGGAGAGGCTGCGCTTGTGCAGCTCGCGCTGCAGCAGGTCGCGGCCGAGGTCGCGCGCGCGCTCCACCTGTTCCAGCTTCAGGAAGTGGCGGATGCGGCTGCGCGCGCGGCCGGTCACCACGAAGTCGAGCCACTCCTGGCGCGGCCGCTGATGCGGCGAGGTCACGATCTCGACCGTGTCGCCGTTCGACAGCTTGTGGCGCAGCGGCATGAGCTGGCCGTTGATCTTCGCGCCCGCGCAGTGGTTGCCGACCTCGCTGTGCACCGCGTACGCGAAATCGATCGGCGTCGCGCCCGCGGGCAGCGCCTGTACGTCGCCGCGTGGCGTGAACACGTAAACCTCGTCGGCGAACAGGTCGACGCGCACGGTCTCGAGGAACTCGTTCGGGTCCTTCAGCTGCTGCTGCCATTCGAGCAGCTGGCGCAGCCACGCGAACTTCTGCTCGTCGCTGGGGCGCGTGGCGCCGACGCCCTTGTACTTCCAGTGCGCGGCGATGCCGAGCTCTGCGACGCGGTGCATCTCCTGCGTGCGGATCTGCACCTCCATGCGCTCGCCGAACGGGCCGATCACGGTCGTGTGGATGGACTGATACCCGTTCGGCTTGGGCATCGCGACGTAGTCCTTGAAGCGGCCCTGCACCGGCTTCCAGAGCCCGTGGACGATGCCGAGCGTCTCGTAGCAGGTCGTGTTCGTGCCGTCGACGATCACGCGGAAGGCGATCAGGTCGTAGATCTGGTCGATCGGCACGTTCTGCTGCTGCATCTTCTTGTAGAGGCTGTAGGCCTCCTTCAGTCGGCCCGTCACTTCGCAGTGTAGGCCGCGTGCGGAGAGCTCGGACGAGAGGCGCGTCTTCACGTCTTCGATGTAGCGCTCGCGCTCCTTCTTCGTGCCGGCGATGCGCTCCTCGATCTGCGCGTAGATCTCGGGGTGCAGCACGCGGAAGGCGCGGTCCTCGAGCTCTTCCTTCATCCAGTAGATGCCGAGGCGGTGCGCGAGAGGCGCGTAGATGTCGAGCGTCTCGCGGGCCACGCGGAGGCGCGAGTCCTCCTTCATGTACTCGAGCGTGCGGATGTTGTGCAGGCGGTCGGCGAGCTTGATCAAGATGATGCGGATGTCCTTCGACATCGCGATCAGCATCTTCCGGAAGTTCTCGGCCTGGGCCTCCTCGCGGCTCTGGAACTCGATCTTCGCCAGCTTCGTGAGGCCGGCGACGAGATCGCCCACCTCGTCGCCGAACTGCCCGCGGATGTCGGCGTCGGTCGCGAAGGTGTCTTCGACGGTGTCGTGCAAGAGACCCGCCGCGACCGTGACCGGGTCGAGCCGCATCTCGGCCAGGATCCCCGCCACCGCGAGCGGGTGCGTCAGATAGGGCTCGCCCGAGAGCCGCATCTGCCCCTGGTGCACCTTCGCGGAGTAGACGTAGGCCTTCTCGAGCAGCGTCACGTCGGCTTCCGGCGCGTTCGCCTGGACCTGCTCGACGATTTCGTTGATCCGCGCCATCTAGCGGCCCCGCTCGCGGGCGTCGTGGATGATGCGCAGGAGCTCGACGACCGCCTTGTCCACCGAATCATTGACGATCCGATGATGACACTGCTTCGCGTAATTGAGCTCTTCCTCGGCGCGCCGGAGCCGGCCGCGCAGCACCGCCTCCGTCTCCGTGCGGCGGTCGCGCAGCCGGGTCTCGAGCACCTCCATGGAGGGCGGCTCGATGAACACGCGCACGGCGTCGGGCAGCCGCACCTGCAGCTGCTCGGCGCCCTGCATCTCCACTTCGAGGATCAGGTCGTAGCCCGACGAAGTCGGCTCTTCGACCGCCGCTCGGCTGGTGCCGTAGAAGTGGTCCTGGTAGACCGCGTATTCGAGGAACGCGTTGGCCTGGATGAGCCGGCGGAACTCGGGCTCGTCCACGAAGTAGTAGTCGACGCCGTTGCGCTCGCCCGCACGAGGCTGGCGCGTCGTGTGCGACACCGAAAAGCGTACGCGCGGATCGGCGTCGAGCACGCGGCGCACGATCGTGCTCTTGCCCACGCCGGACGGGCCCGAGACCACGAACGCGATGCCGCGCCTCGTCACGGGCCGTCCTCGTCGTCGACCGCGCCCGCGAGCCGCAGCGCGATGGTCTCCGGCTGCACGGCCGAGAGCACCACGTGGTCCGAGTCCGTGATGATCACCGAGCGCGTCTTCCGCCCCTGCGTCGCGTCGACGAGCTTGCCGCGCGGGCCCGCCTCCTCGCGCAAGCGCCGGATCGGCGCGGCGGAGGAGCCGACCACCGCGACCACGCGCGCGGCCACGACGACGTTCCCATAGCCGACGTTCAGGAGTTTCACTCGACGTTCAGGACCTGCTCGCGGAGCTTCTCTTGCTCGGTCTTCAGCGCCACGACGGCGCGCGACAGCTCGGTGTCGGCCGACTTCGAGCCGATGGTGTTGGTCTCCCGGCCCATCTCCTGCAGCACGAACTCGAGCTTGCGCCCGACGGCGCCCGGTGCGTCGAGCGCCTCGCGGAACTGCTCGAGGTGACTGCGCAGCCGCACGGTCTCTTCGGTCACGTCCATGCGCTCGATCGCGAGCACGACTTCCTGCTCGAGCCGGCCGGGATCGGCTTCGAGCGCCGGCGCGATCGTGGCGAGGCGCTTCTCCAGCCGCTCGCGCACGCTGGCGCGCACGACGTCGACGCGCGCCTCGACCGCGGTGAGCAAGGCCTCGATGCGCGCGAGCCGCGAGCGCAGCTCGCGTTCGAGCGACTCGCCCTCGCGCGTGCGCATCTCGACCGCGGCGGCGCAGGCGCGGTCGACGAGCGCGAGCAGCGCGGGCGCGAGCGACTCCGTCTCGAGCTCGGGCTCGCGCAGGCGCGACACGCCCGGCAGCGCGAGCAGCCCGGCCACGCCGAGCTCCTCGGGCCGCGCGAGGTCGTGGGCGAGCTCCTGCGCGGCGCGCGCGTAGGCGCGCGCCGCCTCCAGGTCGATCTCGAGCCGCGGTGCGAAGGCTCCCTCGCGCGAGAGGCGCACCGCCACCTCGACCTGGCCCCGCTCGAAATGGCGCCCCGCGGCGGCGCGCACCTCGCTCTCGAGCGCGCCGATCTCGCGCGGCAGGCGCGGGCGCACCTCGAGGTGGCGCGAGTTCACGCAGCGCACCTCGACGGACGTGCCGTCCGGCCCGTCGGCGCGGCCGAAGCCCGTCATCGAGCGGCGCACTCGCGCGGCGGGCGTCGCACTCACCGCGTGAGGCCCCGGTCGACGAGCTCCCGCGTCGCGCGCGCCGCGTCGTCGCGCGGCTTCTGGTCGCGCACGAATTGGATCACCTCGTCGATGCCGTCCTCGAGCCGCACCTTCGGCTCGAAGCCGAGCACGCGTTTCGCGCCGCTCGGATCGGCGAAGCAGTGGCGGATGTCTCCCGCGCGGAACTTGCCGGTGACGTCGGGCGCGAGCTTCTTGCCGAGGCGCTCCGCGAGCAGCTCGGCCACGCGGCGGATCGTGGTCGGCCGGCCCGTGCCCACGTTGCACACGCGCCCACCGCCCGCCTCGCAGCGCAGCGCGGCGAGGTTCGCGCGCACGATGTCGGACACGTGCACGAAGTCGCGCGTCTGCTGGCCGTCTTCCGTCACGAACGGGCGGTTGTCGTTCAAGAGGCTCGAGCTGAAGATCGCGGCGACCCCCGTGTACGGATTGCCGAGCGCCTGGCGCGAGCCGTACACGTTGAAGTAGCGGAGTGCGACGGTCGGGATGGCGTACGCGTTGCCCACCGACAGGAACAGCTCCTCGTGGTCGCGCTTGGAGACCGCATACACCGAAGTCGGTTGCAGCGGCTTCGTCTCGGGCGTGCCGATCGGGCGCAGCGGCCGGCCCGCGGCGTCCATGTGCTCCCACTGGCGCTTCTCGAGCTGGGCTTCCGCGCGCAGGCCCGGGCTCGCGATGCGGCCCTCGGCGTCCAGGTACGCGCCCTCGCCGTAGATCGACATCGACGACGCCACCACCAAGCGCTTGAGCTGCGCCTTGCGCGCCACGATGGCCTCGAGCAGCACGGCCGCGCCCAGCGAGTTCGCCGACACGTAGCTCGCGATCTCGTACATGGACTGCGCGACGCCCACCGCGGCCGCTTCGTGGAAGACCACGTCCACGCCGTCGAGCGCGCGCGCCACGGCCTCGGGGTCCCGCACGTCGCCGCGCAGATACTCGGCGCGCGGCGAGGCATGGCTCGGCCAGTCCGCGCCGGCGCCGTGCACCTGCGGCTCGAGCGAGTCGAGCACGCGCACGCTCTGCCCTTCCGCGACGAGCGCGTCCACGAGGTGCGAGCCGATGAAGCCCGCGCCACCCGTGACCAGGATCTTCATGCGTTCTCCCCTCTGGAAATGGATCGGCCGCGGCCTACGCGGCCGCGAGCCCCGAGGTCGCCGGCTCGCCCGCGGCGTGCCACGCGAGGATCTTGCGGTACTCGCCCGCCCGCCGCCCGCCGAGCACGCTGCCGCAGAGGATCTTGATCAGCACGAGCGCGCGCAGCGCCAGGTAGACGGGCCGCGAGCGGTTCTTGCGGAAGAAGATGTAGCGGCTGCGGTAGTACTCGATGCGCGTGCGCAGCGGCAGCTTCTTCTTGGTCGACTCGCCGTACAGGTGGATCACGAAGGCGTCCGGCAGGTGGAACACGCGCCAGCCGGCCGCGCGCATGCGGTGACACCAATCCGTCTCTTCGAGGAAGAAGAAGTAGTCCTCGTCGATCAGCCCGACCTGCTCGATCACCTCGCGCCGCGCGAACAGGCACGCGCCCAGCACGGCCTCGACCTCGACCGGGCCGTCGTAGTCGACGCGCTTGCTCGGCCAGCGGCGCGGGAACACGCGGCGCAGGAACGACTGCCCCACGAGCTCCGACACGAGCGTCGGCGAGTTGTGGATGCAGTTCTGCTTGGTGCGGTCCGGGTTCAGGAGCTGCGGTCCGACGGCGCCCACGTCGGGGTGCTCGTCGAGGAAGCGCACGCACGCCTCGAGCCCGCCGGGCAGCACGATCGTGTCGCTGTTCAGCAGCACCGCGTGGCGGCCGCGCATGACTTCGAGCCCGCGGTTGTTGCCCGCGCCGAAGCCGATGTTCTTCGGCAGCGCGACGATGCGCGTGTCGGGGAACTGGCGCGCGACGCACTCCACCGTGGCATCGGCGGAGCCGTTGTCGACGACGATCACCTCGTACGTGCAGCCGAGCTTCGCGTCGGCGATCGACGCCAGGCAGTCGAGCACCAGGTCGCGCACGTTCCAGGCGACGATGACGATCGAGAGGTCGACCTCGTTCACTGCGCGAGCTCCAGCTCGACCGAGCCCTGCCAGTCGGGCCGCGTGAGCGCGGCGCGCGCCTCGGCGAGCACCCGCGCCGGCAAGAGGCGCGTCATGCAGCGGTGGTCGATCGGGCAGACGCGCAGCTGACACGGCGAGCACTCGACGGGCTCGCGCAGGAGCTTCGTGCGCTTCAAGTTCAGATTGGTGTAGCCCACGGCCGTGGGGCCCATGAGCACGAGCGTGGGCACCTCGAACGCGGCCGCGATGTGGCGGGCGCCCGCGTCGTTGCACACCAAGAGCTGCGCGCGCGCGAGCACGGACTTGAGCAGCGAGAGCGACATGCCGTCGCCGCCGAGCAGCGCGAGGCCGCCGCCCGCGCGCGCGGCGATCTCGTCGGCGAGCGCCGCCTCGCCCGGACCGTGCACGAGCGCCACGTCGGCGCCGTCGCTGCGCAGCGCGCTCGCGACTTCGGCCACGTACTCGAGCGGCCAGAGCTTCGACGGGCCGAAGCCCGCGCCCGGCGCGAGACACACGAGCGGGCGCGCCCCGAGGCCCGCCGCGCGAAAGCGCGCGTCGCACTCGCGCTCGGCATCGGGCTCGAGGAAGAGCTCGACCTGCGTGCCCAGGTCCGGCGCGCCGAGGCGGCGCACCAGGTCGAGGTAGTAGCGCTCCATCGCGGTGGGCACGAAGCGGCCGTTCGAGCGCGGCGCGGGCGCGGCGTCGGTGAAGAGGAAGCCGCGCGCGCGGCGCGCGTAGCCCACGCGGGTGCGCGCGCCCGTCGCGAACGCGAGCAGGCTCGAGGCGAACGAGTTCGGCAGCACGACGACGACGTCGGTGCCACGGAGCTCGCGCGCCACACGCAGGCGCGCGCCGAATTGTGCGAGCTTGCCGGGCTTCTTGTAGATGTCGTGCGCGACGATCCGGTCGAGCCACGGGGCGCCGCGCAGCACGCCGGCGAGCGCCGCGCGCACCACGCCCGTGACCTCCGCGTCCGGCCGGCCGCGCCGCAGCGCGCGCAGGGCGGGTGTCGCCATCACCACGTCGCCCAGGTGGTTCGGCAGGACGACGGCAATTTTCTCTTTGTCTACGCCCACTTCGGCGCGCAGCTCCGAGCGGTTCCCCCGCCTCCTAGATACCCCGTGCGGGACCGTCTAGCAACGCGAGCGCGGCCTGGCTCACGGCCTCCGGCTCGACGGCGCGCATGCACGCGCGCGCGGGGCAGCCTTCGCGGCAGGGGTTGCAGCCGACGTCGACGCGCACGATCCGGTGCGGGATCGTGGCGCTCGGGGCGTTCTCGACCGGGTCGGTCGGCCCGAAGATCGCCACCACGGGCGTGCCCGCCAGGCTCGCCAGGTGCATCGGGCCCGAATCGCAGCCCACGAACAGGCTCGCGCGGCGCAGCAGTGCGAGAAACTCCGCGAGTGACTCGGTCGGCGGCGCCAGCTCCGCCGCCCCGCCCGCCGCGGCGACCACTGCGCGCGCGGCCTCGCGCTCGCCCGCGACCGGCCCGAACGCGACGCGCGTCTCGACCCCCGCGCGCGTGAACAGCTCGCGCGCGACGGCGGCGAAGCGGTCGGCCTCCCAGCGCTTGTAGCCCGTCTTCGGGCTCGTGCCCGGGTGCACCAGCGCGAACCGCGCGGGCAGGCCCGCGAAGAGCTGCTCGCGTGCGGGGTCGAGCTCGAGCACGTGCGGCTGCGCCGGCACGGCGCCCCCGAGGAAGCGCACGAGCGCCGCGTTGCGCTCGAAGCGCGACACGTGGCGCGCCTCGACCGGTGCGCTCGTCGTCTGCAGCCAGTGACTCCCCTCCTTCGCGATCGGCGCCGCGTAGCCGACGCGCACCGGGATGCGCGCCGACCAGGCGAGGAACGCGCTGCGCAGTACCCCGTGGAAGTCGATCGACAGGTCGTAGTCGCGCGAGCGGAGCTCGCGCGCGAACTCGCGCAGCGTCGCGAGCGCCACCCAGGGATGTCGCGCGCGCAGCCGGCGGCGCGGCACCTCGACGCGCTGCGAGAGGCCCGGCAGGCCGACCAGCCCCGCCGCCGCGCGGTCCTCGACCAGCCAGTCGATCTGCGCGGCCGGCCACAGCTCGCGCAAGCCCGCGAACGCGAAGCGCGTGCGCACCACGTCGCCCAGCGCGCCCAGGCGAATCACGAGGATGCGCTTGGCGGGGATCGGCTCTAGCATCCTTGCGATGGTCGCCCCTCGCCTGCTGTGGCGCTACATGTTCCGCGACATCCTGCTGCACGCGCTGCTCGGCATGTTCGCGATCATGCTGCTGCTCGTGGTGACGAACCTCTTGCGCTTCATGGAGGATCTCGCGGCGGCGGGCGTCGGGCTGGAGGCGCTGGGGCAGCTGGTCGCGGCCATCCTGCCCGCCTACGCGTCGTACGCGCTGCCCACGGCGCTCTTGTTCGGGATCCTCTTGTCGTTCGGGCGCATGTCGGCGGACGGCGAGATCGTGGCCATGCGGGCGAGCGGCATCAGCGCGTCGCGCTTCCTGCCGCCCGCGCTCGCGCTCGGCGTGATCGCCGCCGCGACCGCCACGTACATGCTGTTCGTCGTGCAGCCGCACGCGGCGACGCGCATTCGCACGCTGCTGCGCGAGATCGCGGGCTCGACGACCGTCATCGAGCCGGGACGGTTCCTGGAATTCGGCGACCGGCTCCTGTTCGTGCACGCGCTGGGCGACAAGAACTGCCCGCTCGAAGGCGTGCTGATCGGCAGCGCACCCGAAGGTGCGCGCAGCTTCTACTCTGCCGCGCACTGCGGCACCGTCGACAACGACAAGGACGCGCACACGCTCTCGTTCGTGCTGCACGACGGCACCGTGCACTTCCGCGATCCCGATCCAGCGCGCTACCGGCGCATCAAGTTCGAGACCATGAAGACGGCGATCGACATCTCGGACTACACCGATCCGAAGCCGACGACGAGCCAGCTCACGTTCGCGCAGCTCATGGCCGCGAACAGCCTGCCCGCGGACGACGCCGAGGTGAAGCGCTTGAACGGCCGCTACGGCACGGCGCTCAAGTGCCAGATCCAGCGCAGGCTGTCGTTCCCGTTCGCGTCGCTCGTGCTCGCGCTCATCGCCGTGCCGCTGGGCATCCGGCCGATGCGCTCGGGCCGCTCGGCGGGCGCGCTCACGGCGATCGCCGTGATGGCGCTCTACTGGCTGATGTTCTCGCTGGGCGACATGGCGGCGTCGCGCGGGGTCGCGCCCGCCTGGCTCGGCCTGTGGGCGCCCAACGCGATCGCGCTCGGGATCGGCATCTACTTCATGCGCCGAATCGGCCAGAGCGACGACTGATGCGCGGCCCGGTGCGCACGGTTCCGGCGGGCTATGTCGTGCACCGCGTGGGCGACGCGTATCTCGTCTTCGACGCGGATTTCGCGCAGGAGCTCGTCGGCCTGCGGCTCGCCGACCCCGAGGCACGGAAGCGCCTGTTCGCGCGCGCACCCAAGCGGGGACGCGGCGCCGCGCCGAGCGTGTCGCTGCGGCGCGACGCGCACGTGGTATTGCGCCGCTACCAGCACGGCGGGCTGTTCCGAGGCGTCACGCGCGCGCTCTACCTGGGCCCGTCGCGCGCGCTCACGGAGCTGCACGTGACCGCGCGTGCCGAGGCGCAGGGCGCGCCGGTCCCGCACGTGATCTGCCTGGCGCTGTGGCCCGCGGCGGGGCCGCTCTGGTCGGCGCTGATCGGCACGCGCGAGGAGCGCGGCGCGCGCGACCTGCTCGAGGCGCTGCTGGGCGCGGCGGACGCGCGTGTGCGCCGGACGCTCTTGCGAGAGGTCGGCGCCGCCGTGCGCAAGCTGCACGACGCCGGCGTGGACCATCGCGACCTGCAGCTCCACAACATCCTGGTCGTCGAGGAAGGCGGGCGCCGGCGCATCGTGGTCGTCGACCTCGACCGCGCCGTCTACCACCCGCGCAGCGCGCTCGCGGCCCGCCTGCGCGCGCGCAACCTGGGCCGGCTCACGCGCTCCGCAGTGAAGGCGGGCCTGTTCCGCGGCTCGATCGGCAAGCGCGAGCTGGCCGCGTTCATCGGCGCCTACACTGGAACGGATCGTCGCCTGCGCGCGGAGCTGCGCAGCTGGATCCGCGGCGAGCAGTGGAAGCTCGCGCTGCACCGGCTCGGCTATCGGCTGTCGGGCGATCGCGGCGCGGCTACAGCGGCCGCGCCTCTTCCACGAGCATGACGGGGATCCCGTCCTCGACGGGATAGGACAGCCGGCACGCGGGACAGTCGAGCGACTGCTCCTCGCCGTCCGTGGCGCGCTGCACGTCGAGCTCGGACTTGCACTTCGGGCAGACGAGGATCTCGAGCAGCTCGGGGTCGATGCGTCCGCTCATGCGTGGCCCTGCTCGCGCATCAGCTCGGCCAGAGCCGTCGCCTGCATCATCAGGTCTTCCAGCTGGTCGAGCGGGAACTGGCTCGCCGCGTCGCACAGCGCTTCGCGCGGGTTCGGGTGCGTCTCGAGAAAGACCCCGTTCGCGCCAGCGGCGACGGCGGCGCGCAGCAACACAGGAATGTGTTGGGGGGTACCGCCGCGCGGGTCGGAGCTGGGAATGCCGTAGCGCCGCACCTGGTGGCCGGCGTCGAACACGACCGGGTAGCCCAGGTCCTTCATCTCCGGCAGCGCCGCCATGTCGGCCACGAGCTGGTTGTAGCCGAACTGCGCGCCGCGCTCCGTGAGCAGGATGCGCGAACAGCCCGCGCGCTCGAGCTTGCCGATCGGGCTCGCCATGCCCGCAGGCGACAGGAACTGGCCCTTCTTCACGTTCACCGGCTTGCCCGACTTCCCCGCGGCGATCAGCAGCGTGGTCTGCTGGCACAGGAACGCGGGGATCTGGATGACGTCGAGCACCTCGCGCGCGGCGGCGATCTCCTCCACGCTGTGTACGTCGGACAGCACGGGCAGCTCGAACTCCTTGCGGATCCACGCGAGCATCTCGAGGCCGTCGTCGAGGCCGGGCCCCTGGTACGAGAGCTCGTCGCCGCGGTTGTCCTTGAGATAGGACGACTTGAAGACGAGGGGCACCGAAAGCTTCTCCGACAGCTTCTTCAGCCGCTCGGCGGTGGCGCCCATGAGCGACTGGCTCTCGATCACGCACGGGCCGCAGATCCACGCCAGCGGCAGGCCGGGGCCGAAGCGCACGCGTGCCGAGCCGGCACCGCCGATCTCCACGGTCTGCATGGGCTTCACGCGCTCCCTCCCCGCGAGTCCGCCGCATGGGCAGGGTGCCCATGCCGCCATCGGACGTCGAGGTTAGCGGAGCTGGGCCAGCACCGCAGGCTTCAAGATCTTCTCGTCGCCCTCGACGCGAAACACCTCGTCCAGGCCGAGCGCCTGCCACGCTAGGACCTCGCCCTCGGGCCCTTCCACCACGAAACCGGCGTCGCGGATCATGCGGTACGTGGCGACGGCGCCCTTGCCCTTCGTGGTCAGGTAGCCCTCGACGAAGAGCGAGTTGGCGGGCCAGAGCGCGAGCGCCTCGAGCGAGCGCAGGTGTCCCTCGCGCCCGGCAGCGACGCGCACCTCGGCGCGCGGGTTCGCGAGCCGCATCATCGCCAGCACCCGCAGCGCGCGCTCGGGCGAAAGGGAGCCGTCGGACTGCAGCGGGTTGCCCTCGATCGGCAAGAGGAAGTTCACGGGGATCGAGGGCACCTCGAGCTCGCGCAGCTGGAGCGCGACGTCGACGAGGTCGCCGTCCGCCTCGCCCATGCCCGCGATCAGCCCGCTGCACGCTTGCAGGCCCGCCGCGCGTGCCGCGCGCAACGTGGCGAGCCGGTCGGCGTACGTGTGGGTGGAGCAGATCTCCGGGTAGTGGCGCTCGCTCGTGTTCAGGTTGTGGTTGAGCCGGTCGACGCCGGCTTCTTTGAGCGCGCGCGCCTTCGGCTCGTCGAGCAGGCCGACCGACACACAAATGCGTACCGGCACCTCGGCGCGGATCGCGCGCACCGCGTCGGCGAGGAACTCGACCTGGCGATCGTTGGGCCCGCGGCCGCTCGCCACCATGCAGTAGCGGAATGCCCCGGCCGCGTGCGCGGCCTTCGCTTCGGCGACGAGCTCTTCCAGCGGCTTCCACGGGTACGGCCGCAGCGGCGCGTTCGTGATCGCCGACTGCGAGCAGTAGCCGCAGTCCTCGGGGCAGCGCGCGTTCTGCGCGTTGTTCAGGATGTGCACGCGCACCCGGTTGCCGAAGCTCGCCTCGCGGGCGACGCGCGCCTCGTGCAGGAGCGGGAGCAACGGCACTTCGGTGCCGAGCAGGCGCACCAGCTCGGCGCGCCCGAGCGGAGGTCCGGCGAGGCTGCGTGCGGCGAGATTCATCGGGGGCGCAGTCTAGCAGAGGGTCGCATCGAGCCCTCCCCGGTGCTCCCTACCGGTTTGACCGCTCCATTCGCGCGTGACAGGCTCGCGCAATGAACATCGCGATTTGGGTCGTGAGTGTGCTCCTCTTCGGCCTCTACGAGTTCGCGGGGCTGCCCAAGCTCATGGGCGCGCAGCAGGTCGTCGACGGCTTCCGGAGCTGGGGCTTCTCCGATGGCTTCCGCCTGTTCATCGGCGCGTGCGAATCGCTCGGCGGGATCGCGCTCCTGGTCCCCCGGCTCGCCTTCTGGTCCGCGTGCGGGCTCGTGGTCATCATGATCGGGGCGATCCATACGGTCGTCACTCACGACATGGTCACTCAAGCGCCGTTCCCGGCGGTCGCGCTCCTGCTGCTGCTCTTCGTGATCTACGTGCGGCGGCGCCAGGCGCTCTTGCTGTCCTGAGTCACACGCGAGAGACGACGAAGTCCACGAGCGGGAGCGCGCTCGCGCGCTCGATCTCCTCTTCGAGCACGAGGAGCTCCACGCCCTCGGCCCACGCGGGCGGGAGCTTCACGGCGTCCTTCGCGGTGGTGACCCAGACGAGCCCCGGGTCGAGACCCGCCAGGTCCGCACGCGAATAGAGGTGGTGGTCCGCGAAGACGCGGCGCGCGCAGAGCTCGGCGCCGAGCTCGGCGAGCTCCGCGGCCAGGCGGTCGGGGCGCGCGATCGCCGCGAGGATGCCGGCGCGCGCGCCGGCGAGCCGGGCGAGCGGCAGGCGCTCGCCGCGGCCGACGGGCCGCAGCCCGAGCTTCACCATGCCGACACTGAACTGTTTCAGGCGCGCGGGGAGGCGCGCGCTGCCGGGCGGCGGCGGACCGCCGGCGCGCGCGCGCGTGAACACCAGCGCGTCCGCGCGCGCGAGAGCAGCGACGGGCTCGCGCAGCGGGCCCCGCGGCAGCACGTGGCCGTTGCCGAGCCCGAGCGCGGCGTCGAGGCACACGAGCTCCACGTCGCGCGCCAGGCGGTGGTGCTGGAAGCCGTCGTCGAGCACGAGCACGTCGGCGCCGAACGCCGCGATGGCGCGAAGGCCGAGCGCGGCGCGCTCGACGCCGGCGAGCACGGGCACGCCCGGCGCGGCCGCGGCGAGCAGGCACGGCTCGTCGCCCACGTCGGCCGGCGCGGCGAGCACTCGGCCGCCGTCCGACACCACCATCACCTCGCCCGCGCGCCTTCCGCCCACGCCGCGCGAGAGCAGCGCGGGGCGCCGGCCGCGCGCGGCGAGCTCGCGCGCGAGGAAGGCGGCGAGCGGCGTCTTCGCCGAGCCGCCGACGGCGAGGTTGCCGACCGAGACGACGCGGGCGTCGAGCCGCGTCCGCTTGCGCAGGCCGGCCTCGTACACCCAACGGTGTAGCCGCGCGCCGGCCGCGTAGAACACCTCGGCCGCCGCCAGCGGCGCGAGCAACGCGCGCCGGGCCGCCGATTCCTCGACCCGCCACAGGTGCTCGGGCAACGATCAGCCCCGCGCCGCGAGCACGAGCGCGAGCACGCGGTCGGTCGCACCGCGGTGCTCTTCCAGGCTCTTGGCCGCTTCGCGCGCGGGGGCGTTCCGCTCGGGGTCGGCCCACAGCTCGCGCATCGCGCGCTCGAGCGCCGCCGCGTTCTCCACGGTGTGCAGCACGCCGAAGGGCTCGAGCAGCGCGACCTGCGTGCGCTGGTTCTGGACGTGCGGGCCGTGTACGACCACGCGGCCCGCCTGTACGGGCTCCACCAGATTGTGTCCCCCGACGGGCGCGAGGCTCCCGCCCACGAACACGAGCTCGGCCAGGTGGTACAGGCTCGCGAGCTCGCCGACGGTGTCGACGATCGCCACCTCCGCATCGGCGGCGCCCGCCGACCGCAACCCGACGCGCGCGCCGTGGCGCCGCGCGGTGCGCGCGACCTCGGGCACGCGCTCCGGGTGCCGCGGCACGAGCACGAGCCGCAGCTCGGGCGCGCGCGTCGCGCGGAGCCGCTGCCATGCCGACAGCAGAGCCTCTTCCTCGCCCGGGTGCGTGCTGCCGCCGACGAGGAGCGGGCCCGGGCCGATCGCCGCGCGCAGCGCGTCGGAAGGCTCGGGCGGCGGCGAGCGATCGAGCTTGAGGTCGCCGACGATCGACGCCCGCTCGTCCGGCGCGCCCAAGGCCACGAAGCGCATGCGGTCGAGCTCCGCACGCGCGCCGAGCGCATGCAGCTTCGCGAGCAGCGGCGCGAAGAACGGGGCGAACAGGCGGTAGCGCGGGAAGCTCCTGTCCGAGATGCGCCCGCCGGCGACGATCACGCGCGCGCCGCGGGACGCCGACGCCGCGATCAGGTTGGGCCAGAGCTCGGTCTCGATCAGCACCACCACCGCCACGCGCGCGCGCGCGAGCGATCCGTGCACGAGGCCCGGGAGATCGAGCGGCGCGAGCCGTGTGCGCACGCGGGGCAGCACCGCGCGCGCGCGTGCGCGGCCAGTGACGGTGAGCGTCGTCGCCACGACCGGCACGCCGCGCTCGACCAGCTTCGCGACGAGCGGCGCCGCGGCCTCGACTTCGCCCACGCTCGCGGCGTGTACCCACACGGTGGCTTCGCTCATGCGCGGCAGCGGACGCAGGCGCTCGACCACCGTGGCGAGCGGCCCGAACGCGCCGAGCAGCGCGAGCACGAGCCAGACCGGCGACAGCAGCACCGCCAGAGTCACGAGCAGAAAGTCGTAGAGCGCGATCAAGCGCGGCCCACGAGGCCGAGCGCCAGGTCGGCCACGCGCTCCGCTGCGCCGGGTGGGCCGAGCTTCGCCACCGCGCGCGCCAGGCCGCGCTGCATCTCGGCGCGCGCGCCCGGGTCGCGCAGCAGGTGCGCCACCAGCGAAGCGAGCGCCGTCGGGCGCGCCTGAGCCTGGATGCGCTCGGGCACGACGCCCTCGCCCGCCACCAGGTTCACCATGCAGCTCGACGGCACCGTGGCGAGGCGGCGCGCGAGCTCGAACGTGAGCGGGCTCGTGCGGTGCGCGACGACGAGCGGCACGCCGAGGATCGCCGCCTCGACCGTCGCCGTGCCCGCCGCGGAGACGAGCGCCGTGGAGACGGCCATCGCCTGGTGCGAGCGGCCGCGCACGACTCGCAGCCAGTTCGGCGCCTCGAAGCGCTCCAGGTCGAGCGTCGGCGCCACCACGAGCTGCACTTGCAGCTCCGGCAGCGCGCCGCGCACGAGCTCGGCGGTCTCGCGCAGGAGCGGCCAGTTCCGCTCCACTTCATTGTGTCGGCTGCCGGGCAGCAGGCCGAGCACCGGCCGCGCGGGGTCGAAGCCGAGCTCGCGCGCGAGGCCCGAGCGGTCGCGCGTCTCCGCGAGCGGCGCGAGCCGGTCGACGAGCGGATGGCCGACGAAGCTCGCGCGCACGCCGTGCTGGCGCAGAAACGCCGCCTCGAACGGGAAGATCACGGCCATCTGGTCGGTGCGGCGGCGCAGCTTGCGTACGCGGCCGGCGCGCCACGCCCACACCTGAGGCGCCACGTAGTACAGCACCGGGATCCCGTGCCGCTTCGCGACCGACGCGAGCGGCAGGTTCAGATCGGGCGAATCGACGAACACGGCGAGATCGGGGCTCGTGGACACCAGCGCCCGACGCAGTCTGGTGTAGGCTGAGAGGACGCCCGGGGCGCGAGACAGCACCTCGACCAGCCCGGCGATCGCCACCTCCGACTGTGCGACCGCGGCCCGGAAGCCCGCGGCCTGCAGCGCGCCCCCGCCGAGCCCGAACACCTCGAGCCCCGGGGCGCGCTTGGCGAGCGCCTCCACGAACGCCGCGGCGTGCAAGTCGCCCGACGCGTCGGCGGTGGACAGGAAGACCTTCACGCGCCCACCTCGATCGGTTCGATCGACTCCTGAATGCGCAGCGCGAGGTCGAGGGCGCGCACCCCGTCGGCGCCGCTCACCTCGGGCTCCGCGCGCGTGCGCACGCACTCGGCGAACGCGCGGTCCTGCGCGAGCAGCGCATCCGCAGCGTCGAACTCGAGCCGCTCGACGGTGATGCGCGGCGCCTCTGCGCCGCCGGGCGCGCCCTCGCGGCGCACGAGCGTGATCTTGTTCTCGCCGAGGTCGAGCGAGACGTACGCGTCGGATTGGAACAGCCGCACCTTGCGCAGCTTCTCGAGCGACACGCGGCTCGCCGTCAGGTTCACTACGCAGCCGCCCGCGAGCCGCAGGCGTGCGTTCGCGATGTCCTCGGTCTTCGACAGCACCGGCACGCCGACGGCCTCGACGCGCTCGGCCTCGGCGCCCGCGAGCTCCGCCACGATGTCGAGGTCATGGATCATCAGGTCGAGCACGACCGACACGTCCGTCGCGCGCGCCGGGTACGGGCCGATGCGGTGCGCCTCGATGAAACGCGGCCGGCCGAGCGCCGGGCGGATCGCGCGGAACGCGCGCGAGAAGCGTTCGATGTGGCCGACCGCGAGCACGCGGCCGCGCGCCTCGGCGAGCTCGACGAGCCGGCGCGCGTCCTCGCGCGTAGTCGCGATCGGCTTCTCGACCAGGCAGTCGAGGCCCGCGTCGAGCAGCCGCTCCGCCACGCGCGCGTGGTCGGACGTGGGCACGGCGACGATCGCCGCGTTCGCGGCGGCGATCACTTCGGCCTCGTCGCGCAGCGCGCGCGTGCCGAGCTTCTGCGCCACCTCTTCGGCGCGGCGCAGGTCGGCGTCGCACACGCCGGCGAGCTCGAGCACGCCCTGCTGCGCCAGCTGCGCCAGCTTCTCGGCGTGGAAGCGGCCCATGTGACCGACGCCGATCACGGCGACGCGCGGCGCGCTCACGCGTCCTCCGGGCCGAGGCCGACGATCGTGACGCCGGCGCGCTCGGCGGCGCGGTACGAACGCTCGGGCTCGAGCACGAGCGTGCGACCGACCTCGAGCCCGATCGCGCGCAGCCGCGCCTCGGCGGCCACCTCGAGCGTGCCCGGGCCGATCACGGGCACGTCGAAGCGCATGTCCTGCTCGCGCTTCGCAGCCTTCACCAGCACCGCGCCCGCGCCGAACTCGGCGGCGCGGCGCACCATGCGGTCGGTGCCTTCGAGCGCCTCGACTGCCAGCACGGTGCCCTGGCGCACCACGCAGGCCTGGCCGACGTCGTGCGCGCCGAGGCTCTCGATCACGCGCAGGCCGAGCGCCAGGTCCTCGCGCACGGCCGGCTCGAGCGGCGGGCCGCAATGTACACCGCGGCGTGTCATGCGCTCGCCGAGATAGCGCGTCGACTCGACGACGGGCAGCCCCTCGGCCTCGAGCTCTTCCGCGACCGCGCGCAGGATGGCGTCGTCACCGCGCGCGGCGAGCCGGCCCAGCAGCGCGAGCGCGCGCGCGTCGGGCCGCAGGCGCTTCGGGTCGGCGAGCAGCGCGCGCTTCGACACTGCACCCGCGAGGATCACCTCGCGCGCGCCGGAGCCGCGCAGGAACTCGACCAGCTTCCCGAGCTCGCCGGCGTTCAGCCACTGGAACGGGCCCGCGACCTCGCGCTCGAGCGCGGGATCGGTGTTGTCCTCGATCGCTGCGACCGCGAGGCCCAGTCCGCGCTCCCGCGCGGCGCGCGCGACCTCGAACGGCAGCGGCCCGCTCCCGGCGATCAGCCCGAGCACCGCCATCGCGGTCACGGCCACCGCTCCGCCGCGCTAGCGGCGGCGCGCGAAACCGTTCTCCGACTTCTCGAGGAACGCGACCATGCGCTCGGCCTCCGGCGAGTCCGGCAGCTCGGCGCGCACGCGGGCGAACGCATCGCGCGCCGAGAGCCCGTCGCGGAAGATGATGCGGAACGCGCGCTCGACCATGTCGACGCGCTCCTTCGGCAGCCCGCGCCGCTCGAGGTTGATCCGGTTCATCTTGATCACGCGCGCGGGCCAGCCGTTCACCATGGTGAACGGCGCGGCGTCCTGCGTGATGCCCGACAGCGCGCCCAGCATCACCGACTCGCCGATGCGCACGCGCTGCTGTACCGCCGCGGCGCCCGCGAGATAGACGAAGTCTTCGATCACGACGTGACCCGCGAGCATGACGTTGTTTGCCATGATCACGTGGCTGCCGACCATGCAGTCGTGCCCGATGTGCGCGTTCACGAGGATCATGTTGTCGTCGCCGACGCGCGTGGTGCCGCCGCCCGCCGCCGTGCCCGGGTGGATCGTGACCTGCTCGCGGATCATGTTGCGCGCGCCGATCTCGAGCCGTGTGTTCTCGCCCTTGTGCTTCACGTCCTGCGGCGGCTCGCCGAGCGCCGCGAACGGGAATACCTGGGTCTCGCGACCGATTTCGGTATAGCCCGACACCACGGCGTGCGAGTGCAGGATCACGCCCTCGCCCAGCTTCACGTGCGGCCCCACGGTGCAGAACGGCCCGATCTCGACGCCGTCCGCGAGCTCCGCGCCCGGATCGACGATCGCCGACGGATGGATTCGCTTCACGGTCTTCCCCCCCTCACTTCGACACGAAGGCGGCGAGCAACACGGCCTCTGCGACCGCATCTCCCCCCACGCTCGCCTTCGCTTGGAACTTGGCCAGCTTCGAGCGCGCGGCCAGCGACCACGCCTCGAGCACGAGCACCTCGCCCGGCACGACCTGGCGCCGGAAGCGCACGTCGTCGACGCCCGCCAGCACGGACAGCTTCTCGCGCAGCGCCGGCGACGACAGCGACGCCCAGATGCCCGCCGCCTGCGCCATCGCCTCGATGATCAGCACGCCCGGGAAGATCGGCCGGCCCGGGAAGTGCCCCGCGAACACGGGCTCCGCCGCCGAAACCAGCTTCTCGCAGCGGATGTAGTTGTCGCCGAGCTCCAGGACGCGATCGATCATGAGCATCGGCGCGCGGTGCGGCAGAAGCTCGAGGATGCGCTCCATCCCGAAGGGCCCCTTTTCCACGGCTTACTTCTCGTTCAACCGCTTGATGACGAGGTCCGTCACGTCGAGCGCGTCCGGCGAGTACAAGACGCCGGGCGTCGAGCGGTCGAGGATCAGGTCGAACGACTTCTCCTTGCCGATCGCGTTCACGACGTCTTCGAGCTTCTTGGCGATGGGCGTGAGCAGCTTCTGCTGTTGCACCACGAGCTCGTCCTTCGCCGCCTGCACGTCGCGTTCGAGGTCGCGGCTGCAGCGCTGGAACTCCATCGCCTTCTCCTGGATGGCCTCGTCCGTCATCACGAACTTCTGCGACTCCGCGTCCTCCTGGATCTTCTTGCACTTCTCGGAGCGGGGCTCGAGCTCCTTCTTCTTCTTGTCCTGCAGCTCGGAGAGCGTTTTCTCCGCCTCTTTGCCCTTGTCGCTCGAGATCAGCGCCTTCTGGCGGTCCACCATGGCGAGCTTGAAATCGGCGGCAGAGGACAGCGCCGGGACGGAGAAAGCGAGCAGCAGGCCGAGCGGCAGCCCGGCGCGGCGGAGGCGGCAAAGCATGGAATCTCCTTTGTGGGGCTACACCGTGCCGTTTCGCGGCGCGGAGGGAAAGGTTGGGAGCGTCTAAGGCTAGTACTGCTGGCCCCCGAGCGAAAACTCGAAGACCGAGGCCTTCTCCGTGGAAAGCCGATCGAGCGGGAAACCCAGGACGACCATGATGGGGCCGAACGGGCTGAACCACTGGATGCCCGCGCCGGTGCCGAAGCGGAAGTCCGCCGGGTTGATGAACTGGTCCTCCGCGAAGGCGTTGCCCATGTCCAGGAACACGACGCCGGACAGCCCCATCTCTTCCGAGATCGGGAAGTCGATCTCCATGTTGATCAACATCATCGAGTTTCCGCCGATGACGTCGGTGGCCTTCAAGTCCGCGAACTGAGAGATCTTCGTATCGTCGAGGTTGTTGCAGACCACCTGGAGGCACTTCCCGACGGGTCCGTTGTTCGGGTCGACGTTGACCCCGAACGGCGCGAACACGAACGTGTTGCCGACCTTGTGCTCCTGCAGGATCGAGCGCCGCGGGCCGAGCGAGCGCAGCTTGAAGCCGCGCACCTGGAACGGCCCGATGCCGCCGAGGAAGTAGCGCTCGGTGAGCGGCAGCTTCAGGTCGGTGTCGATCTGCCCCAGGTAGCGGATCTGGTTGGTCTGCGTGCTGGGCGGCCCGCACAGCGAGATGTCGCCCGCGCCGCAGTCCGGCAGGTTGTAGTCGGCGATCGTGTTGAACGGGAGCACGTAGCCGACGCGCGAGTTGAACACGAACGTCGAGTCGAAGCCCAGCCAGTGCCGCAGCGGAATGAACTGCGTGGTGCGCGCCTCGGCCCGAAGGAACTGCGAGAAGCCGCCGAGCCCGGCGAACTCGATCGCCGCGCCCGAGACGCCGCCCGAGTGCGGGAAGCGGATGTCGTCGCGCGTGTCGCGCCGCGCCGACAGCGTGACGAGCGACGTCGTCGTCTTGCCCTGGAACTCCTCGCGCTCGAGCAGCGAGGCCGCCTGAAACGCCGTGAAGCCGCTCACCGAACGGCCCGTGAAGCCGTAGCCGGTCGAGATCGACGTGTAGGTCTCGTCGAGCGGGTAGCCGATGTTGACGCTGGCGCCTGTGAGCTTCTCGGTGAAGTCGAGATACTGGCTCGACGCGCTCTGCGCCGTGAGCGAGAGACTCGAGATCGTGCCGAACACGTACGGCTCGATGAAGCGGATGTAGAAGCTCCGGTTGATGGTGCCGAGGTCGGCGCCGGCGGACAGCGAGCGGCCGGTGCCGAACAGGTTGTCCTGGCGGACCGAGCCCGAGAGGATGAAGCCGTCGACCGAGCCGAAGCCCGCGCCGAAGCTGAAGCTGCCCGTCGGCTTCTCGACCAGGTCCACGTTCATGGACACGCGGTGCGGCTGGTCGGAAGGCTTCGCCGCGATGTCGACTTCCTCGAAGTAGCCGAGCCGCTGCACGCGGATCTTGCTGCGGCTCACCGCGGCGGCCGAGTACAGGTCGCCCTCCGAGAGCGACAATTCGCGGCGCACCACCGTGTCCTTCGTGCGCGTGTTGCCGTGCAGGTCGATGCCGTCGACGAAGTAGAGCTCCCCTTTCTTCACTTCGAAGTTGCACGACACGGTGAGCTTCTCGGGATCGACCTGCGTGATGGGATTCACGGACGCGTCGTAGAAGCCGCGGTCGCCGTAGAAGCCGCGCAGGTGGTCGACGTCGTTGGTGAGCTTGGTGCGGCTGAACACCTCGCCCGGCTGCTGCTGCAACAGCTGCATGAGCACGTCGTGGTCCATGGTCTCGTCGCCGAGCACGTCGACGGTGCCGACGCGGTACTGCGGACCCTCGACGATGTCGACCGAGACCTTGATGCCCTCGTCGGTGACCTCGACCACGGGCTCGCCGATCTGCACGCGGATGTAGCCCTGGTCCATGTACAGGCGCTGGATCTTGTCGAGGTCCTGGTAGAACAGCGGCTCGGCGTACAGGCCCGAGTTGTCCCAGAGCTGAGAGACCCACGACGTGATGCCCCACGTCTTCGTCTGCATCACCTTGCGCAGCTCGCGGTCCGAGAGCGCCTTGTTGCCGTGGAAGTCGATCTCGCGCAGCTTCAGCTTCTTGCCTTCGGTCACGTCGAAGTTCACGCCGACGGCACCCTCGCCCTGCGGCTCGAGCGTGTACTTCACGTTGACCTGGTAGTAGCCCTTCGCCTGGTACTGGGCCTCGATGCGCGACTTGTTCTCGAGCAGGAGCGGGTAGTCGACGGTCGAGCCGACGGTGACGGTGAGCTTCTGCTTGATGTCGTCCGACGAGATCGCCTCGTTGCCCGAGATGCTGACCTGCCGGATGATCGGGTTCTCTTCGACCACGTAGGTGAGGACGACGTGGCCTGCCGCTGCGCGGTCGACCTGCACGCGCACGTTGTGGAAGAAGCCGAGCGCGTAGATCTTCCTCACGTCGTCCGCGACGCGGGTCTGCGTGAGCGTGTCGCCGATCTTCGTGGTCACGACCGCCTTCACGGCATCGGCCTCGATGCGGCGGTTCCCCGCCACGCGGACGTCGGCCACGGTGCCGCCGAAGCCGGTCTCGTCCTCGGAGGTCGCAGCGGGGGCAGTCGGCGAGGCGCCGAGATCGACCGGCGCGCCGGGCGCCTGTGCGAACGCAGCGCGACCGCCGCTCGAAGCGAACGCGAGCGCAGCCAGCACGAAGAGCGAGGCCCAGGCTACACCACGGCGTGTAGGACCGGGGCGGGGCGGCAATTCTGGACGAAATTCGAGCTTCAAGGTGGCGCGCCCGCTTCCGGGGGGAGCCGCAGTGTACCCGAGAAGCGGCTCCACGGGGGCGCCTAGGAGGCCAGCCGTCCCTCGACCAGATAGCACTTCTTGGCGAGGCGGTTCGCGAGCTTTTCGTTGTGCGTGACGAGCACGAGCGCCGTCTGCGCCTGGGCGTTCAAACGCAGGAACAGGTCGACGACCTCATCCGCGGTGTGGGGATCGAGATTTCCCGTCGGCTCGTCGGCGAGCACCACCGCGGGGTCCATCACGAGCGCGCGCGCGATGGCCACGCGCTGCCGTTCGCCGCCCGACAGCTTGCCGGGCCCGTGGTGCAGCCGGTGCGACAGCCCGACGGCGTCGAGCAGCGCCCTCGCCTTGTCGCGCGCCTGCCGCCGCGAAGCTCCGGCGAGCAGACACGGCATCATCACGTTCTCCTCCGCGTCGAACTCCGGCAAGAGGTGGTGCGACTGGAAGACGAAGCCGAGCGAGCGGTTGCGGAACGCGGCGACGTCCTCCGATGAGAGCGTGTATAGATCTCTGCCACCGAAGCGAACTTCGCCCGCGGTGGGACGCTCGAGCCCGCCCAGGATGTGCAAGAGCGTCGACTTGCCTGCGCCCGACACGCCGAGCACCGCGAGCGACTCGCCCGGCCGCAACAGCAGGTTCACGCCCGAGAGGACCTCGATCGTCTCCTCGCCCAGGCGGAAGCGCTTCACCACGCCGACGGCTTCGAGCTCACTCATACCGGAGCGCCTCCGCGGGATCGAGATGCGACGCCTGCCACGACGGCAGGAGCGTCGCACCGATCGACAGCACCATCGCGATCATGGAAATCAGCGCGAGCTGCGCGGGCTCGACCGCGTGCGGCAGACGCTGCAGCTGGTACACGTTCGCGGGCAGCACGTCGAAGCCGAACGTGCGTTCGACCACGCTCTGGATCACGTCGAGGTTCCAGGTGATCACGAGCCCCATGCCGATGCCCACGGCGAGCCCGACGACGCCGATCAAGAAGCCCTCGATCGCGAATACGCGCAGGATGCCGTCGTCGGCGCAGCCCATCGTCTTCAGGATCGCGATGTCCTGCGACTTCTCCATGATCATCATGATGAGCGTCGCGACGATGATGAAGCCGGCCACGACCATGATGAACGAGAGCAGCACGAACATCATCACGCGCTCGGTCTTGAGCGCCTGGAAGAAGCCCGGGAAATACTCCTTCCAGTCACGCGTGTAGTAGAGCCCGCGTGAGTCGAGCCCGGCCTCCACTTCGTTGGCGATCAGCTTGGAGCGGTACGGGTCGACGGTGCGCACCTCGATGCCCTGCGCCACGTCGCCGAGCTTCATGAACTTCTGCGCGCCCGACAGACTCGCGTACACGAAGCTTTCGTCGAACTGGAAGAAGTCGGAACGGAAGATGCCGGCGATGCGGAAGCGCTCCAGCCGCGGCGCGGGGCCGAGCGGCGTGGGCTGGCCTCCCATCGGCGAGATCAAGACGAGCGGGTCGCCCACGCGCAACAGGAATCGGTTCGCGATCTCCGCGCCGACGATGACGCCGGGCAGCTTCGCGAGCTCGCCGGTCGCGTTGGGATCGGGCTCCAAGTCGGCGAGCGAGCCGGCGCGAATCGTCTCGACGAGCTGCGTCGCCGAGCCGACCGAAGCCACGTCGACGCCCTTCAGCACGATCGCCTGCAGGCCGCCGTCGTGGCCGCGCAGGATCGCGTCGGTCGCCAGATACGGTGTGGCGCCGACGACGTTCGGCATGCCGCGCACGCGCTCCGCCATCTCGCGGTAGTTCTCGATGTCGCCTGCGCGCGACATCACCGAGAAATGCGCGCGCGCGCCGATCACCTTCTCCTCCCACATGGCGGAGAAGCCGTTCATGACCGACAGCACGACCGTGATGACCGCGACGCCGAGCGCGACCCCGAGCACGCAGATCACGCTGATGACCGAGATGAACGTCTGGCGCCGCCGCGCGACGAGATAACGCAGGCCGATGAACCACTCGACGGGGCGCGACAAGCGGTGCTCGACGAGCCCCGCGAGCACGAGCGGCCAGACGCCGACCGCCGCGAGCAGCAGCACCAGCGCGACCACGCGCACCGCGTTCAGCGAGGCGTCGCTCCAGCCCGGCAGCACGAGGCCGGCGACGAAGATCGCTCCGCACACGAGGAAGAGCGCACCGGTGCCGAGCCGCAGCGCGCGGTGCAAGCGCCGCGCGCGCACGAGCCCCCAGACTGCCAGCCCGCAGACGAGCTCCGCGAGCGGGGGCGACCACCACACCGGCGCACTCGTGGCGAGTGCGGCTCCCGCTGCGATGACCGCCGCGAGCCCGATCGCCGGCAGCGCCACGCGCGCCGGCCGCACGAAGCGCAGGAAATGGCCGAGGATCAGCGCGGCCGAGCCCGAGAAGAACAGGAACATCGCGCCGAACGCGAGCGCGATCAGCGCCACCAGGCTCGCCGACACGAAGCCGAGGCCACGCGAGAGGAACTCGAGGATCATTCGCGCGGCCGCAGGTGCGGGAAGAGCTTCACTTCCCGCAGGTGGCTCGCGCCGGCGAGGATCATCGCGAGGCGGCCGACGCCGAGCCCCATGCCGCCGGTCGGCGGCATGCCGTGCTCGAGCGCGCGCAGGAAATCCTCGTCGAGCGGCTGCGCCTCGGCGTCGCCCTTGCGGCTGGCCTCGGCCTGCTCCGCGAAGCGCACGCGCTGGTCGTCGGGGTCGTTCAGCTCGCTGAACGCGTTGCAGATCTCCATCCCGCCGATGAAGCCCTCGAAGCGCTCCACCATGCGCGGGTTCGCCGGGTCGCGCTTCGCGAGCGGCGAGAGCTCGGCCGGGTAGTCCACCACGAAGGTGGGCGCCACGAGCGACGGCTCGACCGCTTCGGAGAACACCGCGTCCACGAGGCCGGCCCACGTGGGGATGGCCTCGAGCTCGATGTTCGGCACGCCCGAGTCCTTCACGGCTGCGCGGAGTGACTCGAGATCGGACGCCCGAGAGATGTCGATCCCGCTGGCGTCGCGGATCAGGTCGACCATCTTGCGGCGCGGCCACGGCTGCGACAGGTCGATCGGGACGCCGTCGCGCTCGAGCTTCGGCGTGCCGAGCGCGCGCTCCGCGCACAGCGCCACCATGCCCTCGACCAGCTCCATCATGTCGTGGTAGTCCGCATACGCCTGATACACCTCGAGCATCGTGAACTCGGGGTTGTGCTTGCGGTCGATGCCCTCGTTGCGGAAGTCGCGGCCGATCTCGTACACGCGGTCGAAGCCGCCCACGATGAGCCGCTTCAGGTACAGCTCGAACGAGATGCGCAGGAAGAGCTCGCGGTCGTACGTGTGGTGGTGCGTCGTGAAGGGCCGCGCGTGGGCGCCGCCGTAGATCGGCTGCAGGATCGGCGTCTCGACCTCGAGGAAGCCGCGCGTGTCGAGATACTCGCGCATGGCGCTGATCATGCGCGAGCGGATCAGGAAAGCGCGGCGCGAGTCGGGGTTCGTGAGCACGTCCAGATAGCGCTGGCGATAGCGCGCCTCGACGTCCACGAGGCCGTGCCATTTCTCGGGCAACGGGCGCAGCGACTTCGCGAGAAAGCCGAGCTCGTGCGCTTCGAGGCTGAGCTCGCCCTTCTGCGTGCGCACCAGCACGCCGCGCGCCCAGGCGAAGTCGCCCACCTCGTAGAGCTGGAACTGCTGCCAGGCGGCGGCGTCGAGCTTGTCCTTGCGCAGCCACAGCTGCAGGCGCTCGCCGTCCGATTGCACCGTCGCGAACGCCATCTTGCCGAACGAGCGCACGGCCACGACTCGCCCCGCGACGCAGAACGACGCGTTCGCGCGCTCGAGCGCAGCCGCATCGGCCGTGCCGAAGCGCGCGAGGATCTCGGGGATCGCCGTGCGGTCGCGCGGTGCGCGCGCGGGGAAGAGCTCGACGCCCGCGGCGCGCAGCGCTTCGGCCGCCCTGCGGCGCGCCGCGAGTATTTCAGCCTCGGTCGCCACTCACTTCGCCCCCGACAAGAGATATGCGCGCATGAGCTCGTCGAGATCGCCGTCGAGCACGGCGCTCGCGTTGCCGATCTCGACGTCGGTGCGGTGGTCCTTCACCCGCTGCGACGGGTGCAGCGTGTACGAGCGGATCTGGCTGCCGAAGTCGATCTTCTTCTTCTCGCCCGCCACGCGCTCGATCTCGGCCTCGTGCTCCAGACGCGCCTTCTCGTACAGCTTGGCGCGGAGGATCTTCATGGCCTGGGCCTTGTTCTTGTGCTGGCTGCGCTCGTTCTGGCACTGCACGACGATGCCCGTCGGCAGGTGCGTGAGCCGCACGGCCGAATCGGTCTTGTTCACGTGCTGCCCGCCGGCGCCGCCCGCGCGGTACGTGTCGATGCGGAGATCCTTCTCGTCGAGATCGACCTCGATGTCGTCGCCGATGTCGGGGATCATCGACACCGAGGCGAAGCTGGTGTGGCGGCGCTTCTGCGCGTCGAACGGCGAGATGCGCACGAGCCGGTGGATGCCGATCTCGCTGCGCAGGCGCCCGTACGCGTACTGGCCCTTGACCGTGAACGTGACGCCCTTGATGCCGGCTTCCTCACCGGGCTGGATGTCGACGATCTCGACCGCGTAGCCATGGCGCTCGCACCAGCGCAGATACATGCGGAGCAGCATCTCGGCCCAGTCCTGTGACTCGGTGCCGCCCGCGCCCGCGTTGATGGACACGATCGCATCGAGGGCGTCGTGCTCGCCCGACAGCATGCGCGCGAGCTCCGCCTCCTCGAGGCGCGCCGCGAGCTGGGCGAGCGCGGACGCGGCTTCGTTCAGCGTGTCGTCGTCGGGCGATTCGCTCGCCATCTCGAGCAGCACTTCGGCGTCGCTCGCCAGGCGCTCGCTCTCGCCGAAGAAGCTCACGCTCTTCTCGAGCTCGCGCTGCTCGCGCAGCGTGCGCTCGGCGCGCTCGCGGTCGTTCCACAGCTCGGGGTCGGAGGCGACGAGCCCGAGCTCCTCGAGGCGCGCCTGTTTGGCGGCGAGGTCAAAGGTGCCTCCGCAGCTCCGCGAGCCTGTCGCGCAGCCTCGGCAACTCGTCGCGCAGCTCGCGCAGCCTAGCGGCGGCCTCGCCCGACAACGGCTCTCCCCCCGACGGCCAGGAGCCACGCGGCGCCCAGCCAGAGCGGCCAGTCGCCCGCGCGCGTGTAGAAGGTCGCGCTCGGGCGCGGCGGCGTGACTTCGGCCACGAGCACGCGGCGCTCGAAGATCGGCGTCTCTTCCACGATCGCTCCGCTCGCGTCGATCAAGGCGCTGACCCCCGTGTTCGCGTCGCGCAGCATCGGCAGCCCGTGCTCGGCCGAGCGAAGCTGCGCGATCGCCAGAAACTGATGCGGCGCACTCGACCGCCCGTACCAGGCGTCGTTGGTGAGGTTGAGGAGGACGCGCGCGCCGTCCCGCGCCACCGCCCGCACCACGCTGGGATAGACGACTTCATAACAAATGAGCCCGGCGAGGGCATGGTCAGCGCCGAGGGAGCCGAGCCCGCGCAGCGTGCGCGGGCCGGGCCCCGGCGTGAGGTCGGAGAGGTCGGCCAGGCCGGTGGCCACCGCCTGCAGCGAGCCGAACAGCGCGCGCAGCGGCACGTATTCGCCGAACGGGACCAGCACGGTCTTGTCGTAGCGGTCGGCGATGGCGGGCCCGTCCGGCCCCGGCGCGAGCACGAACACGCTGTTCGCGATGTCGGGCACGCGCCGGCCGGCGACCTGCGTCACGCCCACGGCGCCCAGCACCAGCGGCACGCCACTCTCGCGCACCAGCCCGAGCAGCGGATCCCGGTAGCGCTCCTGCCAGTCCGCGAGCCCGGTGAAGACGCGATCCTGCTCGGGCGCGAGGATCACGCCCGGAAAGCCGGACTCGGGCCAGGTCACGAGGTCCGGATGCTGCGCGAGCGCCTCGTGCGTCAGCGCGACCTGCGACTCGAAGTGGCGGTCCATGAGCGCCGGGTCCCACTTCTCGTCCTCGGGGACGTCGCCCTGCACCATCGCGACGCGGAGCGGCTTCGCGCCCTCGGGCTGCGCGAGCGGACCCGGCAGCGCGAGCCAGCCGACCGCGTGCAGGCCGGCGGCGAGCGCGAGCGCCGCCACGAAGCGGCGCTCGGCGAGCAGCGTGCCGGCGAGCGCGAGAGCGAACGACAGGCCGTATACACCGCAAAGCGACGCGAGCCCGCGCATCGGCGCGTCGGCGTGCACGGAGTAGCCGAGGAACGCCCAGGGAAAGCCCGCGACCGACACGAGCGCGCGCGAGCGCTCGGCCAGGATCCAGGCCGCGGGGAACAAGAGTGGCGCGGCGCGTCCGGCGTGCGGCGCGAGCCACGCCGCGAGCGCCGCCGCGACGGCGCCGCACAGCGCGCAGTACGCGGCCACGCCGAGCGCACCCGCGACGCCCGCGTACGGCGCCGCGCGGCCGTAGATCGTGATCACGATGTACAGCCACCAGATCACGCCGGCGTAGCCGAGCCACGCCGCGAAGAACGCGCGCCGGAACGCCGCGCGCGGCGGCTGTCCGCGCAGCAACAGCGCCAGCGGTGCGAAGGCGAGCCAGCCGGCGACCGCGCCCACGTCGAAGCGGAAGTCGTCCGCGCGGAACGGGAACGACAGCGCGAACAGCACCCCGAACGCGACGGTGAGCACGAGCGCGTTCACGAGGCTCGCGTCAATTCCCAGGCCAGGTGGCGCTCGAGCGCGCGCATGCGCGCGCGGTCGCCCGGGCGCAGGTGATCCAAGCCGTGCAGGTGCAGGCAGCCGTGCACGAGCAAGGTCTCGAGCTCGCGCGCCAGCGGCACGCCGCGCCGCTGCGCCTGGCGCGCCGCGGTGTCGAGCGAGATCACCACGTCGCCGAGACAGGCGCGATCGCCGCGGCCCGGGCCCTCGCGCTGCGCGAACGCGAGCACGTCGGTCGCGCGCGGGCGCCGGCCCCAGCGGCCGGCCAGCCGCGCGATCTCGGCGTCGTCGACGAGCCGCACCGACAGCTCGGCGTCAGTCGAGCCCAAGACGCTTAAGATCGTCCTCGCGCTTCTCGCGAGCGCCTTCCGGTCGACCCGAGGGCCGCGTGTCGCCGCGCTCAACAGCACCTTCATCGACGCCTTCCTCGACGCGCCGGCCGAGCGCATCGGTGGTCTCGGGATAGTCGATCCGCTCGTGCCGGATGGCCGAGAGCGTGTCGATGAAGCTGCGCGCGATCGCGTGCAGATCGCGCAGCGTCAGATTGCACTCGTCGAGCTGGCCGTCGCGAAAGTAGTTGTTGATGATGCGCTGGACAAGCTGCTGCACGCGCGCGGGATTCGTGTCGACGAGCGTGCGCGACGCCGCCTCGACCGAGTCCGCGAGCATGAGGATGCCGGCCTCGCGCGTCTGCGGCTTCGGGCCCGGGTAGCGGTAGTCGTGCTCGGCCACGAGGTCGCCCTTCTCGGGGTCCGCCACCTCCTTGGCCTTCTCGTAGAAGAAGCGGATCACGCTCGTGCCGTGGTGCTCCATGATCCCGCGCAGGATCGGCAGCGCCAGGTGGTGCTCCTCGGCCATCTCGACGCCGTCCTTCACGTGCGCCTGGATGATGCGCGCCGACATCGAGGGCGACAGCTTCTCGTGCCGGTTCTCGCCCTGGTTGACGACGTTCTCCACGAAGAACTGCGGGCGGCGCATCTTGCCGATGTCGTGGTAGTAGCCGGCGACCTTCGCGAGCAGCGCGTTCGCGCCGATCGCCTCGGCCGCCTTCTCGGCCAGGTGGCCGACCATCATGCTGTGGTGGTACGTGCCCGGCGCGCGCAGCTCGAGCTCGCGCAGGAGCGACTGCTCGCGGTTCGCCAGCTCGAGCAGCTTCACGTCGGTCGTGTACGAGAACACCGACTCGATCACGGGCGCGAGGCCCGACACCAGGATGCCGCACAGCGCGCCGCACGCGATCGCGAGCGACACGCCGATTCCCGCCGCCGCGAGGGTGAAGTGGTTGCCGAGCAACAGCAGCGCGAGCACCACGCTGGCGTTCACGAGCCCCACGCGCAGGCCGGCGCGCATGAGCACGCCGCGCTGCATGACGCGCGCCGCGCCGAGGGCCGCCGTGAGCGAGCCCGCGAGCACGTAGAACGTGAAGCCGACGTCGCCGCGCACCTGCAAGCCGGCGATCAGCGAGGTGAGTGCGGCGAACAGCGCCGCCGTCTCGGCGCTCTGCACCATGCGCACGAGCATGGTCGCCGCGGCCACGGGGATCGCGAACTGCAGCACGCTGGGCCACTCGTCGACGAACGGCTGCAGCCTGGGGCTCTCGGCCGCCGCGTCGGTGAGGAAGAGCCCGAGCGACGTGCCGAGCGCCGTCGCCACCAGCACCGTCAGCAGGAACCAGGCGTCGCGGTTGCGCCGCGGGAACCGCTGCAGGCTCACCTGGCCGAAGCGCCAGATCGCGCGCATGACCGAGAACAGGAGCAGCGCGACGCCGACGAATACACCGAGCCGCGACAAGGCGCTCTGCTGCGCGCGGATGCCGTTCAGGATCAGCACGTGGCGCTCGGTGATCGGGTCGCCGTCGCGCACGATGATCTCGCCCTTGCGCAGCGAGATCGTCGCCTCCTTCACGCTCGCCTCGGCTGCCTTGCGCCGCTCGTCGGTGGCGCGCAGGTTGAACGACAGGTTCGGGCGGACGAGCGCGCGCGCGAGCGGCACGAGCGCGGTGCGCGCGGCGGACGAGAGCGACAGATCCGCGGCGTTGCGCTCGACGAGCGCGCGCGCCGTCTCGTCGGTGAGCACGTGCGCGTCCGGCTTGAGCGTCCGCTCGGTGCCCGAGCCGAGGTCGCGCACCACGACGGTGCGCGCGTCGGCCTGGCGGTCGAAGTCGGACGAGTCGTCGACGATCATGCGCGCGGCGACGGGCTCGACCAGCTGCAGGAGCAGGTGCTCCTCGTCGGGCGCGAAGCCCGTGCGCTCCAGGTAGGCGAGCGTCGCCTCGGGCACTTCCACGTCGGCGCCCAGCCCGTCCTTGAACGCGGAACTCGGCGTGCGCGGCGCGGCGTCGGGCGCGGGCGCTGGTGCGCCGCGCGGCGGCGGCGGCGGCGCGGAGCGCGCGACGCGCGCGGCGGCGAACGCGGTCGCCACGCTGTCGCGCAGCGCGGCGGGCCGCTTGTCGTCGAAGTCGTACACGATCGGCGCGGAGTCACTCGCCTCGCGGCGCAGGCGCTCCGTCGCGAGCGGGTCGACGATGTTCAGCGCGAACGGCGCCTTCTCGTCGTGGTCCGCGATGTCGCCCGGCTGCGGCATGCCCGCGGCGAGCCCGCCGACGGGCGCCGGCAGGATCTCCAGCGCGAGCAGCGCCGCCAGCACCAAGCACGCGCCGAGCGCGCCGGCGACCAGGCCCCAGCCGCCCGCGCGCTGGTCCGAAGGCGCGCCGGAGGGCCGGCCGAGACCGCGCCAGACTTTCCCCTCCGACTTGGCCACGCGCGTCTTCCCTAGCGCTCGCCTTCGTAGCGGTCGTACGCGCGGATGACTTCCTGCACGAGCGGGTGGCGCACGACGTCCTTCTCCGTGAACTGCACGAAGGCGATGCCCGGCACTTCCGCCAGCACCTTCCTGGCCTCGACGAGGCCCGAGGTCGTGCCGCGCGGGATGTCCATCTGCGTGACGTCGCCGTTGATCACGCACTTCGAGTCGAAGCCCATGCGCGTGAGGAACATGCGCATCTGTTCCGACGTGGTGTTCTGGGCTTCGTCGAGAATGATGAAGGCGTCGTTCAGGGTGCGACCGCGCATGAACGCGAGCGGCGCGACCTCGATCACGCCGCGCTCCATGCGCCGCGCGACCTCTTCGCCGTGCATCATGTCGTGCAGCGCGTCGGTGAGCGGGCGCAGGTAGGGATCGATCTTCTCGTACAACGTGCCCGGCAGGAAACCGAGCTTCTCGCCCGCCTCGACCGCCGGGCGCGTGAGGATGATGCGCCCGACCTCGCGGCGCAGCAGCGACTGCACGGCCATGGCCATGGCGAGGTACGTCTTGCCCGTGCCCGCGGGGCCGATGCCGAACGTCATCGCGTTCTCGCGGATGGTCTCGAGGTAGACGCGCTGGTTCTCGGTGCGCGGCAGGATGCGCTTGCGGCGCCCCACCTCGACGCCGCCGCCCGACACGAGCGCCGTCGCGGCGTGCGACTCGGGGTCCTCGGCCATGTGCACCAGCTGGCGCACGTCGGACTCCTCGACCGGCGCGCCGGCGCTCGCCAGGTCGTACAGGTCGCGGAGGACGCGCTTGGCCAGCTTCGACTCCAGGATCGGCCCCGAGACGCGCACGCGGTTGCCGCGCGCCGAGATGCGAACGCCGACCAGCTGCTCGAGCTTCCGCAGATTCCGGTCGTTCTGTCCGTAGACGACCTGAGCCAGCGCGTTGTCCTCGAGAATCAGCGGGTCTTCGTCAGCCAACGATCCTCCCTAGGGTCGAATTCGCCACAGACGGTACCCGTCGGGCGAGCGGACGTAACTGTATCGGTCGACCGGAACCGCTGCCAAGAGCGCGCCCGCGTCGCTGAGCGCGTCGAGCGAGTCGGGATAGGAGCCCTGTGCCCAGCGGTGCGCCTCGAGCGCGGCGCGCAGTCGCTCCGTGGCCGCGCTCTCGCGGAGCTCGGCCACGGGATCGCTCGGCAGCGGCCGGCCCGGCGCCGGCTTCGGCTTCGCGACGAAGAGGCCAACCGCGAGCGCGGCCGACACCGCGAGCAGCGCCAGCGCCAGCACGGGCGGCCGGTCGGCCGCGCGCTCGCCGCGCTCCTCGGGCTCCTCGCTCTCGCGCGTCTCGGGCCGCAGGATTCCGGCGCGCACCAGCGCGACCAGCCCGCGCGCGCCCTGGAACGTGCCGAGCCGGGACAGGTCGATCACGCGCCGCGCCGCGAGCCGCCCGTTCGCGAGCGTGAACAGGCGCTCGAGGTCCTGGCCGCCGACGCCCGAGCCCGACTCGATCGACGCGCGCTTCGCGCGAAACGCCTCGACGTCGACGCTCGGCACGACCACGACCGACAGGTCGGGCAGCCAGCCCTGGATGGTGACCCACTCGTCGCGCATGCGGAGCGCGTCGAGCAGCACCATCTCGGCGCCCACCGGCTTGTCGACCGGGCCGGCGACGACGTTCTCGGCGCGGAACGCGAAGCGCCCCTCGTCCCACAGAAACAGCTCGAAGATCGTCTCGCCCGTGGCGAGCTTCGCGACCTGCTCGAGGTCCGCGCGCGACACGAGGTCGAGCTTGAGCAGCGTCGGCACGAGCGGCTCGAGCGTCTCCTCCTGGTGCTTGCGCGCCTCCGCGAGCGCGGGCTCGGCGAGCGCGCCCGCGCGCAAGAGGTAGCCCGCGAGCGAGCCGTCGGGCCGCGTCTCGGACGGCCGCGCCGACAGCACCTGGCCCTCGAGGAAGTACACGAGCAGCGTGCGCGCGCGGCGCTCGACCTCGAGCACGCCGGTCTTCCGCTGCTGCGCGATCAGCTGGAACACGTCGGCGACGGGGAAGTCGGCGAGGACGCCCGAGAGACTCATTCGCGTCTCCGGAGCTGCGACAGCCGGTTCACCGACTGCGCGAGCCCGAGCGCGAACGCGGGCGCGAGGAGCGCGAGCGCCGTCCCGACGGGCAGCGCGAAGCCGAGCGTGCCGAGATCCCACGGCACGGGCAGCACGGCGGGCGCGAAGAGCGCGGCGGCGCCCGCGCCGACCGCGAACAGCCGCGCGCTGCCGCGCGCGTAGCGCCCGTCGACGAGGTCGACCGAGCCGGGCGCAACGAGCGCGGCCAGCGCCTGCGCCAGCACGGCGCGGCGCTGGCGGCTCTTGTCGCGGTCGAGCTCGAGCTTCCGCAGCCGCGGGTCCGTGTGCTCGCGTTTGATGAACAGGCGAACGCAGCGCCCGCACGTGCCCGCGGACAGCGCTTCGCGCGAGCAGCGCGCGCAGATCGGGCGGTCGCAGCGGCTGCAGCGCGCCACGCTCGAGCGGCGCAGCACGAACGCGAGGAGCCCCGCCGCGGGCAGCAGCAGCCAGACGCGGTCGCGCTGGAACGTGCCGAGCAGGCGCTCGCGCAGCTCGGTCGCGAGCGCGCGCGAGTCCTCGCTCTCCGCGAGAGCGCGCGCGACGTAGAGCGCGAGCGGCAGCGACGACTCGATCAAGTAGCGGTGGACGTTCGCGCCCTCGTTGCTCATGTAGCGGCTGACGAGGTCGGAATCGAGCGTGCGCGCGGCCTCGAAGGTGGGCTGCTGGTCGCTGATGCGCAGCGCGCGCCCGTACGCCTGCGACAGGTTGAACACGACGGGCGCGGACTCGCGCTCCGAGCGCGCGCGCTCGAACGCGGGGATGGCCTGCGCGATGTCGCCCTGCGCCAGGCGCATGATGCCGCGCAGGTTGAGCTGCGCGGCCGCGATCTCGGGGGCGGCATTCTCCCCGGGCGTGCCGAGCGCCTGGTCGGCGTGCGCGAGGTCGCCGCGGCGCAGCCACGCCGTGGCGAGCGCGAGGCGCAAGAGCGCGTCGTCGGGCTCGCGCCTGCTCGCGGCCTCGACGCGCGTCAGGTCGCCGGGCAGCGACTGGCCGCGGTCGATGCGCCAGGCGGCGAAGAGCTCGGGCGCGCGGCCCGCGGCCGAGAGCGCGGGCGCCAGCCGGTCGAGGCCCGGGCCCATGGCGAAGCCTGCCGCGGCGAGCGCCAGCGCGACGCAGAGCGTCTCGGCGCGGCGCAGGCGAATGGCGCCGAGCGCGCCGAAGAGCGCTGCGAGCGCGAGCGGGCCTACACCGAAAAGTGGCAGCGCGCCGAGCGCCGCCAGGAGCAGCAGCACGCCCGTCCAGCTCGGCGGGTCCTTCGGCGCGAAGCTGTGCCCGAACGCGTGGCCGTGCAGGCCGAAGCCGCGCAGCGCCGCGAAGCCCGAGGCTCCGAACGCGAGCGCGATCAGCCCGCCGCCGAGCAACACGCCGGCAAACGCCAGCGCGAACAGCGCGCCCGGCAGGCTGCGCGACAGGTCGAAGAGCGCCCAGAAATATTCGTGCGGGTCGTTCGAGATGCGCGCGGCCTCGAAGCGCACGCCGGGCGAGCTCGGTGCGAGCTCGACCGCCTGCGCCACGAGCTCCGGCTTGCCCTCGGCGCGCGCCGACTCGAGCAGCGCCCACGCCAGCACGGGCAGCTCCTCGAAGCCGCGGTCGTGCAGCGCGTCCGCCGCCGACGCCACGCGCTGCGCCGCGGGCAGCGCGCCGCCGCTCTCGGGCTCGGGCAGCGGACCCGTCGGCACGACGAGGGGATCCGCGTGCGAGACGCCAGTGTCCGCCCGCGCCGCGAACGGACACGCCGCCCAGAGCGACGCCAGCAGCGCCAGCGCCAGCGCGCGCGTTCGCCAGATCGGGGGCACGCCTCTCCCTTCTACGCAGTCGATCGACTCACCGCCTTGATTCGGCCGGGCGTCTAGGTCGCTGAAGGTCGGAAGCGAACGGCGCGCAGCAGCGCGCTCCGCACGAGCGCGAACTCGGGCGCGCGGAACGCCCACAGGCCGGCCAGGTACGAGAGCCCGCCCCCGGAGATCACGAGCGCGAGCCGCAGCGCAGTGGCGAACGAGGCGGTGCCGGGCACGAACGGCGCGCCGGCCAGCACGACGGCGCACATGAGCGCCGTGGCCGCGAGCAGGCGCGAGTAGCCCAGCCAGTCGCGCACGTGCACGTGCGCGCCGTAGAGCAGCCGCGTGCGCAGGATCACGTACGCGGCGTTCGCGCACGCCGCCAGCGTCGTCGCGACCGCCACGCCGAGGAAGCCGAAGTCCGCGAGCACGCAGCGGTGCTGCAGGTCGATCGCCCAGTCGGGGAGCACGCCCGCCGGCAGGGGACCGACCAGGCTCAGCGCGGCCAGCACGTTCACGAGCAAGCTGACTCCCGCCGCCTGCGCGCCGGTGCGCGTGTCGTGGTGCGCGATGCTCATGTTCACCCACACGCGCACGAGCCCGATCGGCACCAGCCCGAGCGAGTAGTACAGGAGCGACAGCGCGCAGCCGTTCACCTGCTCGGGACCGAACATCTTCGGGTTCCAGCCGAACAGGAGCGCGATGATCGGCTCGCGCAACAGCACGAGCCCGACGGTGCACGGCAGCGTGAGCGCGAGCACGAGCCCGACGGTGCCGGCGAAGGCGCGGTCGAGGCCAGCGCGGTCGCCCGCGGCGACCTGCCGCGCGAGCACGGGCAGGCTCGAGGTCGCGAGACCGAACACGAACAGGCCGAGCGGCAGCTCGAGCAGCCGCGTCGCGTAGAACAGGTACTCCACCGGGCCGTCGCCGAAGAAGCTCGCGATCGCGCGCGTAGTCATCGTGTTGAGCTGGTACGCGGACGCGCCGAACACCGACGGCAGCAGCATCCACAAAAGCCGCCGGATCGCCGGGTCGCGCAGCGTGAAGAGCAGCTTCGGCGCGAAGTCGTGCGCGCGCAGGGGCGCGAACTGGATCGCGAGCTGCAGCACGCCGGCCAGCGCCGCGCCCCACGCGAGCGCGAGGACCGGCGGGTGGAAGAACCAGAGCCCCGCGAAGCAGGCGCTGATCTGGGTCAGATTCAGGAACACGGGCGCGATCGCCGGCCGGAAGAAGTGGCCGAGCGTGTTCAGCGCGCCCATCGCGACCGCGACCAAGGTCAGGCTCACGATGTACGGGAAGCAGATGCGCAGCAGAGTCGTCGTGAGCGCCTGCTTCTCGAGGTCGTAGCCGGGCGCGGTCACGGCGATGATGGGCCCGGCGAAGATCATGCCGAGCACGCAGATCACGAGCCCGGTCACGAGCGCGAGCGTCCAGGTCGCGCGGAAGACCCGCTGCGCGTCCTCGTGGGACTGGCCGAGCGCTTCCGAGAAGATCGGCACGAACGCGAGGGTCAGCGACCCCTCGCCCACCAGGCGGCGCATCAGGTTCGGGATCGTGAACGCCGCGATGAACGCGTCGTTCGCCGCCGGCGAGAACGACGACGCGGTGAGGCTGTCGCGCACGACGCCGAGCACGCGGCTCGCCATCGTGGCGGCGACCACCACGCCGGCGGAGCGCGAAACGCGCTCTACGCCGTCCGTTGACACCGCCGCCGCCCCGGGGTACTTACCGGCTCCCTCGGAGGTCTCCATGGCTACCCACCGCTCGGCCAAGAAGCGGCACGTCCAGTCGCTGCGCCGGCGCGCGCGCAACAACCAGATCCGCAAGACCGTGCGCGGCGCGGTGCGCAAGCTCCGCGACGCCAAGTCCGCGGGTTCGAAGGAGATCCCCGAGCTGCTCCGCGACGCCGAGCGCCTGCTCCGCAAGGCCGCCAGCAAGGGCGTCCTGCACAAGCGGACCGTCTCGCGCACGGTCTCGCGCCTCGCGAAGCTCGCGGCCCGCTAGTCACGCGCAGACGGCCAGGACGAGCCGCTCGAGCGCCATCCGCGGCCCGATCGCGACGCCGCCCTTGAGCGCGAAGTCCGTCCGCCGCACCGCGTCGAGACAGGCGCGGAGCCGGCGCAGATCGAAGCGGCGCGCCTGCTCGACGAGCTTCTCGGCCGCGAACGGATGGATGCCGAGCTTGCGCTGCACCTCGCCGGCCTCGAGCGGCCGGAGCTCGCGCGCGCGCATCAGCTTGCGGAAGTGGTTCGCGAGCGCGCCCACGAGCGCGAGCGCAGGCTGCCCCTGCTCGGACAGCTCCGCCACCATGCGCAGCGCATTGGCGAGCCGGCGCTCGCCGATCGCGTCGCAGAGCTCGTAGACCGCGCGCGCGCGCAGCTGCCCGACCAGCTCGCCCACGTCGTCGGCCGACAGCTCCCCCGTCTCGCCCGCGTACAGCGTGAGCTTCTCGATCTCGAGCGCGAGCCGGTCGAGATCCGGACCCACCAGGTCGAAGAGCGCCGCCGACGCGCCGCTCGCGGGCCGGAGGCCGCGCGAGCGCATGCGCGCGTCGATCCAGCGCCGCACCTCGGCCGGCCGCGACGGGCCCGCGCACTCGACCACCCGCCCGATCTTCGCGACCCGCTTCACCCACTTCTGGCGCTTATCGACCGCCTCGCCCTCGAGCACGAGACACGTCGTCTCGAGCGGCGCCTCGAGATACTCGAGCAGCGCGCCGTCGAGGAACTTCTCGGCGCGCTTCTCGCCGACGCCGCGCACCAGCACGAGGCGCGCGCGCGCCATCACGGGCAGCGTGCGCGCGGCGGCGATGATGGCGAGCGGATCGAAGCCGCTCGCGCCGAGGTCGAAGCGGTCCTCGTTGAAGTCGCGCAGCGCGCCCGCGAGCACGCGCTCGCGCAGCTCCGCGACCGCGGCTTCGCGCAGCGTCAGCTCGGGCCCTTCGACGAGGACCACCGGTGCGAACGCGCTCTCGGGCTCAGAACTTCTGGAAGAGCTCATCGTGGACCCGCTGGGCAATTTGACTCGACAGGCGCCGGAGCGCCTGCTCTTTGTTGCTGGCGTACACCTGCGAGTCGGCGCTCGCGAGGAACACCTCGCGCACGTGCAGGTCCGGGTGCTGCAGCAGCACCTCGCCCGAGCCGGCGCGCCGGACGTTCACGTCGACCACCACTTCGATCGTCTCCTCGAGGGCCAGCGCGCTCTTCGAGTAGGAGCTCGAGTGCACCGCCGCCATGTGAATGGTGCCGTTCATCACGAGGTCGGGCTTGGCGACCTCGCCGGCCGACTTCGGATCGAGCCAGCCGCGGCGCGCGAACTCCTCCGACATCGCCTGGCCGATGAGCAGCGGCAGGCCGGGCTCGCGGCTCTGGTTGGTGAAGCCGTCGAGCTCGATGGTACGGACGTCCTCGCCGAAGAAGCCGCGGCCGCCAATGGCGTGATAGCCGCAGCCCGCGAGCGCAGCGGCGAGCGCGAGCGCCCCGAGGACGCGCGCGCGAGCTCCCCTGCCCCCGGGCACGATCATCGCCGCGGATTCTAGCGGCCGCGCCGCGCGGCGCGCGGCCTACGACTTGCGCAGCGCCGCGGCGCGGCGCTCGATCTCCTCGACCAGGAAGTCGCGCTGTGCGCGCACCGCGGGGGCGACGCGCGAGTTGAAGTGCTGGCGCGCTTCGCCGAGCTCGGACGCCAGCTCCTTCGCGGCGGTGCCGCGCGCCGCGGCGGCCGCGAACTTCTCCTGGTTGTAGAGGATCACGTCGGAGACTGCGATGCGCGCGAGGCGTTCGGCCGCCGCGATCGCGGGATCGCTCGACACCGGCGGAGTGGGCGCGGGCGCGGCCGCGGGCTTCGCCGCGGGCGCTGCGGGCGTGGGCTTCGCGGCCGGCGCAGGCGCCGCCGGCTTCGGCGCCGGAACGGGCGGCGCCTTCGCGACGGGCGCGGGTGCGCTCGGCTTCGCGCCGATGCCCAGCCGCGCGAGGATGTCGGAAACGCCCGCCGGGAAGTCGCCCGCCTCGAGCATCTCCTCGGCGTCGAAGCCCGGCGTGCCGCTCTGGTCGGACGCGCTGGCGACCCGGATCAGCTTGACCGCCGCGAGCTCGCTCGCCCGCTGCGCGATCTCCGCGATCCGGGCGCCGCGCAACGACGGCAGGTCTGCGCCCAGCACGGCCAGCGCCGGCGGCTCGCGGAACATGCGCACGAGTGCTTCGGCGCCGTCTTCGACGACGTCGGCCTCGATGCGCCACTGCGCCAGCAGCTCGACCACCGCCTTCGCCTGCTCGGCGTCGGCTTCGGCGACGAGCGCGCGCGCCAGCGGCGGCAGCGGCTTGGGCGGCTCGGGTGGGGGCGCGGGCTTCGCGGCGGGTGCGGGCGCAGGCGCCGCGACCGGCGACGGCCGCGCCTCGGGCGGCGTGGCGGGCGCGTTCTCCGGCGCCTGCACGCGGAAGATCGTCTGGCACTGGCTGCAGCGAATGCGCGCGCCCTGGGGCCCGATCTTCTCGCGGGAGAGCCGGTAGCGGGTCTGACACTTGGGGCAGGCGGCGATCACGCGCGACTCCTCGGAGCCCGGCTCTCGGAGGCAGGCGCAGCCACTATCGGCTCCCCGGTGCGCACGCTTTATGCGCCCGAGGCGAGCGCGTCGTGAAGCGCGCGCAGGAAGCGGTCGACGTCGCTCGCCGTCGCGCGCGGCTCGGGCCGGTGGACCACGGCGAGCCCGGGCGCGGCGACGCTCTCGCCCGGCCGCGCCAGCACGACCAGCCGCAGGCGCGGCGCGATCGCGAGCAGCCGGCCGGCGAAGCGCCGCCAGCCGAGCCCCTGGCGCGCGTCGAGCGGATCTTCCACGGCGCTGCCGAGCACGACGCCGGGCACCTCGCCGCGCACGACGTACTGCTTGAAACGCGCGAGCGCATCCTCGGCGCTCTGGAAGATGTGCACGCGCACCGGCTTCCCCGCGAGCCCGGTCTTCACGCGCTCGAGCAGCGGCAGGTCGGCATCGATGCAGATGAGCGAGGCCGGCAGCCGCGCCGGCGCAGCCGGAATCGGCACCGCGGTCGTCGCAGGGTCGTCGGAGACGAGCGGCATGCTCTGCACGACGGTGGCGTCGGGATCGAGCACGGGCGGCCGAGGCGTCGGCAGCGTCTTCGCCTCGCCGCGCGACAGCCGGATCGGCGTGTCGTCTTCGGCGCGCGCGGGGCGCGGCGGGACCTCGAGCTCGGGCGGCTCGTCCTCGACGGGCGGCGGCTCGACGATCGGCGCCGGCGGCTCCATGCGCACCGGCGCTGGGGGCGGCTCGGGCTCGGGCTCTTCCTCGACCTCGGCCGCTTCGGCTTCCTCGGCGAACTCCTCGTCCTCGGCCTCCGCCTCTGCCGCCTCCGGCTCGGGCGCGAAGGCGTCCGCGTCGCAGGCCGCACCGGCGCCGCGCTGGGCGGCGTTCTCGTCCTCGAGGCGCGCGCCCTCGAGCGCGAGGAACTCGGGCGACAGCGGGCTCGGCAGCAGGATTCCCTGCGGACCGCGCCACTGCAGCGCCGGGTCGTCGAGCGGCTCGAAGGTGAAGTCGCCCTCCGACCAGTCGAAGATGCCGAGGATCGCCTGCACGGCGGCGTCCCACAGCGTGGCCGCCGCGACGTCCGAGTCGCCGCCGGGCTCGAGGCCGGCCTTGCGCAGGATCTCGTCGCGTTCGAGGTCGCCGCTCTCGAGCGCAACGCGCACGATGCCGCCGTCGCGCAGGCCCAACCACGCGACGCCGCCGGCCTCCGAGCAGATCTCGAGGGCGCCGGTCTTCCGCGACAGGGCCACGACCTGGAGCAGCTCCGGCAGGCTCAGGTCAGACAGATTTCCGGCGAGACTCATCCCGAGAAGGCATCGGATTTGCGCGGTTGCGACCTTACGTCGCTAGCGCGTGGGGAGGGTGCCCACGCGCTCCGCTAGCGCGTGGGTAGGATGCCCACGCGCTCCGAGGCCGGCGCTTTGAGCTCCTCGCCGTCGACGTCGACCCAGTTCACGTGGAGCGACACGCCCCAGCTGTGCGCGCCGGGCACGACTTCGCCAAGCGCGGACAGGAGCGCGCGCTCCTTGCGACCGCCGTCGGGCAGGATGACGTGGAGCCCGAGGTCGCTCTGCGTCTCGGCGAGCCCGTGCACCAGACCGCGCAAGAGGCTCACGGCGTCCTCCGCGAAGTCGACCGCGCCCGGACACGCCAGGAGCGCCGCGGGGCTGCGCATCATGAGCAGCTTGGCGGCGGCCGTGCGCATGGCGCGCAGGATCGGGCGCGACATGCCGCGCGGAGGCGCCGCGCCCACGCCCACCAGCAGGATTCGCGCGGGCGAGAGCGGCCGCGCGCCCGGCAGGAGCGCCGCTTCGCCCAGCTGGCCCGACACGTAGCCCGAGCGCAGCTGCTCCGAGATGCGCCCGCACAGCCGCCAGTCGACGAGCCCCGCGTCGCCGCGCAGCGGCCGCTCGTCCTCGGGAATCGGCACGAGGATGGTGTCGGCGGGCGCCTCGACGACCGAGCCGGGAAAGAGCGACAGCTCGAGCCGGCTCACGCGCTCGACTCCCGCTCCGCGCGCGCGTTGCGCGCGACCACGTCGAGCACGCCGTTCACGAACGCGGGCGACTTCTCGCTCGCGAAGCGCCGCGCCACCTCGACGGCTTCGTCGATCACCACCTCGGCCGGCGTCTCCGGCTCGAACAGGAGCTCGTAGGTCGCGACGCGCAGCACGTTGCGCTCGACCGCCGCGAGGCGCTCGATCTTCCAGTGCTCGCTCGCGCGCGCGATCGCGAGGTCGATGTCCTTCAAGTGGTGCACCACGCCGAGGCACAGCTCGAGCGCGCGGTCGCGCGCGCGCTTGGGCAGCTCGAACTCGGCGCTCACCGTGTCGAACGCGGAGCGCACCGCTTCGGTGTCGACGCAGGCGCTCGACAGATCTGCCGCGAACAGCACCTGCAGCGCCGCCTCGCGCGCCATGCGCCGCGGGCCGTGGCTACCCACGCCGGCCTCCGAGGGCGCGGCCGAGCCGCACCATCTCGACGACGACCTCCGCGGCTTCCGCGCCCTTGTTGCCGCCCGGCTCGCCCGGCTTCGCGGCCCGCTCGAGCGCCTGCTCCACGGTGTCGGTCGTGAGCACGCAGAACGCGATCGGCAGGTTCTCCGCGAGCGCGACGCGGCCCACGCCGTCGGTCACGCCCTGGCACACGTAGTCGAAATGCGGCGTGTCGCCGCGCACCACGGCGCCGATCGCCACCAGCCCGTCGTACTTCTCGGTGCGCGCGGCGCGCTGCGCGGCCAGCGGGATCTCGAACGCGCCCGGCACCCACAGCACGTCGAGCGCGCCGCAGCCGAGCTCTTCCAGCCGCGCGGCGCAGCCCTCGAGCAGCCGCAGCGTGATCGGGTGGTTGAAGCGCGCGACCACGGCCGCGAGCTTCAGCCCGGTCCCGTCGAGTCGCGTTTCGAGCGTTCGCATGGTGACGTCCTACCACTCGGCGATGGCGTGGAGATCCGGCCCGAGCCGGCGCCAGGAGAATCGCACCGGCCGCAGCGCCTGCGCCAGGCGCCCTACCCCGAGCGCCCCCAGCACCGCGCGGCCGTCGCCCCCAATGAGTAACGGAGCCAGGAAGAAATGCATGCGGTCGACCAGGCCCGCGCGCAACAGCTGCGCAGCGAGCTCGCCGCCGCCTTCGACCAGGAGGTCGTTCACGCCGGCGCGCCCGAGCGCGCGCCAGGCGGCGCGCAGGTCGAGGTGGCCGGCGCGGCTCGCGACCGGAAGCACGCGCGCGCCCGCGGCTTCGAGCGCGGCTCGTCGCGCGCGCGGCGCGCCGCGCGAAGTGAGCAGCCAGGCGCCGTCGGTCAGACGCGCACCGGCCGGCGTGCGCAGCCGCGAGTCGACCGCGATCCGCCGCGGCCGGTGCACCACGCGGCCGCCGCGGCGCGCCGTGAGCTCGGGGTCGTCGGCGAGCACCGTGCCCGAGCCGACCGCGACCGCATCGGAGTGCGCGCGCAGCGCGTGTACGAACGCGCGCGCCGCCTCGCTCGAGATCCAGCGCGAGTCGCCGCGCGACGTGGCGATGCGGCCGTCCAGGCTCGCTGCGAGCTTCAAGGTGGTGAACGGGCGCCCGCGGGTCGTGCGCGACACGAAGCCCTCGTGCAGCTCCGCGCACGCCGCCCGCTCGACGCCCACCGCGACCTGCACGCCCGCGCGGCGCAGCCTGCGCAGGCTGCGCCCCGCCGTGCGCAGATCGGGGTCGACCATGCCAACGACGACGCGCGCGACGCGCGAGGCCAGTACCGCATCTACACAGGGCGGTGTACGTCCCACGTGCGCGCACGGCTCGAGCGTCACGTACAGCGTCGCGCCCTTCGCCCGCCCGCCGGCGCGCGCGAGCGCGAGCGCCTCCGCATGGGGCGCGCCGCCGTCGGCCGTGCGCGCGCGCGCGATCACGCGCCCGCCGTGCACCACGAGCGCACCCACGCACGGGTTCGGGGCTGTGCGCCCGCGCCCCCGCCACGCGAGCCGGACCGCGGCGCGCATGAACGCGCCGTCGCGCTCCGCGTCAGTCACCGTCGCCGGGCGCGAGCTCGTCCATCGCGGCCCGGAAGTCCTCGATCGTCTTGAAGCCGAGGTACACCGACATGAACCGCAGCCACGCCACCGGGTCGAGCGCGCGCAGCTCCGCCTGCACCTCGTCGCCGATGCGCGTGCTCGCGATCTCGCGCTCGCCGGTGTCGAGGATCACGCGCTCGATGCGGATCACGGCCTGCTCGATCGCGTCGACCGACACGGGCCGCTTCTGACACGCCTTCTGGATGCCCGTGATGATCTTCAGCCGGTCGAAGTTCTCGCGCCGGCCGTCGCGCTTCACGACCATCGGGAACAAGTCCTCGATGCGCTCGTACGTGGTGAAGCGCCGCCCGCACTCGGAGCACTCGCGCCGGCGCCGCTTCACCGCGGCATCGCGCTGGTTCCGCGCGTCGATCACCTTCGTGTCGGGGTGATCGCAGAAAGGGCAGCGCACGGCCGTTCCCCCGCTAGACCGGGGGCGCGTACGGCAGCGGGAAGCCCTTGGCGAGCTCGGCCACCTCGGCGCGGATTTTCGCGATGCGCGCGGCGTCGTCGGGCTTGTCGAGGACGTCGGCGATCCAGCCGCCGATGCGCTTCATCTCGCCCTCGCGCATGCCGCGCGTGGTGAGCGCCGGCGTGCCGACGCGCAGGCCGCTGGTGAGCCACGGCGAACGCTTCTCGCCCGGCACCGTGCTCTTCGACGTGGTGATGCCGGCGCGGTCGAGCGTGTCCTGCGCCTTCTTGCCCGAGATGCCGGCCTCGCCGAAGTCGATGACGAACAGGTGGTTGTCCGTGCCACCCGACACGAGCTTCCAGCCGCGCGCGGCGACGGACTCCGCGAGCGCGCGCGCGTTGCGCACGATCTGGGCCGCGTAGTCCTTGAACTCGGGCCGCGCGGCTTCGGCCAGCGCGACGGCCTTCCCCGCGATGACGTGCATGAGCGGGCCGCCCTGCGTCAGCGGGAACACCGCCTTGTCGACGGGCTCGGCGAAGTTCTGGTCGCACAGCACCATGCCGCCGCGCGGGCCGCGCAGCGTCTTGTGCGTGGTCGTGGCCACGAGCCCCGCGTGGCCGACCGGCGACGGGTGCACGCCCGCGGCGACGAGGCCCGCGATGTGCGCGATGTCGGCGAACAGGATCGCGCCGACCTCGCGCGCGATCGCGCCGAACGCCGCGAAGTCGATCGTGCGCGGGTACGCGCTGTAGCCGGTCTGGATCAGCTTGGGCCGGTGCTGGCGCGCGAGCGCGCGCACCTGGTCGTAGTCGATGCGCTGGTCCGCGCCCGCGACGCCGTAGCGCACGAACTCGAAGAACTTGCCCGAGAAGTTCACGGGCGAGCCGTGCGTGAGGTGACCGCCGTGCGAGAGCTCCATGCCGAGGATCTTGTCGCCCGGCTGCAGCGCCGCGAAGTACGCGGCCATGTTCGCGCCCGAGCCCGAGTGCGGCTGCACGTTGGCGTGGTCGCAGCCGAACAGCCGCTTGGCGCGCTCGATGGCGAGGACCTCGACCTCGTCCACCGCCTCGCAGCCGCCGTAATAGCGCTTGCCGGGGTAGCCCTCGGCGTACTTGTTCGTGAGCGCCGTGCCCACGGCTTCGAGCACCGCGGGCGACGTGAAGTTCTCGCTCGCAATCAGCTCGAGCCCGCTCTGCTGGCGCTCGACCTCGCGCGCGATCGACGCCGCGACCTCGGGATCCGCATGCACGAGCTTCAAGTCGCCTCCTCCGCGCCGCGCTCCCAGCGGGCGATCGCCAGGGTGCCGTTCGTGCCGCCGAAGCCGAACGAGTTCGAAAGCGCGACGCGCACGGGGGCTTCGCGCATGACGTTCGGCACGTAGTCGAGATCGCACTCCGGGTCGGGGTCCGTCAAGTTGATTGTGGGCGGCAGCTTGCCCTGCGCGACCGCCAGCACGGTGAAGATGGCCTCGATCCCGCCCGCGCCGCCGAGCGCGTGGCCCGTCATCGACTTCGTCGACGACACCGCGAGCTTGCGCGCGTGCGCCCCGAACACCTGCTTGATGGCGTAGGTCTCGATCTTGTCGTTGAGCTCGGTGCTCGTGCCGTGCGCGTTGATGTAGCCCACGTCCTCGGGCCGCACGCTTCCGTCGCGGAGCGCGGCGCGCATGGAGAGCTGCGCACCGGCGCCGTCCTCCGGTGGCGCGGTCATGTGGTGCGCGTCGCCCGACATGCCGTAGCCGACGACCTCGGCGTGGATGCGCGCGCCGCGCGCCAGCGCGTGTTCGAGCGTCTCGAGCACGACCACCCCGCTCGCCTCGGCGATCACGAACCCGTCGCGCCCGCGGTCGAAGGGCCGGCTCGCGCGCTGCGGGTCGTCGTTGCGCGTCGACAGCGCGCGCATGCTCGCGAAGCCCGCGACCCCCAGCCGGTTCACCGGCGCCTCGACGCCGCCCGCGATCATCACGTCGGCGTCGCCGCGCTGCAGGATCCTGTACGCGTCGCCGATCGCGTGCGTGCCGGTCGTGCACGCCGTGACCACGCACGTGTTCGGGCCGCGCGCGCCGTAGCGCATGGACACGATGCCCGACGCCATGTTCGCGATCGCGTACGGCACGAAGAACGGCGAGATCTTCCGCGGGCCGCGGCTCACGAGCGCCTCGCAGTTCTCGAGCATGGTCTCGAGGCCGGCGATGCCGGTCCCGATCAGCACGCCGGTGCGGTCGGCGCGCTCGGGCGGCACGTGCCAGTTCGCGTCGTTCATCGCCTCGACGGCAGCGGCCATCGCGTACTGCAGGAACTTGTCGTACCGGCGCGCTTCCTTCTTGTCGAGCACGGTCTCGGGATCGAAGCCCTTCACCTGTGCGCCGAACTTCACCGGCAGGTCTTCGGTGTTGAACCCGACCAGCGGCGCGACGCCGGACACGCCCTTGCAGAGCGCGTTCCAGCTGGTGGCGACGTCGTTCCCGAGCGGGTTCACCGTGCCCATGCCGGTGATCACCACTCGGTTGAATGCGACGTTGCGCGAGTGAAGGCGCGGCATCTCGGCTAATCGTCCCTTCCCGCCGTGCGCTCTTCGACGTAGTTGATCGCGTCGGCGATGTTCTGCATGCGCTCCGCGTCCTCGTCGGGAATCTCGAGCCCGAACTCTTCCTCGATCGCCATCACGAGCTCGACGATGTCGAGCGAGTCCGCACCCAGGTCGTCGATGAACGACGCCTCAGGCACGACCTCCTCGGCCGACACCCCGAGCTGCTCGACGATGATCTCCCGAATCTTGTCCTCGACCGCCATCAGTCCAAGCCCCCATTAACGTGGATCACCTGTCCGGTGACGTACCCGGCCGCGTCGCTCGCCAGGAAGCGAACCACGCGGGCGACATCTTCGGCCGTGCCCAGCCGGCCCAGGGGAATGCGCTCCGCGAGCGCCTGCTTGGCGGCGTCGGGGAGGTCGCGCGTCATGTCGGTGTCGATGAAGCCCGGCGCCACCGCGTTCACGGTGATGCCGCGGCTGCCCACCTCGCGGGCGAGCGAGCGCGTGAGCGCCTCGACGCCGCCCTTGCTCGCCGCGTAGTTGCTCTGGCCGGGGTTGCCCATCTGCGCCACCACGGAAGACAGGTTGATGACGCGCCCGGCGCGCCGTTTCAACATGGGCTTGGTGGCGGCGCGGCACACGCTCCACGCGCCGCGCAGGTTGGTCGCGATGACGGCGTCGAAGTCCTCCGGCTTCATGCGCAGGATGAGCTGGTCGCGCGCGATGCCCGCGTTGTTCACGGCGATGTCGAGCCGGTCGTGCTCCTGCAGGATCCGCGCGACGAGCGCCTCCACGGCGTCGTGGTCGGCCACGTCGCAGCGCTGCGCGCGGCCCTTGCCGCCGGCCTCGGCGATGGCCTTCTCGGTTTCCGCCGCGGCCTCGGCGTTCGACACGTACGTGAACACCACGGTGGCACCGGCGCGCGCGAGCTCGAGCGCGATCGCGCGCCCGATGCCGCGCGAGCCGCCCGTGACGAGCGCGACCCGGCCCGCGAGCTCGGCGCTCATTTCGCGGCCTCTGCGGCGCGCGCGAGCGCGGGCTCGAGCTCGGCCACGTTCTCCACGCTGGCGCGCGCGAGCGCGCGGTCGATCTTCGCCGCGAGCCCGGTGAGCACCTTGCCCGGGCCCACCTCGAGCTCGAGCTTCGCGCCCGCGCCGATCGCCGCCTGCACGCAGTCGACCCAGCGCACGGGCGCGCACACCTGCTCGCGCAGGCGCGCGCGCGCGTCGTGCGCGCGCGTGTAGGGCTTCGCGTCGACGTTCGAGATCACCGGCACGCGCAGCTCGCGGAACGGCGCGGCGCCGAGCTCGGGAGCCAGCTTCTCCATCGCGGGCGCCATGAGCGCGCAGTGGAACGGCGCCGACACCTGGAGCGGCACGACGCGCTTCGCGCCGGCCTTGAGCAGCGCCTCGCCGGCGGCCGACACAGAGCTGCGTCGGCCGGCGATGACCGTCTGCGCAGGCGAGTTGAAGTTCGCGGGCGCCACCAGGCCCGGCGTCTCGGCGCACACGCGCGCGATCGTCTCGGGGTCCGAGCCGAGCACCGCCGCCATCGAGCCCTCGCCTTCGGGCACGGCTTCCTGCATGAGCGCGCCGCGCCGGCGCACGAGCCGCACGGCGTCGCCGAGCGGCAGCCCGCCCGCGGCGACGACCGCCGAGTACTCGCCCAGGCTGTGGCCCGCGAAGACGGCGGGCTGCACCGCGAGGCGCTTCTCGACGACGCGCCAGATGGCGATCGAGGCGGCCAGCACCGCGGGCTGGGTGATCTCGGTGCGCGAGAGCTCCTCGTCGGGACCGCGCTCGATGCGCTCGAGGAGCCCGCCGCCGAAGCCGGCTTCCGCTTCGTCGAGCGCCGCGCGCGCCTCGGGGAAGCCGCGGGCGAAGTCGATCGCCATTCCGACGGCCTGCGAGCCCTGTCCCGGGAAGACGACTGCGAGCATCGCGCGCGCGTTCAGTGCGGCCGCGGCCGGCCTACGCCTGCTGCTCCGCCTCGACCTGGAAGATCTGGCGGTCGCGGTAGTGGCCGCACTCCCGGCACACGCGGTGGGGGCGCTTGGTCGCGCCGCACTTCGAGCACAGAGAACGCGCGGGCGGAGTCAGCGCATCGTGCGCGCGCCGCATGCGCGACTGCGACTTCGACATCTTCTTCTTGGGTCCAACCATTTGTGCTCCCTCTCACTTCCGCCGCTGCGTGCGCTGGCGGGATTCCTCGAGAAGCTGTCCGAGCCCGGCGAACGGGCGGCTCGCCTGCTTCGTCTCGCACGTGCACTCTTGCCGGCTCCGCAGCGCGCCGCACACCGGACACAGACCCGTGCACGACTCCGAGCAGAGCGGCTGCATCGGCCAAGCGAGCGACAAGATCTCCAGAACGACCGGGCCGAAGTCTAGCTCGTCGCCTGCGTAGCGCCCGAGCTCGAGATCCTCCGGATCGAGCTCGATGCCTCCTTCTGGAACCTCCCCGGGATTCTGCGCGGGCTCGAGCAGGAGTTCCAGCGGCTCGGAGATCGAGAGCGTCAGAGGCTCGCCGCAGCGGGAGCAGCGCAGCTCGAGCTCGCCGTGGACGCGCCCGCGGAAGAGCAGCCGGGCGCCCAGCCGGTACGCCTCCATGTCGACCCGGAAGGGCTGGACCAGCCGCGCGTCCGGGTCGCGGAACAGCGCGCGGACGCCCTCCCACCAGGCGGCGTCGCCGGCGAGCTCGAAGCGTCGGGGGGACTCGGAGACGCTCTCGATGTGGACGGTCAGGTCGGCCACGGGATCCTCTCGCGCTCCGCGAAAAAGACCACTCTCGGCGCGCATTTGGCGGCGAATGGGCGGCGAGCATCACGGGTAGGCCGGGCCGCCCGGCTTGTCAATCACGGCCCGTTCGCGTTCCCCCGCACTTTTCCTAGACTGCGGCGCATGGGGGTCGTCACGCGCTATGCGCCCAGCCCGACGGGGGCGCTCCACATCGGCGGGGCGCGCACGGCGCTCTTCAACTGGGCCTTCGCCCGCCACGAGGGCGGCCAGTTCCTGCTGCGGATCGAGGACACCGACAAGGAGCGCTCTACCGCCGAGTCCGAGAAGCTCGTCCTCGAGGCGCTGGACTGGCTCGGCGTGCGCTGGGACCCCGCGCCCGGCGGCGATCCGCTGCCCCACCAGTCGCAGCGCGGGCCGCGCTACCGCGAGGCGATCGCGGAGCTCCTCGCGCGCGGCCACGCCTACCGCTGCACCTGCACGCCCGCCGAGGTCGAGGCCATGCGCGAGCGCGCCAAGGCGCGCGGCGACAAGCCGCGCTACGACGGCACGTGCCGCGACAAGCAGCTCGGCCCCGACGTCGGCCTGCCCTTCGCGGTGCGCCTGCGCGTGCCCGAGAGCGGCGGCTGGACGCGTTGGGAGGATCTCATCGCGGGCCCGGCCGGTGAGGACGCAGCCGAGCTCGACGACTTCGTGCTCGCGCGCACGGACGGCAGCGCCATCTACCACTTCGCAGTCGTCGTCGACGACCACGACATGGGCATCACGCACGTGATCCGCGGGCGCGAGCACATGTCCAGCACGCCGCGCCAGCTCCTCATCTACCAGGGCCTGGGCTGGGAGCCGCCGCTCTTCGGCCACGCGCCGCTGCTCGTCGAGGCCGGCGGGAAGAAGCTGTCCAAGCGCGCGGAGTCGCTCTCCGTGCAGAGCTACCGCGACCGCGGCTTCACGCCCGAGACGGTGCTGAACTACATCGCGCGGCTCGGCTGGAGCCACGGCGATCTCGAGGTCTTCTCGCAGGCCGACCTGGCGCGGCTGTTCACGCTCGAGGGCGTGGGGCAGTCGCCGTCGCAGGTCCACGACGACAAGCTGATCTGGCTGTCACAGCACTACCTGAAGACGCTGCCGCGCGACGTATTGCTCGGGCATCTACAGCGCTTCCTCGACGCCGAGGCGGGCCGGCCCGTCCCCGTCGACGACGGCCTCGCGCGCCTCGTCGACCTGCTGCGCGACCGCAGCAAGACGCTCGTCGAGATGGCCTCGCTCGCTCGGTTCTATCTGCGGGACGACGTCGCGCTCGAGCCGAAGGCCGCCGCGAAGCACCTGTTGCCCGCGATCGCCGAGCCGCTGGGCGCGCTCGCCGGTGCGCTCGAGAAGCTCTCGACCTGGGACCGCCCTTCACTCGAGGCCGCGTTCCGCAGCGTGATCGAGCCGCGCAAGCTCGAGCTCGGCGCGCTCGCACAGCCCGTCCGCGTGGCGGTGACGGGCGGCACCGTGAGCCCGCCGATCTTCGAGACGCTCGAGGTGCTCGGGCGCGAGCGCAGCCTGCGGCGGCTTGGGGCAGCGATCGCCGTGGCGCAGCGCGGCAGCGCGTGAGAGTTGAACGACGTTCGAGCGCCGTGCGCTGGTTGGCGGACTAGGATTCGAACCTAGATTAACGGGGCCAGAACCCGTCGTCCTGCCGTTAGACGATCCGCCAGAACCGGGCGGGGAATATGACGCGCTCGAAGCGGCTCTTCAAACGGGCCTACCGGAAGCTGAATACCCGGTCGGCGCATCGCGTCGTAATGGCTGACGACACGCACCCACCCGGGTCCGCGAGGCGCCATCGGCGAGAGCCGAAGGAAGTAGCGAGCCAGACCCCACTCCCTCTGAATCCGGCCCGCTTTTTCTCGCGGACCCATCTGGGTGCAGTCGCGACCTGCTTACTCTCTCCCTCCAGACGACGCAGCGGGGGGTTCGACGGGAAAACCGGCGGACCCCTCGCTTGCTATGGTCGTCCGGATGAGTGGCACCCCGAGAGCGGCGCGCACACGGCGGCCCGGCCTGGCGCTGGGTCTCCTCTTCGCAGCCTGCCTGACCACGGGGCTCGGTGTCTGGCAGCTGCGGCGGAACACCTGGAAGCAGGCGTGGCTCGCCGAGATGACCGCCCGTCTCGAAGCTCCGCCCGCCGAGATCGCAGCCGCGCTCGCCGATCCGAACGCGTTCGCGTTCCGGCGCGTCGTCGCGGAAGGGACGCTCCTCCCCGCGCAGTCGATCCTCGTCGACCACCAGAGCCTGGGCCCGCACGAGGGCTCGCACGTGGTGACGCCGCTCGACCGCGGCCCGGGCACGCCGCTCCTGCTCGTCGACCGCGGCTTCGTGTCGTTCGCCGACGCCGACCGCTTCGCCGCCAGCGAATCCGCGCGCGCAGCCGCCGCGGCGCGCATCGAAGGTGCGCTCGAGCCGCTGGAGCGCGAGGCGCTCGCCGCGTCGGACCCCGCCCCCGCCGGGCGCGTGGTGCACTGGAACCGGCTCCATCTGGGCGCGCTCGAGCGCCAGCTCGGCCGGCCCGTCGAAGCGGCGCTCCTCGTGCGCGCGCCCCAGCCGGGTGACACCGAACCGCTGTCAGCGCTCCCGCAGCCGAAGAGCCGCGTCGATCACATGGAGTACGCGCTCACCTGGTTCGCGATCGCCGGCATCGCGCTCGTGATCGCCTCCTACGAGTGGCGCCGCTCGAGCTGACGCCGCGCCCGACGAGATTCTTCTCGAGCAGGGAGATGGCAAGCGCGAGGGGGAGCGAGGGCCGCCCCGAGCGACCCCCGCAAGCGGCGCAGCCGCGCGCAGTGAGGCGCAACCGAACGAAGCTCACCGAACCGCTGTCAGCGCTCCCGCAGCCGAGGAGCCGCGTCGATCACACGGAGTGCGCGCTCACCTGGTTCGCGATCGGGCAGCGCGCTCGTGACCGGCGCCCGACGAGATTCTTCTCGAGCAGGAAGACGGCAAGCGCGAGGGGGAAGCGAGGGCCGTCCCGAGCGACCCCGCAAGCGGCGCAGCCGCGCGCAGTGAGGCGCAGCCGAACGAAGCCCAGTCAGACTAATAGGTGTCCTGAGTGGCGTTGCACTCGCCGATCTTGCGGCCGAACGCGAAGCGCGCGGGCTCGACCACGAGGTTGTTCGTGATCACGCCCGCGTCGCGCGCGTCGAAGGTCGCCCAGAAGGGCGCGCCGGCCACGAGCACGAGACCGCCCATCATCATTCCCGAGAAGGCCAGCGGGCGCATGATGAAGACGTCGAAGGACTGGGGGTACGCGCAGTCGTCGAGCGAGTCCTCGTAGCCGACGGCGTTGGCGCGCGTCGGCGCGAGACCGACGATCGCGAAGAGAGCGAGTGTGGCGGCGACCGAGCGAACCAGCTTGCGCATCACGTCCTCCTGCGCGCGGCTTTGCGCCGCGGCGTCACGGGACTCCATCGGCCCCGTGCGCGCGAACTTGACGCGGACGCTCACTCAGCCGGGCTTCGCCGCGACCGGCTCGCCCGCGCGGTAGACGGCGCGCAGCGCAACGTCGGGTCCGAGCGCCAGCAAGTCGGCGTCCGCACCCGCGGCGATGCGCCCTTTTCGGGCCTCGAGCCCGAGCACGGCGGCAGGCACGGCGCTGGCCATGCGCAGCGCGGTGGCCAGCGACAGACCCGCCTGGCGCACGCCGACGCGCACGGTGTCGAGCAGCGTCACCGCGCTGCCCGCCAGCCCCTCGCCCGTCGTCGCGAGGCCGCCTTCGCGGATCTCGGCGTCGAGCCCGCCGAGCTTGTAGCGGCCCGGCGGCAGGCCGGCCGCGGGCGTGGCATCGGAGACGAGCGCCACGGCGTCGGGCCCGCGCAGCTCGACGAGCGCGCGCGCGAGCTCGGGGTGCAGGTGGTGGCCGTCGAGGATGACGCTGCCGCGCAGGCGTTTCTCGACCAGGAACGCGCCCACGAGATTGGGCTCCGACACGCGCCGGCCGAGCGCCGGGTCGAGCACCCGCGCCGGCCAGTCGCTCGCGTTCCCCACGTGCGTGACGAACGAGAGGCCGCGCTCGACCGCGGCGCGCACCTCGGCGAGCGTGGCGCGCGAATGGCCGGCGGCGACCACCGCGCCTGCGCGCGCGAAGCGCTCCGTCGCCTCGAGCGCGCCCTCGCGTTCGGGCGCGAGCGTCACCATGCGCAGCGCGCCCTGCGCGACGTCGAGCAGCGCGCCTACACGTCCTGGTGTAGGGTCGCAGAGCGGCGCGGCGGCGTGCGCGCCGCGCTTCGCCTCGACCAGGAACGGCCCTTCGAGGTGCAGGCCGACGACCGGCCCCGCGGGCGACACGTCGCCGAGCAGCCGCGCCAGCGCGCTCTCCAGGTGATCGAGCGGTGCGCTGACGAGCGTGGCGAGCAGGCTGGTGGTGCCCGCGCGCATGTGGAAGTCCGTCGCGCGCCGGCGCGCGGCCGCATCGGCAGCGTCGTAGGCCGCGCCGTCGCCGCCGTTCACCTGCAGGTCGACGAGGCCCGGCGCCAGCAGCGCGTTCTCGTGGCGCACGTCGCCGGAGCGCGGCTCGACGCCCTCCTCTACCGCCTCGATGCGTCCACCGGCACAGCGCACGCGCACGCGCGCCGCCTCGCCCGCGGGCAGCAGCGCGCGCGCGGCCCAGATGGAGAGCGCGCTCACCCTTTGGCGAGCGCGAGCATCGCGTCGCTCGCGACGGCGATGCACGCGTCCATGTTCTTGTCGATGTCGAGCTCGCTCGGCCCCGGCCACGGCGCGCGGTCCGACACCACGCAGATGCAGCCGGCCTGCAGGCCGAAGAGCGACGCCAAGGTGAGCAGCACGCCGCTCTCCATCTCGCAGTTCAGCACCCGCGCGCCGCGCATGGCGTCGAGCTTGGCGTCGAGCTCGTGCGGCCGGAAGCCGGGAAAGCTCATGGGCTCGAGCGCGCCGTTGGCGCCGAGCACCGCGTTCCGCGCGTAGAACGCGTCGAGCGACCAGGTGACGCCGACCTCGTGGCGCACGCCGCGCGCGCGCGCCGCCGCGACGAGCGCCGCCACGACCTGCCAGCTCGCCACCGCGGGGTACGCCGTCTCGACGTAGCTCCTCGACGTGCCGTCGTCGCGCACGGCGCCCGTGGTGATCACGAGATCCCCGAGCGCGAGCACCGGCTGCAGCCCGCCGCTGTTGCCGACGCGGATGAAGCGCCGCGCGCCGAGCTTCGCGAGCTCCTCGACGAGAATCGCCGTGCTGGGCGCGCCGATGCCCGTCGACGCCGCGCACAGCCGCACGCCGTCGCGCTCGCCGACGACGATGCGGTACTCGCGCAGGTTCAAGATCTCGCGCGCGTTCGCCCAGCCCTTCGCGATGCGCGGCACGCGCGCGGGATCGCCGCACAGGAACACGTGCTCGCCGATCGCGCCGCGCCGCAGCCCGGTGATCGGCTGTCCCGGCTCCTCGCTCATCCCCCGCTCCTCCGCGCGAAGCTCGACCCGAAGGACGTCGAGCCCTGGGCGTCTCGGTTGACGCCGCGCACCCTCCCACCTACAGTGCGCGCCGATCGGCCGGTCCCTTCGTCTAGTGGCCTAGGATATCAGGTTCTCACCCTGGAGACACGGGTTCGACTCCCGTAGGGACCGCCAGGGGTTACGCAGTTCGGTGTCACCGACTCGAGTGAATGTCGGGGGTCGAGTGGAGCCTTCGCGAAGCCTCTGGCGCGCACTCGGCCCCGGACTCATCACGGGCGCGGCGGACGACGACCCGAGCGGCATCGCGACTTACTCACAGGCCGGCGCGCAGTTCGGCTACTCGCTCACCTGGACCGTGCTGCTCACGCTGCCCTTCATGGTGGCGATCCAGCTCGTGAGCGCCGCCATCGGCTGGAGCACGCGGCGCGGCCTCGCGCACGCGCTCGCGCGCCGGCTGCCGTCGCCGGTGCTGTTCGCTCTGGTGGGCTCGCTCCTCGTCGCCAACACGTTCAACATCGCGGCGGACCTCGCTGCCATGGGCGAAGGCGTGCGGCTCCTCGCGGGCGGCCCGGCCCGGCTCTACGCCGCGCTCCTCGGAACGGGCTGTCTCGTCGCGGAGGTCGTCGTGCCCTATCACCGGTACGCGGGCTATCTCAAGTACCTGACGTTCGTGCTGTTCGCGTACGTCGCGGCCGCGTTCAGCGTCCACGTCCCGTGGGCGCACGTCGTGCGCACGACCTTGTTCCCGGCGCCGCGGTTCGAGCGCGGGGAGCTGCTCACGACCGTGGCCGTGTTCGGCACGACGATCAGCCCGTACCTGTTCTTCTGGCAGGCCTCGCAGGAGGCCGAGGAGGCACGGCTCGTGCACGCGCGCGGCTTCCGCCGCGGGGCGCTGGGCCCCGGCGCGTTCCGCCACATGGCGCGCGACACGGGGATCGGGATGATCGTCTCGAACGCGGTCGCCTTCTTCATCATCGTGACCACGGCAGCCACCCTTCACGAGGCGGGGCAGACGCACATCGAGACCGCCGCACAGGCCGCCGAGGCCCTGCGCCCGATCGCAGGCGCGTTCACCTTCGCGTTGTTCGCGGCCGGCATCGTCGGCACCGGCCTGCTGGCCGTGCCGGTGCTCGCCGGCTCCGCGGCGTATGCGCTGGCCGAGACCCTCCGCCTGCGCGGCAGTCTGGAGCTGCCGCCCGCGCGCGCGATCGGCTTCTACGCGATCATCGGCGCCGCGACACTCCTCGGTGTCGCGCTGACCTTCACGGGAGTCGACCCGATCGCCATGCTGTTCTGGAGCGCGGTCGCGAACGGCGTCGTGTCCGTCCCGATCATGGCCGCGACGATGCTCGCGGCGCGCGGGAGCAGTGACCACGCGCAGGCGCTGCCGCGCTGGCTCGTGGTCCTCGGCTGGCTCGCCGTGCTGCTGATGGGCGGGACGGTGCTGCTCTGGCTGGGTTCGAGCTTTGCGAGCTAGGGTGCAAGCGGTGACCGGCGGCCACCACCTCGCGAACGGGCTCGCGCGCACCATCGCGTACGCCCGCTCGCACGGGAAGGTCGTGATCTTCGTGCGCGACGTGCCGGACCTCGCAGGGGAGCTGCGGGAGTACTGCAAGCTCGACGAGCCCGAATCCCTCTGCTCGATCCCGCGCGTCGACGTAGAGAAGGGGAAGGAGCTCGAGAGCGAGCTGCTCGACCGCATGAAGGAGCGCTTCCCGGACCTGTGGGTGTTCGACCCGCTGCCGCTCCTCTGCGACGACGCGGCCTGCTACCTGATGAAGGACGGCCATCTCTTGTACCGCGACCAACATCACCTGAGCCTGGACGGCAGCGTGCGCGTCGGCACCGCGCTGGCCGAGCTCATCCGCCGGGCGAGCCCGGAGTCCCTGCACTGACCCTCGGGAGCGGGCTTCGGCTGGCGGCTAGCGTGGCCAGGGCGCTCCAGGCAAGAGCTCGCCGAGCGTCTTCTTCGCGGTCGCCGAACTCGGCAGCGGGTCGCTCAGGCCGGCGCCCGATCGGAAGGCGCTCCAGCTCTCGAGCCGCTTGGTGTGGCGGCCGCTCTCGGTGTGGATCTCTCGCGTGCGGACCAGGAGCCGCGTCTCGAGCTCGCGCGCGGCGTCGCCCGGCTTCGTCGCGGCCTGCCAGCCTTCGAGCTCGTCGAGGCGCAGCGTCCCCGCTCCTTCGACGCGCGCGAGCAACGCTCTTGCCGTGCGCGACAGGCCGCGCATCTGCCACGGCTCGCGCGCGGAGGCCACGGCGACGAGCTCGGGCCACACCGAACGGTGTAGCAGCGTGAGCTTCCCGCGCACGAGCTTCATCTGCAGCACCTCGGGCGAGTCTTCGAGCGCTTCGAGCACCTCGTACACGTCGTTCGACTTCGGATGCGACCACCACGAGCCGCGCACCGGTGCGCCGATCACGAGCTGTGCCACGCTCGGCAGCTCGGCGTCGGCCTGCAGCAGCCACTTCCGCTCGCGCAGCTCGGCGAGGACTCGCGCCGCGACTTCGTCCGCGTTGGGCGGGCGGGCGATCGCGGCGCCCTACACCGGCGCGAGCCCGAGGCCGAGCGTCTCGCCGTCGATCTGCACCTCGCGCACCTCGGCGCCGGCCGGCGGCGCGGCGTCGAGCGCGACGTCGGTCGCGAGCGTCTCCTGCGCCAGGTGGGCGATGCGCGGGCGCACCGCCGCGAGCAATGTCGGCGAGCCGCGCAGCCACAGGCGGATGTGGCCCGAGTACTCGAGGTCGAGCTCCTTCCGCAGCGCCTGCACGCGGTTCAGCACCTCGCGGTAGCGGCCCTCTTCGACGAGCGCGGGCGTGAGCGCCGTGCGCAGCACGACCGCGCCCACGCGGCCCGCTGCCGCGGCGAAGCCCGGCTTCGCCTTGAGCGACACCGCCAGCTCGTCGCGACCGAGCTCGAGCAGCTCGCCGTCGACGGCGATCCGCACCACGCCGCCGGCCTCGAGCTGGCGCAGCAGCGCCGCACCGTCGGCGGCCGCCAGCGCGGCCTTCAGCTTCGGCATGCTCTTGCCGACGCGCGGGCCGAGCGCACGGAAGTTGGGAGTCACCTGATAAGTCACGTAGTCGGACTCGTTCGTCGGGAAGCGCAGCTCGTGCACGTTCAGCTCTTCCTGCGCGAGCGCCGCGTGCTCGCGCAGCGCGGGCTCGAGCGATGGATCGGCGAGCACGATCTCCGCGGCCTCGAGCGGCTGGCGCACGCGCAGCTTCTCGGCGTTGCGCGCCTGCAGGCCGAGCGACACGACCTCGCGCACCGCGCGCATCGCGCGGGACAGCTCGGCGTCGATCGACGCCGAGTCGGCCTCGGGCCAGTCGGCCAGATGCACGCTCTCTTCGGCGCTCGGGTCCGGGCCGCGCACCAGGTTCTGCCACAGCTCCTCGCTCGCGTACGGCAGGAACGGCGCGAGCAGCTTCGCGAGAGTCACGAGACACTCGTAGAGCGTCCAATGCGCGTCGAGCTTGTCCTGCTCGAGCCCGGCGCTCCAGAAGCGCGCGCGGCTGCGGCGCAGGTACCAGTTCGAGATCGACTCGACCACGTCGCCGAGCGCCCCGGTCGCCTCGTAGATCCCGTAGCGGTCCATGTGCGAGGTGGCCGACTGCACGCCGAGCGCGAGCTCGGACAGGATCCAGCGGTCGAGCAGCGCGCGCTGGCGGGCGGGCCGGCGGGCCTTGCGGCACTTCGCAGCCGACGGGTCGAAGCCGTCGATGCGCGCGTAGATCGTGAAGAACACGTACACGTTGCGGAGCTTCAGCGGCAGCTCGCGCTGCGCGTCGCGCACGGCCGACAGCGAGTGGCGCGTCGGGCTCCAAGGCGGATTCGACGAGAAGAAGAACCAGCGGAACGCGTCGGCGCCGGGCGCGGGCGACTTCGGATCGTCGACCCACACCCTGCTCGCGACCGGCAGCCCCGGCACCTCGCGCGGCAGGATGCGCTCCGTCGCCGGCGCGAGCTCGACGCCGAGCTGGCGCGCGTCCGCGGGCGCGAGCTCGATCACGCGCCGCGGCAGCTCCGCGGGCTCGAGCTCGAGCGCGAGCGCGTCGCCTTCGCGGTCGCTCCGGTACACGCGCACCCGCGAGCGCTCGCCGTGCAGGTCGAGCCCCTCGTAGTCCTCGCGCGCGACGCGCGCGCGACCGCGCGCCGGCGGCTCGCCCGCCGCCGTCACGGCCGCGAACTCGAGCCGCACACGGTCGAGGATGACTTCGGGCGGCGTGTAGTTGCCCTTGCTCTTCGACTCCTTCTTCCCGTAGCGATCCGCGATGAGACCCAGCACGAGACAGGTGCGGTACGGGTGCGGCAGCGGCCGCTCGGGAAAGAGCAACGTGGAGATCCAGAGCAGCGAGTTGAACCAGCCGCGCGTCTGGTCGATCGCCTCGCAGATGAAGTCCGCCGGGAAGTTCGCCGCGAACTCGCCCTGCCCTTCGTGCGGCCAGCCCCACTGCGCGAACGGCATCGAGCCCGAGTCGAACCACGCGTCGATGACTTCCGGCACGCGGCGGTACGTGCCCTTCTCGCCGGGCCGCGTCCACGTGACCTGGTCGATCCACGGCTTGTGCACGCGAAGGTGCGGCGACAAGGTCGGATCCTTCGCGAGCGCGGCGTCGAATGCGTCGAACGCGCGCGGGTTGCGCTCGAGGATCGCCGCCACGGACGCCGGCGCCTCCATGCGGCCGGTCGCATCGTTCACCCACACGTTCAGCGGCGTGCCCCAGAAGCGCTCGCGCGACAGCGCCCAGTCGATGTTGTTGCGCAGGAAGTCGCCGAAGCGGCCGTCGCGGATGTGCTCGGGGAGCCAGTGGATGGCCGCGTTGTTCGCGAGGGCGCGGTCGACGTGCGCCGTGGTGCGCACGTACCAGGCCGGGCGCGCGTACTGGATGAGCGGGTCCTCGTCGGAGCGCACGCAGAACGGGTATTCGTGGCGGACCTGGCCCACGTGCCAGGCGAGGCCGCGCTCGCGCAGCACGCGCACCAGGTCGCGGTCGGCTTCCTTCACCCACCGCTCGGCGACGAACGGCTCGGCGACGGTCGGGTCGAAGCGCCCGTCGGGCCGCACCGCGCAGAGCAGCGGCAGCTCGGGCTTGGCGGCGCGCTCGCGCTGCAATAGCTCGAAGTCGACTTCGCCGAACGCGGGCGCCGCGTGCACGATGCCCGTGCCCGCGTCCAGCTCCACGAAGTCCGCCGCCACGACCCGCCACAAATCGCTGTCGGGCATGCGGCGCACGTACCAGTCGAACGGCGGCACGTAGCGCTTCCCGACGAGCTCGCTGCCGTGCAAGGTCCGCACGATCGGCAGCTCGCGCTTCACCAGCTTCTCGAGCGACTCGCGCAGCGCGGCCGCGACCACGAGCTGCTGCTCGCCGTCGCGCACGACCGCGTACTCCACGTCGTTGCGCACGACCGCGAACGTGTTCGACGGCAGCGTCCACGGCGTGGTCGTCCACACCAACAGCGACGTGCCCGGCTCGTCGCGCAGCGGCAGCCGCACGTAGAGCGACGGATCGTCGACGGTGCGATAGCCCTCGCCGACCTCGGCAGCAGAGAGCACCGTGCCGCCCTGCGCCCACCACCACACGACCTTGTGGCCCGGGTAGAGCAGGCCGCGCTCGAAGAGCTGAGACAGCGCCCACCACACGCTCTCGACGTAGCGCTGGTGATAGGTCACGTACGCGTCGTCGAAGTCGAGCCAGAAGCCGAGCTTCTCCGTGAACCCCTTCCACTCTTCGGTGTAGCGGAACACGCTCTCGAGACAGCGGCGCACGAACGGCTCGACGCCGTACTCCACGATCGCCTGGCGCCCCGAGATGCGGAGCTCCTTCTCCACCTCGATCTCGACCGCGAGCCCGTGCGTGTCCCAGCCCGCCTTGCGCGGCACGTCGAAGCCGCGCATCGCCTTGTAGCGGGGCACGACGTCCTTCATCACGCGCGTCAGCGCGTGGCCGTTGTGCGGCATGCCGTTCGCGGTCGGCGGCCCTTCGTAGAACACGAAGCGCGGCCCGCCCTTCCGCTTCGCCAGCGACTTCTCGAAGATGCCCCGCGCGCGCCACAGCTCGCGGATGCGCGCCTCGCCCGCGGGAAAGTCGACGACGGGCGCAACGCGGCTGAACGGACTGTTCCCGGCGGGCATGGGCGCATGGTAACGGGCGCAGGGGCGCGCACAAACCGTGGTACCTTCGCCGCGAGGAGGCCGGTGCGTTGGGCGTCCTGCTCGCGCAGTCGATCTCGGGTCTCGCGTTCCTGCTCGCGGTGCTGGCGTTCGTGACGTGCGCGTGCGCGGGCACGCTGGGATATTGGCAGGCGTGGGCCTACCTCGCCGTCTTCGGCGGCGCATCCGCGCTCATCGCCGCCTATCTCATGGCGTACGACCGCGGTCTTCTCGCGCGCAGGATCCACGGCGGACCGATCGCCGAAGCGCAGCGCGGGCAGCAGGTCATCCAGGCGCTCGCCGCTCTGTTCTTCCTGGCGACGTTCGCCGCGGCCGGGCTCGACCGACGGTTCGGCGGGTCGCACGTGTCCGCGCGGGCGAGCCTCGCGGCCGACGCAGTGGTCGCGCTCGGCTTCGGGGTGGTGTTCCTGACGTTCCGCGCGAACAGCTACGCGGGCTCGACCGTCGAGGTGTCGCGCGGGCAGCAGGTCGTCTCGACGGGCCCCTACGCTTTCGTGCGTCACCCGCTCTACGCGGGCGCAGCGCTCATGATGCTGGCGACGCCGCCGGCGCTCGGCTCGTGGCTCGCCCTGCCCGCTCCGATCGCGCTCGTCGCCGTGGTCGCGGTGCGCCTGGTCGAGGAGGAGCGCTTCCTCGCCATGGAGCTCGCCGGCTACGAAGACTACCGCCGCAGAGTCCCGTACCGGCTCGTGCCGTTTGTGTGGTGAGTCACGCCTCGCGATAGAAGATCAGCAAGAGGCCGACGAGCGCGAACGACGTCGGCCAGATCCAGGAGGCGCGGCGCGCGGCGACGGTTCCGGGCAGGCGCACCTCGAGCCAGCGCGACCAGCCCGCGGCCACGCCCAGCAGCGCCAGCGGCGCGTGCGTGTACTCGATGAGGAGCTCCCACTTCACGTTGCCGAGCGCATGCGAGTGCGTGAGCAGCAGCGCGCCGCCTAGTGCGCACAGGAGCGGCAGCACGAGCGCCGCGTTCTGCGAGCGCGTGCGTCCGGTGCGCACGCTCCACTCGAAGAACGCGAACACCGTGATGATCGCCATGAACACGCGGTGCTGCAGGACCTCGGGCTCGCGAAAGCTGTCCCAGAACGAGATCGAGCCCATGGGCCAGGCCTCGGGGTCGGAGCGGATCAAGAGAAACACCGCGAGTCCGGCGAAGAGCAGCGGCCAGCTCCGCGCCCAGCGCGCGCGGAACGCGCGTTCGATCAGCGCGAGCACCCCGATCGCCAGCACGAACACGCCCGCCCAGTGGTGGTTGAACTCGGACCACGCGATGTCCGTCGCGGTGTAGGGCGGCGGCGTGCCGGCGCCGGGTACGTAGGCCGGCGCTGCGTGGCCGCTCGCGGCCTGCGCGTCGAGCTGCTTCTGCAGCACCTGCAGCGCGAGGTCGGCGTGGTCGGGGCTCGTGAAGCGCGGCCAGGTCGGCGCCATGTGCGCGACGAGCTCGCCGAGCGTGAGTCGGTCGCGCGTCAGATCGACCGCGGGCGGGACGGAGATGAGCGACGCCGTGGCGAGCAGTACAGTGATGCCGATGCCGACCTCGAGCTCCGCGAAGCGGCGCAGCGGGAGGAGCGGCGCGTCGTAGTCGTCGCGCAGCGCCATCACGCGCTGCGAGTTCGACCAGCCGAGCGCGAGCAGGGCCGCCGCCATGACGCCCTTCACGCCCACCATCACGCCGTACGCCGTACCGTACACGCCGTCGAGCGTGCCGACGTACGCGTAGCCGAGCACCGCGGCGCCCGCGAGCAGGGTCGTCACGCTGAGCTGCGCGATGCGGTGGAAGCGGAGGCCCAGCGGGTGCAGCTCCTTGCCTTCGAGCGGCAGCGAGAGCGCCGCCAGCAGGTACGGCAGCGAGCCGATCCACGTGCTCGCGGCGGCCTCGTGCACGAAGGTCACGGTGGCCAACACCGCCTGGTGTTGCAGCCGCGCCACGGCATGGCTCGTGGCGGTCGACGCGCCCAGGATGAGCAGCGCGGGTACGGCGTAGCAGGCTCCGTGCGCGCGCGGCCAGGCCAGCGCCACCGCGGCGAGCACGATGCCCGCATCCGCCTGCACCAGCCCCGCCTGCACGAAGCCCGCGTGGAGCGGGTCGGCGGCCTGGTAGCCGAGGATCTCGATCAGCGCGGCGAGGTCGGCGCCCAGGTTCAGGAGGGCGAACGCCGCGAGCGCGAGGCCCGAAGCGGCGATGCCGATCCGACACCGTCGCAGAAGTGTGTCAGCCGGGTCGCCCAGCCACGGCAGCCGCGGCCGCACGACGAACAGCAGGAACGCGACGCCGCCCACGGCCAGCGCCTGCGTGGCCAGCGTGCAGCCGCGCAGGAGCACGGACATGTAGCCGAAGAAATCGACGAACAGCGCCACAGGGCCGCTACGGCGCGCGCACTTTGAAGTTCAGGTTCCCGCGCGATACGTGGCCGTCCACCGACAGCACCTGCCAGCGCAGCTTGTACGAGCCCGGTGCGAGGCCGGAGGCCGCGGAGTCGAGCTCGTTCGGCGCGGCGCTCTCGCGCAGCGCGAGCGGCTTCGGGTCCTGGCCGTCGGCCACGAGCAGGAGGCTCGAGCGCGCGCTGTCGATGCGGCTGTTGAATTCGAGCGTGAACTTCACGTCGGGGCCGGCGACCTCGGCCGCTTCGGCCGGCTTCGAATCGACCAGGATCGCGTGCGCCGCCGCGGGCCGCGGCAGCGCGAGCGCCGCGAGCACGAGCGCCGCGCCCCACTTCGCGGCAGCGCTCACTGCGCGCTCCGCCGCGGCTGGTTCAGCTCGAGCAGGTTGCCCGACGGGTCGCGGAAGAACGCCTGGCGGCCGGCGCCGGGCACGTCCATCGGCTTCGACACCTTCACGCCGCGCTCCGCCAGCTCGCGGCAGACCTCGTCCACGTCGTCGACCTTGAACGCGAAGTGCTCGCCGCCCGGCACGCGGTGGTTCTCCACCTCGATCAGGTGCAGCTCCTGCGTGCCCGCGCGCAGCCACATGCCCTTGAACGGGAAGTCGGGCCGCGGCAGCACTTCGAGCCCGAGCACCTCCGTGTAGAAACGCCCGGTCAATTCGGTGTCGTGCACGTTCAACGAGACGTGGTGAACTCCGGAGAGCTTCATGGCGCGGATGGTATCATCGCTCCCGCATGGCCGAAATCCACAAGCTCGACGTGCCGGAGCTGGGCAAGCTGCGCGCGTTTTCACACGCGACGCGTGCGGGCGGCTTCATCTTCGTGGCCGGCACGCTCGGCACGAAGCCGGGCTCGTTCGAGCTCGTGGCGGGCGGCGCGAAGGCCGAGACGCGCCAGACGCTCGAGAACATCCGCACGATCCTGCGCGCTGCGGGCGCGGATCTGCAGGACGTGGTGAAGGTCAACGTCTTCGTCACCGACATGGCGCGCTTCGGCGAGATGAACGAGGCGTATCTCGAGTTCTTCCCCAGCGAGCCGCCGGCGCGCATCACCGTGGGCTGCGCGGCGCTCGCGCTGGGAGCCTTCGTCGAGATCGACTGCGTAGCGTACAAGCCATGAAGCGCAGCCGAACGGAGTTCGAAGTGTGAAGGTCTGGCTGTCGGTCGACATGGAAGGGATCTCGGGGCTCGTGCGCTGGGCCGACGTGATCACCGCGGGCATGGACTTCCAGCGCAACCGGCGCTTCATGACGGCCGACGCGAACGCGGCGATCGCGGGCGCGTTCGACGCGGGCGCGACCGAGGTCGTGGTCGAGGAGAATCACGGCGTCGAGGAGCTGTGCGACCTGGTGCTGGACGAGATCGACCCGCGCTGCACGGTCATCCGTGGCGCGGGCCGCCCCGCGGCGACCACGATGGCCGGCCTCTCTCCACAGATTGGTGTCGTGCTGTTCGTCGGCCACCACGCACGGGCGGGCTCGTTCCCGGGGATCATGGCGCACACGGTCTCGTACGACCGTTTCCGCGAGGTGCGGGTCGCCGGCGCACCCGTCGGCGAATCGGAGATCATGACGATTCGCGCGGGCGAGCTCGGCGTGCCCGTCGGGCTCGTCGCGGGCGACCAGGTCGTGTGCGCCGAGCTGCAGAAGCGCGCCCCGTGGCTCGAGACGGTGTGCGTGAAGCGCGCGCTCTCGAACGTCGCGGCCGAGGTGATCCCTCCCGAGCGCGCGCGGCCGCTCATCGCCGCGGGCGCGCGCCGCGCCGTGGCGCGGGCGCTGCGCGGCGAGCTGCCCGTCTACCGCGACCAGCCCGCGCCGCACGAGCTCGAGGTCGAGCTGCGCCAGCCGCTCGAGGAGCAGCTCCGCGCGAACCTGGCGCAGCTGCCCGAGTTCGAGGTCGCGGGCGACCGGCTCGTGCGCACCGTCGCGCCCGACATGGAGACGGGCTTCCGGCGCATCGCCTACCTGTCGTTCGGCCAGCGCGGCGCGAGCCTGCGCTACTGATCGCGCCCACCGAGCGTCGCGGCGAGTGACCACAGCGCGGCCGGCCGGCCCTCGCTCGCGGGGCGCCGCGACGTAGAGCCGGCCGAGCTCGGGCACGAGCAGTCCGGTCCGCGCGCCTGGCGCCGTCGCAGTGCGCGAGACGAGCTGCAGGCTCGAGCCGCGCACGCGGAACGCGACGGTGAGCCGGACCTGTGCCGGATCGGCGTGCGCGAGCGGCGCCTGCAGCACCGCGATACAGAACGCCGCCGCAGCGGCTGCGCGACTCACTCCGGAGTCACATAGGCCGCGGTGATCCCGCCGTCGACGAGGAACGTCGAGCCGGTGGTGAACGACGACTCGTCCGACGCGAGCCACAGCGCGGCGCGCGCGATCTCGACCGCTTCGCCGAAGCGGCCCATCGGCACGTGCACCAGCCGGCGCTGCCGCTTCGCCTCCGTGTCGAGGTACTTCATCAGCAGCTCGGTGCGCAGCGGGCCCGGGCAGAGCGCGTTCACGCGGATCTTCTCGCGCGCGTGGATGACCGCGAGCTCGCGCGACATGGCGAGCACCGCGCCCTTGCTCGAGGTGTACGCGAGCTGCGGCGTGGCGGCCCCCAGCACTGCGACGAACGACGCCACGTTGATGATCGAGCCGCCGCCCGCGCGGCGCAGGGCGGGAATGCCGTACTTGCAGCCGAGGAACACGCCGCGCACGTTCACGGCCATCGTCAGGTCCCACACCGACTCGTCGGTGTCGACTGCGCCGTTGTCGTCGATGTGCGAGATGCCGGCATTGTTCATCAGCACGTCGAGCCGTCCGTACGCGCGCTCGGCCGCCTCGACCATCGCCTTCGCGTCCGCGCCGCGCGAGACGTCGGCGCGCACCGCAACGGCCTTGCCGCCGGCGCCGGACACGTCCTTCACGGTCTTCGCCGCACCCGCTTCGTTCAGGTCCGCGACCACCACCGACGCGCCTTCGCTCGCGAAGAGCAGCGCCGTCTCGCGGCCGATCCCGCTGCCCGCGCCCGTGATGAGCGCCACCTTGCCCGACAGTCTCACCGCGTCCCCCGTCGTGGTTGCGCGGGAAGGTTTAGGGCTTGGCGAGGTGTTGCGCGAGGAGCTCGATGAGGGCGCGCCGGTCGATGGGCTTGGGCGCGAACGCGTCGCAGCCCACCGCGAGGCAGCGCTCGCGGTCCTCGACCATGGCGTGGGCCGAGAGCGCGATGATCGGCCGCGCGAAGCCCGCGTCGCGCAGCGCCTGCGTGGCTTCGTAGCCATCGAGCGTCGGCATCTGCATGTCCATGAGCACCGCGTCGAACGGCCGGCCCGCGGTCTCGGCTTCGAGCACCTGGTCGACCGCCAGGCGTCCGTCGGCCGCGATCTCGACCTCGAGCCCGACGCGCACGAGCAGCCGCTCGATGAGCCGCTGGTTGTCGGCGCCGTCCTCGGCGAGCAGCACGCGCCCGCGCAGGGTGGGCAGCGGCGCGTTCGGCGAATCGGCGCGCTCGATCCCTTCGGCTCCGAGCGGCGCCGCGCTAGCTACACCGAGCGGTGTACCGACGGGGAGCTTCAATCGGAACGTCGTGCCCGTGCCGACTTCGCTCTCCAGCTCGAGCTTGCCGCCGAGCTGCTCGGTGAGCCCGCGCGAGATCGCCAGGCCCAGCCCCGTGCCGCCGTAGCGGCGCGACTCCGAGGCGTCGGCCTGCGAGAACGGGGCGAAGACGCGCTCGCGGTGCTCGGGCGCGATGCCGATGCCCGTGTCGATCACCTCGAAGACCACGTGGCCGGCGCCGCCGGCCGGCGACGGCTGGTGCGACACGAGCAGGCGCACGCCGCCGCGCTCGGTGAACTTGATCGCGTTGCCGACCAGGTTCACGAGGATCTGCTGCAGGCGCAGCGGGTCGGTGTGGATGGACGTCGGCACGTCGGCGCCGAGCTCGAGCTCGAGCGACAGCCCCTTTGCTCGCGCGCGTTCGCGCAAGAGCGCCACCACGTGCTGCGCCACCGAGATCGGCGACGTCTCGCCGCGCCGCACCTCGAGGCCGCCCGCTTCGATCTTCGACAGGTCGAGCATGTCGTTGATGAGCGCGAGCAGGTGGTGGCCGTTGCGCCGCAGCGTCTCGATCGCATCGCGGCGCTCGACCTCGCTGAGCCCCGGCTCGGCCAGCACGTCGGTGTAGCCCAGGATCGCGGTCATCGGCGTGCGGATCTCGTGGCTCACGTTCGCCACGAAGAGGCTCTTCGCCCGGCTCGCCGCGTTCGCGGCGTCGCGCGCCGCGACGAGCGCGCGCTGCGCGTCGTCCTCGAACACGCCGTGCATGTGCACGAGGCCCGCGGTCAGCACGACCGCCGCATACAGCGCGACCAGGCGCTCGATCTCGAGCTGCGCCCCGGTGGGCGCGTCGGGCAGCGGCACGCCGACGAAGTCGAGCAGCGTACACAGCAAGAGGAAGGCGAGCGTGAACGCCGCGCTCGCGCCGACCCAGCGGCTGCCCGCGCATGCGCGCGCGAGCACCGGGATCACGACGAACCACGGCAGGCCGGGCGAGCGCATGCCGCCCTTTGCGAGCGTGAACGCCACCACGACGGCGATCACGGCCCACATGCCCGCGCGCGCGGCGCGGTCCGTGTCGCCGCGCCGCCACAGCCACACCGTGATCCCCACACCCGCGGCCGCGCCGCCGAGGAGCGGCAGCACCGAGCCCAGCACGCGCGGCCACGGCTCGATCGCGATCTCGAGCGCGCAGCGCACGAGTGCGTAGGAGGCGAGCACGGCCACGTTGAAGACGATCACCCGCGCCCGGCGCCGAACGATGGGGTCGCCGCGGTGGAGCGCCGCGGGGACGAGCCCGTCCACGAACTCGATCCAGCCGCGTGCTCTGCGCGCCACCCCCGCCATCCGCCTCGCCTGCGCTGCGCCGAGCGCCGCGGGGTGAATCGGCCGGGCCGCCCAAGGCCTTGATCCGGCGCGCCTTTCCGGTATCACGCGTACGCCATGGACGCCGGAGCCAAACGCCTGGCCAGCGAGGTCGAGCGGCGCCGTACGTTCGCGATCATCTCGCACCCCGACGCGGGCAAGACGACGCTCACCGAGAAGCTGCTCCTGTTCGGCGGCGCCGTGCGCGAGGCGGGCGCGGTGCGCGCGCAGCGCGCCGCGCGCTACGCCACCAGCGACTGGCTCGAGCTCGAGAAGCAGCGCGGCATCTCGGTGTCGAGCTCGGTCATGCATTTCGACTGGACGAAGGGCGACGACCCGACTCCGGAGCGCGCGGGCAGCCTGCCCACGCGCTATCGCGTGAACATCCTCGACACCCCCGGGCACCGCGACTTCAGCGAGGACACCTACCGCACGCTGCTCGCGGCCGACTCGGCGGTCATGCTCATCGACGCCGCCAAGGGCGTGGAGGCGCAGACCCGCAAGCTGTTCGAGGTCTGTCGGCTGCGGCACATCCCGATCTTCACGTTCGTGAACAAGCTCGACCGGCACGGGCGCGAGCCGCTCGAGCTCATGGCCGAGATCGAAGAAGTGCTGCGCATCGAGGCCGTGCCGCTCGACTGGCCCATCGGCGCGGGCGGCGAGTTCCGCGGCGTGTACGACCGGCTGGGCCGGCGCTCGCTGTACTTCTCGGGCGGCAAGCACGGCACCGTCGTCGTCGAGCAGCGCGAGGTCGAAGGCCCGCCCGAGCAGGCCGAGGTGCGCGACGCGCTCGAGCTCCTCGACGGCGCGGGCGCGAAGTTCTCGCCCGTCGAGGTCGGCGCCGGCCGCCAGACGCCCATGTTCTTCGGCAGCGCGCTCACGAACTACGGCGTGCTGCCGTTCCTCGAGCGCTTCCTCGAGCTGGCGCCGCCGCCGCGCGCGCGAGAGACCGCGGCCGGCCCCGTCGAGCCGGCGTCCGCGGAGTTCTCGGGGTTCGTGTTCAAGATCCAGGCGAACATGGACCCCGACCACCGCGACCGCGTGGCGTTCCTGCGCGTGTGCTCGGGCCGCTTCGTGCGCGGCGAAGAGGCCGTGCTCGCGCGCACGCAGAAGCCGTTGCGGCTCGCGCACTCGACCCTGCTCATGGGTCAGGGCCGCGAGGAGGTCGACGAGGCGTTCCCCGGCGACGTCGTCGGCCTGTTCGACCCGGGCGTGTTCCGCATCGGCGACACGCTGTCGGCGTCGGGGCGCATCGAGTACGCCGGCGTGCCGACGTTCTCGCCCGAGCACTTCCGGCGCGTCGAGGTCGCGAAGGTCGAGCGGCGCAAGGCGCTGGCGAAGGGGCTCGACCAGCTCGCGCAGGAAGGCGCGGTGCAGATCTTCACCGATCCCGGCAGCGGCACGGCCGCGCAGATCCTCGGCGTCGTGGGCCCGTTGCAGTTCGACGTGCTCGTACACCGAATGGCGTCGGAGTACGGCGTGGAGCTGCGGCTCACGCCGCTGCCGTACAAGATCGCGCGCTGGGTGCACGGCGAGTACGACCCCGACGTGCTGCGCTACTCCGAGACGATGCGGCTCGTGGAGGACCGCGATCACCACGCCGTGCTGCTGGCCGAGAGCCTGTGGCACGTCGACCGCGCGCTCGCGCGGCACCCCGAGATCCGCCTCTCGGAGACCTCGGATCCCCAGCTGTCCTGAGCGGCGCTCCGCCTGCAGAAGCGGCGGACTAGTGACCGTTGAAGCCGTTCCGGCCGCCGGCCTCGTTCGAGATCTCGACGGCCTTCGCGGCGACGGCGCGCGCGGCTTCTGCGATCGTCGGCCAGTGCTCGCCTTCGAGCACGCGCTTCGCGGCTTGGAACGCCTCGAGCTTGAACCCCGCGTGCGTGCCGAGCTGCGCGACGTGGCCCAGGTTCACGTCCGCCGCCGTGACCGAGCCCGCGGGCGCGGGAGGCTTCGCCGGCACGACCTGCGGCCTGGCCGCGATCGCGGGCTTGGGCAGCGGGGTCGCAGCGGGCTTGGTCGGCGGCGCCTTCGGCGCAGGCTTGGCCTTCGCCTTGGCGGCGACCGCCTTCTTCCTGGCCGGCGCCGCCTTCTTCTTCGCCGCGGGCTTCTTGGCCTTCGCCGCGCCCTTCTTCGCAACCGACTTCTTCTTCGAAACCGCCTTCTTCTTCTTCGCTTTTGCCGCCATAGGCGAATCGTATCGGCGCTGCATTGCGCGGGCTAGAGGGCGCTGAGTGTTAGGATGGCTCGGTGGGACTCATTCGCCGTGTCGTCGTGCTGCTCGTGTTGCTCGCGCCGGCACTCACCGCTCGAGGCGCCTCGATCCGGATCGGCTTCGAGAACGGCGGCCTCCTCCCGCCCAACACGGGCATCATCATTCCCAAGTACCGGGAGGCCGGCTTCGAGTTCTACGATGCCCTACCCCCGTTCATGGGGGTCCCGGCGGGACTCGGCCGCGTCGGGCCGGGTGGCGCCGTCGCGGCGAATGGGACGTCGACGATGGACGTTCTGTATGCAGAGTCACTCGCCTTCGACCGCGAGGACGGCGGCACGTTCGACCTGGTCTCGATCGACCTCGCCGAGTACAGCACGGTCTATCCGACTCCCATGACGATCGAGCTCGTCGGAGACCGCGTCGACGGCACGAGCGTCGCGGCGACGTTCACGACGGACGGCATCGTCTACGGCGGCTCGAGCACCGTCGACTTCCAGACGTTCGCGCTCCCGGACTCGTTCCGCGACCTGATCCGCGTGCACTCGCCGACGCAGGGCTATGCCTTCGACAACGTCGTGGTCTCGGTCGCGCCCGAGCCCGGCGCGGCGCTCCTCGCCGCGCTGGTGGCGCTCGTCATCCGGGCTGCACGCGCCTGAACTGCCAGAGCAAGAGCAGGTCGTAGACGATCTTCGCGACGCCCGCGCACACGAGCGGCCAGCCGGTGCTCGAGTGCTCGAGCAGCGCGCCGGCGAGCAGCGGCGACGCGGCCGAGGCGAGGCTGCGCGGCACGTTGGTCACGCCCGCCGCGGCGGCGCGCTCTTCGGGCGGGACGACGCTCATGACGAACGACTGGCGCGCGGGCACGTCCATCTGCGAGAGCGCGCCGCGCGCGAGCAAGCACGCGAGCGCGAGCGGCGCAGTCGGCATGAACGCGGCGGCGACCAGGAGCGCGTTCGCGGGCAGGTGCGTGAACACCATGGTCTGGATCATGCCGATGCGCGCCGCCAGCCGCGCCGACATGAACTGCGAGAACGCGGACAGCGTCGACGCGGCGAAGAAGAACGTGCCCAGCGCCGCGAGCGACAGGCCGAAGCGCGCGTGCAGCCACAGCGCCAGCAGCGACTGTACGGCGAAGCCGCCGCCGAACGAGTCGAGTGAGAACAGCGCCGACAGCTTCAGCACCACCCCGCGGGACTTCGCGAGCGGCGCGGCGCGGCCCGCCGCCGCGCGGGGCGCGCCGGCTTCCGGCCCGAGCCCGCGATAGAGCGCCACGAGCGGCAGCGCGGTGCACGCGTAGACCAGGAACACCGTGCGCAGCGCCGGAGCGGGATCTACACCGAAATGTTTCACGGCGAGGTCCGGCAGTCCCGCGGCGAGCGAGCCGAAGGCGCCGAGCAGCGCGCCGGCGACGTTGTAGCGCGCGAAGGTCGCGATGCGCTGGGTGCCGTCGCCCGCCTGGGCCAGCAGCGCCTGCTCGGTCGGCAGGAAGACCGACACGTCGCCGGCGGTCGGGTTGAGCGTGCCTACGAACGCCACGACCATGAGTGCCGCGAAGCCGCTGAAGCCCGCGAAGCCGAGGCCGGTGCCCGCCATGAGCGCGCAGGCGACGAGCAGCACGCGCTGCGGCGCGAAGCGCGCCGAGAGCAGCCCGACGATCAGCGTGAGCAGCGCGCTGCCGAGCAGCGTCGACGTCGCCACCGCGCCCACTTCGAACTTCGACAGCCCCAGCGCGAGCAGGTACGACGGCAGGACCACGCTGACCGCGCCGTCCGCGAAGCCGCGCAGGGCGCGCGCCGCGATGATCGCGCGGCTCACCGCGGCTCAGCCGCCGGAGGCTGCGCGCAGATCCGAGGCGACGGAAGCGCCATCGGCGCTGCCGTTCAGCAGCGCGAGGTGCGCGCGGATGGTCTCGGGTGCGACGTTCGCCGTGCGCAGTCGGAGCGCGGGGCCGACGCGCGACAGCTGCCCGACCAGCGCCATGAGCGAGAAGCTCGCGGCCACGATCGCGACGACTGCGAGCGCACCTGGATTGCCGCTGGTCGCGACCACGTCGTTGGTCGCCCACGCCGCCAGCGCGACGGTGACTAGGAGCGCGATCCCGGCCGCGACCACCACGTCGCGCAGCGCGCCGCCTGCGCCCCGCTCCAGCACACGGCGCAGCTCGCCGGGCGAGAAGTAGTCGAGGAACCAGCCCGTCGCCTCGTCGACGCCGCGGTTCTTCGGCGGCCGCACGGTGCGGTTCGTGAGCGGATCGAACGCGGGCTCGCCGCGCTTGTGCGCGGCGATGCCCTCGAGGATCGCGCGGTGCACCTTCTCGTCGATCGGGAAGCGGCGCGCGACGAAGTACGCCAGCACCGAGAACGAGGCGGGCGTCAGCGCGAAGATCGCGCGCAGCGCGAACAGCACCTCCGGCGTCTGCGCCACGTTGGGCCGGTAGCCGAGCGAGGCGAGCACCGCGAGCGGGATCGACGAGCTCGGGATGATGATGAACTTCGGCACCAGCCCCCAGAACGCCAGGTACTGCGCCTCGCGACGCTTTCCTGTGTAGAGCTCGTCGTAGTCGACCACGTCGGCCTGGATCGCCGGCGGCAGGAACAGCCCAGCGCCGAAGCTCGAGCCCGACAGACAGATCAGTGCGAGGCAGCCCAGGTTGTCGCCGGGACCGAGCAGGAACAGCGAGAAGCCGCCGACGATTCCGGGCGCGAAGCTCGCCAGCCACGTGTTGAGCTTGCCGAAGCGCTTGGCGAAATAGAGCCAGAGCGGCAGGCAGATCAGCCCCGACAGAAAATAGAACAGCAGGAAGATCCCGAACCAATCGTCCGCGGTCTTCGCGTCGATCGGCGGCGGGTTCAGCACGTAGTGGCTGAAGTACGGCATGAGCAGCCCGGGGATCGCGCCGGGGATGCTGCCGACGATGTAGCTGACGCCCAGCACGGCGAACGGGCGGTTGCGCAGCGCGCGGCGCACGCCGGGCACGAGCGGGTTCGACTCGCGCGTGGCGAAGTCGGGGCGCTCGCGCACCACCGCGACGAGCAGCCAGTACAGCGCGACCATCACGACCGCGTAGGCGATCGCCATGACCATGAAGGCGTGCCGCTTGTCGCCGCCGTAATGGTTCACCAGGAGGATTGGCGCGACCGACGCCACCAGGGTGCCGATCAGTGCAAAGCCCTCGCGCACGGAGAACAGGCTCGAGCGCTCGTGGTAGTCGAGCGTCAGCTCCGGCCCGAGGGCCGCGTGCGGCAGCCCGTACGCCGTGTTCAGCATGAAGAACGTCATCATCGTGATGCCGAACCAGAGCGCCGCCTGGTGCGTGTCGAGCCAGGTGGGCGGCGTGAACAGCGCGACGAACACCAGCGCGGCGAGCGGCGACGCGACGAAGATCCACGGCCGCCGCCGGCCCCAGCGCGTGTGCGTGTGATCCGAGAGCCAGCCGGCGAACGGATCGAGGACTGCGTCGAAGATGCGCGCGAGCGGCAGCGCCAGCGCGACCATCGACAACGGCACCAGCACCGTGTCCGAGTAGAACGGATTCACGTGGATCAGAACCGGAATGATCATCGCCGCGCCCGCGACGCTCGGCATCCCGTAGGCGAGCTTCAGCCAGCCCGAGAGCTTCTCGTTCTTGCGCGGATCGCTCACGGGAAGCGCGCTCGGAGCCAGCTCGCGCACAGCTCCATCGCTTCGCGCCGTCGCCCCTCCAGATAGTGCGGTGCGCCCACGAGCTCGTGGTACTCGACGTCGTCGGCCGCGCAGGCGTCGCGGATCGCGCGCGCCTGCGAGAGGCGGATCTCGGTGTCGGCGGTCGCGTGCAGGATCAGCGACGGCACCTTCACGTTGGGCATCGTGTCGGCGAGCTTCGCGTGCGACGACAGCCCGGACCAGGTCGACAGCCAGCCGCGCGCGCTCATCACGCGCGCCAGGCCGAAGCGGCCGTAGTTGCCGTCGAGCGGGTCGGGGAAGGCGAAGAGCGAGCCGAGCGGCCGGTCGTCGGGGTCGATCGAGAGATCCAGATACGCCGGGTCGGCCAGGGTGCGGTAGATGACCATGTACTTGGCGTGGACCGCGCGCTGGCGCTGGTAGCGCCACGCCGCCGGGTCGGCCGCCTTGTCGATGCCCTTCGCCGCGTGCGCGGCCTGCTCCGCGCCCTCGAGCGACGCGCGCGCGATGGCATCGAGCCGCGTCACGCGCGCGAGCTGCGCTTTGCGGTAGCGCGCGAGCCAGGCGCGGTCGTACGTGCACGGGTTCGGCCACGGCCTCCAGCCGTTGTCCGGGTCGTACATGTCGAGCTCGGGGATCACCGCCTCGGGGTCGCTCTCGTCCGCGACCGAGGGGTCGATCACGCTGTTCATGAACACGCCTTCGCCCGGGTGCGCCGCGATCGCGATCCAGCCGTCCCCCACCCCGCGCTCGACGTGCGCCAGCGCCATGAGCGAGCCGCCGCCGCTGTTGCCCAGCAGCACGACTGCGCGCGCGCCGCGCCGCTGCATCTCGCGCACGGCAGTCTCGACGTCGATTGCGCAGCTCTCGTGCAGGCAGTCGATGTCGTTGTTGATGTAGCGCGTGGCGAAGCCGAGCACGGCGTAGCCCGCGGCGGCGAGCAGCGGACAGGCGTAGTGCACCGAGAAGTCGCCGCGCGGGTGCGACAGCACGACCGCGGTCCGCCACGGCTGGCCGGCCGGCGGCGTCCACAGGATGCCGCGCACGAGCGCGCCGTCCGGAGACACGAGGCGCACGTCCTCGCGGCGGATCGCGACGCCGGGGTCGTCCTCGGGGAGCGGCCAGTACGCCAGCCCGAAGGGACGCCGGGCACCCATCGCATGCGGCATTTCTCGGTTCCCTTCTTTCTGCGCGCCAGCATACCCGATCGCCGCCGGGGCCATGCGCTAGGATGCGCGCCCATGTCGGACGAAGAGCCCCTCGTCGCGCGCGCCCACGAGACGCTGGTCGGCTGGCTCGCGCTCGGACACGAGTCGACCGCGCATCCGCTCGCGCGCATCGTGCGCGACGCGCGCACGCCCATCGTGTACGACGCGAACTTCGCAGCGGAAGTCCGCGCGCGCACGCCCGACGAGATCGAAGCGCTGCTCGCGGAGGTCGACTGCGCCTTCGCCGGGCTCGGCCACCGCCACTTCTATTGGGACCCCGGCATGCCGCAGCCGTTCGAGACGCGGCTCCTGCTCGACGGCTACAGCGCCGGCACGGGCGACGTCATCCTCGTGCTCGAGGGCGAGCTGCGCGCGCGCGGGCCGCGCGTCGAGCTGCGCGCGGTCGAGAGCGACGCGGACTGGGCCGTGCTCGAGGCGCTGCACCGGCTCGACCACGAGGAAGAAGCTGCGAAGGGCTTCCACCGGCCGTGGCAGCCGGAGGTGACGCGCCAGCTCGTGCTCGCCAAGCGCGCGAAAGCGCCCGCCGTGCGCTACGTGCTCGCGCGCGCGGACGGCGTCGACTGCGCGTTCTTCTCGGCGTGGCCGGGCGAGAACGGCGTGGGCAAGGTCGAGGACCTGTTCACGCGCAGCGACTTCCGCGGGCGCGGCATCGCCACGGCGCTCATCGCCGCGTGCGTCGACGACGCGCGCGCGCGCGGCGCCGGCCCGGTGCTGATCGGCGCTCGCGGCGGCGATACGCCGAAGCACATGTACAAGGCGCTCGGCTTCCGGCCGCTCTGCGTCGAGCGCAACTACGTGCGCACGGATCTACTCGAAGCTCAGACCTCGTAGCGGTTCAGCTCGGGCAGCACCGTCCGCGCGAAGACGCGCATGTTGCGCTCGGCCTCGCCCGCCGACATGCCCGCGTAGCTGAACACGCCGACGAACTTGTTCGAGCCGAGCCGCTTCTGCGTCGACACGATCGTCTGGTAGCAGCGTTCGGGCGTGCCCCACACCTGCAGGCCGAGGAAGAAGTCGATCATGGCGTCGGCGCCGCCCGGCGCGCTCGCGAGCTCCTGCATGCGCGCGTACGACTCGTAGCCCTTCGTCTTGGCCAGGTGGTCGCCCTTGAGCTCGTAGTGCTTGAGCACCGTCTGCCAGTAGCCGCCGATGTACTCGCGCGCCTTCGCCTCTGCGCGGTCGGGGTTCTCGTCGCAGAACACCCAGCCGGCGCAGATGCTCGGCGGCGCGGCCACGCCGTTGGTCTGCTCGTACACCGCGTTGTAGTTGCGCAGCTCCTCGGTGACGGCCTCCCACGGCTTCTGCGGGATGATCAGCATGCCGAGCCCGAGCTTGGCGATGACGGGCCCCGACTCGGGCGACACCGCGGCGGCGTAGCTGCGGCCCCTGAAGCTCTTGAACGGCTTCGGGCGAATGTCGCGGCGGAGCTGCTTCACGAGCTGCCCGTCGTACTCGCAGTAGCCGCGCTCGAGGCCGGTGAGGATCATCTCTGCCGCTTCTGTGAAGTACTGGCGGCTCGTGTCCATCGACGCGCCGAAGCCGTCGAACTCGACGCGGCCGAGCCCGCGGCCCAGGCCGAGGATGAAGCGGCCGTTCGACACGTGGTCGAGCACGGAGATCTGCTCGGCGACGCGCATCGGCTTGTGCCAGGGCAGCACGACCACCATGGAGCCGAGCTGCACGCGCTCGGTCGCGCCGGCCAGGTACGTCAGGTACTGCAGCACGTCGGGGCACATCGTGTAGTCGGTGAAGTGGTGCTCGACGCCCCAGAGCGACTCGAAGCCGAGCGACTCGGCCATGAGCGCGAGGCGGAGGTCGTCGCGCCAGACGTCGAAGTCGCTGCGCGCTTGCTCGGGGTTCTGGAAGATCGCTGCCATGCCGACGTGCATCGGACACCTCCGTTCGAACGAGATTCAAAGCATACCGGTTCTCTACAGCGCGAGCAGGACGACCGGGATCTCGCGCGAAGTGCGCTTCTCGTACTCGGCGTAGGCCGGGTTCTCGTGCTTGATGCGCGGCCAGAGGCGCGCGCGCTCCTCGTTGGACGCGAGGCGCGCGCGCATGCGCCGCTTCTCGCCGCCGATCTGCACGAGCGCCTCGGGCTGCTTCTGCAAGTTCACCCACCAGGCGGGGTCCGCCGGCGCGCCGCCCTTCGAGGCGATCACGACCAGGCGTTCGCCGTCCTCGAAGAATACGAGCGGCACGGTGCGCGGCTTGCCCGTGCGCCGGCCCGTCGTGGTGAGCAACAGGATGCGCAGCGCGCCCATGCGCCCGCCGATGCGCCCGTCCGTCCACGCGTACAGCGCCCCGTGCGCCGCGATGAATGCGCGCATGGCGAGCCGCTGCAGCGAGGACATCGAAACCTCCGTGGCCGGGTGCGTAGCGGCTGATATGATGCCGTCGAGACGTCCCCCTGTCTCGAAGGAGCTGGTATGTCCCGCGAGGCCGTGATCATCGACAGCGTGCGCACCGGGCTCGCGAAGGCGCATCGGGGCTCGTTCAACATGACGCGGCCCGACGACCAGCTCGCGCACTGCATCGCGCAGCTCTTCGCGCGCAATCCGAACGTGGACAAGGCCGAGGTCGGCGACGTGATCGCGGGCTGCGGCATTCCCGAGGGCCCTCAGGGCATGAACGTGGCGCGCATCGCGACCGTGCTCGCGAACCTGCCGACGTCCGTCGCGGCCACGACGGTGAACCGCTTCTGCTCGTCGGGCTCGCAGGCGATCATGATGGCCGCGCAGCAGATCATCCACGAGGGCGTCGAGATCGCGATCGGCTCCGGAGTCGAGACGATCACGATGCTGCAGGACGGCTCGCAGAACACGAAGCGGCTGTTGAACCCCGTCGCCGCGAAGAAGGCACCGGGCCTGTACATGGCGATGGGCGCGACCGCCGAGGTCGTCGCGGAGCGCTACAAGGTCTCGCGCGAAGACCAGGACCAGTACTCGCTGAAGAGCCAGCAGCGCACCGCGCGCGCACAGGAGCTCGGCTACTTCGACGACGAGATCGTGCCCATGAAGGTGCGCCGCGTGGTGCAGAAGAAGGGCGAGGAGCCGAAGGAAGAGGACTTCGTCGTCGACAAGGACGAGTGCAACCGCCCCGACACCACGATCGACGGCCTGCGCAAGCTGCCGCCCGTGTTCAAGCCGGAAGGCGGCACGGTCACCGCGGGCAACTCGAGCCAGCTCTCCGACGGCGCGTCGGCCACGCTGCTCATGTCGGCGAGCCGCGCGAACGCGCTGGGGCTGGAGCCCATGGGCATCTACCGCGGCTCCGCGGTCGCGGGCTGCGAGCCCGACGAGATGGGCATCGGGCCGATCTACGCGGTGCCCAAGCTGCTGAAGCGCCTCGGCATGTCGATGGACGACATCGACCTCGTCGAGCTGAACGAGGCGTTCGCGTCGCAGGTGCTGCAGGTGCAGCGCGTGCTCGGGATCCCCGACGAGAAGCTGAACCAGAACGGCGGCTCGATCTCGATCGGCCATCCCTTCGGCATGACCGGCTCGCGCCTCACCGGCCACATCCTGCGCGAGCTGCGCCGCCGCAAGAAGCGCTACGGCCTCGTCACCATGTGCGTCGGCGGCGGCCAGGGCTTCGCATCGGTGTTCGAGTCGGTCTAGCCGCGCTCGCCTGCAGCTCGCTGCGCCGCTACCTGAAGAGTGCGCGGCCCTCGGACTGCTCGGGCGGGTCGATGCCCAGCAGCGCGGCGACCGTCGGGGCGACGTCGATGGCGCGGACTTCGCCGAGGCGGGCGCCGGGCGGGACGCCGCGGCCCAGCGCGTAGAAGATCGCGCCCATCTCGGGGAGCGCTGGGTCGTAGCCGTGCGCGCCGCGGACCGTGCCGCGCAGGCGCGCGAGCAACGCGCCCGCGCGCTCGCGCCAGCCCACGCGCGCGAACATCTTCGGCGGGCGCGCGAGCAGCGTGAGATCGCCGCTCCGGCCCGGGTAGTCGCTGCGCAGGCGCTCGGGCAGGTGGGCGTTCGCGTAGGCCTCGATCCCCGCGCGCGAGAGCGCTCGGAGCGCGTCGTCCGCGCGTGCGGGATCTTCCAGGTAGACCCGTGCCTCGCCGCCGGAGTACTCCGTGCGCGCGCGAACGCCCGCGGCGTCGAGCGCCGCCTGCGGGTCGACCAACCCCGAGATCTCGGCCATGCCGTGGTCGCTCGTGACGATCACGGTGGTGTCGGGCCACGCGCCGCGGGCGTCGATGCCCGCGAGCAGGCGCGCGAGCGCGCGGTCGTCGGCGAGGAGCGCCTGGCCGATCGCCGGCGAGCTCGGCCCCTCGGCGTGGCCCGCGGCGTCGCAGCCGTGCCACCAGCTCATGACGAGCGCAGGCCGCGCATCCTCCGGCAGATCGAGCCACGCCAGGATGCGCTCGGCCTTCCGGTCGTCCGAGAGCGCCTCGTCGAACGGCACCACGCGGTACGTCGGAGCGATCCCGTGCCAATCGACCTCCGAGCCGACCCAGAACAACACCGCACTGTGTAGACCTTGCCGCTCCGCGGCGACCCAGAGCGGCTCCGCTTCGAGCCAGCCCGCCTCGCTGCCGTGGTCGAAGCGGCGGCCCTGCCGGTCCGTGAAGGAGTTCTCGATGATGCCGTGCCGGTCCGGGTAGGTGCCCGTGGCGAGCGACACGTGGTTGGGGAACGTGCTCGACGGGAACACCGGCACCAGGTGGTCCGCGCGCGCGCCGTCGCGCGCCATGCGCGCGAGCGCCACGGCGGGCACGCGGTCGGGGTAGTCGTGACGCGTCCCATCCCAGGACAGGAGGATCACGACCGGCCGGCCGCCTGCCGCGGCAGGGAAGCTGCAGAAGAGTGCGAGCGCGAAGACCGCGAGAGCGGCAGCCCGCGCGCGGATCGCCGGGCGATCCCGGCGGCGCGCCCCGCGGAGACGCGTGCGGCTGCGCGCCGGTTGCACGGAGTCACTTGCTTCCATTCGGTGTGGACTTCGACTCCCCGAAAAGGTGATCCGCTTCACACGCTGCGCACGCGAGAGCCCATCGCGCGCGCGCACCCGCCGGGCAGGCGCGGCTCCAGACTGCCGCGCTCCGACGAGAATCGCCGTTCGGGGCCTTTCCGCGGGCACGCGGCGTGAATGTCCTCCACCCCGGCTGGAGGGGCCAGACTCCGTTCGGGAGAGGAGACTGGCAATGGAGACCAAGACGATTCGGGGCTGCGCCTCGGTCGCGCGTGGGCAGGGCTTCACCCTGATCGAGCTGATGACCGTGGTCGCGATCCTGGGGATCCTGGCGCTCATGGCGGGTCCCAACATGATCGCGATGTACTCGCAGCAGGAGACCAAGCAGACGGCTTCGCAGATGGCGGGGCTGCTCAGCGACGCCCGCACCCACGCGGTCAGCGAAGGCACGCCGTACCTGGTGTACTTCAACGCGCCGACCGTGGACTCGAGCGGCAACTGCGGCGCGGTGGCCGTCACCGTGAAGGACGTCGACCACAGCTACACCATCACGCCCGGCGACGTGCAGCAGGAGTTCCACCTGCCCTCGTCGAGCTGCCAGAAGGTGCAGCCGTACGCGCCGACGACCGCGCCCGCGAACCTCGCGGCCGTGCCGATGCCGAACGACGACCTCGCCTCGCGCGCGCCGGACGCCACCGCGGTGGGCGCCGTCGCGCTGCGGGTGCTCCCGAACGTCGCGAGCACGCTGGCCACGACCGCGACCTCCGCCACCACGGCGGTGGTCGGCGCAGTGGGCTCGGTGCTCTCGGGCGGCTCCGGCTCGTCGGGCTCCGACTCCTCGGGCAGCTCGGGATCGAGCGACGATGGCAGCAGCCAGGGCAGCTCCTCGGGCTCGGGCGGTCCCGCGGCGAGCACCGCCGAGCTGGCCGTCGCGTCGACCGCGATGCTGCGCAGCTCGACGGTCGCAGAGACGGTCGTGGACGGTGCGACCTTCCCCATCGATCCGAACTCGGGCAAGCCCGTGATCGCGTTCTCGGAGCGCGGCATCCCGGTGAACCCGTCGGATCCGACCTCGATCGGCAGCGGCGCCGGCGGCATCTACCTGACCGACGGCGACACCGGCCTGTCGGTGGCGATCGTCGCCCCGCTCGGCGACGTCCAGGTCAAGACCTACGACCTGGCCAGCAACAGCTGGAAGTAGCGACTAGCGACCGCCGTAGGGATCGCCGGGCAGGTCGGGGCTGTGGCGGAAACGCCGGTGGCTCCACATCCACTGCTCGGGGTGCGCGCGGATGATCTCCTCCATCGCCGCATTGCAGCGGGCAGTGAGGAGCTCGGCGTCCTTGCGGCGGTCGCCCGTGTCCGGGATCTCGAGCGGGGGCCGGATCACCATGCGATGGTGGTCCGGCCCCACGCGTATGGAGTAGGCCGGCACGACCGGCGCGCCGGTGCGCAGCGCGAGGATGGCCGGGCCGAGCGAGGTCGACGCCCGCACGCCGAAGAACGGCACGAATACCCCACGGGAGCGGCGCGCGTACTGGTCGTTCAGCACCGCGACCACGCGCCCCTTGTGGACCAGGCGAAGCAGCTGAGGCAACACGTTTCTGTGTAGAAGCAGCTCGACGCCCGTGCTGGTGCGCTGGCGGATCATCTCCTCGCGCAACAGGCGGTTGCCGAGCGGGCGCCCGATGACGCTCATCGAGACGCCGAGCAACGGCGCGGCGCGCACCGTCAGCTCGAAGTGGCCGACGTGCAGGGTGAGACAGACGACGGCCTTCTTGCTCGCGACGATCGCATCGGTGATCTCGGTCCCTTCGAAATCGAAGCGCTGCCGGATGTCGTCGAGCCCCCAGTCGCGCCCGCGCGCCACGTCGATCAAGTTCCACGCCAGGTGCACGTAGCTCTCGCGCCCGATCTCGCGCCGCTCCGCCTCGCTCTTGTCCGGGTACGCGATGCGCAGGTTTGCCATCACGAAGTCGATGCGCTTGCCGCCGCGGTCGAACAGCGCTCGCGCCGCGCGTGCGCCCAGCGCTTGCGCCGGGCCCAGCGGCAGCGCGCGCAGCGCCGCCACGGCGCTGCGGAACGCGGTCCACTCGGCGATCTCGCGCGGGGAGTACAAGGCCGGCGAGGATACCGAAGCTTGGCGCGCGCGCCTTTGCCCTACACTGTTCGGCGATGCTCGAGAAAGAGAACTACCTGTCGCTCGCGACGTTCCGCCGCGACGGCCGGGCGGTGGCGACACCGATCTGGTTCGCGGCCGAAGGCGGGACACTGGTCGCGTTCACCGCGGGTGACTCCGGCAAGGTGAAGCGCGTGCGCAACTCGGGCCGCGCGCGCATCGCGGCCTGCGACGTGCGCGGGCGCGTGCACGGTCCCTGGCACGAGGCGCGCGCCGAGCTCGTGAGCGACTCCGCCGCCGTGCACCGGATGCACGCGGCGCTGCGGGCGAAGTACGGCTCGCTCATGTGGCTGGCCGACGTCGGCGCGCGCCTGACCGGCCGCTACGCGAAGCGCGCGTACCTGCGGATCACGCCCACCTAGCTCGAGAAGCGCGGTCGCCGTTTCTCGACGAACGCGCGGATCGACTCCTGGCCGTCCTCCGCGACGGCGCCCGACGCCATGACCTCGACGGCGTACGCGTACGCCTTGGGCTGGTCTAGGTCGATCTGCGCGTAGTACGCCTGCTTGCCCATGCCCTTCGAGAAGGCGCTGCCGCGCGTCGCCCGGCGGATCAGCGCGTCCGTCGCGGCGACGAGCTCGTTCGCGGGCACCACCCGGTTCACCAGCCCCCAGTCCGCAGCCGTGCGCGCGTCGATCTTGTCGCCGGTGAAGAGCAGCTCGAGCGCGCGCTTGCGGCCGATCGCGCGCGACACGCTGACCATGGGCGTGGTGCAGAAGAGCCCGCCGGCGCCGCCGGGCGTCTGGAACTCGGCGTCTTCCGACGCGACGGCGAGGTCGCACGCCGCCACGAGCTGGCAGCCCGCACCCGTCGCGAGCCCCTGCACGCGCGCCACCACCGGCTGCGGGATCGACTGCACCGCGTTCATCATCTCGGTGCACAGGGCGAGCAGCGCGCGCATGCCGGCGAGGTCGCGGTTCACCAGGTCGGCGTAGTCGTGGCCCGCGCAGAAGACGGGCCCCTCCGACGCGATGACCACCCCGCGCGCCTTGCTCGTGCCCACGTCGCGCAGCGCGTCGCGCAGCTCGGCCATGACGTCGCGCGAGAGCGGGTTGCGCCGCTCGGGGCTCGCGAACGACAGCGTCGCGATGCCGTCGCGCTCTTCGAAGCGGACGTGCGAGAGCTCCATGTCACTCCTTTCGCGCGCGGCGCACTACGCCGCGCCCGCGAGCAGGTCCTCGAGCAGCGCCAGGCTCGCCTGCTCCTGTTCGTCGACGGCCCCATCGGCGAGCACGAGCTCGCGCAGGGTGTCGAGGAAGAGCTTGCGATGCTCGCGGGGAATCTGCACGGGGTCGACGTCGTCGATCCGCGGCGGCACTCGCAGCCAGGCGTCGACCTGCGCCGACTCGTCGGGCCCCAGCCCGAGGCGCGCGACCATCCGATGCACGAACGCGCGCTCCTCGCTCTGCACCTCGAGGTCCGCCCAAGCGAACGCGCAGACGAACTTCATGAGGCGAAGCCGTTCCTCTCGCGCCAGCGACGCAAGCATGCGCGCATTCTCGCGTCCGTGCGCGAGCGGTGTCCAGCCGACTAGCGGAGGAAGACGAGCGCCGCAATGAGCGCCCAGGCGACCGCGCCGAGACCGAGCGCGATCGCGATGCCGCGGGCTGGAGCGAGCGGCACCGGCACTTCATCTGCGGGAATCGACCGACGCGCGGGGCGTTCGGCGGGCGCCTCAGGCGCCCGACGGACCGGTACAGCGGTGGCGACGGCCATCGGTGCCCGACGTACTGGAAGCCTCGACAGGATTCGCATCCTCTCGCCCTCTGGGGGGTCGGTGGAGTCCTCGAGCACGCAGGCTCGAAGCGGACTTGCCTGCGAGTTGCCCTACCGTCGGCGAGTGTGCGTCTCGCGCCAAGGCCGAGCCGTGACCCGCGTCACCCTCGCGCCACTCTACGCGGGTGTGCGCGCGACGACTCGGGTTGGAGCGCCCGCACCCCTGCGGGGAGAAGACCCAGCGCGGCCGCGACCCCCACGGCGCACGCGAGCGCGGCCACCGCGCCGAGCTGGCGCGTGAGCGGCAGAGCCGCCGTCGCGAGCGACAGGAACGCCAGCGCCGCGAGCACCGCCTCGGCGCCGGGCCGCCCCGCGTCGCGCAGCGCGAGCGAGGCAGCGACGCCCGGCTCCGCGCCCGCCGCGCGCAGCTCGCGCTCGCGCGCGAGGTACAGGAACGCGGGCAGGGCCGTCGCGCCCGCGCACAACACGGGCACCGCACTCGACGCCGGGTCGAGCGCCACGCGCAGCTCCGCGAGCGCGCCCAGCGCCGCGAGCGCTGCACATGCGGACGCCGCCGCGGCGAGCTGCCCGGCGCGCCGGCCGAAGGCGAGCGCACCGACGATGCCGACGGCACCGACCGCCGCGAGCGCTGCGGCGACTGCGCGCGGGCGCAGCGCCGACGCCGCGTGGGCGCGCGCGAACGGCTCGCGCGGCAGCACGAGCGCGTCGCCGCGTCCCAGGCTCGCGAGCGCATGCGCGTGCAGCGCCGCTTCGAGGCGCAGCAGGGCGTCGGCGCTCGGCGCGTCGACGGCGAGCTCGAGCGCCAGCCTGCGCCGCGCCGGATCGAGCGCGCGCGCGAGCTCGGCCGGGCGCGCGCGGCCGAACGCGGCCAGGGCCTCCTCGACCTGCGCGCGCGTCGGCGGCACCACGGCGAAGTCGGGATCGCCGCCGTGCAGCGCGCGCATGGCCGGCAGCAGCGCGGCGTCGAGGAGCGAGCGCGCGGAGCCGACGCCCGCTTCCTGCGCGAGCGCGCGCTCGAAGTCGAGCGCGCGCTCCAGAAACAGCGGCTCGAGCGCGCCGCCGGCCTCGCCAGCGTCGAGCTCGACACGGAGATGTGTAGGACCGCCGAAGTCGCGCGCGATCCGCGCGCGCGACGCGAGCAGTGGCGCGCCCGCGTTCGCGAGCACGGCGGCGCCCGGCTCCGCGCGCACCAGGCCGACCGCCGAAGCGACGGCGAGCGCCGCGGCGCCGGCGACGGCGCGCCAGAAGCCGGCGCGCGCCGTGCGCGCGCGCGCGGCGGAATCGAGCCTGGCGAGCGCGGCGTCGACGAGCGCCGCGAGCGCGCTCCCGCGCGGTCGCGCGCGCGGGGCAACCAAGGCCGCCGCGGGCAAGCCCACCGCGATCGCGGCGATTCCGGCGAGCGCGGCCAGCGAGAGAGCGAGCGCATCCCTCGACGCCAACGCGGCGAGGCCGAGCGCCACCGCGGTGCCCGCCGCGGCGAGCGCGGGGCCGACGCCGGCGAGCGCTCGCGCGACCGCGTCTGCGCGACTCGCACCCGCCCGCTCCTCCGCGCGCAGCCGGTGCACGAGCGCAGAGCTCGCGACCGCCGCGAGCGCGGCGGAGAGCCCCGGCGCGAGCGCCGCGCTCGAATCGAGCGGCGCGCCCCACGGCGCCAACCCGGCCGCCGCCGCGGCAAGCCCCAGTGCGCCGAGCCCACCCGCCGCCAGGCCGAGCCGCACGCTGCCGCTCGACAGCGCGGCGAAGAGCGCGAGCCAGACCAGCGCCCCCGCGGCCGCGCGCGCCGCGTCGCGACGCGCCACGCCCGCGAGCGCGCGCGATTCGAGCGCCGGCGCGGCGAGGGCGAGCTCGAACGCCGGCGGGCGCGCGTAGCGCTGGCGCAGGTCGGCGGCCAGCGACTCGAGCGCCTCCGCGGGCACACCGGGCCGCAGACGCGCCGTGACGAGCGCCGAGCGCTCGTCGAACGAGACCACACCCGCGACCGACGCACGGTCGTCTGCCGCGCGCGCGTGCGCGCGCCGATCGGCGGCCGCGTCGTCGGGCGCCGCCAAGAGCGGCGCGAGCTCGAGCGTACGCGCGCGCCAGTCGAAGCGCGGGCGCGTGGACAGCGAGTCGACCTCGACGACGAACTCTCTGCGCGCGATCTCTCGAGTCAGTGAGTCGACCTCGCTGAGACACTCGCTCGACCAGAGGCCCGAGTCGCACGTGAGCTCGGCGAGCAGCGCCTCGTCGGCGCCGGTGTGCGCCGCCGGCACGTCGCCGAAGCGCGCCAGCCCCGGCGAAGCGAGCACGGCGACGGCGAGCAGGCCGGCCAGGACCGCGCGCGGCGCGGCGGCGATGCGCCGGCCCAGCGCCTCGAACGGCGCGGCGTCGAACCGCAACTCGCACCTCCGCCGGGGGGCTTCAGGGCCGCGGGCCGCCTTCCGAAAGCGTTCCCGAGCTTCTATTCGGGCCCGGTCCGAGGCGGCTTGAACGCGAGGGTGCGCGTTCCTAACCTCGCGGGCGGAGTGTCGTCGCGCATGGTTCCGGCGCTGTGGATCTTCGGGTACGGCTCGCTGGTCTGGCGCCCGTCCTTCCCCTTCTCCGAGCGCCGCGCCGCTTCGCTCCAGGGCTTCGCACGCCGCTTCTGGCAGGGTTCCACCGACCACCGGGGCGTGCCGGGCGCGCCGGGCCGAGTGGTCACGCTCGAGGCCGCACCCGGCGCGCGCTGCGCCGGCGCGGCGTACCGCATTCCCGACGAGCGCACGGTCGAGGTGCTCCTGGCGCTCGACCACCGCGAGCGCGGCGGCTACGAGCGCTTGCGTGTCGAGCTGTCGTTCGCCGGCGGCGGCGTCGCGTCGGGGCTCGTCTACGTAGCCACGCCGTCGAACGCGAACTGGCTCGGGCCGGCGCCGCTCGAGGCAATCGCCGCGCAGGTCGTGCGCGCGCAGGGGCCGAGCGGCGCGAACTCCGAATACGTGCTGCGCCTCGCCGCGTCGCTGCGCGAGCTCGGTGAGGAAGACGAGCACGTGTTCGCGCTGGAGCGCCTCGTCGCCGGCGCGCAGAGCCGGCCCGCGCTGTCGGCCTAGTCCTCGCCGCGCGGGCGGCCGCGCTCGCGCTTCGCGCGCCCGTGGCGGCGCTTCTCGGTGAGCCGCCGCTCGACCGCACCCCGGCCAGGCCGCGTCGGCCGGCGCGCGCGCCGGGGCCGAGCCACGGAGCGCAGCATCTCGGCGAGCTTCTCGACGCAGTCGGCAACGTTCCGCGCCTGGTCGCGCGTGCGCTGCGAGTGCAAGAGCAGCTCGCCGTCGCGCGTCACGCGCGAGCCGTACGCGCGGAGGAACCGCTCGCGCACGGCTGCGGGCAGACTCGCGCTGCGCAGCACCTCCCAGCGCAGCGTCGCCTTCGTGGCCGTCTTGTTCACGTTCTGTCCGCCGGGGCCGGAGCTGCGCGAGAAGCAGAACTCGAGCTCGCTCTCCGGGATTCCGAACGGCAGGCGGGTCTCGGACACGCGGCGAGTCTAGCCTTGACCCGCGGGCGCGCCGCCGGAACACTCCGCGCGTGCCCCGTTTCCCCAGCTCGCCGCCCGCGGGCGTCCGGACCTCGACGGTCGCATACCGCGTGCCGTTCTACGACACCGACGCGATGCGCGTGGTGCACCACGCGCGCTACGTGCACTACCTGGAGCTGGCGCGCATCGTGTTCCTCGACGAGCACGACCGCCCGTACCGCGACTACGTCGCGGAGGGCCTGCACTACGCGGTGACGCGCGTCGAGATCGAGTACCAGATGGCCGCGCGCTTCGACGACCGGCTCGAGATCACCTGCTGGCTCGACTGGCTGAAGCGCGTGTCGCTGCAGATCGGGTACACGATCCGCCGCGGCAGCGACCTGATCGCGACCGCGGTGACCGAACACGCAATGGTGTCGGACGAGGGGAAGCTCACGCCGATTCCGCCCGCGCGCCGCGCGGTGCTCGCCGCGCTGCGCCCTTCGAGCTGATCAGCTCCAGCGCACGAGCCACACGCAGCTGCGCGCGCCCGACGCGCGGCAGGCCGGGTGCAGGAACGTGGGGTCCGGAGCGCCCGCGATGCGGTGGATCTCGGCGAGATAGCCGCCGAGCAGGCGGCAGTAGTCCGCGGCCTGCAGCGTCCAGTCCGAGAGCTCGTAGGTGACCGACGTCGGCGCCGCGTGCGCAACGCGCAGCTCGCCGGTGTCGTGCTGGGTGCGCCACAGCGCGTGTGCCCGCGCAGAGGGCTCGCGGCCCATGAGGTCCGCGTAGATGCCCTCCATGTGGTTGCGCGCGCCGGCCGCGCCCATCGACTCGAAGATCGACTCACCGCGCGCGGGAAACACGCCCGCGCATGCGCGAATGAGCGCGAGCAGGTCTTCTTCCGGGTACCACGCGGCCACGACGATGCGCTCGTCCAGATAGTGCAAGAGCGGCGCAGGAAGGAGCTCCTGGGCTTCGGGCCGCCGGCTGCGCAAGAGCTTCACCGCGGCGATCACGGCACTGCCCTTCGTCTTGCCCACGCCGTCTCATTCGGTCCGACCACACTCGCGCTTGATCGCGAGGTCAGGCGGAGGCGGCCGCGACCGCGGCGGCGAAGCTCTCGCGCGCGCCGATGAGCCGCCGATAACGCGCGAGGTCGCGCGGGCGGCTGAACGCAAGCACACCGGTGAGTCGATCCGCCCGCCCGTAGAGCGCCGTGAACTTGCGCTCGGCGAGTGACCCGGCCACGACCCTCACGTCGTCACCGGCGCGCATGCGCCCCGCGAACTGGAGCTTCGTGTCGTACTGATCCGACCAGAAGAACGGCACGGGCGCGAACGGCGCCGCGCCCACGTCCGTGCCGGCGAGTCGCTCCGCGACGTAGCTGCCCTGCTCGACCGCGTTGCTCCAGTGCTCGACGCGCATGACCTCGTCGAAGAGCGGGTTGTGCCAGCGCGCGACGTCGCCCGCGGCGAACACGCCCGGCGCGGCGGCGCAGAACTCGTCGCAGACGACGCCGTCCTCGAGTCGCAGGCCCGACTCCGCCAGCCACGCGGTCTCGGGCGCCGCACCGATGCCGACCACGACCAGGTCCGCCTCGACCGAGTCACCGTTCGAGAGAGACACGCGCTCGACCCTGCCGTGACCTTCGAAGCGAGTCACTCCGACTCCGCAGCGCAGGTCGACGCCGTGGTCGCGGTGCAGCGCGGCGCACACCGAGCCCATCGCCTCGCCGAGCCCGCGCGCGAGCGGCACGGGCAGCGGCTCGACGACCGTGACCTCGAGCCCGCGCGCGCGGCACGACGCCGCGACTTCGGAGCCGATGAAGCCCGCCCCCACTACGAGCACGCGCGGCCGCGCTGCCAGCGCGGCGCGAATGGCGAGCGCGTCGTCGAGTGAGCGCAACAGGTGCACGCCCGCCAGCTCGGGCTGGCCGGGCAGCCGGCGCGCCGAAGCGCCCGTCGCGAGAAGGCACGCGTCGAACGGCTCGCGCGCGCCCCCGGCCAGGACGACCTCGCGCGCGCCGAGGTCGAGCCCCGTCGCGCGCACGCCGAGCCGCAGGTCGAGCGCGAGGTCCTCGTACGGCTGGCGGCGCAGGCCGAGCTTGTCCACGTCCCAGCGGCCCTGCAGCAGCTCCTTCGAGAGCGGCGGCCGGTCGTACGGCAGGTGCTTCTCGGCGCCGACCAGCACCAGCCCGCCGCCGTAGCCGAGCCGGCGCAGCGACTCTGCGGCGCGCAGACCCGCCAGCGACGCACCGACGATCACGACGCGCTCGAGCGGCTTCACGCGCGAAGCTTAGTCGACGCTCGCGTAGAACAACCAGCGGCGCTCCCAGAAGCGTTCGAGCTCGACCTGGAGCTCGTTCTCGCCCGCGCCCAGGTGCACGCGCGCGAGGCCTTCGTCGCGCTCCACGCCCTTCACGTTCGGCACGTCGAGCACCAGCGCGCCGTTCAGATAGACGCGCGCGGCACTGCTCGCGCCGAAATGCAGGGTCGCGTCGCCCGCCGCCGCGCGCTGGAGCTGCGCGCGAGCGACCACGACGTCGCCGATCGCCGCGTGCGGCAGCGTGCCGAGGTCGACGAGCGGGATGCCCGCGGCGGCGGCCCGCACTTCGCGCGCGTCGCGCGCCTCGGGCACGGTCAAGTCGGAGAGCGGCGCCCAGTCGGGATTCGCGTGGCGCTCCGAGACGAGCCAGGTGCGCACGGCGCCCGCTTCCAGCGGGTCGGTCTGGAGGGCCGCGGCCTCGTCCACCTGCAGGGTCACGACCGAGAAGCCCGTCGCCCCGCCAAAGCGCAGCTCGAGCGAGCCGCCCGTCACGCGCGTGGTGAAGCTGCGCCGCACGAGCGTGCCCTTGTCCATGGGCACGTCGAGCAGCACCGGCACGTCGTTCGCGAAGACCATTCCCGACACGATCAGGTTGCGCTGGATCCAGGCCCCGTTCGTCTCGACGACGGTCACGCGGTAGGCGCCGTCGGGCAGGTCGAGCTTGAACACGCGCGAGCGGCCGGAGAGGAGCGCCGTCGACAGCGGCTTCGGCAGGAGCGCTTCCGCCCACGGCCACCACACTGCGTAGAGCCACACCCCGCGCAGCTCGTCGGGATCGGCCTTGTCGTTGATCGCGTAGTCCTTCTCCTCGGGCGACGGCACGGAGTCGTCGTCGGGCGCGAGCCAGCCGTAGCCGAGCGTCTTCGAGTACGCGACGTCGGCGCGCACGGCGGTGTAGGGCCGCGAGTCGGAGCCGGCGCCGAACGCGAACGCGGCCACGGGCGAGTCGAAGCCGGCGAGCTGCTTCACCTGCTCCAGGTAGGCCTGCTCGCGCTCGTTGGCGAGCGCGCCGAGGAGCTCGCCCGCCGCCGCGTCGTACCTCTGCGGGTCCCGCGCGCGCAGCTCCGCGGCGCTGCGCGCGCGCGCCTCGGTGTCGGCGAGCCCTGCGCCTGCGACGCGCGCGCGGGCGAGCCGGCGGTCGCCGCGCGCGAGCGCGCTGGCGCGCGCCTCGGCGCCGCGCGGCCCGACGACGAGCACCCCGTAGACGTGCAGCACGGGCAGCGTCACCTGCGCGACGCCGGCCTCGACGCGCAGCCGAAGCTCGCGCTCCGCCTGGCCCGGCGCGAGCCACTGCGCGCTCTCGGCGCGCACGTCCTTCGGCATGCGCAGGGCGACCTCGGCCGCCGGTGCGTCGCGCGCCGCACCGTTCGCGTAGTCGAACGCGTAGTTCGCGAAGTGTGCCGACACGAAGCCGCCCGAGTGGCGCCACGTCTTCACCCACACGTCGGGCCGCACGGTCCCGCCGACGCGCGGCGCGCCGACCAGCTTCGCGAGCTCGCCCTTGAGGAGCGCGCCCAACGCCAGCGTCTCCGGCGACGCCTTCGTGCGCGAGGCCCCGAACGAGTGCCCGTCCACCAGCACCTGCACGTGGCCCGCGGCGCGGAGCTTTGCGAGCGCAGCGCCCGCGCGCGGCTGGTTGTTCTCGTCGCGCACGGCGAGGTTGCCCAGGACCGCGAGCGTGCCGCCGCCGCGCACGTAGCGCTCGAGCCGTGCCAGGTCGGCGTTCGAGAGGCGCTCGAGCGACGGTGCGATCACGACGCGGTAGCGCGCCAGGTCCGGCTCGCGCTGCTTCGCCGGCAGCAGGTCCGGATGCGGCAGCACGACGACGTCGTACGGCTCATGGCTCTCCTCCAGCACGCGCGCGGCCGCGGAGAAGTCGTTCAGCGGCGGCGTATCGGGCGTGTTCGCTTCCGCGAGGCATTGATCGAAGAGCACCGTCGTGACGGAGTACAGTAGCGCGACGTCGGCCAGTCGCTCCCGGCCGCGCGCGCTGAACACCGCTCGGTGTTGGTCGCGGAAACGCATGTACGCGGTGAACGTGGGCAGCGCCGCCGCTGACTCGCGGACGAGCAGATCCGGATTCACGAGCGGGACTCCGCCGCCCGCGCTGATCTCCGCGAGCTCCTCCTCCAGGAAGTCGGGCGTCTGCTTCTCCGGGTGCGCGAGGAACATCACGGGGCGGCCGTTCGCGACGGCGACGGCGAGCTCGAGCCGCAGCGGGCCCCACGCGTTCCACCAGTTCCACTTGCCCAGGTCGTACTGCGACATGCCGCTCGTCTCGAACCACGGCGTGTCGACGAACGCGCCCTGCGCGAAGGGATACGGATCCGGCCCCATCGGCCCGCCGTCCATGTTGCCGTGCACGTCGTACGCGCGGCCGACGCGCTGCGCGACGTGACGCAAATTTGTGTACATGCGCGCCCATGCCGCCAGGCTGGCCGCCGTGTGGTAGATCTGGAAATCCGACAGCACGGGGTCGTCGCACAACGCGCGCGCGGCGGCGTAGCCGCGGCGGGCGTCGTAGTCGCCGCCCTGCGGCGCGTACGGCCGGAGCTGAGCGAGGGCCTCGCCGAAGCGCGCGCGCAGGTCGGTGCGAAGCGGCGGCGTCGGCGGCTCGCCCCGCCGCGCGCGCCACGCCGCGAAGCCGCGCTGCGACGCGTCGCCGTAGCGGCCGATCTGCGCGGGCCCGAGCCCGCCGATGGCGCTGCCCAGGTTGTCCTGGGACAGGGCGTCGCCGAGCAGCGGACTGGTCGCCTGGTCGTACTGCAGGATCGCCGACCAACGCGGCTCGACCGCATCGGCGATGAACGCTCGGGCGGTGAGCCCGGCCAGATGCTCGAACACGAGCTCGCCGAACGGGCCGCGCGGAAGCCCGCGCTCGCCGAGGAGCGCCAGCGCCCCGCCGGGCTTCAGCTGGATCGTGGCCTGGAACTCGTTGTAGCCGTACACCTCGTAGGCGATGCCGCGGTGTGCGAGCCAGCCGTGCGTCGCGTAGTTGAAGGCGCGGTCGGCGTAGTCGACGAGCTGCCAGTTCTCGGCGGGAGCGAGCCAGCCGCTGCGCCGCTCTTCCTGCGCGATGGTGCCGCCGCCGAGCACCGCGTTCACGACGTCGCCGCTCCACTCGGGCGGCGACGCGGTGAAGGCGTGCACTTCGGCGGCCACGTCGGGGACGCGCGTCTCGACCGGCGCGCCTTCGGGCAGGACCGACGCGGCGGCGAGCGCGCTCGCGAAGAGCGCCGAGCGGAGGGGCATGCGGGCGCAGAAGCTAGCAGACGAATCCGTGCGCCGGCCCCAGCGCGTACCTATCTTTGCCGCGTCGAAGGAGCCCGAAGTGGGGGCCGTCTCGCGACTCATCGGCGGTGTCGTCGTCGCGTTCGCGCTCGGACCGTCTGCGCGCGGCGACGAGCCCGCGCAGAGCCCGCGAGACGACGACGCGGTGCCCGCCCCTGCCGCGCCTGTCGATGCGCGTGCGCTCGCGGAGTCGTACTTCGACGAGACCGAGCGCTTCGACGCACTCCTCACCTACGAGGTGAAGCGCGGCCCCGCGAGCTCGGTGTTCAGCATCGCGCGGCGCTGGCGCGCGGGCCTCGCCGAGCTGCTCATCGACATCCGCGAGCCCGCGTCGTTCGACAAGTGGGCGATGCTCCTGCGCGAGACGCGCGGCGGTTCGGACGACCTGTTCCTGTACGCGGGCGACGCCACGAACCGCCGCGTTGTGCGGCTCGCCTCCGCGCACCTGGAGCGCCAGGCCGTGTTCGAGCTGTTCTCGATCGGCGACTACCGGCCCACGCCGCGCGGCGAGCTCGAGTACGAGACCGCGCCGGACGCCGAGATCGACACAGTTCCGTGTAGGGCGGTGGTGGCGCGCACGCCGCACTCGTTCGTCGGCTTCGACAAGGTCGAGCTCTACTTCGCGGCCGACACGGGCCTGTTGCTCCAGTCGCGCTTCTTCCGCGACGGGCGCGAGGTCCGCCGGCTCTCGACCACGCCCGCCGACTACCGGGACATCGGCGGCCATCGCCTGCCGTTCCATCGCGTCGCCCGGCGCTGGGCCGACGGCGGCGAGACCGAGATCGTGCTGCAGCGCGCCGTCGAGACGCCCGACCTGCCGGACGAGCTCTTCACGGATTTCAACCTACGGGTGCAACACTTCCCGAAGTTCTAGCCCACCAGCTTGGCCAGGATCTTGGCGGCCTCGCGCGGGTCCTCTTCGAGCACCGTCGCCGAGTGCAGCATCGCGCCGGCGGCTTCCTCCTGCTGCAAGCGCTCTACACATTCTTCTGTAGAGCCGGAGAAGCCGAGCCGCGCCATCATCGCGGGCGGGACGGCGGCGGCCGCCTTCTCGGGCCCGCCCTCGGCCCACGCCGCGCGCACCCGGTCGGCCTCGGCCTGGAAGCCCTGGCGCGACAGCTGCCGGTAGTAGAACTCGCCCATGCGCGCACAGTAGAACGCGAGCGTGCCCGCCGAGCGCCGCTGCGCGAGCGCGAGCTGCGCGGGCGTGTTCGCCACGGTCACGCCGCCCGGCGCGCGCACCGTGAACTTCTTCGGGTCGCGGCCCGCTTCGCGCACCCACTGGTTCACGCGCGCGACTTCCTGGCCCAGCTGGTCGATCGGAATCATCACCGGCATCCAGCCGTCCGCGAGCTCGGCCGTCATCTTCACGCTCTTCGGGTTGAGCGTCGCGAGATAGATCGGCACGTCCTTGCGCACGGGATCGAAGCGCAGCGTGAAGCCGCGCTCGAGCTTGAAGATCTGGCCCGAGTACTTCACGGGCTCGTGCTTGAAGTACAGGCGCAGGACTTCGACGGTCTCGCGCATGCGCCGCAGCGCAGGCTGGAAAGGCACGCCGTGGAAGTGCTCGATCACGTTCGGGCCCGAGTTGCCGAGCCCGATGATCACGCGTCCGCCCGACAGCTCGTCGAGCGTCGCGAAGTGCTGCGCGAGCGCCGCGGGCGTGCGCGAGTAGATGTTCACGATGCCCGTGCCGAGCTGTACGCGCGAAGTGCGCTCCGCCACCTGCGTGAGCAGCGAGAACGCATCGCGGCCCCAGGCCTCCGCCACCCAGAGCGAATCCACCCCGGCGTCCTCGGCGATCTTGGCGCGTGTGAACGCTCGCTCGCGGTCGAGATTCCCCTGCCAGTCGAAGCCGATACCGATCCGCCGCGCCACGCTCGCCTCCTAGCGCCCCCGCGCCGCAGTTTGACAGAACTTTCACCACTCGTGCGGGGCCCCCAGCCGATCCTAGTCGTAGAGTGTCGGGCCTTCCGCCCCCCCCGCCCGGAGGAACCAGCACCAATGAGCGCCCCCGCAGACTCGCTGCGCGTCCCCGCGAACCTCGACCGCCGCGCGGACGGCGTGCTCGCGCGCAAGCAGCTGTTGCCCACCTCCATCTACTGGGGGCTACACGCGCTTGCGTTGCTCGTGTTCGTGTTCCCGCCCTCGAGCACGGTGCTGGCACTCAGCGCCGCGACTTTTGTCGTGCGCCTCTTCTCGATCACCGGCGGATACCACCGCTACTTCGCGCACCGTGGCTACAAGACGAGCCGCGCGTTCCAGTTCGTCCTCGCGGCGCTCGCCTGCAGCGCCACGCAGAAGGGCCCGCTCTGGTGGGCCGGCGGCCACCGCCGCCACCACCGCTACTCGGACCAGCCGGGCGACATGCACTCGCCGCGCGAAGGCTTCTGGTACGCGCACCAGGGCTGGATCCTCGAGACGCGCTGGGAGCGCACCGAAGTCGAGAACATCCGCGACTTCGCGCGCTTCCCGGAGCTAGTGTGGCTGAACCGCTGGCACTTCGTGCCGCCGATCGTGCTCGCGCTCGTGTGCACCGCGATCGGCGGGCTGCCCGGCGTGATCTGGGGCTACGTCTTCTCGACCGTGCTCCTGTGGCACGTCACGTACTCGATCAACTCGCTCGCGCACCGCTGGGGCACGCAGCGCTACGAGACGGGCGACGACAGCCGCAACAACCTGTTCCTCGCGCTGCTCACGTTCGGCGAGGGGTGGCACAACAACCACCACTGGTTCATGGGCTCGGCGCGCAACGGCTTCTTCTGGTGGGAGATCGATCTCACCTACTACGGGCTGCGCGCGCTCGCGCTGCTCGGGATCGTGTGGGACTTGAAGGAGGTCCCCGAGCGCTTCCTGCGTCCCGCCGCGGGCGAGGCCGCGCCCGCTACTGAGCTCGAATCGTCGCCTTCCTGATCTCGAGCTTCTCCTTGGTGCGCCCGCTCTCGGAGCCCGCGGCTTCGAGCGCTTTCATCGTGTCCATGCCCTTGCTCACCTCGCCGAATACGGTGTGCCTGCCGTTCAGGTAGTCCGTGGCGACGAACGTGAGAAAGAACTGGCTGCCGTCGGTGTTCGGCCCGGCGTTGGCCATGGACAGGATGCCCGGCTTGCTGTGCGTGGCGTTCGGCGAGAACTCGCCCGCGTACTGATAGCCGGGGCCGCCCATGCCGGTGCCCGTCGGATCGCCGCCCTGCGCCATGAAGCCGGGAATCACGCGGTGGAAGACCACGCCGTCGTAGAAACCCATGCGCGTGAGGTAGATCGTGCTCGTGACGTGCATCGGCGCGACGTCGGGCCGCAGCTTGATCTCGATCGGGCCCTTGTTCGTGTCGAGCACCCAGAAGTACGTCTTCTTGGCGTCGAAGCTCACCGCATCGGGCTTCGGCACGTGCGACTTCCAGTCGCTCTTCGACTTGTCGACCTTCGCCTTGGCGATCTGCGCGTCGATCGCCGCGAGCGCGGAATCGGAGTCCGCCATCTTCTTCTCCTCCGCGGCGAACGCCGCATGACTGGTGCCAAAGCAAGCCGCGAGCAACGCGGCGACGCACGCGCGAATCATTCCGTCTCCTTCAGCAGAGGTCGAGCCCGAGATTGCGCGCGATGATGCGCTTCATGATCTCGTTCGTGCCAGCGTAGATCGACTGCACCGCCGCGTCCGCGTAGTCGGTCGAGATCGGGTACTCGCGCATGAAGCCGTAGCCGCCGTGGAGCTGCAGACACTCCGCCGTGAGGCGCTTCTGCAGGTCGGTCGTCCACCACTTGGCCATCGAGACCTCGGAGACGATCGACTCCTTGCGCACGTGCGCGGCGAGCAGCTTGTCCGTGAACGCCTGGCCGACTTCGACCTCGGTCGCGAGCTCCGCGAGCCGGAACTGGATGTGCTGGAAGGCGCCGATGGGCTGGCCGAACGCGTGCCGGCCCTTCACGTACTCGAGCGTGTCGTCGAGCGCACGGCGGCACGACGCGATCGACGCGACCGCGATGCACAGCCGCTCCTGCTGCAGGTTCTTCATGAGCTGTTTGAAGCCGCGGCCTTCCTCGCCGCCGAGCACGGCGTCGGACGGCACGCGGCAGTCCTGGAAGAACAGCTCGCTCGTGTCCTGGCCGCGCAGGCCCAGCTTGTCGAGCTTCCGGCCGCGCACGAAGCCGGGCGCGGTCGCAGGGACGAGCACGAGGCTGATGCCGCGGTGCGGCGGGTCGGCGGCGGGGTCCGTCTTCGCGACCACGATGAACAGGTCGCCGATCTGCCCGTTCGAGATGAACGTCTTCGAGCCGTTCAGCACGTATTCGTCGCCGCGGCGGATCGCGGTGGTCTGCACGTTCGCGAGGTCGGAGCCGGTGCCGGGCTCGGTCATCGCGATCCCGAGCAGCACGTCGCCGGAGATCGCGCCCGGGACGTACTTCTCCTTTTGCGCGTCGGTGCCGAACTCGGTCAGGTACGGCAGGCAGATGTCGGAGTGCAGCGACATCATGAGCCCGTGCGCGCGCAGGTAGGAGAGCTCCTCCATGACGATCGCGTCGTAGAGGAAGTCGCCGCCTGCGCCGCCGTAGGCCTCGGGCGCGTTCGCGCCGAGGAAGCCCTCGTCGCCCATGCGCTTCCACGAGGCGCGGTCGCTCATGCCCGTCTCGTTCCAGCCCGCGATCTTCGGCTCGATCTCCGCCTTCGCGAACCGCTTGAACTGCGCGCGGAAGAGCTCGTGCTCGTCCGAGAAGATGTCCCGTCGCATGGTGCGAGCTTAGCGGAAGCCCGAGGCGATCCGCTTTCCGGTCTTCCCGAGCAAGGCGATCGACGCTGCGAGGGCGAGTGAGGGCCGTCCCGAACGAGCCCGCAAGCCGCGCAGCGGCGCGCAGCGAGGCGAAGCCGAGCGAAGAGCGGGTGACGCGGCTACGCCGCGTCGGGCCCCGCTTGGTGGGAGTAGAACTGCCGGTACCAGCGGCGGAACCTGCCGAAGTCCTTTTCGGGTTCCGCGAGCAGCGGCCGGTCGCGGTAGATCTTGTTCGACCAGATGGGGATGTCGAGGTTGTAGTCGTTCACGTAGAAATCGAAGAAGCCCTTCACCACGTCGGGGTTGCACCGCTTGTGCGCGTAGTAGCGGTGCATGATGTGCAGCTTCTCGGGGCCGACCGGCGTGAGCGCGTTCACCGCGATGCCGTCCATCTCCCCCTTGAAGCGCGTGTACAGGAAGCCGGGTCCGGAGTTGTACGAGTCGACGTCGGTGGTCACCGACGCGGTGTCGGCCTGGTCGTCGGCCTCGGTGTCGACGTCGATCTTCAAGCTGTAGTACGGCCCGTTGGGCTCCCAGTGGATCGCCTTGCACTTCCAGCCATGCAGGGTGGCGAAGTGCGCGAAGTCGACGCCGTTCTCCATGATCTCCTGCGGGTGACTCGTGATCGTCCACTCGTGCGTGCGGTGGAGCACGTAGTTCGGATCGAGGATCTCGGGCACGACCTCGGGCTCCCAGTCCGGCGACTTCCCGTCCAGGTGGTGCCAGAACAGCACCATGCCGTTGCACTCGAGCGCCGGGTACGTCTCGAGGCGCGCCTGCGGCGGAATCCGCTTCGCGTAGGGGATCTCGAGGCAGCGCCCGTCGGCGCCGGCGAAACGCCAGCCGTGGAAGGGACACCGAATGGTGTCAGCCTCCACCTTGCCGCCCTTGCCCAGGTGGGCGCCCAGATGCGGGCAGTACGCGTCGGCGACACGCACCTTGCCGTCTTCGCTGCGCCACAGCACGAGGTCCTTGCCCAGGTAGTGCACGGGCCGGACCTGCCCCGGCGCGAGCGAGTCGGAGTGCGCCACGGCGAACCAGCCGTTCGGGTAAGGAGGCAGCGGGATGCGCGACATCGTGGGACCTCCCGTCGGGCGAACGGCGCGACTATAACACGTTTCATTTTCGTCGAGGTGTGCCAGAATGCGGCCCGCCGCGATGGAAAAGCTGGTCTACCTCATGTGGCGCGACGCGGGCGAGGAGCGCACGGCCTTCGCGAAGCGGCTGGTCGGCACCGTGGGCCCGAAGCTCGTGGCGAACGGCGCGCTGCAGGTGGTGGTGAACGCGGCCGACGCCGACGCGGACCTCGGCCGCACCGTGCCGATCCGCGATCGCGGGCCCGAGTTCGCGGGCGTGGTGTCGTTCTGGCTCGGCTCGGTCGACGACCGCACGGGCCACGAGAGCTTGTTGCGCGACTCCGCGGCGACGGCGGCGGGCTACCTCGTCACGGAGTCCGTGCCGCGCGATTTCGACCGGCGCACGTGGCCGAACGGCGCGCGCAGCCCGGGCGTGAAGCTCGTGTCCGTGTTCCCGAAGCCCGACCGGCTCGGCCGCGACGAGTTCATCGCGCGCTGGCACGGCTCGCACACGCCGCTCTCGCTCGAGGTGCACCCGCTGTGGCGCTACGTGCGAAACGCCGTGGCGCGCCCGCTCACCGAAGGTGCGCCGCCCTACGCGGGCATCGTGGAGGAGCACATGCGCGAGCTCGCCGACCTGACCGACCCCGCGCGCTTCTACGGGGGTGCCGACGAGATGCAGGCGAACATGAAGCGGATCCTCGACGACGCGAAGAGCTTCCTCGACCTGGAGCGCGTCGCCTCGGTCGTCGCGAGCGAATACATCCTCTCGTAGGAGGCGCGCATGCTGCTCGAGAACCGCACCGCGATCGTCTCGGGCGTCGGGCCGGGGATGGGCCGCGACATCGCGCTGCTCTTCGCGCGCGAGGGCGCGGACCTCGCGCTGGGCGCGCGCAGCGCGCCTGCGCTCGACGCCGTGGCGAAGGAGGTCCGCGCGCTCGGCCGCCGCGCCGTGACGGTGGCCACGGACATCTCGCGCCCCGAGGACTGCGCACGCCTCGCGGAGCGCGCCGAGGCCGAGCTCGGCAAGATCGACGTGCTCGTGAACAACGCGTACCACCCGGGCACGTACGAATTGTTCGAGAACGCGGACCTCGAGCGCTGGCGCGCGCCGCTCGAAGTGAATCTTCTCGGCTCTCTGCGACTCACACAGGAAGTCGTGCCCCGCATGAAACGAGCGGGGCGAGGGTCGATCGTGATGATCAATTCGATGATCGTGCGCGACGTGCTGCCGACGATGGCGAGCTACGCCGCGTCGAAGGGCGCCCTGCTCGCGGCCACGCAGGGTCTCGCGCGCGAGCTGGGGCCGCACGGCATTCGCGTGAACTCGGTGCTGCCCGGCTACATCTGGGGAGCGACGCTCGAGGGCTATTTCAAGATGATGGCGGACGCGCGGAAGGTCGCGGCCGACGTCGTGTACCAGGAGGTCGCGAGCAAGATCGCGCTCGGCGCGATTCCGACTTCCGAAGAAATCGCAGGCGCGGTGCTCTTCTTCGCTTCCGACCTCTCGCGCGTCGTCACGGGCCAGTCGCTGGACGTGAACGGCGGGCAGGTGATGGCCTGAGGTCCGCGCGGTGACCTGGGTGGCGCGCGAAGCCACGGTGCGCCGGATCGTCGACGGCGCGCTGCGGGGGCGTTCTCCGCTGCTGCTGGGGGGACCCGGCATGGGCCGCAGCACGACCGCGAACGCCGCGGCCGAACGGCTGCGCGCGCGCGGCATCGCCGTGGCGGTGGAGGAGCTCGGCGACGACGCGACGGAGCTCGGTCCTACACACGATAGTGTCACGATCCGCACGGGCGGGATCGCGCTGCACCGCACGCTGGCCAAGCCGGGCTCGGCGCCCGCGCCCGGCGGCGGACCGATCCAGCGCGTGCCGCTGGTCCCGCTCTTGCGCCGCGACCTGCGCGCGTGGGCGGCGTCGGAGGGCTTCGCGCTGCGCGAGGACGAGATCGAGCGCGCCTTCCGCGCCAGCGGCGGCCAGCCGGCCGTGATCGCCGCGTGGTTCGAGGCGCACCGCGCCACGCCTTCGCTGGAGAAGCTCGAGGAGCGCGCGCTCGCGCGCTGCGCGCCGCTGTTCGCGCGCATCGACGAAGCGCTCGCGCACCCCGAGCTGGCGAAGCCCTGGGAGTGGCTCGCGCCGCGCGGCACCGCCACGGTGCAGGAGCTGCGCATGGCCACGGGCGCGACCAAGGCGTCGCTCGACCGGCTGACGCTCGCGGGCCCCGTGTCGCGCACGCTCGGCGCGGCGGCGGAGATCGCCGCGACCTGCGCGCTCTACCTGCGTCACGGCGCGCAGCGCTAGCGCGCGACGAAGAGAGCGCTCTCGCCGGGCGCGGCGAACAGCTCGACCCGGTGGGCGTCGAACGGCGCCGGCGCGGCGCCGAGGTACAGCTCGGAGCCCGGCTCGATCAGCCCCCCGCGCAGCGCGCGTGCGACCCAGCCCGCCGCGCCGGTGCCGGAGGTGAAGCGCGCGTTCAGCTCGACGACGGCGCGGAAGCGCGCGGCGCCTCCCGCGCCGCGGAAGGCGAACGCGTCGACGCCGCAGGGGCCGCGGTAGCCGGCTGCGGCGGCGGCGCGCGCGACGGCTCCCGCAGCCAGGCGCAGCTCGGCGTCCCAGGGCGTCGCGGACTCCGCCCGCCCGTCGGCGCCGATCCGCGCCCGGTGGCCGCGGGGTACACCTTCCGGTGTCAGGACCTGGACGAACGTGGCCAGGAGCTGCACGTCGTCGGGCCCGCGCACGTCGAGCTGCGCGGACAGGTCGGCCTCGCGCTCGAGCCACGGCTCGACCACGACTCCGGCGCGCGACCGGAAGCGCGCGAGCGCGGCGGCCAGCGCGTCGCGGTCGAGCCGCCCTGCCCTCCCCGCCAGGCGTCCGCGCCCGCTCGTGCCCAGGCGCGGCTTCAGCACGAACCGCGTGCGCAGCTCGGCGGGCCAGCGCGCGACCGCCCCTTCGACCCGACACTTTGCGGTGTCGGCGTCCACGAGCTCCCCGGGCGCCAGCGCGAACGCCGTTTCGGCGAGCTCCGCGGGCAGCAGCCCGGCGGCGCGCGCCGCCTCGAGCGCGAACGCCTTGTCGTGCACGGCCGCCACGGCTCGCGGCGGCGGCCCCGCCAGCGGCACGCCCTCGCGCGCGGCGAGCGCCGCGGCCTCGTCGGTCGCGAGCCACGCCACCAGCACATCGCGCGCGCCGGCGAGCGCGAGCGCGGGCCCGCTTGCGCCGCCGGCGAACGGCTCCGCGAGCGCGCCGTCGAGCGGCTCGTCCGCACCCACCAGGCGCGCGTCCGCCGCGAAGAGCGCGCGCCACGACCGCGCGGCGTCGCGGACGCGCGGGTGGCGTGCCATGCGCCGCCACGCCTCGCCTTCCTCGGCGCCCAGGTTCGGGAACAGGAGCGGCGGCGCGCTCACCCCTCGGCGCGCCGGGTGCGCGGCCGGCTCTCCTGCGTGGCGCGCGCCGTGCGCACGTGCTCGATCAGCGCCTCCGACAGGCCCGCGGCGCGCCGCGCCTCCGCGTGGAAGCGGCGCGACTTCGCGCGCGACGCCTCGAGCGGGAAAGGCACCGACGCGGCGTAGGCCTCGACCTCGCTCTCGCCCGGCGCCAGCCGCGCGAGCCAGCGCGCGGCGAGCGCGACGTGGCCCCGCTCGTCCTCGTGCACGCGCTCCGACACGCGCGCGCTCGCTTCGTCGCCCGCGCGCCGGAAGCCCTCGGCGTAGAGCGCCGTGAAGTCCAGGTTCGCCTGCTCGAGCGTGAGGCCCATCGCCGCGATGAAGGCGAGCGGGCCGCGCGGGTGCGCGCGGATCGCGGGCACGTGCTTCCAGAAGTAGTCCGAGAGCGGCTCGCCGCCGAGCTCCCCGCCGTGCGCGCGCAAGCGCTCGAGGTACATCCGGCAGTGTCGCTGCTCGTCCGCCAGCACGCCCGCGAGCTCGCGGCGCAGCGCGGGCTCGAGCTCGGGCCAGAGCAGCAGCGCCCACGCGAACAGCTCGACCGCCATGAGCTCGTGGTGCGCGAAGCGGCGCAGGCAGACCGCGCGCGCCGCGGGCGAGCCGAGCTCGTCCGGGCGGGGCAGCCGCGCCGAGCCGGCGCACATGGCCAGCTCGGGCGCGCGCGCCGGCCGCTCGACGAACCGCGGCGCACCGCGCTCCAGGTCGGGCAGGAGCGTCCCGTCCGCCGCGAACGGCGGCACGAGCTTCGCCTCGAGGCCGCCGCTCTCGAGGATCGCGAGGCAGTGCTCCCGCAGGGTCGCCATGGCCCGCGAGACTACAGCGCGGCCGCGCGATTCGGTAAGGTCGCGGTACCCCCTCGAGCTCTCCGCGTTTCGCATGCGTGTACTCGTTTCGGGGGTGGGATGATCGCCGCGCTGCGCAGCTTCGGGCCGACCGACGCGCTCGACGTCGCGATCGGCGCCGTGCTGCTCTACACCGCAATGAGTTGGCTCCGCCGCTCGCACGCGATGCTCGCGGCGGGAGGCATCGCGCTGCTCGGCGGCGTGTATCTCGGCGCGCGGCTGCTCGGGCTGCACCTCACCACGTGGATCTTCAACGGCACGTTCGCGGTGGCCGCGCTCGCGGGCGTGGTGATCTTCCAGGACGAGCTGCGGCGCGGCTTCGAGGAGCTGGCGGCGTGGGCGGTCGGCCGGCGCGGCGATCCGCGCCCTCGGCTCGATGCGCCCGAGCTGCTGGCGCAGGCGCTCTGCGAGCTGGCGCGCGCGCGCGTCGGCGCGCTCGTCGCCGTAGCGGGCCGGGACCGCCTCGAACGCCACGTGAACGGCGGCCACGAGCTCGGCGGGCAGCTGTCGGCGCCGCTGCTCGCGAGCCTGTTCGACCCGCACTCGGCCGGCCACGACGGCGCCGTGGTGATCGAGGACCGCGCTCTGACACGCTTTGGTGTACACCTGCCGCTCTCGCGGGGCGCCGCGGCGCTGGGGTTGGGTACGCGCCACAGCGCCGCACTCGGGCTGTCGGAGCGGACCGACGCGCTGTGCCTGGTCGTGTCCGAGGAGCGCGGCGCGATCTCGGCGGCGCGCCACGGCGAGCTGCGCAAGGTGGCGTCGCAGGACGAGCTCGCGAAGCTGGTGACCGGCTTCTACCGCGAGCGGCGCTCGCTCGGGCGGCCGCGCCCGAAGCTCGCCGAGCTCGTGCTGCATCGCAGCGCCGAGAAGGCGGCCGCGCTCCTGCTCGCGCTGGGGCTGTGGCTGCTCATCTCGGCGGGCCTGCACCGCTGAGGCGGGACTCGATCCCGGCGGCGAGCGCGTCGTCGCCGCGGGCACGCGCGTCGGCACCCAGGCGCTCGAGCCGCGCGCGCGCGGCCTGCGCGCTGCGCGGGTCGGCGAGCGCCAAGCCGTACTCGGCGACGGCGTCGCCGAGCCGGCCCGCGCGCTCGAGCGCAGTCGCGAGCGCGTAGCGACCGCCCGCGATCTCGGGGTCGAGCAGGAGCGCGCGCTGCAGCTCCGTGATGCCGTGCTCGACCGCCCCGCTCTCCACGTCGACCAGGCCCAGGTAGGCGCGCGCGCGCGGCTGGTCCTGGTTCCACTCGAGCGACTTCTCGAGGTAGAGCCGCGCGTGCGCCAGGTCGCCTTGCGTCGCGTAGGCGACGCCGAGCTCGGTGTGCGCGTACCAGTTCGCGCGAGTCACCTCGATCGCGCGCCCGAAGAGCGACACCGTGTCGTGCCAGTACGGGACCTGGCGGCGCGTCTCGACCGCGCACGCGGCAAGCACGAGGCCGGCGAGCGCACCGGCCACGGTGCGGCCCGCGGGCACGCGCTCGGCGAGCTCGGCCAGGCTCCACGACGCCGCCAGCGCCAGCCCCAGGAACGGCAGGTACGTGTAGCGGTCGGCGGACGCCTGCACGCCGACCTGCACCAAGCCGAGCGCCGGCACCAGCATGCCCGCGAACCACGAAGCGCCGACCGCCAGCCACGGCCGCGTGCGCCGCTGCGAGAACGCGAGCAGCGCGAGCGCAGCCACGAACAGCCCCGCGGCGAGCACCACGCGCGGCTGCACCGGGTGATACGGGTAGAGCGCGGCGAGCTCGCGCGGGTCGACCGCGCGCAGAACGTACTGCGCGAGCGCGACCACGGCGTTCGCCGCGCGCGCGGTGACGGGCAAGCGCACGGCGATCCCCGCCGACTGCGCGTGGAGGGTCACGAGACACGACGCCGCCGACAGCGCGAAGAACGGCCACTTCTCGGCCGCTCGCGCGCCGAGCTCGCGCCATGCGCGCAGCCTCCCGAGCGGCCATGCGTCGAGCAACAGGAACAGGAACGGCAGCGTCACCGGCATCGGCTTGGCCAGCAGCGCCGCCGCAAAGAGCGCGAGCGACGCCCACCACGGCCCCCGCGCCTTCTGGCGCGCCCAGCGCGCATACGCCCACAGCGACCCGAGCGCGAAGGCCGCCGACAGCACGTCCTTCCGCTCCGCGACCCAGACCACCGACTCGACGCGCAGCGGGTGCAGCGCGAAGAGCGCCGCCGCGAACGCCGCCCGCCAGGTCGTGCCGGTGAGCTCGGCAAGCGCCGCGAACGCGAGCACGGCGCAGCCCGCGTGCAGCACGACGCTCGTGGCGTGATGTCCCATCGGGTTTACACCGAAGAGTGTCACGTCCAGCATGTGCGACAGCCACGTGAGCGGATGCCAGTTGCCCGCGTGGAACGTCGTGAAGGCCCAGCCGACGCCCGCCCCCCGGAGTCCGGCCAGAACCTGCGGGTTCGCCGTCACGTACAGGTCGTCGTCCCACGCCAGGAAGCCGCAGTCGAGCGCGCCCCAGAACGCCAGGGCGACGCCGGCCGCGAGGCCGAGCGCGATGCCCGCGCGCTCCGCCCTCAACCGGCCGCCTGCGGAAAGCGCGGCGAGCTGCGCAGCCCCCAGCGCGCCAGGCGGAACTCGAGCCCCGTGCCCAAGCAGCCGAAGCCGTACTGCACGCTGCGCTTCCAGTTGATCGACGACGCCTCGGCGAAGTACGCCGTCGGGCACGTCACCTCGGCGATCTCGTGCCCGCGCCACAGGATCTCGGCGAGCATCTGGTTGTCGAACACGAAGTCGTCGGAGTTCTCGTCGAGCGGCAGCTCGCGCAGGAGCTCCGCCTTGAACGCGCGGTAGCCCGTGTGGAACTCGGAGAGCTTCGAGCCCAACAGCCAGTTCTCGACCAGGGTGAGCCCGCGGTTCGCGACGTACTTCCAGATCGGCATGCCGCCCGCGAGCGCGCCGCCGCCCAGGATGCGCGAGCCGAGCACGCACGGGTACACGTCGCCGCCGATCAGCGCGACCATCGCGGGCAACAGCTTCGGCGTGTACTGGTAGTCGGGGTGCACCATGACCACGATGTCGGCGCCCAGCTCGAGCGCCGCGCGGTAGCAGGTCTTCTGGTTGCCGCCGTAGCCGCGGTTCTTCTCGTGCACGCGCAACACCGTTCGGGGTAGCCCGGCCGCGATGCGCACGGTCTCGTCCGTGCTGGCGTCGTCGACCACGATGAGCTCGTCGACGATGCCCTGTGCCATCACCTCCTCGTAGGTGCGCACGAGCGTCTTCGCCGCGTTGTAGGCCGGCATCACGACGACGACCCTACGGTCCCGGTACATCCCTCACCTCGGACGCGCATGATACGTTCTGCCGCGCGATGGACGAGCTCGAAGGTTTCCAGCGGCGGCACCTGCGCGGGCTCGCGCACGCGCTCGACCCCGTGGTCATGGTCGGCAAGGAAGGCCTGTCGGACGCCGTGGTGCGCAAGGCAGAAGCCGAGCTCGTGGCCCACGAGCTCATCAAGGTGCGCTTCATCGATTGGAAGGACGAGAAGAAGGAGCTCCTGGGCGAGCTGGCCGCCCGCACGCGCGCCGAGCTGGTGGGCGTGGTCGGCCACGTGGGCATCCTGTTCCGCCAGAACCGCGAGCCGAAGCGGCGGAAGATCCGCGTGCCCTCGCGTCCGCGCGCCCGTTCGCGCTAGCCTGCGCGCATGTCGGCCTTCGAGCGGCTCGGGCAGATCTGGCGCTTCGCGAAGTACGGCCTGCCGCTCGCGCGCACGCGCCCGGATTCGCCGCGCACCGTGGCCGACGTCTTCGAGGAGCAGGCCGCAGCGCGGGGCGCGCACCCGTTCGTCCTGTTCGAGGACCGGCGCGTCACGTACGACGAGCTGAACCGCGAGGCCAACCGGGTCGCGCACTGGGCGCTCGCGCAGGGCCTCGGCCACGGCCAACGCGTGGCGCTCCTCATGCACAACCGGCCCGAGTTCCTCTGGACCTGGGCCGGCCTGTCGAAGGCGGGCGTCACCACGGCGCTCATCAACACGAACCTGGGCGGGCGCGCGCTCGAGCACGCGATCACCACGGCGGACGCCAAGCACTTGATCGCCGGCGGCGAGTGCCTGGCCGCGTGCGCCCCGCTCGGCGCGAGCGCGCCGTGGCAGCTGTGGGTGTCGGACGAGCCCGGTACGCAGCGCGCCGAGCTGCCGGCCGGCGCGCACGACTTCGCCGCCGATCTGGCGACGCGGCCGTCCGCGAACCCGCCGCCGGGCACGCGCGCCGAATGCCGCGCGGGCGACGACCTGTTCTACATCTACACCTCGGGCACCACGGGCCTGCCGAAGGCCGCGCGCTTCAGCCACCTGCGCTTCATGACGGCCGCCACGGCGTCGCGGCTCGTCGGCTTCGAGGGCAGCGGCGTCATGTACTGCGCGCTGCCGCTGTACCACACGGCCGGCGGCTGCATGGCCGTGGGCGCGGCGCTGCTCTCGGGCGGCTCGCTCGCGCTGCGCCGGCGCTTCTCCGCACGCGAGTTCTGGAGCGACGTGCGCCGCTTCCGCGCGACGTCGTTCCAGTACATCGGCGAGTTCTGCCGCTATCTCCTGAACCAGCCCGCCGACCCGCTCGACGGCCGTCACGAGCTCGAGTTCTGCATCGGCAACGGCCTGCGACCCGACATCTGGGTCGAGTTCCGCGACCGCTTCAAGCTGCCGCGCATCGTCGAGTTCTACGGCGCGACCGAAGGCAACGTCTCGCTCCTGAACCTCGACAACAAGGTAGGCTCGGTCGGGCGCATTCCGACCCGGCTGCTCATGGACGCGCGCGTCGTCCGCTACGACGTCGAGCGCGACGAGCACCCGCGCGACGCGCACGGACACCTGATCGAGTGCAAGCCCGACGAGGCCGGCGAGCTGATCGGCGCGATGCCGACGCGCGCCGGCGACACGCGCGGCCGCTTCGAAGGCTACACGTCGAAAGAAGCGACCGAGCGCAAGATCCTGCGCAACGCGTTCAAGGACGGCGACGCCTTCTTCCGCACGGGCGACCTCCTGAAGCACGACGCGCAGGGCTACTTCTACTTCGTCGATCGCATCGGGGACACATTTCGGTGGAAGGGCGAGAACGTCTCGACCCAGGAAGTCGCCGAGTGCCTGGCGCATTTCCCCGGCGTGGAGATGGCGAACGTGTACGGCGTCGAAGTCGCGGGCGCCGACGGGCGCGCGGGCATGGTGGCGCTCGTGCTCGCGCCCGAGGCCTCGTTCGACCCGCGCGCCTTCTACGCGCACGCGGTGACGGCCCTGCCTGCATACGCCACGCCCGTCTTCGTGCGCCTGCAGAAGGACGCCGAGGTCACCGGCACGTTCAAGCTGCGCAAGGTCGAGCTGCAACAGGAGGGCTACGACCTGGCCAAGGTCCGCGATCCGCTGTTCGTGCGCGACGACGGCGCGCGCGCGTACGTGCCGTTCGACGCCGAGGCGATGCGCAAGCTCGCGGCCGGTCAGCTGCGCGTGTGAGAAGTCTCTCTTCCTGATTCAGCCCGTCGTCGCGCGCTGCCGATGGTCCGAGCGCGATGATCCTGCCGATCGGCACCGACCAGACGAGCGTGGAGCGACTCCCGTGGCTCACGTTCGCCTTGCTCGCCACACTGGTCGTCGGCTTCTTCGCCGCGCGCGGCGGCGTCGGCATCGCGCCGGACGCGCCCGAGGTGAAGCCGGACAGCGCGCTCGAGGTCTGGCTCTCGCACCCGTATCTCGAGCCGGACCCCGCGCTCGTCGCGCTCGCGAACGCAGACGAGGCGACTGCCGAGCGCGTCGAGGCGGCGCGCCGTGCCGGCGCGCGCACGCCGCTCGACGCCGCGACCCGCGCGCGCGAGCAAGCCGAGCTGGACGACGTGACGCGCCTCGCGCTGCGCGGCTCGGACTCCGAGCCCGGCGCCGCGCACCCGTTCCGCCGCTTCGGCTGGGTGCCCGCGGAGCCACACGCTGCGGCGCTCCTGACGCACCCGTTCATGCACGCCGGCTACGCACATCTGTGTCTGGCGCTGCTGCTCATCTGGCTCGTCGGGCCCGCGCTCGAGGACGCCTTCGGTCGACTGCTGTTCGCAGCGCTCTGCGCCGGTGGCGCGCTGGCGGCCGCGGGCGGCTACGCGCTCGCGCAGCCGGCGGAGAACGCGCCGCTGATCGGCGCATCGGGGCTGGCCGCCGGCCTGCTCGGTGCCTTTGCCGTGCGCCATGCGCGCGGCGAGATCCGCTTCGCGTGGCTCTCGTTCGCGCGCACGCGGCTCGCCTCGGGCACGTTCAGCGCGCCGGCCTGGCTCGCCCTGCCCGGCTGGCTCGTGGGGAGCGCCGGACTCCACTTCCTGTTCGGAGGCTCCGGGGTCGAGACGGGCGAGTCACTGGCGCCCAGTATCTCGGGACTCGCGTTCGGCGCCGCGTTTGCCTTCGGGCTGCGCGCCGCGCGAATCGAGGAGCACTGGCTCGCGCCGGCGCGCGAGGCGAAGCGCGAAATCGCCAGGCTCGACCCGCGCATCCAGCGCGCGCTCGACGCGCACGCGCGCGGCGAACACGACGAGGCGATCGCGCTCGCCACGTCGGTGCTGCGGGATCGGCCCGACGATCCGGACGCGCTGCTCGCCGTGTGGAGCGCCGAGCTCGCAGCGGGCCGCGAGGCGAAGGGCGCCGCCGCGGCGAAGCGCCTGATCGAGATCCAGGCGCGCCACGGCCAGCTCGCCGCCGCCGCCCGGCTGTACGAGGAGCTGGGACGCGCGCTGCCCGACGTGCGGCTCGACACGACCGTGCTCCTGCGCCTCGTGCCCGAGCTGGTCGTGCAGGCGCGCCGGGATGCGGCCATCGCTGCGCTGCGCACCGTGGTGTCGCCCGACAACAAGTCGCTCACCGTCGGCCAGGCGGTGCGCGCGGCCGAGCTCGCCGTCGAGCTCGACCCGCCCTGCGCGCTCGCGGCCGCCCGCCGCGCGCTCGCGCCCGCCGATCTGGCGCCCGAGCGGCGCGAGAAGCTCGAGCGCCTGGTGCACGAGCTCGAAGCGAAGCTCGGGGGCGCGCCCGCCGAGCCCGCGGCGGCGGCTACCGAGGAGCCCGCACCGGCGCCGCGCGCACTCGAGCCCGAGCCCGCGCCTGTGCCCGCAGAGCCCGAGCCGCTCGAGATCGAGCGCGCGAGCTATCGCGAGATGGAGACCGTGGTCTACGCGGCGCCGCCGCCCGCTCCGCTGCCTGCCCCCTCGGCGCCCGCGCCGCTCGAGCCCGCGGAGGCGGCCGCGCCGAAGCTCACGCCCGCGGTGCCCACGGCGCTCGACCCCGGCGGTCTGGTGCTGCGGATCGACGGCGCCGAGCCCGCGCTCGTGGCCTGGGAGCGGATCCAGGCCGTCGGCGTGGGCCTGGTGTCGGGCCTCGCCGCGAAGCCCGTCGTGGTGATCGACCTGGCGCTGAATTGGGCCGAGAGTCACTCCGGCGAGCTCGAGGTGCTGAGACTGCGCAGTGACTCGTTCCGCGCCCGCGCACTCGTGGGTGGCGACGGCAGCGCGCTCGAGGCGTTGCGCGCGCTGCTCGCGCAGCTGCTCGCGCGCAGCGGCGCGGTGCCGCTGCCCGACAGCGGCTCGGCTCGCGGCCTGCCTTTCCGCGAATTTCCCGATCCGTCGTCGTACGAGCGCGAAGTCCTCCTGCAAGCGGGCTAGCAGGCGTCAAGTCCAAGTCCGCGCGGGCCGATCCGGTTCCGGAATCGGCGCGACCGGAGGGGCTGTGCAGCGACTCTCGCTTCGGGGAAGACTCCTGCTCGGCTTCATCGCCGTGCTGATGCTGCCCATCGGCTCGGCGGTCTGGGCGTTCCGCGGCGTGGTCGAGGTGCAGCAGCACACCCGCTCGCTCGCGGAGAACCACTACCCGGTGCTCGACGGCGCGAGCCGCGCCGGCTCGCGGCTCGCAGCCTTCCAGTCCACGGTCGACCGCGCCTGCTCGAGCTTCGACTCCGCGGCGCTGGAGCACGCGCGCAGCATGGCGCAGGAGCTCGACGACGAGCTGGCCCACCTGGACTCGCTCGCGCACGAGGAAGAGGTCGCCGAGCTGCGCCTGTCGGCGCAGAAGTACGCGCGCGACGCGCTCGCGCACTGCGCCGCCATGCTCTCGGGCCACGCGAACGAACAGACGCGCGACGAGGTCGAGCGCGACGCGCACGTCTCCGCACGACTCGCGCACATGCTCGACGACTTCCGCGCCGCGCACGCCGCCGCCGTCTCGAAGGAGCTCGACGCCATCGCGAGCTTCGCGAAGCAGAACGCCATCGTGCTCGCGCTCACCCTGCTCGCCGCGCTCGCAGCGGGTCTGGCGGTGTCGGCGAACCTGTCGCGCGGGATCGTCGCCGAGGTCGTCGAGACCACGACCGAGCTCGCATCCGCGGTGGCGGACGGTGACCTGACGCGCCAGGTCGAGATCCGCCGCGATGACGAGCTGGGCAACGTGTCGCGCGCGCTGCGCGGCATGATCGACGGCCTGCGCACGCTCGTCGGCCAGGTGAAGGGCTCCGTCGAGGTGCTGGCGAGCACGGTCGAAGAGCTCACGCCCGCGGCCGAGGAGATCGAGCGCGGCGCCGAGGCGCTGGGCGACAGCTCGCGCGCGGTGGACGAGGCGACGGAGAGCGCGTCCGAGAACCTGGGCGCCGTGGCCGCGGCGGCCGGCCAATCGAGCCGCAGCGCGAGCGAGCTCGCCGACGGCGCGGGCGTGGTCATGCGCAGCATGGCGACGGCGCGCGAGCAGGTCGAGTCGATCAACGCGTCCATTCGCTCGGTGTCGACCGCCGTCGAGGAGCTGTCGGCATCGCTTGGCGAAGTCGCGAAGAGCTCGAATCACTCGGCCGACATCGCCGGCAAGGCCGCGCGCACGGCGCGCGACACGAACCAGGCGTTCGAGAAGCTCGGCGCGGCGGCGCAGGAGATCGGCAACGTGGTCGGCGTCATCAACGACATCGCCGACCAGACCAACCTGCTCGCGCTGAACGCGACCATCGAAGCCGCGAGCGCGGGAGAAGCGGGCAAGGGCTTCGCCGTCGTCGCGAACGAGGTGAAGGAGCTCGCGAAGCAGACCGCGGTCGCGACCCAGGAGATCGAAGAGCGCATCCGCTCGATCCAGTCGTCGACCCGCTCCGCGGTCGAGGCGATCGAAACGATCGGCCACATCATCGACGAGATGCACGAGAACACGCGCACGATCGTCGTCGCGGTCGAGCAGCAGACGAGCACGAGCGCGCAGATCGCCGCGAGCGTGGCCGACGCCGTGGAGCGCACCGAGGAGATCACGCGCGCGATCGCGAGCGCCGCCGACGCCAGCGCCGGCTCGGCGCGCGGCTCGGAGGAGCTGAAGCGCGTCGCCGCCGAGATGTCGGAGCGCGCGGCCGATGCGGTCAGCGGCTCGACCAGCGCGCGCGAGATCGTGCGAAAAGTCGCGTTCGCCGCCGTCGAGAACCGCGACGTCGCGAACGTCACGCTCGGCTCCGCGAACAAGGTCGCGCGCGAGGTCGAGCGGCTCCGCTCGCTCGTGGCCGCGTTCCGCGTCTAGCCGCTCGTCCCCAGCGAACGGCTCGGATGCGGTAGGCTCGCGTCCCACAACCGGAGGGACGATGAAGCTGCGCAAGCTCGGCCGCACGGGACTCAAGGTCTCGAATCTCTGTCTGGGCACGATGACGTTCGGGAACCCTGCGTGGGGCTGCGACGAGCCGACGTCGGCGCGCATCGTCAGCCGCTTCCTCGATGCGGGCGGCAACTTCGTCGACACCGCCGACGTCTATTCGAACGGCGTATCGGAGGAGATCACCGGCCGCGCGATCCGCAACAAGCGCTCGCAGGTGGTGCTCGCGACGAAGGTGGCGGGGCCGATGGGCGGCGGGCCGAACGACCTGGGGCTGTCGCGCAAGCACATCCTCGACGGCATCGACGCGAGCCTGCGCCGGCTCGGCACCGACTACGTGGACCTCTACCAGGTGCACGCCTACGACCCGACCACGCCGCTCGACGAGACGCTCGGCGCGCTCGACGCCGTGGTGAGCGCCGGGAAGGCGCGCTACGTCGGCTGCTCGAACTTCTCGGCGTGGCAGCTCATGAAGGCGACCGCGCTCGCGCGCGAGCTCGGCACCTCGCGCTTCGACTGCCTGCAGCCGCAGTACTCGCTCGTGTGCCGCTTCATCGAGCGCGAGCACCTGCCCCTGTGCGTCGAGGAGGGCATCGGCGTGATTCCGTGGCGCCCGCTCGGCGGCGGCCTGCTCACGGGCAAGATCAAGCCGGGTGGCGAGGCGCCCGCGGGCTCCCGCGCGGCGGTGGACCCGATGAACCGCGAGCTGTTCACGAACCAGAAGAACCTGGCGGTCGCGGAAGCCGTGTCGAGCGTGGCGAAGTCGCTCGGCAAGACCGCCAGCCAGGTCGCGCTCGCGTGGTGCGCGCAGCAGAAGGGAGTCACTTCGCCGATCTTCGGCGCGCGCACGCTCGAGCAGCTCGAGGACAACCTCGGTGCCGCCGACCTGGCGCTCCCCGACGAGGCGAAGAAGCGGCTCGACGACGTATCCGCGCTCGAGCTCGTCTACCCGTACGACTTCCACGCGCGCGTGCGCATGATGACGGGGGCGATGAAGCTGGACTAGTTCGCCGGCTCGCGGCCGTCGAGCTGGTCGAGCAGCGCCCGCGCGTTCGGGTCGCCGGGGCGCGCCGCGAGGAGTGCCTGTGCGGCGTCGCGCGCCGCGGCGCGGTTGCCGGCGTCGCGCTGCATGGTGGCCAGCGCGAGCAGCACGTCGGGATCCGTGGGCCACCGCTTGCGCAGTGACTCGAGCCGGCGGATCGCCTCGGCGCTCTTGCCGAACGAATGCAGCGCCACCGCGGCGGTGTAGCCGTACAGCCGCTCGTCGGGCGCCAGCGCGACCGCGCGCTCGAGCTCGGCCAGCGCGGCGTCGCGGTCGCCCTTGCGCGTAAGCGCCAGCCCGAGCGAGAAGCGCACGGGGGCGCTATCGGGCGCGAGCTCGCGCGCCTTCTGGAGCTCGCGCAGCGCGTCGTCCTCCCTGCCCTGCGCACGGTACGCGTCGGCGGAGTTCACCAGCGCGGGCACGTAGCGCGCGTCGAGCGCGAGCGCGTTCTGGAACTCCGCCTGCGCCTCGTCCCAGCGCGACAGGTTCGCGAAGAACGAGCCCAGGTTCACGTGCGCCTCGGGGCGGTCGGCGGCCCAGCGCTGCGCCGCGACGTAGTCGTCGGCGGCGCGCGCGAACGCGGCGCCCTGCGCGGGCGTGAACAGGTCGCGCGGCGCGCCGGCCAGTGCGCTCGCGGCTTCGCTGCGCACCGCGCGCGCCGGGTCGGCGCAGAGCGGCGCGGCGACTGCGACGCGAGCTTCCGCGGTGAGTCCGCCCGCGAGCATCGCGGCACCGAGCCGCACGAGCGCGCTCGCGTCCTTCGCGCTGCGCAGGCCGGCCTCGGTCGCGCCTGCGCCAGGATGCTCGGCGAGCAGGGCGAGCGCGGAAGCGCGCGCGACCGCGGGCTGCGCTGCGTCGTTCGCCACGGCGACGAGCTCCGCCGCGGCGCCGTCGCGGTTCAGCGCGGCGTCGTGGAGCGCCGGGCCGAACGTCTGAAAGCCGGTCGGGTCGTGGCCGAGCCACCTGCGCAGCTGGCTTGCTGCCCAGGCCTGCGTCTTGTCGCGGTGACAGCTCGTGCACGCGTCCGGCGCGCCGAGCGCCGCCGACAGCGCCGGCCGCGGCACGCGCAGGCTGTGGTCGCGCCGCGGGTCGATCTGCATGTACGTAGCCGCGGGCATGTGACAGCTCACGCACCGCGCACCTGGCGACCCGGCGCGGTGGAAGTGATGGGCGGGCGCATCGTACTTCTCGGCGGAATGACAGCGCTCGCAGAGCGCGTTGCCCTCCGCGCGCAACGCTGCGGAGTGCGGCTCGTGGCAGTCACTGCAAGTCACTCCGTGCGCGTACATCTTGCTCTGCAGGAAGGAGCCCCACGTGTAGTCCTCGGCGCGCTGCTGGCCGTCGGCCCAGTACGCAGGCTCGGCGAGGAGCGCGGGCCGGTAGTGGTCGAGGAACGCATGGCCGGCGCGCCAGCCCTCGGCGAGCTGCGAGCGGCGCGCGTGACACGGCGCGCACGCCTCGAGCTCGGCGTCGTCGGGGCGCGGCCGGCTGCGCGTCGAGTTGCCCGTCTGCGGATCGAGCGTCCAGTGCGCGCCCGCGCGCTCGGACAGGTCGACGGTCAGCCCCAGCGGCCCGCGCTTCGACTTCGCCCACTCGACGTGCGCGGAGCCCGGGCCGTGACAGGCTTCGCAGCCCACCGCGAGCTCGGCGAACTTCGTGTCGTACGTGCGGCTCGCGAAGTCGAAGCCCTTGCGCACGTCGGTCGAGTGGCAGTCCGCGCACATGTAGTTCCAGTTCTGCTGGCGGCCGGTCCAGTGGAGCTCGTCGCCGGGCGCCAGCTTCTCGCCGGGGTACAAGTCGAACCAGCGCTTCCGCGACACGTCCCACGCGCGCGTGTACGCCTGCAGGCGACCGCCGGGCAGCTCGAGCAGGTACTGCTGCAGCGGCTCGACGCCGAACGTATACCGCACGTGGAAATCGGCCGGCGCACCGTCGGGGCCGGCCGCATGCACCCTGTATTGGCCGTCGCGCACCGAGAACTCCGCGCGCGAGAAGTCGGCCAGCACGGTGTTCGCGTCCGCCGGCTGGATCGCGTGCGCGTGCTCCGAGGCGCGCCACGCCGCGGCTTCCGCCGCGTGGCAGCCGGCGCACGCCTCGCTTCCCACGAAGCTCGCGGGCGCGGGCGCGGCGGGCGACGCGGGAGGCGGCGCGGCGGCGCGCTCGCGGCAGCCGAAGAGCGCCGCGGCCAGCAGCGCCGCGCGTGCGCTATTCGCCGCCGACGAACGCGAGGCCGCAGCTCGCACAGCTCGTGGCCCCTTCCGCAGCCGGCTCGCCGCACGCGGGACACTGGCTGGTGTCGAGCGCGGCGGGGTCGAAGTCGTCCGGCAGATCGGGGAACAGGTCGAGCATCACGTCGCGGTCGATCTCCTGCGCACGCGCCAGCTCGGTGAACGGCACGTACACGGCCCACATGCCGTCGGTCGAGCGCTTCTCGTCCGCGGAAGTGACTCGATGCGGCACGCCCTCTTCCTCGAGCGCCTGCGCCAGCGCGTTCACCCACTCGAACGTCGCCTGGCGCAGCAGGTGGAGCTGGACCTCGAGCTCGCTCATGTGCCGCCGCGCCGGACGCCCGGCTCGAGCAGCCCGCGCCCCGGCACGTGGTTCACTTCCAGGCGGATGCCGTCGGGGTCCTCGAACAACACCGAGTAGTAGCCCGGCGCCCACGGACCCTCTTCGCCCTTGTGCACGATCACCGCGCCGCGCACGGCGAGGAAATCGTGCACGGCGTCGACGTCCTCGCGCGAGCGCGCGCGGAAGCACAGGTGGTGCAGCCCGCTGCGCTCCTGCGTGAACGACTCGCGCGCATGCGGGCCCGACGCCGGCCGGATGCCGAGCGCGGTGCGGCCGCCCACGCAGTAGAAGTACTCCGCACCGTCGACGACCGGAGTGAGTCCCAGGAACGGGAGCAGCGCGCCGTAGAACTCGCGCGCCTTCGCGAAGTCGCGCACCGTCAGGATGACGTGCGCCATGCCGTTGATCTCCATCGGTGCAGTGTAGCAGGGGGCGCCGCCGTGCTATGCACTCGCGCCATGGATGCGCCGAACGGCCTGGTGGATCTCCTGGCGCTCGAGGAGATCGAACAGAACATCTTCCGCGGCAGGAACGAGACGGGCCAGCGCGAGCGGCTGTTCGGTGGCCAGGTCGCCGCGCAGGCGCTCGCCGCGGCGGGCCGCACCGTATCGGGCCGCGCCGCCCACTCGCTGCACGCCTACTTCCTGCGGCCCGGCGACCCGCGCGTGCCGGTGCTCTACACCGTCGACCGCATCCGCGACGGGCAGAGCTTCACCACGCGCCGCGTCGTCGCGGTGCAGCGCGGCCAGGCGATCTTCAGCGTCGCTGTGTCGTTCCAGGTGCGCGAGGTCGGCTACGAGCACCAGCAGCTCGACATGCCCGCGGCGCCGCCACCCGAATCGCTGCCCACGTGGCAGGAGCGCGCGAGCGCTTTGCCGCCGGGCACGTTCCCGTGGACGCGCGGCGAGCGGCCCATCGACCTGCGCCACGTCGAGGCGCCCACGTTCCTGGGCGGACCGCCGCGGCGCGGCGGCAACCGGGTGTGGTTCCGCGCGAACGGCGTCCTGCCCGAGGACCCGTTCTTCCACCGCTGCGTGCTGACCTACGCATCGGACATGTCACTGCTCGACACGGTGGTGCTGCCGCACGGCCGCTCCGGTCCGCTCGGGCCGATCATGATGGCGAGCCTGGACCACGCGCTGTGGTTCCACCGCGACGTGCGCGCCGACGACTGGCTGCTCTACGCGCAGGAGAGCCCGGTCGCGACCGGCGCACGCGGCTTCGCGCGCGGGACGGTCTTCACGCGCACGGGCGAGCTCGTGGCGTCGGTGGCTCAGGAAGGCCTGATGCGGCCGACGGGGAAGCCCGAGGACCGCTCGCTCTAGCGCGGCGCCTGGAAGCCGTCGGGCAGCGGCGCGCGCGCGATCGCCGCGTCACAATAAAGTGTTGCGTAGACCGACTTCGCACCGAGGAACGCGCTGTAGAACACGGCGTTCTGGCCCGGACCCGCGCACTCCGGCGGCTTCTCGAGCACGATCGTCGCGTGGCGCAGGCCGGCCGGGCTCTGTTTCACGACTTCGACGCGACCCGACCAGAACGCGATCGCCGCCGCGCCGTCCGCCGCGAAGTGGATGTCCTGTGCGAAGTCGGCGGCGGCGCGCGCGCCCAGGTCGAGCTCTGCCAGCGGCTGGCCCGCCTTCTGCACGCGCAGCCACAGCTCGCCCGAGCGGTCCTCCACGAAGAAGCCGCGGCCGTCGCCGTCGAACGCCACGAACAAGAGCTCGGGCGGCGCGGGCAGCTTCTCGCGCAGCCTCAGGTCGGGCCCCAGGTGGAACGCCGCGTAGGACACGACGCCGTCGCGGCCGATCACGTCCGCGTTCACCCACACGTCACCCGAGAGCGGATCGACCGCGAGACTCTTCGGCGCAGTGACCGCGCCGGCGCGCGCGGACAGCACCTGCTCGCGCAGGAGCTTGCCTTCCGGCGACACGACCACGACCGAGCCGTCGCGCGCCGCGTGCGCGTGCGCCAGGCTCGAGTAGCGCGTCACGTACAGGTTCTGGTCGGGGCCGAGCGCGATCTCGTTCAGCCCCGAGCCGAGCGAGGCGAACTTCTCGACGTCGCCCGTGCTCGGCCGCACGCGGCCCATCTCTTCGAAGTAAGTCGTGTAGTAGATCCAGCCGTTCGGATGCGCGAGCACGTCCCACACCGACGAGCGCGAGTCGGGCCCGGGCAGCGTGGCGACGAGCGGCGGCAGGAACTCGTCGCGCGCGGTGTCGAAGCGGCCGATCAAGTGCGCGCTCGGCTCGTCGAGGTCGGCCGTCGGGTCGCCGCTCGCGCGCAGCGCCGTCCAGAACGGCGAAAGGCCGAAGTAGATCACGCCGTCCCGTTCGTCGCCGAACCACGCCGAGTAGCGCTCCGGGCCGTAGCCAGTGACCGCCGTGCGGAAGAGCTTCGGCGACGCACAGCCCGCGAGCGCCAGCACGAGGACGAGCGCGAGCGCCGCGGTTTGGCACACTCGCGCGATGCCGATCTTCGACGCCGTGAACGACCAGATGAAGGAGGCGCTGCGCGGCCAGCAGAAGCTGCGCCTGCAGGCGCTCCGCAACATCCGCGCCGCGTTCCTGCTGCGCACCAAGGAAGACGGCTCGACGACGCTGTCGGACGAGGAGTGCGTCGTCATCCTGCGCCGGCTCGAGAAGCAGCGTCGCGAGAGCATCGAAGCCTTCGCCGGCGCGGGGCGCACGGAGCAGGCGGACGCCGAGCGGGCGGAGCTCGAGATCGTGCTCGGCTTCCTGCCGAAGCAGGCGGACGAGGCCACCACGCGGAAGTGGGTCGCGACGGCGATCTCGGAGACGGGCGCCACGTCGGCCAAGGACGTCGGCAAGGTGATGGGCGCCGTGATGAAGGCGCACAAGGGCGACGTCGACGGCAACGCCGCGCGGCGCATTGCGACCGAGCTGCTGTCGGGCTGAGCTCGAGTCACTTCTCGTCGGGCCGGCGCCGGCGCGCGCTCACCGCGTACGTGGTGAAGCGCGCCGCGTCGTCGGCGAGCAGCGGGTCGCTGCCCGCGAGGAAGAGCTCCAGGTGGCCCAGGTCGTCGAAGCCCCAGAAGAGCGCGCCGTCGACCAGGCACGTCGGTACGCCGAACACGCCGTCGGCGAGCGCGCGCTCGGTGGCGTCGCGCAGCTGACGCTTCACGCCGTCGGTCGAAGCCGCCGCGACGAGCGCGTCGCCGTCGAGCCCCGCCGCGCGGGCGACGCGCGCGACGGCGGCCGGGTCCGACACGTCGACCGACTCGCCCCAGCACGCGCGGAACAGTGCGTCGACCAGCTTGCGCCGCGGCTCGCCCGGCTGCGCGGCGTGCGTCACGCGCAGCGCGAGCAGCGGGTGGAACGGGTGCGTCGCGGGCGGTGCGATCGGCACGCCGAGCCGGCGCGCCTTGCGCACCACGTCGAGCATCATCCAGCGCGCCTTCGGCGGCACCTCGGCGGGGCCGAGCTGGCCGTGCGCGTTCAAGAGCCCCGCAAAGAGGACGGGCTCGATCTCGAGCTCGCGCCCGTGCTTCGCCGCGATCGCGCCGAGCTGCGTCCAGGCGAGGTAGGCGTTGTGGGAGATGTAGTCGAACAGGAAGCGGATCGGCGCAGACCCCATGCGCCGAGCGTAGCTCCTGCGCCTAGACGCACCACTCGAGGATCAGGATCTCATCCGAATCTGCGGGCGCGGGCATCAGACACACGATGTTCCGCAGCACCTCGGGGAACTGCCACTCTTCGGAGATGCCCGCGTAGAACGCCTCCGCGAGGTCGTGCGTGAGCTGGCGCAGCGTCGCCTGCGAAGGCTCGGCGTCGGCTTCCTGCAGGATCATGTGCAGGTCGAGCTTCGGCTCCACACCGAGCGCGCCCTTCCACAAGTCGGTGTCGGCCGCGGCGAGCTGCGCCGAGCACGCGAGCTCGGACAGACACGTCACCAGGCGCAGGAACAGCACGTACGGCGTCGCCGCTTCGGCGTGTTGGATCACGCCGAGCACGCCGACGGGCTCGGCGTCGATCATGTGCCCCAGGTAGTCGAGCCCGTCGAGGCGAGGCAGCGGCTGGCCCGTGCCGCCCGACACCGAAACGACGTCGCGCGCCAGGCAGGTGAACTCGAACGGCACGGTGTCGAACACCGGCACCGTGCGCGCCGCGAACATGCGCTCCAGGAGCTGCCCGCGCTCGCCGGCTGCGTCGGGCGCGACGACGTGGAACTTCTGTTCGTCGGGATCGCAGCAGGTTTCGACCGCGGTGTAGGCGTCGACGAACTCCTGCACGAGAACCTCGGGGTTCTGCAGGTAGTCGACGCACTCGCGCATCTGCGCCTCGAGCGGAAGCCCGCGCGCACGTTCGAAGCGCTGTCTGAGGATCGTGCTGGGGAAACGATTCAAGGTCTGACTCCGGCTCTCACAATATCGGCAGCGCGATTGCCGACTTAGAGGGCGTGTCGGGCGACGGTGGCGAAGCGATCGGGATCGTCGGCGCGGGGCGCGTGGGCTGTGCGCTCGCCGTCGCGCTGTCCGAGCGCGGCAAGCGCGTGGTCGCGATCGCGAGCCGGCGCGACAACACCGCCCGGGCGCTCGCGCGCCGCCTGCCCGGCGCGGCGGCGACGTCGGCGGCGGAAGTCGCGGCGCGCTGCGACTGGGTGTTCCTGACGGTGCCCGACGGCGCCGTCCACGGCGTCGCAAACGAGCTCTCGTGGCGCGCGGGTCAGTGCGTCGTGCACACGAGCGGCGCGCTCGACCTCGCGGCGCTCGACGCCGCGGCGGCGCGCGACGCGCTCGTCGGCGGCTTCCACCCGCTGCGCGCGTTCGCGGGCGGCGAGTGCGGGGCGGGCGTGTTCTCGGGCGTCGCGATCGGCATCGCGGGGCCGCCGCAGCTGTCCGCGAAGCTCGGCGCGCTCGCGGCCGAGCTCGGCGCGCGCGTGCTGCGCCTCGACGGCGCAGACCGCGCGCTGTACCACGCGGCCGCGGTGTTCGCGAGCGGCTTCGGCCTGGCGCTGCTCGCCGCCGCGCGCCGCGCCTGGACGCTGGCGGGCCTGCCCGAGGCCGAGGCGCGCGCCGCGCTCGCGCCGCTGCTCGAGGGCGCGATTGCGAACGCGGCAGCGCAGCCGCTCGAGCGCGCGCTGACGGGCCCGTTCGCGCGCGGCGACGCCGACACCATTGCGCGTCACCTCGCCAAGCTCGACCGCGCGCCCGAGCTGGCTGCGCTCTACCGCGCGCTCGGCGCCGAGCTGCTGCGGCTCGAGCTCGGCCACGCGCCCGAGGTGCGCGACGCCCTGCGCCGCGCGCTCGCCGAGCAAGGCACGCTCTGAGCGAGGCCTCGAAAGCCGCAGATCCGATCTTCTCGAGCACCGCGATCGACACCCTGACGGGGAGTGAGGGCCGCCCCGAACGAGGCCGCAAGGGCCGCAGGCCCGCGCAGCGAGCCGCAGGCGAGCGAAGCAAATCAGAACTCTGTGAGCATCTTCTCGAAGCGGTCGGAGACCCCGCTGTCCGCCGCGCGGGCGAGCTTCACGAACACGCGCAGGAACGGATCGGGATCGGCGAAGCGCAGCGCGCCGCCGGCGGGCGTGTCGCGCACGAACTTCGCGAGCATCGAGACCGGCTCGCTCTTCTTGAACCAGCGCAGCTCGATCGCGACCGAGGTGCCGGGCGCCAGCCGCAGCGGCGGACACTCGACGCGCGCGCCGCTGTCGGAGATGTCCACGACCTGCGCGTCGATCTTGTTCTGTCCGACGTGGAGCACGACGGGAATGCGCACGATGTAGCGCGTCGCGATGCGCCGCGTGGGCACTTCGAGCAGCGCCGCATCCTCGTCGATGGACATGTCGCTCGCTTCGGCGGATGCGCGCTCGCGTTTGAGTGCAGCGACGGGCGCCCGGCGCTGGGGCCGGGTCGGGCCGTCAAGGAACCGACACCAGCGCGCGTAGCCCGCCTCGTCCGCCGGTCCGGACTGCAGCGCGCCGGTGCTGCGATTCCTTTTTGGTTCCGCAGAGTTGCGCGCGAGTGGAGCCGTGCGATGAGGGCTCAAGCCCACGCCCGCGAACGCCGATGGTCCGCCGGGCACCTCCTTTGCACTGGCCGGTCTCCCGCATGGGGTCTGGTCCCACGGGGGCCTGAAGGAGAGAGAGCGGATGGAGTCCCTCATCCGGCAAGCTTGGCAACGGCATGGCCGCATTCCGCCCGAGCTCAAAGAACGGATCGTCATCGAGCACACTTCCTTGATCAGTTACATCGTGAGTCGCATCGCCGTGCGACTCCCTTCGCACGTCGATCTCGAAGACCTGCACAACACCGGGGTCATCGGGCTCATGGACGCGGTCGACAAATACGACCCGACCAAGGACTGCAAGTTCAAGACGTATGCGGAGTTCAGAATTCGCGGCGCGATACTCGACCAGCTCCGCTCCCTGGACTGGGTGCCGCGCTCGGTGCGGCAGAAGAGCCGCCAGCTCGAGCAGGCGACCAACGCCGTCGAGCAGCGCCTCGGCAGGCCTGCGACCGAGGACGAGGTCGCGACGAGCCTCGGTCTGGGCATGGAGGACTTCCACGTCCTGCTCAACCAGACGCGCGGCGTCTCGATGGTGAACCTGGACGACCTGCGCGGGCAGAGCGACAACGATCAGCCGCTGCCCAGCGGGAACCTCGAGGACGTGAACGCCGAGGACCCGTTCGCGCAGCTGAAGCAGCGCGAGCTGACGCAGGCGCTGGCGAACGGCATCGCGGGGCTGCCCGAGAAGGAGCGCCTCGTGATCTCGCTGTACTACTACGAGGACCTGAACCTGAAGGAGATCGGGCAGATCCTCGGCATCACCGAGTCGCGCGTCTGCCAAATCCATTCGAAGGCCGTCTCCCGACTTCGCTCGCGCATGCGGGCAGCGATGCTGAACTAGCGGGCGCGCGCTCGCCCTTCCGCGCTCGCTCGCGGTACTGCGCCGGAGCGTTGGGGTATGCTCGCTTCGTGCTCGTGAAGCTCGCGATCGACTTCGAGTGTCCGGCGCCGCTCTGGTGGAAGAGCGGCGGTCGCGCGCTGTGGGAGACCCTGCTCGAGTCGTTCGACAATTCGAGCGTGGTCGTCGAAGAATCGATCGCTCGGTCCTGGCTCGAGCAGGCGGCCGAGATCCCCGGCTGGACGGGCGGGCCCGAGTACGCGCCGTCGCCCGTCCTGCTGAAGCCGATCGACGAGGACGAGGACGTCTGAACCTCCGAGGCCCGTGGCGATCGCTCTAGTCCTCGTGCGGGGGTGCGCCCGCCGTCAGCGGGTCGTCGGTGCAGCGCGTGACACGGACTTGTGTAATGCGGTTGCCGGAGGTGTCGGCGACCTGGAACTCGTAGCCGGGCACGTGCACGGTGTCGCCTTTGCGCGGCGAGTGGCCGAGCGCGTTCCACACCAGACCCGCGAGCGTGTCGCCGCGCTCGGCGGGCACGTCCCACTCGGTCTCGCGGTTGAAGTCGGCGACCTTGAGCCGGCCGAGCGCCTGGAAGCCGCCGTCGGGGAGCTCGTGGATCGTCGTCAGCTCCTCGCGGTCGAACTCGTCGCGGATCTCGCCGACGATCTCCTCCAGGATGTCCTCTTGCGTGACCAGGCCGAGCGTCACGCCGAACTCGTCCTTCACGACCGCCATGTGCACGAAGTTGCGCTGCATGTCGGCCAGGAGGCGCAGGATCGGCTTTCGCTCGGGCACGCGCAGCACGGGCTTCAGCACGCTGCGCAGCTCGCCGCCGCCGGTGCTCTGGAGCTTCACGAGGTCCTTCAAGTGCACGACGCCGGCGATCGCGTCCATCGAGCCCTCGTAGATCAACACGCGCGTGTAGCGCTCCTCCATGACCTTCTCGAGCAGCACCGCGGGGTTGATGTCGATCGGGAAGCACACGATCTCGGCGCGCGGGACCATGATCTCCTTCACGGTCATCTCGGCCGCGCCCGCGGCTGCGCCCATGATCTCGAGCGGCTGCGCGTCGGGCTGCGCGGCCTGCGCCTCGCGCGCGAGGTGCACCACGTCCTCGAGCGTCGCCGCGGCGCCGCGTTCGGGCGAGCCGCCCGCCAGCCGCACGAACGAGTCGATGAGCCGATCGAACACCGCGTGCACGGGCCACAGCGCCTTGTGCAACAGGTAGAGCGGCAGCGCGACGGCGTGCGCGACGCGCCGCGGGTGCGCCGCCGCAAACGCCTTGGGCAGGATCTCGCCGATGACGAGGATGAGCACCGTCATCACGAGCGTCGAGACGATCACGCCCTTCTCGTCGCCGAGCCAGTGCACCGACAGCGCGGTCGCGACGCTCGGGCCCAGGATGTTCACGAGCGAGTTCGCGAGCAGGATCGTGACGAGCATGCGCGGCGTGGAGCCGAGCAGGTCGCGGATGGCGAACGCGGACGGCCCGCGGGCCTCGCGCACGTCGCTCTCGATTTCGTGCGTCCGCATGCGCAGCAGCGCCGTCTCGGCCGTCGAGAAGAAGGCGGACGAGGCCAGGCAGGCGAGAATGAGCAGAACGCCCGTGACGAGGTCCATCCCCGTTCATGTTAGCGGCCGTTGGACACGGCGCCGGAGCGGCCCCCACAATGGGGCATGGACCTCACCTACGGCCCCGAGTACGAGGCGTTTCGCGCCGAGATCCGCCGCTTTCTCGACGCGAACGCCGCGGACGCGCCGCGCGCGGGCCTCGGCCGCGGCATGGCCGCATCGCGCGAGAAGGCGCTCGCCTGGCAGCGCAAGCTGATCGAGCACGGCTACGCCGCGCGCACGATCCCGCGCGAGTACGGCGGGTTCGGCGCGAAGCCCGATCTCGTGCAGTCGATCCTGATCGACGAGGAGTTCGCGCGCGCGGGCGTGTCGCGCGGGATCGCCGGCCAGGGGCCGTCGATGCTCGTGCCCACTCTGCTGGAGCACGGCACGGAGCTCCAGAAGAAGGAGTACGTCGGCCCGACGGTGCGCGGCGAATTGATCTGGTGTCAGGGCTACAGCGAGCCCGGCTCCGGCAGCGATCTCGCCAGTCTGCAGACGCGCGCGGTCGAGGACGGCGACGACTTCGTCATCAACGGGCAGAAGATCTGGACCTCGACGGCGCGCGAGGCCGACATGATCTTCGCGCTCGTCCGCACCGAGCCGAACGCGAAGAAGCACGAGGGCATCTCCTATCTCGTGTTCCCGATGGCGACGCCGGGCATCGAGGTGCGCCCCCTCTACACGCTCACGGGGAACGCGGAATTCAACGAGGTGTTCTTCAGCGACGTGCGGGTGCCGAAGTCCAGCCTGGTCGGGCGCCGCGGCGAGGGCTGGAAGATCGGCAACACCACACTGCGTCACGAGCGCAACATGCTGGGCAGCACGTCGCAGACCGAGTCGATGTTCGCGTCGCTCGTGGAAGTGATGGCGACCGAAGGCCCGGCGGGCGCGCGCGCGATCGACTCGCCCGTCATGCGCGACCGGCTCGCGCGGCTCGAAGCGTCGGTGCTCGCGATGAAATACCACGGCCTGCGCCTGCTCACGTGCGAGCTGCGCGGCGAGTCACCCGGCGTCGCCGGGCTGATCGTGAAGCTGCGGGGCTGCGAGCTGAACCACCAGATCGCAGCGCTGGCGCTCGACGTGCTGGGCGAGCTCGGCCCGCTCTACCGCGACAGCCCGCACCTGCGCGCGCACGGCGCGTGGCCGGCGCAGTGGATGTTCTCGCTCGGGCTGATCATCGGCGGCGGCACCGCGCAGATCCAGAAGAACATCATTGCGGAGCGCGGCCTCGGCCTGCCCCGCGAGCCAAAGGCGGCCTGAGCCGTGGACTTCGGACTGAGCGACGAGCAGAAGCTCCTGCAGGAGACGGTGCGGAAGCTGCTCGCGGACGCGTTCCCACCGACGCGGGCGCGAGAGATCTCGAAGACGGCGACCGCGCACGACGACGCGCTCTGGGCAAAGCTCGCCGAGGCGGGCGCGCTCGGCGTGCTCGTCCCCGAGGCCCACGGCGGCAGCGCGCTGTCGTTCCTCGACGCCATGCTCGTGGCCGAGGAGATCGGCCGCGCGGCCGGCCCGGGCGCGTTCGCGGCGAGCGCCGTCATGGCGGTCGTCGCGCTGCTGGGCGCCGCCGACGAGTCGCTGCGCAAGGAGCTCCTCGCCGAAGTCGCTGCGGGGCGTACACGAATCGGTGTAGGTCTGGCCGAAGTACACGGCGGTCGCGACGGCGCGAAAGTCGAGCTCGTGCGCGGGCGCGCCGACGGCACCGCGCTGTTCGTGCTGGACGCCGTGGAGGCGGACCTGCTGCTGATCCACAGCGACGGCGGCCTCGCGCTCGTGCGCGGGTCGGCCGCCGAAGTCGTGCCGCTCGCGACCGTGGACGGCACGCGCCGCGTCGCCGAGGTGCAATTGCGCGGTGCCGAGCCGCTCGCTCTGCTGGAAGGCACCGAGCGCGTGCTGGCGGCCGGCCGTCTCGCGCTCGCCTTCGACTCGCTCGGCGCGAGCGAGCGCGCTCTGGAGCTCGCCGTCGAGTACGCCGGCCAGCGCAAGCAGTTCGGCCGCGTGATCGGTTCGTTCCAGGCCGTGAAGCACATGCTGGCCGAGATCGCCGCCGAGCTCGAGCCCGCGCGCTCGCTCGCGTGGTATGCGGCTCACGCGTTCGACCACGAGCCGCACGAAGCAGTGCGGCTGGCGGCGCTGTGCAAGGCGCACCTGTCCGAAGTGGCGACGGAGACGCTGCGCAAGGCGACCGAGGTGCACGGGGGCATCGGCTTCACCGAGCAGTACGACCTGCACCTGTGGTTCCGCAGAGTGGCGCTGTCGCGGCCGCTCCTCGGCGGGCCCGAGACGCTCCGCGAAGAGGCGCTGCGGCTGCGCCCCGACGCCCGCCCGTTATAATCCGCGGCCCGACGCCGGCCCGCAGCCGGCGTGCCATTTCGCGAGGAGCCGCGCGTGCCCGAGTTCGTGTTCGTGATGGAGGACCTGCGCAAGGTCGTCCCGCCCGATCGCATTCTGCTCGACGGGATCTCGCTCTCGTTCTATCCCGGCGCGAAGATCGGCGTGCTCGGCCACAACGGCGCGGGCAAGAGCACGCTGCTCAAGATCATGGCCGGCGTCGACACCGAATTCGTCGGCGTGGCGCGGCCGCACGAGGGCCTGCGCATCGGCTACCTGCAGCAGGAGCCGCAGCTCGACGAGACGAAGACCGTGCTCGACGTCGTGCACGAGGGCGTGGCCGAGACGCGCGCGCTGCTCGCAGAGTTCGAGGAAGTCTCCGCGAAGTTCGCCGAGCCGATGGACGACGACGCGATGAACGCGCTGCTCGAGCGGCAGGCCAAGCTGCAGGACAAGATCGACGCCTCGAACGCTTGGGAGCTCGACCGCCAGCTGGACGTCGCGATGGACGCGCTGCGCCTGCCGCCGCCCGACGCAGAAGTGCGCAACCTGTCCGGCGGCGAGCGCCGCCGCGTCGCGCTGTGCCGCCTGCTCCTGCAGCGGCCCGACATGCTGCTGCTCGACGAGCCGACGAACCACCTGGACGCCGAGTCCGTCGCCTGGCTCGAGCGCTTCCTGCACGAGTATCCCGGCACCGTCGTCGCCGTCACGCACGACCGCTACTTCCTCGACAACGTCGCCGGCTGGATCCTCGAGCTCGACCGCGGCCGGGGCATCCCGTACAAGGGCAACTACACGGCCTGGCTCGAGCAGAAGAAGAAGCGCCTCGAGCTGGAAGAGAAGAAGCAGACCGCGCGCCAGCGCACCTTGCAGCGCGAGCTCGAGTGGGTGCGCATGGCGCCGCGCGCGCGCCAGGCGAAGTCGAAAGCGCGCGTCGCCGCGTACGAGAAGCTGCGCGCCGAAGAAGAGAACCGCGCGCCCGAGACGGTCGAGATCGCGATCCCGCCGGGGCCGCGCCTGGGCGACAAGGTCGTCGCGGCGACGGGCCTCTCGAAGGGCTACGGCGAGCTCTTGCTCATCGACGAGCTCGACTTCAAGCTGCCGCCCGGCGCGATCGTCGGCGTGATCGGCGGGAACGGCGCGGGCAAGACCACGCTCTTCCGCATGATCACGGGCAGCGAGAAGCCCGACGCGGGCGAGCTCGAGCTCGGCGAGACCGTGAAGCTCGCGTACGTCGACCAGGCGCGCTCCGAACTCGACCCGAAGAAGACGGTGTTCGAGGCGATCAGCGCCGGCGAGGAGAAGATGAAGGTCGGCAGCCGCGAGCTGCCGAGCCGCGCGTACGTGGGCTCGTTCGGCTTCAAGGGCCCCGATCAGCAGAAGCGCGTGTCGATGCTCTCGGGCGGCGAGCGCAACCGCCTGCACCTCGCGCGGACCCTGAAGGCCGGCGGCAACGTCCTGCTCCTCGACGAGCCGACCAACGACCTCGACGTCGACACCCTGCGCGCCCTCGAAGAAGCGCTCCTCGGCTTCTCGGGCTGCGTCGTCGTCATCAGCCACGACCGCTGGTTCCTCGACCGCATCGCCACGCACATGCTCGCGTTCGAAGGCGACAGCCACGTCGAATTCTTCGAAGGCAACTACCAGGAATACGAAGCCGACCTGAAGCGCCGCCGCGGCGTCGACGCCGACCAGCCCCACAAGCTCCGCTTCAAGAACATCCACTAGCAAACGCGCGAGTCCGCGACGCGCGAGTCCGCGACACCAAGCCCGCCTCGACCCGAATCACCATCTTCCACTCAAAAGAAGTGAATGACGGTGCATCCGATTTCTGCCCGCGGGGCGGCTGCGGCGCGCGTAGCGAGCTTTGAGCGCGGCCCGAGAGCACGCCACCTCGACCCGCCCTTCCGCGCGAATCGCGAAGCGGCGCGCCGCAGCCGCCCCGCGGGCAGCCAGAGCGCTCGGGTTCAGAACAACCGGCGCAACACCCACACGATCGGCACGGCGACGGCCGCCAGCGACGCCGCAGCCTCCACAGCCGCCAAGCTACACCAAAAAGCGTAGCCAACGACGTCCCGCGCCCGCGCCGCAGGCGCCGCCCGGTCCAGCCCGAGCCGCGCGCGCAGGCTCGTCACGCTCTCCCGCAGCAGCGTCTCCGAGAAACCCGCCTCGCCGTACAAGTTCCGGCTGTGCCGCCCGCGGACGAACGCGCGCCAGGTCGCACCGGGATTCACGACCCACCCCATCACCATGCCCTGCAAGTTGATGAACCACGCGAACCAGAAGGCACCGCAGCCCGACGCGATCTCCCACGCGCTGATCTCCGCCTCGCCGGTCCAATCGGTGCGGTAGCCCGTCGCCACGTGGTGCAAGTCGTGCAGCGCGACGGCGCGACGGCGCGCGTCGCTGTTCGGAAAGCCGACGGGGATCGGGCCCAGCTTCGCGAGCTGGACGAACTTCTCCGCGTAGCCTCCGTCGGGCGGGAAACCTGCGTCGGCGAAGTAGCGCGCGCGCGCCTGGCCGACGGTCTCGAGTGTCTCTGCAGCGGGAGTCATCGCTCTCTCCTTCCGGCGCGCGGCCGCAGCCCTTCGAGCTGCAGCTCCAGCGCGCCTCGCAAGCCGTCTTCGAGGCCGTCGCGCGAGAGGACCCCTGCGCCGAGCCAGCCCTGCACCCAGTACGCGTAATGCGCGAACAGCGCGTTCGCCGCCGCGGCGGCAGGCACGTCGCTGCGCAGCTCGCCGCGCGCCTGCGCCTGCCCGACCAGGTCGGCGACGTGCGCACCGAACTCGAGCGTGAGCCGGCCCATGCCGTCGGGGTCGTGCTCGCGGAAGAACAGCTCGCGCACGAGCTCCTTCGCGTGCGCGACGTCGCGCGAGTAGTGCGCGATGAAGCGGCCGAACAGCGCCATCAGCTGGCCGACGAGCTCGCGTTCGCCCGCCGCGGCGGTGCGGCCTTCCGCGAAGATGCGCCGCGCGTCCTCCTCGAACGTGAGGAACAGGAGCTCGCGCTTGTCGCGCACGTAGAGGAAGAGGGTCCCGGTGCCGATGCCCGCGCGCTCGCAGATCTCGCGCGCGGTGGTCGCCTCGAAGCCGCGCTTGCGGAACAGAGCGCGCGCGGCGCTGCGGATACGCGCCAGCTTCTCGCGCTTGTTCCGCTCGCGCAGCCCCGGGGCGACCGCGGTCCGCCAGCCTCGATTCATGATCATGATCAATTATGAACATGATCAGATCGACGCGCAAGGCCGACGCGGCTCGTGCGCAGCGTGGCTTCGGCCCCGCATCTGTTAGAGTTCGCCGCGTGAAGCGCGCCCCCCTCTGGCTCCTGCTCACCGGCCTGGCCCTCCTGCCGCTCGCGGCGCGCGCCGGCAGCGACTCGAACCCGCTCTTGGCGGACCCGAACGGCAACCCCTGCTTCGAGATCGATCAGGTCGCGGCGCAGACCACGTTCGCGGATCCCAACAACCCGCTCGACCACGTCGCCAGCTGCGCGAGCCTGTGCAAGAAGGACGGCGCGAGCTGCTCGCGCCTGGTGAAACGCGCCGTCAGCTGCCAGATGCACTTCGCGAGCGACACGGCGGTGATGAAGACGAAGGTGCACTGCGACGGCCTGAAGGGCACCGATTTCAAGGACTGCCAGACGCCGTTTCTGGACGAGAAGAGCGCGGCGCTCGCCAACATCCAGGCCGAGCAGACGGCCGAGCTCGCCAAGTGCAACGCGAACGCCACCACCTGCGCGGGGAACTGCAGTGCGAGTCCTTGAGCGCGCCGCCGCCGCGGCGCTCTGCGCCGCCCTCGCCTTCGCCGCGCCCGCGGGCGCGACGCTGGGCACGGCCTACAGCGACCTCGTGTGCCGCGACCCCGTCGACGTCGCCAACACCTTCGACTTCGCGACCAGCTTCATCGGCATCACCAACTGCCAGAAGGTCTGCATCCAGGCGTTCGACATCTGCGTGCGCGACGTGAAGGCCGCGGCGTCGTGTCAGGTCGCGCAGGCCAGCGACTGGATCGCGAGCGACAGCGCGGTCGACTGCGCGGGACTCAAGGGCGCGGACCTGTCGACCTGCAAGCAGGGCTGGAACCTCGACCTGGCCGCGTGGAAGTCGTCGATCATGAACACGGGCAACGGCACGCGCATCCAGGGGCTCGCGATCTGCCAGCAGAAGGGCAACCAGTGCGTCCTCTGCTCCGGCCACTAGCTCAGAGCGGCGCGAGCTCCACGGGAATTCCCGTCAGGAACGCCTGACTCGAGAGCGGCTCGAAGCTGCCCGGGCCGCTGGGGGCGAGCACGTTGGCGTTCACGCCGGGCGTGCGCGCCGCGACGCGCATGCCCGTGCTGCCGCGGTTGCCCCAGCCGTGCGTGAGCGCGACGACGCCGCGCAGGAGGCCGTCGTCGTAGGCGATCTCGAGCTCGAGCGCGCCGTGCGCGTTCGAGACGCGCGCCTTTGCGCCGTCGGCGAGCCCGCGCTCGCGCGCGTCGTCGGGGTGCACGTACAGGCGATTGCGGTCGTGCGCGCCGTGCTTCATCACGGGCACGTTCGCGTACCAGCTGTTGTGCATGTGCAGGTCGCGGCGCGTGATGAGCTTCAGCTGCGCCGCGCCCTCGGCCTCGAGCTCGACGAAGATGTGCTCGGCGCGCGCGAGCGCATCGGCGAACGCGGGCGGGCAGCAGTCGACCTTGCCGTCCGCGGTCTGCAGCTGCGCGGCGAAGAAGCGGCCGGGCGCGAGCGGCTCGAAACGCAGCGCGGGGTCGCTCGCGCGCACCTCGTCGAGCGAATGGCCGCGCGTGCGCAGCATGTGATCGATGCGGCCCCACAGCTCGGGGTTCGGCCCGGCGTCGAGCGGGCTGCGCAAGCCGAGCGCCTGCGCGAGCCGCGCGAAGATCCACCACTCCTCGCGGCGCTCGTGCTGCGGCGCCACGACGGCACCGGTGAACTGGATCCACGGCTCGTGCTGCAGGCCGAGACCGGTGATGTTGATGTCGGAGCGCTCGAACATGTCCGTCGCCGGCAGGAGCCAGTGCGCGTACTCGGCGGTCGCGTTCCGGTACAAGTCGATGCAGACCAGCAGGTCGAGCTTCGCGAGCGCCTCGCGCAGGCGCGCCTCGCCGCCGATCGACAGCAGCGGATTGCCCGACACCACGATGAGCGCGCGCACGGGCTCGCGCTCGGCGAGCACGAAGTCGGCGAGCAGGTTGCCGGGCAGCGCGCCGCGCCGCAGCCGGCCGAACTCGGTGTCGCCGAAGCTGTTCGCGAACTCGCGCCGGCCGGCCTTCGCGGCTTCGTAGAAGCCGACCGACAGGATGTTGCCCCCGCGCCGGTCCAGGTTCCCGGTCGCGAACGACAGCATGTGCAGGAGCCAGTACGCGAGCGTGCCCTGCCGGCCCATGTTCACGCCCGTGGACATGTGGACCGAGGCGCTCCGCGCCTCGCCCAGCTCGCGCGCGATACGCCGAATGGTGTCGGCCGGAACACCCGTGACGCGCGCGGCGCGCTCGGCCGGGTAGCGCGCCGCGAACGCGAGCAGGCCGTCGACGTGCTCGCCATGCGCCGCGAGCTCCTCGCGGTCGAGCCCGCCGGCTCGGTCGAGCTCGCGCAGCAGCGCCGCCATGAAGTACAGGTCGGTGTCCGGCCGGATCAGCACCGTTTCGCCCGGCTCGGCCGACTCGATCGTTCGCGGATTCACGAAGTAGAGCTTCGCGCCGCGGCGGCGCAGCTCGCGCAGCTTCTGCATCGGATCCGCGATCGAGATGAAGCTGCCGTGCGACACGCGCGGGTTCGCGCCGAACACGAGCAGGAAGTCGGTGTGGTCGAGGTCCGGGATCGGGTGGATCGTCGACGAGCCGAACACGGCCTCGCTGCCGGCGAACTTGTTCGCGCAGTCCTGCGTGCCCGACGAGAAGGTGCGCTTCACGCCGAGCTGCGCGCTGAACGCACCGATCGCAGGCGCCGCGAGCGTGTTGAACGCGGACGGGTTGCCCACGTAGGTCGCGATCGCGCGCGGGCCCGACTCGGCCGCGATCGCGCGCAGGGCCGCGGCCACGCCGTCGAGCGCGGCGTCCCACGGCACGCGCTCGAACGCGCCGCTCGCGCCCCGCCGCGCCGGGAAGTTCAGCCGGTCGGGGTCGTGGTGGATCTCGACGCCGGCGAGCCCCTTGTTGCACGCGAAGCCGCGCGTGACCGGGTGCTCGCGGTCGGGACGCAGGCGCGCCAGCGCGCCGTCGCGCACGGTCGCCACCAGCCCGCAAGCGGGCTCGCAGACCCGGCAGAAGGTGCGCACCTCGCGTTCGTCCATCGCTGCGAGCCTAGCAGATCGCGGCGCGCGGCCCGGCGGCCCAACCCAGCTGGCGCTCGACCTCGATCCGGACGAGCCGCGGCTCGCCGGCGAAGAGCGGCGTGGCGCCGCTCGCATAGCGCGGGTACTTCGCGCGCAGCGCGGCGGCCGCGCGCTCGGCGGCAGCGCCGCCCGCCGCCACGAGCTGCGCGCGGCCGTCGACGCGCAGCCACCAGAGCTTGTCCCAGTCGTCGTCCCAGTGGTCGAGGAGCAGACACACTCTCGTGTCGCGCCGGACGTTCCGCACGCGCGACAGCTCGGTGCCTCGCTTCGGCTTGCCGTCGAGCGGCGACCAGAGCGCGCCGTCGCTCCGCGCGAACACCACCGGCACGAGCTCCGCGCGGCCGTCCTCGGCCAGCGTCGCGAGCCGCGCCACCGGCCACGTGTCGAGGATGCGCTCGATCGCTTCGCGCCCGAGCCGCACGCGCTAGTGCAGCGAGTGCGGCTCGGCGAGCCGGAAGCGCGCGATCTCCGCTTCGAAGCGCTCGCCGTTCGCCGTCACCATTTGATAGGTGCCGCGCATCGAGCCGAACGGCGTGGTGAGCGGACACGCGGACGTGTACTCGAACGCTTCGCCGGGGCCGAGCACGGGCTGCTCGCCGACGACGCCGGGCCCGCGCACTTCTTCGACGTGCCCCTCTGCGTCTTCGATGAGCCATGCGCGCGACACCAGCTGCACGGTCTCGCGCCCCTCGTTCGAGATGCGGATGGTGTACGCGAAGAAGAACTCGTTCATCATCGGCCGGGAGCGCTCCGCCACGTAGCGCGAGCGCACGGCGACGCGAATTCCGCGCGTGACGGCTTCCGAATCGTTCAACGAATCCTCCGCGGGTCGCATGGTACGATTCGCCGCGGGGGCGGACCAGAGGAGTGCGACGATGAGCGAGCTGGCGTTCTCGACCGCGACGGAGCTGGCCGGCATGTTGCGCCGGCGCGAGGTCTCGAGCCGCGAGCTGCTCGAGCTCCAGCTCGCGCGCGTCGCGAAACACGGCAAGGCCCTGAACGCCGTGGTCACGCTCGACGAAGAGAAGGCGCGCGCCGACGCCGCCGCTGCAGACGAGGAGCTCGCGCGCGGGCGCGCGCGCGGCCCGCTCCACGGACTGCCGATCACGATCAAGGACACGTTCGAGACGGCCGGGCTGCGCACGACTGCCGGCGCGCCGGCGCTCTCGAGTCACGTGCCCGACCGCGACGCCGACGCCGTCGCGCGCCTGCGCCGCGCGGGCGCGGTGATCTTCGGCAAGACGAACGTGCCGTTCATGGCCGGCGACTGGCAGAGTTTCAACGAGATCTTCGGCACCACGAACAACCCGTGGAATCCGGCGCGCGTGCCGGGCGGCTCTTCGGGCGGCGCGGCCGCGGCCGTCGCGACGGGCGAGACTTCGCTCGAGCTCGGCAGCGACATCGGCGGGTCGATTCGCGTGCCGTCGCACTGGTCCGGTGTGTTCGGCCACAAGCCGACGTGGGGGATCGTGCCGCAGCGCGGGCACATCCCGCCGCTGCCGGGCGTCGTCTCGGCGCCCGACCTGAACGTGTGCGGGCCCCTCGCGCGGAGCGTCGAGGACCTGTCTCTCGCGCTCGACGTGCTCGCGGGCCCGAGCGAGCTCGACGCCGCGGGCTGGCGGCTCGAGCTGCCGCCCGCGCGCCGCACGAAGCTCGCCGACTACCGCGTCGCCGCGTGCTTCCACGACGACGCCTTCCCGGTCGACGCGTCCGTGCGCGTGCGCCTGGAAGCGGCGGTCGAGGAGCTGCGCCGCGCCGGCGCGAAGGTGCAGACGCTCGCCAAGCTGCCGTTCGACCTGCGCGCCGCGCGGCGCGCCTACGAGGCGCTCCTGTTCCCGCTCATGGCCATGAGCTTCCCGCCGGAGGCGCTCGAGGCGATGCGCGCGCTGGCGGCGAACGCGGCACCGGGCGACACCTCCATCGCCACGAGCAACGCGCGCGACATGACGGCGAGTCACTCCGCCTGGCTGGGCGCGAACGAAGCGCGCGAGCAGCTGCGGCTGCTCATGCACGCGCAGTTCCGCGAATTCGACGTGCTGCTGCTGCCCGTGAACCAGCTGCCGGCGATCCCGCACATGCAGACGCCGCCGATGCCGCTGCGCACGCTCGAGGTGAACGGCAAGGCGATCCCCTACACCGATCTGTTGTCGTGGATCTGCCTGGCGACGATGTGCAAGCTGCCGGCGACGGTCGTGCCCGTCGGCCGCACGGGCGACGGGCTGCCGGTGGGCATTCAGATCGTGGCCGCGCACCTCGAGGACCGGACGTCGCTCGACTTCGCCCGGCGCCTCGCCGAGCGCACGGGCGGCTTCATGCCTCCGCCGGGCTTCTGAACTTCGCCACGCCGACGGCGAGCGCGGCGGCGCACAGGACCGCGGCCACGCCGTAGGTGCCGTGCGCGCCCGTGCTCGGCCACAGGCCCGCAGTGAAGAGCAGCGGCGCGACGACGCGCGACAGCGCGGTGGCGCTGCCGTTCAGGCCCTGCGCCTCGCCCTGCGCGTCCTCCGCCGCGCGCGAGAGCAGCGCGGCGAGCGGCGGCGACAGCAGCGCGAAGCCCCCGGCGACGCAGAGCCCGGCGAAGGTCACGCCCGCCCAGCTGCCCGCACCCGCCAGCGTCGCGAGGCCGAGCGCCATCCAGCCGCAGCCCTGCGCGAACATCGCGCGGTCGGACACGCGGCCCGACAGCGCGCGCACGACGCCTCCCTGCACGAGCGCGCCCGTGATGCCCATTGCGCCCAGCAGGTTTCCTACACCAACGGGTGTAGCCGCGAGGGCGTTCTGCAGGAAGAACGCGACCGTCGCGTCGACCGCGATGCGCGCGGTCGACGTCAGGAAGTTCGCGGCGAGGAACGGCGCGAGCGGCCCGAGCAGGCTCGCCCACGGCGCGCGCGACGGCGCGGCGCGCGAGGCCGCGCTCGTGCTCTCGGGCAGGAACGCCACCACGAGCAGCGCGTTCGCGAGCCCGATGGCGCCCGACACGAAATAGGGCGCGCGCAGCCCGTACAGCCAGTAGGTCGCCTCGCCGAGCAGCGGGCCGAAGGTGACGCCGAGCCCGATGCCCGCGCCCAGCAGGCCCATCGCGGAGCTGCGCTGCTCGGCGCTCGTCACGTCGGCCACGTAGGCGAAGAGCGAGGGCATCGCCGCGGCCGACACCAGCCCGCCGAGCACGCGCGCGGCGAGGAGCTCCCCGAAGTTGCGCCCCAGCCCGAACAAGGTGAAGCCCACGGCGTAGCCCAGCAGCCCGAGCACGAGCGCCGGCTTGCGGCCGCGACGCGACGAGAAACGGCCCCAGGCCGGGCTGGCGACGAACGCGGCCAGCGGCAGCGCGGCCAGGAGCGCGCCCGCCGCCGCGTCCGAGATGCCGAGCTCGCGCGTCAGGAACGGCAGCACCGGGAAGAGCACGCCCAGGCCGAGCATCAGCACGAAGGCCGTGAACGCGGCGAGCAGCACGGGGCGTGGCATGGGCCGCGAGCTTCGCACACGCGCCGCGACCGAGAAAGCGCCGAGTGACTGTAGAATGCGGCCATGCGCGAGCGTCCGGTCCCGATCCTGCGCGGCTTCGGCGGCGGCGTGGCCGCCGGTCACCACCTGGCGGCGCAGATCGGTGCGCGCATGCTGGGCGAGGGCGGCAACGCGGCCGACGCGGCCTGCGCGATGGGCTTCGCGCTGCAGGTGCTCGAGCCGCACATGAACGGCCCCGCGGGCGAAGTGCCCATGCTGGTCTACGACGCGCGCGAGGACCGCGTGCACGCGATCTCGGGCCAGGGCCCCGCGCCCGCGGCAGCGACGCTCGCGCGCTTCGCGGAGCTCGGCCTGGAGCTGATCCCGGGCGACGGCCTGCTCGCCGCGACCGTGCCCGCAGCCTTAGACGCGTGGTGTCTCCTGCTCGCGCGCTTCGGCACCAGGAGCCTCGCCGACGTGCTCGCGCCCGCGCAGTCACTCGCCGCGCGCGGCTACCCGATGTACCCATTCCTGCGCTCGGTGCTCGGCTTCCTCGAGCCGCGCTTCCGGAACGAGTGGCCGACGAGCGCCGCGGTGTACCTGCCGCTGCGCGCAATCGGCGAGGCGCAGACGAACCCGGCGCTGGCGGCGTTCTTCGGCGAGCTCATCGACGCCGAGCGCGCGGCCGGCGGGACGCGCGAGGCGAGGATCCGCGCCGCGCGCGACGCGTTCTACCGCGGCCGCGCCGCGCGCGAGCTCGAGCGCTTCCTCGCCATGCCCGTGCGCGACGCGAGCGGGCGCGCGCACGCGGGGCTGCTTCGCGCCGAAGACCTGGCGCACTACGAGGGCGCGGTCGAGGCGCCGGTCGCCGCGGACTACCGGGGCGCGCGCGTGTGGAAATGCGGCCCGTGGAGCCAGGGGCCCGTGTTCCTGCAGCAGCTGCGGCTGCTCGAGGGCTTCGACCTGCGCGCCGCGGGCGCGGGCTCGGCCGACGCGCTCCACTTCGTGCTCGAGTGCGCGAAGCTGGCGTTCGCCGACCGCGAGGCTTGCTACGGCGATCCCCGCGCCGTCGGCGTGCCGCTCGACGAGCTGCTCTCGCCGGCCTACACCGAAAAGCGTCGGGCGCTCGTCGACCCGGCGCGCGCGTCGCGCGAGCTGCGCCCGGGGCTGGGCCGGCTGCCGCGCGGCTGGCCGCGCCTCGCGGCCGAGGCCGTCGTACCGCAGGAGCCGCAAGCCTTCGCGGCTTCGCGCGGGCGCGGGGACACCACGCACCTCGACGCCGTCGACCGCCACGGCAACGCCGTGTCGGCCACGCCGTCGGGCGGCTGGATCCCGTCGTCGCCGCTCGTGCCCGGGCTGGGCTTCCCCGTGGGCACGCGCGCGCAGATGTTCGTGCTCGACGCCGAGCATCCGAACGCGCTGGCGCCGGGCAAGCGGCCGCGCACCACGCTGTCGCCGTCGCTCGCGCGGCTGCGCGACGGCAGCCTCGTCGCGTTCGGCACGCCCGGCGGCGACCAGCAGGACCAGTGGACCCTGCAGTTCTTCCTGAACCTGGTGGACTTCGAGGCGCGCGACCTGCAGAGCGCGATCGACGCGCCGACCGTGCACTCGCACCACATGCCCGACTCGTTCTACCCGCGCACTGCGCAGCCGGGCGTCGCGGCGGCCGAGTCGCGCATCGCGCCCGAGGTGCTCGAAGAGCTGGAGCGCCGCGGCCACACGATCAAGCGCAGCGGTGCGTGGGAACACGGAAGGGTGTTGGCCGTCGCGCGCGATCCGGCGACCGGCCTGTGCGAAGCGGCCGCCTCGCCGCGCTTGGCGACCGCCGCCGCGGCCGCCCTGCCCTGACGTGGCGGGCACGGGCGGCGCGGAGCGCGTCTACGCGCAGTCGCTGGAGCGGCTGGTCGGCGGGCTCGAGCCGCGCGAGCTGTGCACGCGCCTGTTGCGCGGCGCGCTCGCGCTCGCCGAGGCGCGCGCGGGCGACGTCCGGCTCGTCGGCGCCGACGGCGGCGAGCGCGTCGCCGTGAGGCGCGGCCGCGCGGGCGCGGAGCCGTCGCTCGCCGTGGCGCTGCGCGCCGCGGGCGCGGCGCTCGGCGAGCTGCGCTTCTACGGCCGAGTGACTCGCAGCGCGGCACGGCGTGCGCTGCTGCGGAAGCTCGCGGCGGCGGGCGCGCGCTCGCTCGCCGCGGCGGCCGTGCACGAGTCGGCGCTGCGCCGCGCCGACCTCGACCCGCTCACGGGGCTGGCGAACCACGGGCGCTTCTGGTTCTCGCTCGAGCGCGAGGCCGCGCGCGCGGCGCGCTACGGCCGCGCGCTCTCGGTCGTCATGATGGACCTCGACTTCTTCAAGAGCTGGAACGACCGCAACGGCCACCTGGCCGGCGACGCCGCGCTCGCGCGCGCGGCGTGCCTCGTCGCCGAGCGCTCGCGCTTGAGCGACACCGCGGCGCGCTACGGCGGCGACGAGTTCGCGCTCGTCCTGCCCGAAACGGTGCGGGCGGGCGCGCTCACCGTCGCCGAGAAGATCCGCGCCGCCCTGGAGGCGGACGCGCCGCCCGGGGCCGCGCTCACGCTGTCGGCCGGCGTCGCGACCGCGCCCGAGGACGGCCGCACCGCGGCCGAGCTCATCCGCGCCGCCGACGCGCGCCTCTACGCCGCGAAGGCGGGCGGGCGCAACCGCGTGGTCGCGGACGGCTGAGCGGGTTTTCGCTTACACTCGCGCGGTCGGAGGGACGGGCTTGGCCGAGATGCAGTTCGGAGCGACGCTGCCGCAGATCAAGCGCACCTGGGCCGAGGCGCGCGCCGTGGCCGAGGAGCTGGACCAGCGGGGCTTCCACTCGGCCTGGGTGTGCGACCACGTGTACGGCGTGCCCGCGCCCAACCTGCCCATCTTCGAGGCGTGGACCGAGCTCGCGGCCGTCGCGGCGGTGACGCAGAAGCTCGAGCTCGGCACGCTCGTCACCCCGCCGTTCTTCCGCAATCCGGCGATCCTGGCCAAGCAGGTGGCCACGCTCGACCACATCTCGGGCGGCCGCGCCATCGTCGGGCTGGGCGCCGGCTGGTTCGAGGCCGAGTTCCGCGGCACGGGCAGCGAATTCCCGAAGCTCGGCGAGCGCATGCGCGCGCTGGAGGAGACCTGCATCATCCTGCGCAAGCTGTTCACGGACGAGCGCGCGACCTTCGCCGGCCAACACTTTTCGGTGTCAGACGCGGTGTGCGAACCGAAGCCGCTGCGCCGCACGCCGCTGCTCGTCGGGGGCTCGGGCGAGAAGGTGCTCCTGCGCATCGCCGCGCAGCACGCCGACATCTGGAACAACCTGGCGGTGTTCCAGGCGCAGCTCGGCGCCAAGGTCGAGGCGCTGAAGCGGCGCTGCGACGAGGTGAAGCGCGATTTCGGCGAGCTGCGCGTGTCGCAGCAGTGCGTCGTCGTGATCGAAGAGAACGAAGCCCGCGCGAAGGAGTCGCTCGAGAAGGCGAAGAAGATCTACGGCGGCCACATGGGCGCCGCGCTCGAAGAGCACGGCATCTGGGGCGCGCCGGACCGCGTGATCGACTGCATCGAGCGGCACCGCAAGCTCGGCGCGGGCCTGCTCGTGATCGAGTTCTTCGGGCGCGACACGCGCGTGCCCGCCCGCCTGTTCGCAGAGAAGGTGCTCCCCGCCTTCGCCCGCGCTTGAGCGAGTCTCCGTGACGCGATTCGACCGAGACACCGCGGTGCGCCGGCTCGGCCCGGGCGAGTTCGAGGCGACGCTCGACCCCGGCTGGTGGATCGTGGTCGGGCCGAACGGCGGCTACCTGGCGGCGACGCTGCTGCGCGCGCTGACGGAGACCGTGGGCGAGCCCGAGCGCCCGCCGCACTCGCTCACCGTGCACTACGTGTCGCCCGCGCGCGAAGGCGCGGTCGCGATCCGCACGCGCGTGGAGCGCGCCGGGCGCTCGCTCACCACGCTGTCGGCGCGCGTCGAGCAGAACGGCGCGCTCGTGGCACTCGCGCTGGCCGCGTTTGCGCGGGCGCGGCCGTCCGCCGAGTTCACCGACGTGCGCATGCCCGAGGTGGCGCCGCCCGAGACGCTCGCGCAGCTCGCGAGCCCGCCCGACCGCACCGTGCCCATGCGCGAGCGGATGGAGTCGCGCCCCGCGTTCGGCGAGCCCATGCGCGCGAGCGCGGCGCAAGCGCTCGCGGGCGGCTGGATCCGCACGCGCGAGCCGCGCGTGGCGGACTACGCCGAGCTCGCGCTCCTGTGCGACGCCTGGCCGCCGGCCGTCGCGCAGCACCGCGCGCTGGCGGCGCAGGCGCCGCGCGGCATGCCGACGGTCGACCTCACCATCCACTTCCGCGCGCCGGTCCCCGCCGACGCGCAGCCCGGCGACTTCTACCTCGGCGTGTTCCGTTCGCGCACGTTGCGCGCCGGCTTCGTCGAGGAGGACGGCGAGATCTGGACGCGCGGCGGGCTCTTGCTCGCGCAGTCGCGCCAGCTCGCGATGCTGATCTAGTGGCGGCGGAGGCCGCGGCGACGCTGCTCCTCGTGCGCCACGGCGAGATCGCAGCGAACGCCGCGCGCGTGTGGCACGGCTCGACCGACAGCGCGCTCACGGAGCTCGGGCACGCGCAGGCCGAGCGCACCGGCCTGCACCTGGCGAAGCGCGGCGCGCGCCCCGCCGCGCTCTACACCAGTCCGCTGTCGCGCGCGCGAGAGACCGCCCGGCGCATCGGCGGGCCGCTCGGGCTCGAGCCTCGGGTCGAGCCGGGACTCGCGGAGTACGGCATCGGCGAGCTCGAAGGCCAGACGTACGAGGACCTCGTCCGCGTGCACCGCTTCTTCGCGCGCATCGCGCACGACCCCGAGTTCGCGCCGCCCGGTGGGGAATCGCCGCGCCAGGTGGTCGCGCGCGTGACCGACGCGCTGGCGCGGCTCGCGCGCGAGCACCGCGGCCGCGAGGTCGTCGTCGTGAGTCATGGCGCCGCGCTCGGCCTCGCGCTGGGGTCCCTCTTGCACGGTGACCCCAACCAGTGGCAGCGCTATCACCTGGCGAACTGCGCGGTGTCGGAGCTCGTGCTCGAGCCCGCGCCGCGCCTGCTGTCCTGGAACGGGATCGAGCACCTGTAGCGCGCTTGTCTCGGCCGGCTCGTTCGAGGACGATCCCGGCATGGAACGCCCAACCGAAGACGTAGATGCGTGGGTGGTCGCCCGGCTCGGCGCGCTCGAGCGCGCGAACCGGCGGCTCTGGATCGGCGTCGCAGCGAGCTTCACGACGCTCGTGAGTCTGTGCATCGCGGGCGCGATGTTCGCCGCGCACCTCGAGGTGCCCGAAAGCGCAGGCACGGCGGCTGCCACCGGCGGGCTCCTCACCGTGGACGACCTCGAGGTGCGCCGCGCGGTCCGCCTGGTGGACGAAGCCGGCCACACCTTGATCTCGCTCGGGCGCGAAGTGCCCGCGCAGGGCGGCGGCGAGCCGCAGGCCGTGCTCGCGCTGTTCGCGGGCGGCGCGCGCGAGCCGCAGCAGACCGTGCGCGTCGCGACGTCGAGCTTGGGCTCCGCGCTCTCGCTCGCGTCGGTCGACGGCTCGACGTCGTCGTCGCTCTTCGCCGGCGCGAGCGGCGTGTCGCTCGAGCTGCGGCGCGGCGCGGCCGTGCGCACGTGGACGGAAGCGCGCGAGCCGGGGACGGCCGTGGCGGCAGCGACTGTACCCGCGCCGCCGCCTCCGCCCGTCGCAGCGAAGCCCGGCGCCGCGGCGCCGCGCACCGAGGCCGACGCGCTCGCGCCGAAGAGCGCGGGCGACGGCTCGGCGACGATCGACCTCACGAACCCGACCTTGCAGGCGATGGGCAGCGGCTTCCTCGTGGGCCCGACGTCGGTCACCGATTCGAGCGGTGGCGTGCGCGTGCGCGGACGCATCGTGAACGCGACGAGCGTGGACCAGGCGCGCGCCGAGTTCAAGCTGGCGATCGGCTCGCGCGAGGTCTCGTTCAGCGTCGCGCGCGTGGCGGCGGGCGGCAGCGCGCCTTTCGCGGTCGAGCTGGCGGTCGGGGGGAAGGCGGACGTTCGGACCGCTCGGATGCGGTGGGTGCGGTCGGCGGTGAGTTACTCGGAGGAGTGACTCGACGGAGTGTGGGAGCCCGGCGGGGCGGCTGCGGCGCGCCGCTTCGCGATTCGCGCGGAAGCGGCGGGTCGGGGCCCGCTGCGAGGGCGCCCGCGCTCAAAGCTCGCTACGCGCGCCGCAGCCGCCCCGCCGGGCAGAATGAGCCGTTGCGCCGCCTCGCAATTTTGCGTGGGGGAGCAGCGGGGTCGGGGCGATCACTTCTGTGCTTCGCGCGCGAGTCTTCGGAGGGCGGTGATGAGCTCGGCGAGCGCGAGTGAGTCGCGGCCGCAGTAGGCGCGGAGCTCGCTGAGGATGCGGGCGGCGGCGGCGGGGCTGAGCTCGCCGCGGGCGAGGGCGTGCCAGCTGCGGGAGGCGGCGCCGCCGTCGGCGATCCCCGGCAAGTCGCCCCACGTGAAGCGCGGCGAGAGCGCCGGGACCACGCGCTTCAGCGAGAACGAGCCGAAGAACGCCGGGTGATAGACGGTGCGGCGCACGAGCGGCAGGAGGTCGAAGAGGCGCGCGCGGATGCGCTCCAGCGGCTCGGCCAGCTCGGGGAACACCGCAGCCTGGCGTTCCAGCACGTCGGACTCGAAGCCCGAGTAGACGGCGATCGGCCGCGCACGCCCCGCGAACGCGGCGGCGAGGCTCACCGCGAACTCGCGCCGCGGGTCGCGCGCGCCGTCGGCGAGGAACTCCAGGTGGCGCAGCCCGCCCGCGTCGTCGCCGAGGTGCGCCGACCACTGGAACGGGACGACCTCGTACGGGCGCGTGCCCGGGTAGACGGGTAGCTCGGGCAGGATCGCCTCGAAGTCGAGGAAGTCCGCGCCGCCGTCGAGCGGCGCGAGCTCGGCCGCGAGCTGGGGCGCGGCGAAGGGCGCGCCCGCGCGCGCGCTCGCCCGCGCGTTCTTCTGCGCGGGCGTGAGCGGGAAGTCGTCGGGCACGTCGCCCATGCGCGCGACGCCGAGCCCGCGCAGCGCGGCGTCGGTGTCGGGGCGCAGGGCGGGCAGGAAGCCGAGCCAGTCGGCGGGCCGGCCGCGGGTGCAGCGCGGCAGGAACGGGCACGGCGACGGGCGGCGGCAGTGCGGCGACGGCTCGATCGCCGGCGCGCGCTCCGCCTCGGCCTCGCACAGCTGCGCGGCGACGCGCTGCTCCAGATCGCGCGCCAGGAACTCGACGTCGCGTGACACATCTGTGTGTCGCACGAGCGCGCGCGCCGGGCCGGGCTCCGCGCCGCGCACGAAGTCCGCCTCGAGGTGCAGGAGCGCGACCGAGCCCAGCGGCCGGCCCGCGCGCGCCGAGACGAACGCCGTGAAGGCGAGCTCGTCCAGGTGCGACTCGCTCGGCCGCAGCGCCGCGCGCACCTGGCGCAGGCCCGTGCGGCCGTCGGCGTCGCGCACGAGGAAGTCGGCTCGCGCCTCGAGCGGACCCGCGCGCAGCACGACGTCGCGCTCGGCGCCGGGCAGGAGCTCCGCGACGCGCTCGCGCAGCTCGGCGCGCGCGCGCCCGCCCTCGGCCAGCTCGGCCGCGCGCGCGGGGTCGTCGCCGGGCTCGCCGCGCAGCTCCAGCCACAGGCGCAGCGCGCACTGCAGTCCCGCGAGGTGCCGCGGCCCGTCGAGCGCGAGCAGCTCGCTGCGCTGCGCGCCGCTCAGGCGATCGCCTTGCTCTCGCGCAGCTTGCGGATCTCGTCCGTGCGGAAGCCGTAGCTGGCGAGGACGTCGTCGCCGTGCTCGCCGGTGCGCGCCGGAGGGCTCGCGACTTCCGGCGGCGTGCGGCTGAAGCGCGGCGCAGGCGCGGGCTGAGTCACTCCGTCGAGCTCGATGAACGTGCGGCGTGCGACGTTGTGCGGGTGCGTCGGCGCCTCGCTCATGGCGAGCACCGGCGCGAAGCACACGTCGCTGCCCTCCATGATCTTGCACCACTCGTCGCGCGTCTTGCGCTTGAACACCGCGCCGAGGCGCTTCTTCATGTCGGGCCAGTGCGCGCGGTCGAGCTGCGGGAACTCCTTCGGGTCGAGCTCCGCGAGCTTCACGAGCTCCGCGTAGAACTGCGGCTCGATCGAGCCGAGCGAGACGTACTTGCCGTCGGCGCACTCGTACACTTCGTAGAAGTGCGCGCCGGTGTCGAGCAGGTTCGTGCCGCGCACTTCGTTCCACATGCCGATGTGGCGCATGCCCCAGAACATGGACATGAGCAGCGCCGCGCCGTCGACCATGGCCGCGTCGACGACCTGGCCGCGGCCCGAGCGCTTCTGCTCGAGCAGCGCCGCGAGCACGCCGAACGCGAGCAGCATGCCGCCGCCGCCGAAGTCGCCGACGAGGTTGAGCGGCGGAAGCGGCGGCTCGCCCTTGCGCCCGATTCCCTCGAGCGCGCCCGCGAGCGCGATGTAGTTGATGTCGTGGCCCGCCGCTTGTGCGAGCGGACCCTCCTGGCCCCAGCCCGTCATGCGCCCGTACACGAGCTTCGGGTTGCGCGCGAGGCACACCTCGGGACCCAGGCCGAGGCGCTCCATGACGCCGGGCCGGAAGCCCTCGACGAGCGCGTCCGCGCCGGCCACGAGCCGCAGCACCGCCTCGACGGCGGCCGGCTGCTTCAGGTCGAAGGCGATGCTGCGCCGGCCGCGCAGCAGCGGGTCGACGGGCGCGCGTCCCGCCGCGCTGCTCGCGCGATCGATGCGCACGACGTCGGCGCCCATGTCCGCGAGCAGCATGGCGCAGAACGGACCCGGACCGATCCCGGCGAACTCGAGCACGCGAATGCCTTGCAGGGGTCCCATCGCGCCCAGCATATCACTCGCCTATCCTCGCTCGCCTCAAGCGCGGACCGGCGCACTTCGATAAGCCCGGCGGGGGAAATTCTTGAGCCGATTCGGCCTGCGGACGACGGTCCTTGCGTTCGCCTGGATGCTCCTGGCGAGCGCTGCGCCCGCGGCAGAAGAGACCTTCCCCGAGCCCGCAGCGCTGTCGCCCGCGGTGTCGTTCTGGGTGCGCGTCTACACCGAGGCCACGACCGACGGCGGCTTCCTCCACGACGCGCGGCTCCTCGACGTGGTGTACGAGAAGATCCGCTTCGAGGGCGAGAAGAACACGCGCGTGCGCGAGCGCATCGTCGAGCGGCGCAAGGCCGAGTGGCGCGACGTGCTGGAGCGGCTCGCGCAAGGCGGCGAGGCGCGCGGGCCGGGCGAGGAGCAGGCCGTGCGCCTGCTCACGCTCGCACTCGGGCACGCGCCGACGTTCCGCGACTACAAGGACGCGAAGTGGAACCTGCGCTTCCAGCTCGGCCAGCGCGACAAGTTTCGCGACGGGCTGATCCGCTCGGGCGCGTTCGAGGCGGAGATGCGCGCGGTGTTCCGCGACGAAGGTCTGCCCGAGGACCTGGCGCTCCTGCCGCACGTCGAGTCGTCGTTCAACGTGCGCGCGTACTCGAAGGACGGCGCCGCGGGCATCTGGCAGTTCATGCGCGGCACGGGCCGGCGGTTCATGCACGTGGACTACGTGGTCGACGAGCGCCTCGACCCGATCACCGCCACGCGCGCGGCCGCGCGGCTGCTCCACGAGAACTACGCGTTCCTGGGCACGTGGCCGCTCGCGCTCACGGCTTACAACCACGGCGCCGGCGGCATGGCGCGCGCGGTGCGCAGCCTGGGCACGGACCACATCGACGAGATCGTGCGGCGCTACGACAGCCCGAGCTTCGGCTTCGCGTCGCGGAACTTCTACGCGCAGTTCCTCGCCGCGCGGAAGGTGATGAAGAGCTACGAGAGCTACTTCGGGCCGGTGCACCGCGACACGCCGCCGGCGGTCGAGGTGGTGCACCTGCCCTTCTACGCCGACGTGGCCGACATCTCGCGCAAGCTGGGCGTGTCGAAGGAAGACATCGCCGAGCTCAACCCCGCCCTGCGCCAGCCCGTGTTCCGCTCCAACAAGCGCATCCCGCGCGGCTACGCGCTGCGCGTGCCGGCGACCGCCGTCGCGGGGAACGGCAGCGAGTGGGTCGCGTCGCTGCCGCCGGACGTCCGCCACACGGAGCAGCACGAGAGCAAGTACTACACCGTGCGGCGCGGCGACACGCTGTCGGAGATCGCGTCGCGCAACCGCACGACGCTGCCGAAGCTGCTCGCATCCAACGACCTGCGCGGGCGGCACATCTTCCCCGGCCAGGTGCTGCAGATCCCCGAGCGCGGCGGCGCGGCGAAGCGGCCCGAGCCGCTCGAGGTCGCGCAGGCGACGTCCGCAACGCAGCCGGCGACGCCCGCGCCCGCCCCGCCGCCGCAGCCGGAAGTCGCGCCGGCCCCGCCCGAGCCCGCGCCGCCGGCGCTCCAGCCGGCCACCGCGGCGGCGGCCGCCGCGGCGCCCGTGCCCGCCGAGCCGACCGAGTCCGCCGCGACGCTCGTCGCCGCGGCCGAGGCCGCGACCGGCCCCGGCGACCCCGCCGACTCCGTGACCGCCGTCGAGCCGTCCGACGCCGCCGCGAACCCGGAGACCGCCGAGGACGTCGACGCCTTCGCCGCGGAGCTCGGCCCCGAGACCCTGCCGCACGCCGTGCCCGCGCCGCAGCAGGGGCCCGTCGTCGCACTCGCCGAGCCCGCGGTGCCCAAGGCCGAAGACGCGAAAGCGCCGGGCGAGCCGGACGACTCGCCGTTCCGGCGCATCGACGGCGACCGCGTGGTCGTCGACGACGACGAGACGCTGGGCCACTTCGCCGACTGGCTCGAGGTCACGCCGCAACACCTGCGCAACTTGAACAAGCTCAAGCCGCGGCGCGCGATCCAGGTCGGCCAGGCGCTGCGGCTCGACTTCAGCAAGGTCTCGCCCGAGGAGTTCCAGCAGCGGCGCCTCGAGTACCACAAGGGCATCGAGGAGGACTTCTTCGGCAGCTTCCGCGTGTCGGGCACCGTCGAGCACACGCTGCGCCCCGGGGATACCCTCTGGATCCTCTCGCACAAGCTCTACGGCGTGCCCACATGGCTCATCCACCGCTACAACCCCGACGTCGACTTCGCGAGGCTGACCCCCGGGGTGAAGCTCGTGATCCCGGTGGTGGAGAAGTCCACCGGCTAGGGAAGCGGCAGCAGGTCGGCCAGATCGAGCTGCGCCTGCGCCACCTCTCGCAGCTCTTCCACTCGTTCGATCCGTCGCCCTTCCGCGAGCGCGAGCTCGACGCCCAGGCCGCGGAGTTCATCGAGGACTGGGCGAGCCAGTTTCCGCGCAAGCTCGAGCTCGAGCTGCTCGTGCACCTGGAGGAGCCGCGCTCCGAGTCGCAAAGCGAGCTCGACTCGATCGTGAGCGAGGCCGTCGCGAGCCACTGGGCCTACCGCGCCGAGTCGAAGCGCCGCGAGCACCGCGCGCTCATGGCGCGCGGGCGCACGAGCCTGGTGCTCGGGCTGGCGTTCTTCGCGTTCTGCATCCTGCTCGGGAACGCGCTCGAGAAGCTGCACGGTGCGCCGCTCGCCGAGTTCACGCGGCAGAGCTTCACGATCGGCGGCTGGGTCGCGATGTGGCGGCCGCTCGAGATCTTCCTGTACGACTCGTTCGAGGTGCGCAGGCAGGAGCGCGTGTACCGCCGGCTCGCGCGGATGACCGCGCACGTCGACTGCCAGCGCTCCTAGCGGTCGCGCAGGAGCTCGCGCGCGATGATCGTGCGCTGGATCTCGGACGTGCCCGCGCCGATCTCCATGAGCTTCGCGTCGCGCGCGATGCGCTCGACCGGGTAGTCGCGCGTGTAGCCGTAGCCGCCGAAGATCTGCACGGCCGCGAGGCCGGCCTTCGTGGCGATCTCGGAAGCGAAGAGCTTCGCGGCCGACGCGAGCTTCGCGCAGCCGCTCGCCTGGGCTACACAGAGCTGCGCCGCCTCGTACACGAGCAGCCGCGCGGCTTCGACGTCGACGTACATGTCGGCGAGGAGCTTCTGCACCAGCTGGAACTCCGCGATCGGCCGGCCGAACTGCTCGCGCTCGCGCGCCCAGGCGAGCGAGTGGTCGAGCGCGGCCTGCGCCAGCCCGACGGAGATCCCGGCCAGCGTCGCGCGCTCCACGTCGAGCCCGCGCATCATCATGGCGACGCCGCGGTTCTCTTCGCCGATGCGGTCCGCCGCGGCCACGCGCATGCCGTCGAAGCGCAGCTCCGCCGTGGGACTGCCGCGCATGCCCATCTTGTCGAGCTTGCGGCTGCACGAGAAGCCCGGCGTCTTCGAGTCGACCAGGAACACGGAGATGCCGCGCGGACCCTGCGCCGGATCGGTGCGCGCGTACACCACGAGCGTCTCCGCTTCCGAGCCGTTCGTGATGAACGTCTTGCCGCCGTCGAGCGCGTACTCGCCGCCCTGCCGCACCGCACGGGTGCGCATGCCGAGCGCGTCCGAGCCCGAGCCCGGCTCGGTGAGCGCCCACGCGCCGATCGCCTCCCCGCTGCACAAGCGAGGCAGCACGCGCTGCTTCTGCTCGTGCGAGCAGTCGCGCGCGATCGCGCCCACGCACAGCACCGCGTGCGCGCCGTACGAGAGCGACACCGAGCCCGACACGCGCGCGAGCTCTTCCATGACGAGCGTCGCACCGATGTAGTCCCCGCCGCTGCCGCCGTATTCCTCCGGGACCAGCACGCCGAGCGCGCCGATCTCGCCGAGCTTTCCGAAGAAGTCGCGCGGGAACCAATCCTCGGCGTCGATGCGCGCTGCGATGGGCGCGAGCTCCGCCTCGGCGAGGCGGCGCACGGCGTCGCGGATGAGCTCTTGATCGCTCGTGAGCTTCATGGTGCTACGACTGGAAGATGGTCTCGTCGGGCAGACGGATCGACGTCAACGGACCTCCGTAGACGGCGCCCGTGTCGATACCGATCGAGTACGGGAGGTTCCAGCGTACACTGAAGTCGGGCAGCGGAGTGTGGCCGTAGATGACGGTGACGCCGAGGCTGTGCGGCAGGTCTGCGGTCTCCCGCTGCCACAACAGATCCCGCGCCGTCTCCCGCGAGAGCGCGTACTTGACGTCGGAGAGCCCGAGCGACGCCTTCGACAGCCCCGCGTGCACGAACGCGTATTCGCCCTCCAGGTGCGAGAGCTGCAGGTTCTGGAAGAAGCGCTCGTGCTCGGGCGGCAGCGCGAAGTCCTCGTCGCCCTGGAAGTAGCCGTAGCTCGCGAGCGTGGTCTCGCCGCCGTTGTGCAGGAACGCCTCGGAGCCGAAGTAGCTCGAGCCCTTCCAGCCGAGGAACGAGAGGAACATCGCCTCGTGGTTGCCCATGAGGAAGAGGCACTCGTAGCGCTTCGCGAGCTCGATCAGGTCGTCGACGACACCCTTCGGGTTCGGCCCGCGGTCGACGTAGTCGCCGATGAACAGCAGGCGATCGCCCTTCTGGAGCGGCATGCGCGAGAGCAGCCTGGCGAGCTCGTCGCGCATGCCGTGAATGTCGCCGATCGCGTAGAGCATCCCGGGGCCTCTTATCGGACGGACGCCGCTGCGCTTGGCGAATTCGGTTGCGCACTCGCGAGAGCGCCCAGTTGGCCACAGGCGGCGAAGATGTCGTCGCCGCGAGAGCGCCGGAGAGTCGCGGTGGCCCCCGCGGCGGCGAGCACGCCGAGGAACGCGTCCATGCGCGCCTCGCTCGGCCGGCGGAACTGCGTGCCCGGGTGCTCGTTCAGCGGGATCAGGTTCACCTTGGCGCGCGCCTGCTCCGCCAGCGCCGCCAGCGCGCGCGCGTCGTCGGGCGAGTCGTTCACGCCGGCGATGAGCGTGTACTCGAATGAGAGGCGCTCGCGCTTCGGCGTCGGGAACTCGGCGCACGCGCCGAGCAGCTCGGCGAGCGGGAAGCGGCGGTTCAGCGGCACGAGCCGGTCGCGCAGCTCGTCCCGCGCCGCGTGCAGCGAGATCGCGAGCCGCACGGGCACCGCGCGGCCGAGCTCCGCGATCTTCGGCGCGACGCCCGCGGTCGACACCGTGATGCGTCGGGGGGCGAGGCCGAAGGCATCGGGGTGCGTGAGCACGCGGATCGCCTGCACCACGTGGCGCAGGTTCAGGAGCGGCTCACCCATGCCCATGAACACCACGTGCGTGAGCGCGCGGCCCTCCTCGTCGAGGAGCTCGGCGGCGTGCAACGCCTGGTCGACGATCTCGTCGGCGCGCAGGTTGCGCCCGAGCCCCAGCCGGCCCGTCGCGCAGAAAGTGCAGTCGAGGCTGCAGCCGATCTGCGACGACACGCACAAGGTGCGCCGGCGCTCCTCGGGGATGAGCACGGCTTCGAGCTTCGCGCCGTCGGGCGTGGCGAGCACGAGCTTCCGCGTGCCGTCGGCGGCGTCGTGCACGGCCACGCGCTCCAGCGAGCGCGTGCGCCACTCGCCCGCGAGGCGCTCGCGCAGCTCGGCGGGCAGGTTGGCCATCGCTGCGAAGTCGCGCACGCGGCGCGCATAGAGCCAGCGCGCGACCTGCGCGGCGCGGAACGCGGGCGTGCCTGCGGCCGAGAAGGCGGCGCGCAGCTCGTCGGGGGTGAGGGCGAGCAGCGGCTTCACGGGCCCCTACGATAGTCGAAGTACGCGATCTCGCGACCCTCTGCCCGCCACTCGCGCTCGTAAGCCGTGGCGCTCCGGGCCGGCGGCTCGGCGGTCCACGGCGCGGGAGCGTGCAGGTTGGTGAACCAAGTCTGTGTCGCCATGACGTCGCCGATCCAGTCGCGGTAGCCCGGATGGTCGGTCGACAGGTGCAGGAGCGCGCCGGGCGCGAGCGCCGCGGCGAGCCGTTCGACCAGCGGCGCCTGGATCAGCCGCCGGCGCCAGTGGCGCTTCTTCGGCCACGGATCGGGACAGTGGATCCAGCACTCGTCCACGTGCGCCGGCGGGAGCACGCGCTCGAGCGCGTATTCGGCCGGCGCGTGCAGGAGGTACACGTTCTCGAGCGCGCGCTTCTCGGCGCGGCGCGCGACCTTCTCGACGCGCTTGCGCGAGATCTCCACGCCCAGGAACGAGCGCTTCGGGCTGGCCTCGGCCAGCTCGAGCAAGAGCTCGCCGCGGCCGAAGCCCAGCTCCAGCGCGATCCGCTCCGCGGGCAAGTGCTCGCGGAGATCCTCGCCCGAGACGATCGGTGCTATCTGATCTTCCTGCGCTTGCGCGACAGGTAGTCGACCATCACGTATTCGCCGATCTGACCCGGCGTGGTGTAGAACGCGCGGCCCTTGTTGATCCTCGTCATGCCCTCGACGAAGCGCATGAGCTCGGGCGAGTCGTCCAGCATGAACGTGTTGATCGTGATGCCCTTGCGAGTGACTCGACTCACCTCGCCGAGCGTCTCCTTGTTCGCGCGCGGGCTGGTGCCGCCGACGCCGCTCGGCCACTCGACGCGCAGCTCGTCGCCGACGAAGTACGCGGTCGGCTGGCCGTCGGTGATCACGATGATCTGCTTGTTCGCGGACGGGTTGCGGTCGATGAGCCGCTGCGCCACGCGCAGGCCGTCCTGCAGGTTCGTGAACGGGTCCTCCATGTTCCAGACCAGCTCGGGCAGCTCGGGGATCGTGAGCTCGCGCGCGCGCGTGTAGAAGCCGACGATGAAGAAGCGGTCGCGCGGATAGCGCGTGCGGATCAGCTGGTCCATCGCGATCGCCACGCGCTTCGCGGCGGGCCAGCGCCCCGACCACGACATGGACCAGCTCATGTCGAGCAGGAGCACCGTCGTGGTGTCGGTCTGCTGGTCGGTGTCCCACACCACGAGGTCGCCCGGCGCGACCGAGAGCGGCACGCGCGCGCGGCTCGGGTCGCGCAAGAGCGCGTTGCGCACGGTCGCGACGGCGTCCAGGTGCGCGGGCTCGCCGAACACATATGGCTTCGAGCGCTCGATCGTGATCGGCCCGCCGCCGCGGTGGAGCGTCGCGTGGCCACCGGGCGAGCCGCGCTTGAGCGAGCCGTAGATGTCCTCGAGCGCGAGCTCGCCGATGCGCCGGATCGCGCGCGGCGTGAGCTCGAGCCCGTTCTCGCCCGGACGCACGTAGCCGCCCTCTTCCAGGTTGCGGCGCATGTCGCGCAGGATGAGGATGGACTCGACGCCCTCTTCGCCCGCGAGCTCGCGCAGCTCGTCGAGCGAGATCTCTTCGAAGCGGCCCTCGAGCAGGTTGCGCGCCATGCGCCCGAGCCGCTCGATCTCGTGCATCAAGTCGAGCGCCTCGTCGAAGTCGAGCGAGTGACCGCCGCGCAGCATCTGGCGGTTGCGCGCGTGGAACTCCTCGAGCGCGCGCACGTCTTCGAGCTCGCCCTCGAGCTCGCGGAAGTCTGCTTCGGCGTCGGCGTCGGCCCATTCGTGATCCGAGAAGCGCCGGAGCGCGTCCGACAAGCGCCGCGGCAGCGAGTCCTTGCGCTTCTTGAAGTCGCTCCAGGGCTTCGACTCGACGCCGTTCTGCTCGCCCTGCGCGCGCTCCTCGCGCTCCAGCACGTCGCGCAGCTTCTCCCAGCGCTCGTCGAAGGTGCGTTCCATGTTGTGGCCGGCCATGCGCTCGCGCGCCTGCTGGCGGAGCTCCTGCAGCAGCTCCTCGACGCCCATCACGCGGAAATCCATGCCGGCCAGGCCGAAGCCCTGGTAGCGCATCCACGAGAGCGCCTCGTCGACGCTCATGCCCTCCATGAGGTGGCGCGCGAGCTCGTCGAGCGCCGCTTCGGCCGCCAGCGAGAACGCGCGCTGCGTGCCGTCCCACCGGCTGTAGCGCAGGCGCGCCATCTAGGCGCCGTACGTCAGCCGTCGGCCGGTCACCTCGCGATTCAGCTTGTTCGAGAGGTGCAGGCCTTCGAGCACGAGCTCGACCGCCGAGGCGATGCGCGCCGGGCTCGAGCCGCAGCCGAGCCCTTCCACCGCCTTGCGCAGTCCGCCGATGTTGTCGACGCCGTCGGCGTACTCCTTCGACGGCAGCTCGTCGCCGACCTCGACCTTCCAGCCGTCGTCGAACGCGCGCACGACGGCGTCCAGGTCGAAGCCCGCGCACACCTCATCGAACACCGAGCGCACGGCGCGCTTCACGAGTGACTCGAGGATCTCGTTCTCGCTCTTCTCCGTGCCGGCGTACTCGAGCTCCATCTTGCCGCTCATCGAAGCCGCGAGCGCGGGCAAGTCGGACAGACGAGGCACGGCTTCCTTCTCGCCGAGCAGGAGCGCGCGGCGCTCGGCGCACGCGAGGATCGTCTCGTAGTTCGCGATCGACGCGCGCACCGACACGCCCGACACCTGCGACACGTCGGGGCTCTTGCGCGCCTGGATCGTCAGCTCCGCGACGATCTGCTCGATGAAGTGCGGCATGTAGAGCTCCGCGGCGCACTCGCGCGGGCGGCGGCGCTCCTGCTTCATGACCCCGATCTCGAGCTCGCGCGTCGGCGGGTAGTGCGTGCGGATCTGCGCCTGGTAGCGGTCCTTGAGCGGGGTGATGATGCGCCCGCGGCGGGTGTAGTCCTCCGGGTTCGCGCTCGCGACGACCAGGATGTCGAGCGGCAGCCGCACCTTGAAGCCCTTCACCTGGAAGTCGCGCTCTTCCATCACGTTGAAGAGACCGACCTGGACCTTCTCCGCCAGGTCCGGCAGCTCG
>DATJZN010000037.1:0-69048 GCA_035499075.1 Myxococcota bacterium | reverse complement strand
GGGCTGCCGGGGCCCATGCCGCCGGTGTCGGCCTGGCTCGGGTTCGCGACGAGCGGACAGTTGTCGATCGCGTCCGGCACGCCGTCGCCGTCGGTGTCGGCGCCGGTGCGAATGTCTTCGAGCGCGGCGCGGGCGCCCGGGCGGCGCCACGGCCCGTGCGTCGGGTTCGGGGGAATGGGCCCGGTGTCGTCGGCGTACGACAAGCGCGCGCGCCAGTGGTAGAGCGTATTCGCGACCAGCCCCGAGAACGTGGTCGCGAGCACGGTGCTCGGCGTGGTGCCCCCCAAGAGCGCATAGGGCGTCGTCTGGGAGACGCAGCTCGCGCCGCCGAAGGCGGTCCCGCGCGGGCAGGCCTGGAAGGTGGCGGCGACACGGCCGCTGCCGCTCGGGTGCGCGCCCAGGATCTCGGCGCTGAAGCCGTTCAGCGAGATGGCGCGCCCGAGCGGCGCGACGACGGCGCTCGCCGTATCCGTGCGCCGCTGGCGCAGGCGCACGGCGCGCCCGCGATCGAGCTGGTTCCCGTAGAAGAGGAACGCCGCACCTTCGCCGTTCTGGGGATCCGAGTCGGTCTGTGCGCCGACCAGCAGATCCGAGTAGCCATCGCCGTTCACGTCCGCACCCGCAATCGCGAACCCGAAGTACGGTCCCGCGAGTCCGGTCGTGACGCCGGACAGCATCGTCCAGCTCGGCACGAAGTTGGAGGTCGGGTTGCCCAGCACCACGTAGACGGCGCCCTCGGGGCTGCCGCCCGGCGATGGCGCTTCTCCGACTGCTCCGAACGCCGCGTCGGCGAAGCCGTCGCCGTTCACGTCGCCGATGCTGGCGACGGCGGCGCCCAGATTCACGTTCGACTGGCTCCCCTGGAACGTCGCGTTGGCGTTCGTGGGCGAGCCGCTGGGAATGCCGCTCGGGCCGCCGCGGTAGAGGAAGACCGCGCCCTCGTTCGAGCCGGGACCTACGTAGAGCGGGCTGCCGATCAGCAGGTCGTCGTAGCCATCGCCGTTGAAGTCGCCCGCGCTCGCGACGCCGCTGTTCTGCTGTCCGCCGAGCTGGGCCGACGCCTGATTCGACTCGATCGTGGTGTTGGCACTCGCGACCGATCCGCTGGCAATCCCGCTGGCGGAGCCGTGGTAGACGAACACCGCGCCCTCCTGGGTCTGGCCGTTCGTGTAGCTGGGAGCGCTGACGGCGAGATCGCTGTAACCGTCCCCATTCACGTCGCCGGCGGCGGCGACGGCGGTGCCGAAGGAGCTGCCGGCCGGGCCCAGGAGCGTCGCGCTGGCGGTCGCGGTCGAGCCGCTGCCGATCCCGGCGAGGCCGCCGTCGAAGACGAACACCGCGCCGCCCGCGCCGTAGTAGAGGCCACCGACGGCGATGTCGGCGAAGCCGTCGCCGTTCACGTCGCCGATGCCCGCGACCGAGAAGCCGAACTCAGATCCGGCGACGTCCGAGGTGATCACCGCGGAGGCGTTCGCAGGCGTGGCCAGCGTCGGGAGGCCGGTCGGGCCGCCCAGATAGAGCAACGCGGAGCCGGGCTGGCCAGACCCCAAGAGGGGCGCCCCGAGCAGCAGATCGCCGTACCCGTCGTCGTTCACGTCGCCCGCTCCCGCGATCGCATAGCCCAGGTTGAACTGCGCGGCGTTCCCGTGGATGACCGAGTTCGCGTTGCCAGGGTTCAAGGTGGCGGGCAGCCCGTTCGCCGAGCCGTTGAAGACGAGCACGACGCCCTCGTCGGTCTGGCCCAAGTCGTACAAGGGCGCACCAATGGCGAGGTCATCGAAGCCGTCGCCGTTGAGGTCGCCGGCGTTCGCGACCGTGTAACCCAGCCGTGCGCCCGCCTGATTGGACTCGATCGTCGAGTTCGCAAACGAGATCCCACCGTTCACCAGGCCGCCGGGGCCGCCCAGCGAGACGTAGGCCGTGCCCTCGTTTGCATGCGTTGCTCCGGACGAAGGAGCGCCCACGAGCAGGTCTTGGTAGCCGTCGCCGTTCACGTCCCCGAGGGCGACACTGTATCCGAGCCCAGCGATGGCTGGGCTGCCGGCCACGACGTTCGCGTACGCGGATGCGAGCGTCGTCGCCGTCGGGATGCCGGACGGGCCGCCCAGGAATACGAACGCCGCGCCCTCCGCGCCCGCGGCTCCTTGATAGCTCGGTGCGCCGATCGCGACGTCGGAATAGCCGTCGCCGTTGACGTCGCCCGCGGTCACGGCGCTTCCGAAGCCGGCAGAGTTGGCGTCCGAGAGGAGATAGGACGATGCGACCGCGAACGCGGCGCCGCTCGCGATCCCGGAGGCGGTACCCTCGAAGATCAGGGCCGCACCCCGACCCGCGCCCTCCGGCGCTCCGACGATGAGGTCGTCGTAGCCGTCGCCGTTCACGTCGCCCGCTGCCGCCACTGCCCAGCCGAGGTTGAGGTTCGGCGAGCTCCCCACCAGGGTCGTGGACGCGACGGTCACCGAGCCGCTCGCGATCCCGCTGGCGCTGCCCAGGTAGATGTACGCAGCTCCTTCGTTCGGGTCGCCGGCGGTCGACTGGATTGGATCGCCGATCACCAAGTCGTCGTAGCCGTCGCCGTTCACGTCGCCTGCGGCGGCCACGGACCCGCCGAAGCCCGCGCTCGTCCCGGTCAAAACCGTGGCTGCGCTGGCGACCGAGCCGCTCGGAATTCCGGAGGCTCCGCCGAGAAACACATAGGCGGTACCATTTGCAGGCGAGAATGCGTCCACGCTGGCCACGAGATCGTCGTAGCCGTCTCCGTTCACGTCGCCCGCGCACGCGACCTTTATGCCGAGCTGCGCTCCAGCGGTTCCCGTGAGCACGGTCTGGGCGGATCCAGGGTTGCCGTCCTGGACTCCGAAGGGCCCGCCGGGAAACACGTAGACCGCTCCAAAGGATTTTAAGTGATCGGCCACGACGACGTCGGCGTAGCCGTCGCCGTTGAAGTCGCCGGTGGCAATGCTGTACCCGAAGGTAAATTGGGTCTGGCCGCCCTCGTTCAGGAGCAGCGCATTCGCCGTCGCGGGTCCGCCGTTCGGGATTCCGCCAGGTCCACCGTTGAACACGAACACGGCGCCCGTCGCGCTCGGGCCAGCGTCATAGGCCGCCGCGCTGATGACCGCGTCGGCGTAGCCGTCGCCATTGACGTCACCCCACGCGACGCTCTCGCCGATGAGGTCGACGATGCCGGGATCCGAGATCGTGCTGTCGAACGTGCCGGTGAGCAGCGGGTCGACGGTGATGGGATACGCGGCCGACGTGTCGGCGACGACCAGGCGAACGCGGTCACTGCCGGAGAGCTCGAAGCGCGCGTCCAGCGCGCGCTCCTGCGCGTCGTGGGCGCGAAGCGCCGAGAAACGCAGCGTGCGCCCGCTCGCAGCCTGGAACAGGAGCTCGCCGTCGCCGCTCGCCGCGACGGCTGCGTTCGCGAAACGGAGCTCGAGCACGAACGCGCCGTTGCCTTCGGGGCGCTTTTCGACGGTGAAGCCTTCTTCGAGTCCGGCTTCGGAGTTCACGTACCACTCGGTCAAAGCCGGCCGCCGGATCTCGACGCGCGCGCCGTCGTGAGTCACTTCGCCTGGAGTGACTTGCGCCAGCCGGTCGGGTCGCCCGACACGCGAAAGTGACAGATCCAGAAGAGCAGGCGCATCGAGACCCCCGCGCGTGCGAATCGACACGCCGTCGGGAGCGAAGTAGGTGCGCAAGCCGTTGGCGCGGTTGGGCGCCTGCAGGCCGCGCGCGTTGGGGCGAGCTTCGTACTCGCTGCGGGCGATCGCCTCGCGCGCGCGTTCGACGAGGCTTTCGTCGGGCTTGGCTGCGCGAGCGGGCTTCAAATGCGACGTCGCGGGCAGGACGAGACAGAGCGGAAGCAGGCCGAGCCAGGTGCGCAGCGCGTGCATCGCAAGTTCTCCTAAGCGCCGAGCGCGGCGACACAGAATTGTGCCGCGGGGCCCGACTGGATCGGCGCGAGCGAGGGCGAGGCGATCGCGCGCCGGATCGCGGTGACCTGGCGGATGTCGCAGCCGCCAGTGCGGCCGAGCACGCGGCAGCGCGTCAGCGCCGCGGCGGAGAGCGGCGCGCCGGTCGGATTCGCGAGGGCGGCGCGGTAGGCCGCGACGTCGGTCGTGTCGACGTGGCCGTCGCCGGCGACGCTGCCGCACTGGCACGCATCGCCGATCCTGTCGGGCGCGCTGCCCGGGCCCATGCCGCCGGTATCCTCCTGGCCGGGGTTCGACACGAGCGGGCAGTTGTCGGCGGCGTCGGGGACGCCGTCGCCGTCGGTGTCGACGCCGGTACGGATGTCCTCGAGGGCCGCGCGCGCGCCGGGCCGACGCCAGGCGGTATGCGCGGGGTTCGGCGGGATCGCGCCGGTGGCGTCGGCGTAGAGCACCCGCGCACGCCAGTGGTAGAGGGTGTTGGCGGCGAGGGTCGAGAAGGTGGTCGCGAGGAGCGCGCTCGGCGTGCTGCCCCCGACGAGTGTGAAGGGGGTCGTCGTGGAGACGCAGCTCGCGCTCCCGAACGCGCTGCCGCGGGGGCAGGCCTGGAACGTGGCAGCGACGCGCCCGTGGCCGTTCGGGTCCGAGGCCGTGAGCTCGGCGCTGAAGCCGTTCAGCGAGACCGCGCGGCCGAGCGGTGCGAGCTGCGCGCTCGCCGTGTCCGCACGGCGCTGGCGCAGGCGCACTGTGCGGCCGCGCTCGAGCTGGCTCCCGTAGAACAGGAGCACCGCGCCTTCCTCGGATTCGGGGTCCGAGTAGAGCGGTGCACCGACCAGCAGGTCCGAGTAGCCGTCGCCGTTCACGTCGGCACCCGCGAGCGCGTACGAGAAGAAGGTCGGGGAGCTCTGCGGAGACTCGACCCCGCCGGGCAGGAACACGAGTGCGGAATTGCCGAGGATCAGGCCGGCAACCCCTTCATGGCCGGACCGCACTTGGAGGGGAGCACCGACCCCGACATCGGCGAGGCCGTCCCCGTTGATGTCTCCGACGCCTGCCACCGAAGCGCCGAGCGCTCCGTTACTCGTAGACGACGCGCTCGCCGTGGCGACCGATCCGTTCGGGATCCCGCTCGGTCCGCCGAGGTAGAGCAAGACCCCGCCCCCGCCAGCGCCGAGCTCCGTATCGCCGATCACGAGATCGTCGTAGCCGTCGCCGTTGAAGTCTCCGGCGCCGGCGATGCCCCCGGCCCCGCCCCCCTGGCCCAAGCTCACGTTCGCCAGGTTCGACTCGATCCTCGTGTTCGCGCTCGCGAGCGAGCCGCTCGCGATGCCGGTCGCCGAGCCCTGGAAGACCAGCACGGCCCCTTCGCTCTCCTGGCCGTTCGAGTACTCGGGAACGCCGACTGCGAGATCGCTGTAGCCGTCGCCGTTCACGTCACCCGCGCCGGCCAGGGTGCTGCCGAAGCCGATCTGAGCCTGGCCTCCGACGAGCTTGGCGCTCGCGGTGACCGTCGAGCCGCTGCCGATGCCTGCGAGACTGCCGTCGAACACGAAGACGGCGCCGCCGCCGTGGAGTGAGTCGTAGTTGGGCGCGCCGATCGCGATGTCGGCGAAGCCGTCGCCGTTCACGTCGCCGATTCCTGCGACCACGGCGCCCAGGCCGGCGCCCGCGAGGTCCGAGGTGACCGCGGCGGATGCGTTCGCGGGCGACGAGGAAGCGGGGATGCCCGTGGCGCTGCCGAGATAGAGCAGCGCGGTCCCGCCGCTTCCCAGGGCCGGTGCGCCGACGAGCAGGTCCCCGTAGCCGTCGCCGTTCACGTCGCCGGCCCCGGCGATCGCGGTCCCGAGGTGGAGGCTCGCTTGATTGCCTTGGATCAGCGCGCTCGCGCTCGCCTGGCTCAGGACGGCGGGCAGTCCGTTCGCGGAGCCGTTGAAGACCAGCACGATGCCTTCGTCGGTCTCGCCGAGGTCGTAGAACGGAGCGCCGACGGCGACGTCGTCGAAGCCGTCGCCGTTCAGATCGCCGGCGTCGACGACGGTCTGGCCGAGGTCGGCGTCCGCCTGGTTGGTTTCGATCGTCGCTCCGGGGACGAAGCCGCTCGGATAGCCGGACCCGCCGAGCGACACGTAGGCGGCACCTTCGTGGCTGCTCGTTCCGCCGAAGAGATGGGCGCCGATCGACACGTCGGCGTAGCCGTCGCCGTTCACGTCCCCGACGGCGAGCGCGGAGCCGAACCCGTCGCTGGCTTGACTGCCGGTGAGACGCGCGTAGGCAGACGCGAGCGTCGTCGTCGACGGAACCCCCGACGGACCGCCCAGGAACACGAACGCCGCACCTTCGCTCGCGCTGGCGCCGGAGTACCCGGATGCGCCGATCACGACGTCGGCATAGCCGTCGCCGTTCAAGTCGCCTGCGGCGACGGAGATGCCGAAGTTGGCGCTGCTCGCGTCCGACAGGAGAGCCGTGGCGGCGACCGCTGGACTGCCACTCGCGATGCCCGAGGGGCTGCCGAGGAATACGTACGCAGCCCCGTTGTGGCTGGTCCCGTAGGTAGGCGCGCCGACGATGACGTCGGCGTAGCCGTCACCGTTGACGTCGGCAGCGCTGGCTGCGACACCGAACTCCTCCTCGGCGACGCTTCCCGTCAGCGTCGTGGCCGCGCTGGCACTCGTGCCGCTGGCAATTCCGCTGGCACTGCCGAGGAAGACGTAGGCTGCGCCCGTGAACGAGTTCGGGCCCACGTCCCCGACGATGACGTCGTCGAAGCCGTCGCCGTTGACGTCGCCCGCTCCCGCGGACGTGCCTCCGAAGTAGACGTCGGAGCTTGTCAGGTGCGTTGCGGCACTGGTCGCCAGGCCACTCGGAATGCCCGCTGGCCCGCCAAGGAAGATCCAGACGTCTCCGCTGCCTCCCTCCCCGCTGCTGGTCGTGATCAAGTCGTCGTAGCCGTCCCGGTTCACGTCGCCCGCGCAGGAAGCGTCGTAGCCGAGTCGGAACGAGCCCGTGCCGAGCAGAGCGGTCTGCGCGCTGCCGGGATTCCCGTCTTGCAGTCCGAAGAGCCCGCCGGGGAAGATGAACACCCCGCCGCGGGACCCGTATCCGGGGGCCGAGATCACGACGTCGGCGTAGCCGTCCCCGTTGAAGTCCCCGGTCGCCACGCTTCGCCCGAAGCTGGCGTTGGCCTGGTTGCCCTGGAGCAGAGCATCGGCCGTGGCCGGACCGGCGTTCGCGATCCCGGACGGCCCTCCGTCGAACAGGAACACCGCGCCTTCGCCGGACTGCCCGGCGTCGTAGTCGTCCGCGCCGATCACCACGTCGGCGTAGCCGTCGCCATCCGTGTCGCCGATGGCGACGGAGACGCCCAGATCCCCGCCGGTCTCGTCGCCTTCGAAGGTCGTGTCGAACGTGCCCGTGAGCAGCGGATCGACGGTCAAGGGATACGCTGCGCCGGCATCGGCGACGACGAGCCTCAGCCGGTCGGCGCCGGCCAGCTCGAAGCGCGCCGTGAGCGGGTGATCCCGCGCGTCCTGTGCGCGCAGCGCGCCGCAGCGGAGGGAGCGTCCCGTGGCGGTGTGGAACAGCACTGCGCCGCCGCCATCCTCGACCGCGGTCGCGTCCGCGAACCGAAGCTCGAGCACGAGGTCCCCCTCGCCCTCGGGTCGCTTCTCCACGGTGAAGCCCTGCTCCAGCCCCGCAGGCGAGTTCACGTACCACTCGTCGAGACCCGGCCGATGGATCTCGACGCGCGCGCGGTCGTGAGTCACTTCGCCCGGTAGGACCGACGCAAGGCGCTCGGAGCGCCCGACACCCGAGAGCGACAGGTCCAGGAGCGGGGGCGCGTCCGCGTTCGCGCGGTCGTGCAGCGAGACGCCGGCGGGCGCGAAGTAGGTGCGCAGCCCGTTCGCGCGGTTGGGTGCCTGGAGACCGCGCGCGTTCGCGCGCACCTCGTACTCGCTCGCGGCGACGGCCTCGCGCGCGCGCTCGATGAGGCCGTCGTCGAGTCGGCGCACGCCGACGGAACGAGCGGGCCGCCCGAGCTGCGCGGCGCTCGGCAGGAGCAGGCACGGCAGGAGCAGCGAGAGCCAGCTGCGCGGCGGGCGCACGGGCATCTCCTACGAACCCAGCGCGGCGACACAGAACTGTGCCGCGGGGCCGGACTGGATCGGCAGAAGCGACGGCGAGGCGATCGCGCGCCGGATCGCGCTGACCTGGCGGATGTCGCAGCCGCCGGTGCGCCCGAGCACGCGGCAGCGCGTCTGCGCGTCTGCGCTGAGCGCGGCGCCGGTCGGGTTCGCGAGCGCGGCGCGGTAGGCGGCGACGTCGGTCGCGTCGACGTGGCCGTCGCCGGCGACGCTGCCGCACTGGCAGGCGTCGCCGATCTTGTCGGGCGCGCTGCCGGGGCCCAAGCCGCCGGTGTCGGCCTGGCTCGGGTTCGCGACGAGCGGGCAGTTGTCGCTGGCGTCGGGCACGCCGTCGCCGTCGGTATCGGCGCCGGTTCGCACGTCTTCGAGCGCGGCGCGCGCGCCCGGACGGCGCCAGCCGGTGTGGAACGGAGTCGGTGGAATGGGCCCGGTCGAGTTCGCGTAGAGCACGCGAGCGCGCCAGTGATACAGCGTGTTCGCGGTCAGGCCCGAGAACGTGGTCGACAGCACCGCAGTCGGCGTGCTGCCACCGACGAGCGAGTAGGGCGTCGTCGTCGAGACACAGCTCGCGCTCCCGAACGCGCTGCCGCGCGGGCACGCTTCGAACGCGGCGGCGACGCGCCCGCGGCCGTTCGGGTCCGACGCCGTGAGCTCGGCGCTGAAGCCGTTCGGCGCGACGGCACGGCCGAGCGGCGCCAGCTGCACGCTGGAGGCGCCGGCGCGCCGCTGGCGCAGGCGCACCGCGCGGCCGCGATCCAGCTGGTTCCCGTAGAAGACATACGCCCCGCCCTCGCCGCTCTGCGGATCCGAGACCGACGTCGCGCCGACCAGCAGGTCCGAGTAGCCGTCGCCGTTCACGTCCGCGCCGGCCACCTGGGAGCCGAACAACGGCCCGGTGGTGACGCCCGACAGCATCGTCCAGCTGGGCGTGAAGAAGACGAGCGTCCTGGTCCCCAACACGATGAAGACCGCACCCTCGGCGCTGCCGCCCGGAGACGCCGCGTAGCTCGTCGCGCCAAACGCGACGTCGGCCAAGCCGTCGCCGTTCACGTCGCCGATGCCGCCGGCCGAGACGCCCAGACCTACACCAGACTGTGTACCCGCGTAGCTGCCGTTGCCGGGTGCGAGCCCGCCGCTCGCAATGCCGCTCGCGCCGCCCTCGTGGAGGAAGATGGCGCCCACGTTCGACAGCTGGTTCACGTACGCCTCGCTGCCGACGAGGAGATCGTCGTAGCCGTCGCCGTTGAAGTCGCCCGCGCTCGCGATGCTGCTCGACGTACCGCCGAGCCCCACGCCGTTCTCGTTGGACTCGAGCCTCGAGTTCGCGCTCGCGAGCGACCCGCTGGCGATGCCGTTCGCCGAGCCGTGGTAGACGAGCACGGCGCCTTCGTCGGTCTGCCCGTTCGTGTACAACGGTGCGCCGACCGCGAGGTCGCTGAAGCCATCGCCGTTCACGTCGCCGGCCGCGGCGATCGTCTCGCCGAAGCCGAGGTTGCTCTGTCCACCGACGAGCGTCGCGCTCGCGGTCGCGACGGAGCCGCTGCCGATGCCGGCCAGGCTGCCGTCGAACACGAATACCGCGCCGCCGCTCGTGCCGTAGGTGGGGGCGCCGATGGCGACGTCGGCGAAGCCGTCGCCGTTCACGTCGCCGATCCCGGCGACCGACTCGCCGAACTGCGAGGACGCGTTGTCCGACACGAGCACGGCCGTTGCGTTCGCCGGAGTCGCGAGGGCCGGCAGGCCGCTCGGCCCGCCGAGATACAAGAGCGCTGCGCCGGGCTCAGCGGACCCGACCACGCCGCCGGGGCCGAGGTTCGGCGCGCCGAGCAGCAGATCGCCGTAGCCGTCGCCGTTCACGTCGCCGGCCCCGGCGATCGCGAGGCCGAGGTTCATCCCGGCCGCGTTTCCGCGGATCACGGCGTTCGCGGTCGCCGGGTTCAAGGTGGCGGGCAATCCGTTCGCGGAGCCGTCGAAGACCAGCACGATGCCCTCGCCGGTCTCGCCCAGGTCGTAGTCGGGAGCACCGACGGCGATGTCGTCGAAGCCGTCGCCGTTCAGGTCGCCCGCGTTCACGATCGCGCCGAGGTGCGCGCCCGCCTTGTTCGACTCGATCGTCGAGTTCGCGAACGCGATCCCTTCGTTCACGAGGCCGCCCGGGCCGCCGAGCGAGAGGTACGCTGCGCCCTCCTGCGAGAACGTGGTGCCCTCGTAGTAGGAACCGACGAGGACGTCGGCAGAGCCATCGCCGTTCACATCTCCGACAGCGAGGGTGTCTCCGAACCCGGTGTTCGACTGACTGCCCGTGAGACGGGCGTAGGCGGACGCGAGTGTCGTGGTCGACGGGATTCCCAGCGGACCGCCCAGGAACACGAACGCCGCGCCCTCGCTCGCGCTGGCGCCGGAATACCCGGCCGCAGTGATCACGACGTCGGAATAGCCGTCGCCGTTCACGTCTCCCCCGGCGATGCGAGTTCCGAACCCTGCGCGGTTCGCATCGGAGAGAAGCGCGGCGGCCGCGGTCGCTGGGCCGCCGCTCGCGATGCCCGAGGGACCGCCCAGGAACACGAATGCAGCGCCGTTGAAGGTGGCGCCATAGGCGAATGAGCCGACGACGATGTCGGCGTAGCCGTCGCCGTTCACGTCACCGGCGCCCGCGGCAGAGAAGCCGAACTCCTCGTTGGTGGCGTCGCCGCCGAGCGTCGCAGCGGCGCTCGAAGCCGTGCCGCTGGCGATTCCGCTGGCGCTGCCGAGGAAGACGTACACCGCGCCCGTGTCGGTGTTCGCGGTGTAGTCCCCGACGATCACGTCGTCGATGCCGTCGCCATTCACGTCACCCGCCCCCGCGACCACCTCCCCGAAGGTGTCGTCGGGGCCCGTCAGGTGAGTTGCGGCGCTCGTGACGGGGCCGCTCGGAATTCCCGCCGAGGCGCCATAGAGGATCCAGACGTCCCCGCTGTCGGTGGTCGCGATCAGGTCATCGTACCCGTCGCCGTTCACGTCGCCGGGACAGGCCATGGGGTAGCCGACTCCACGCGAAGTCGAGCCCAGAACAGCGGTCTGTGCGCTGCCGGGGTTCCCGTCCTCGATACCGAAGGGCCCACCGGGAAAGATGAACAGCCCGCCGCCCGACCCGTAATCGGGCGCCGACACCACCACGTCGGCATAGCCGTCCCCGTTGAAGTCCCCGGTCGCGACGTAGGCCCCGAAAGCGATGCCCGCCTGGTTGCCCTGGAGCAGAGCACTGGCCATAGCCGGGCCGCCGTTCGCGATCCCGGACGGCCCGCCGTTGAACACGAACACGGCGCCTTCGTCCGCCTGACCGGAGTCGTAGCCCTCCGCGCCGATGACCACGTCGGCGTAGCCGTCGCCATTCGTGTCGGCGATGGCGACGGCGCAGCCCAGAAATGCGCCGGCCTGGCTGGCGGCGAAGGTCGTGTCGAACGTGGCCGAGAGCAGCGGATCGATGGTCACGGGGTAGGCTGCCGTCGCATCGGCGACGACGAGCCGCAAGCGGTCGGCGCCGGCGAGCTCGAAGCGTGCGTCGAGCCGGCGACCCTGCGCGTCCTGTGCGCGCAGCGCGCCGAGGCGCAGCGAGCGGCCGGTCGCCGCGTGGAAGAGAAGCTCGCCGTCGCCTTGCGCGGTCGCGGTGGCGCCGGCGAAGTGGAGCTCGAGCACGAGCGCGCCGTCGCCCGGGGGGCGCCGCTCGACGGTGAAGCCCTGCTCGAGCCCCGCGAGCGAGTTCACGTACCACTCGGCCAGACCGGGCCGGCGGATTTCGACGCGCGCGCCGTCGTGTGCGAGCTCTCCCGCTGCGACCTTCGCCAATCGGTCCGCTCGCCCGACATCGGAAAGTGACAGGTCGAGGAGTGCGGGTGCCTCCGCGTTCCCGCGGTCGTGCAGCGAGACGCCATCGGGCGCGAAGTAGGTGCGCAGGCCGTTGGCGCGGTTCGGCGCCTGGAGGCCGTGCGCATTCGGACGCGCCTCGTACTCGCTCGCGGCGACCGCATCGCGGGCGCGCGCGACGAGGCTCTCGTCGGGTGGGGCCGCGCGCATCGGCCGGGCCACGCGGGCCAGCCGTGGCGTGCCGGGCAGGAGCAAGCACGGCAGGACCAGGGCGAGCCAAGTGCGCGATGCGCGCATCGGAGTCTTCTACGAGCCCCGCGCGGCTACACAGAACTGTGCCGCGGGGCCGGACTGGATGGGCAGGAGCGAGGGCGAGGCGATCGCGCGGCGGACCGCGCTGACTTGCAGAACCGTGCAGCCGCCGGTGCGGCCGAGCACGCGCCAGCGCGTCTGCGCCGCGGCGGAGAGCGGCGCGCCGGTCGGGTTCGCGAGCGCGGCGCGGTACGCCGCCACGTCGGTGGTGTCGACGTGGCCGTCGCCTGCGACGCTGCCGCACTGACACGCATCGCCGATCCTGTCGGGCGCGCTGCCCGGGCCCATGCCGCCGGTATCCTCCTGGCCGGGGTTCGACACGAGCGGGCAGTTGTCGGCGGCGTCGGGGACGCCGTCGCCGTCGGTGTCGACGCCGGTGCGGATGTCCTCCAAGGCCGCGCGCGCGCCGGGCCGGCGCCACGCGCTGTGGAACGGGTTGGTCGGGAGCGGCCCGGTGGCGTCCGCGTAGAGCAGGCGCGCCCGCCAGTGGTAGAGCGTGTTCGCGGCGAGGCCCGTGAAGGTGGTCGCGAGCACCGCACTCGGCGTGCCGTCACCAACGAGTGTATAGGACGTCGTCGTCGAGCTGCAGCTCGAGGCGCCGAATGCGGCTCCCTTCGGGCAGGCCTCGAAGCTGGCGGCGACGCGCCCGCGGCCGTCGGGATGGCCGGCGAGGATCTCGGCACTGAAGCCGTTCGGAGTCACCGAACGGCCGAGCGGCGCGACGGCGGCGCTCGCAGCGTCGGTGCGCCGCTGGCGCAGCCGCACGGCGCGGCCGCGGCCGAAGTGGTTGCCGTAGAACGGGAACAGCACGCCCTCGCCGGACTGCGGGTCCGAGTACGACGGCGCGCCGACGAACAGGTCGGCGTAGCCGTCGCCGTTCACGTCGGCTCCTGCGACCGCGGACCCGAAGCCGGACCCGCTCTGATCCGACGTGAGCGTCGCGCTCGGCAGGAAGACGGGCGAGGCGCCGCCGCTAACGACGTATACGGCGCCATATCCCAAGGCGTCGTTCTTGGCGCCGAAGGCGACTTCCGGGAAGCCGTCGCCGTTGATGTCGCCGACCCCCGCCACCGCGGAGCCCAGCTCGAAGCTCGGCGACCCGATCGAGAAAGCCCCGCTCGCGGTCGCAGCCGAGCCGCTCGGGATCCCGCTCGGACCGCCGAGGAACAGCAGGGCCGGCGTCGCGGTGAGCAGCGAGTCACCGATCACGAGGTCGTCGTAGCCGTCGCCGTTGAAGTCGCCCGCGCTCGCGACCCCGGCCGTGGCGATCGCGCCGTCGCCGAGGAAGGCGTTCGCCTGGCCGCCCTCGAGCTTCGTGTTCGCGTTCGCGAGCGTGCCGCTGGCGATTCCGTTCGCCGACCCGTGATAGACGAGCACGGCCCCTTCGTCCGTGTGCGTATCGGTGTAGTCCTGCGCTCCGACGACGAGATCGCCGTAGCCGTCGCCGTTCGCGTCGCCGGCGGCGGCGACCACGGAGCCGAATTCGATGGAGGGCTGGCCGCCGACGAGCTTCGCGCTCGCAGCCGCGTTCGAGCCGCTGCCGATCCCCGCGAGGCTGCCGTCGAACACGAAGACGGCGCCGCCGTTGGTCGCGTTGTCGTAGCTCGGCGCCGAGACGGCGATGTCCGCGAAGCCGTCGCCGTTCACGTCGCCGATCCCCGCGACCGCCGCGCCGAACCTCGCGCCCGGCTGATCGGACGTGAGTACGGCGGACGCGTTCGCGGGCGAGGCGGACGCGGGAATGCCCGTCGGCCCGCCGAGGTAGAGCAGCGCAGTCCCGCCGCTGCCCAGGCTGGCGGCGCCGAGCAGCAGGTCGCCGTACCCGTCGCCGTTCACGTCGCCCGCCGCGGCGAGCGCGGTGCCTAGATTGAGACCGGTCTGGTTGCCCTGGACGACGGCGTTCGCGTTCGCCGGGTTCAACGTGGCGGGCAGTCCGTTCGCCGAGCCGTTGAAGACCAGCACGATGCCTTCGTCGGTCTGGCCCAGGTCGAAGAGCGGCGCCGCAACGGCGATGTCCTCGAAGCCGTCGCCGTTCAGGTCGCCGGCGTCGACGACGAAGTCGCCCAGCGCGGCGCCTGCCTGGTTCGACTCGATCGACGCGCCCGCAAGGCTCGACGTGCCCGTGCCGAGCCCGTTGGCGGAGCCCAGGAAGACGAACGCCGCGCCTTCCGTTGGGTTCGTGCCGTTGGGGCCGTTGAAGCCCACGGCGCCGACGAGCAGGTCGTCGTAGCCATCGCCGTTCAGGTCGCCCGTCGCGAGCGAGGACGCGAAGTTGTCGGCACTCTGAGTGCCCTGGACCTCCGCGAATGCGGCCCCGAGCGTCGTGGTCGACGCGACTCCGGAGGGGCTGCCGACATACACGTACGCTGAGCCCTGCGCGGGCGCTGGATAGAAGTAGGTGCCGACGACGACGTCGGAGTAGCCGTCGCCGTTCAGGTCGCCCGCGGTGACCGAGATCCCCAAGCGGGCGCTGGAGACGCCGGAGAGCAGCGAGCTCGACGCAGTGCTGATGCCTCCGTTCGCGATTCCCGACGGTCCGCCGAGGAACACGAACGCGCCGCCGAATCCGCTCTGGTAGCCGCTCGCGCCCACGACTAGGTCGGCGTAGCCGTCGCCGTTCACGTCGCCGGCGCCGGAGACGCTCGAGCCGAAGAGTGAGCTCGCCGTGCCGAGGAGCGTCGTGGCAGCGCTGCTCGCCGTGCCGCTCGCGATTCCGCTGGCGCTCCCGAGGAAGAGGTACGCGGCCCCCGCATTGGAGCCGCTGTTCGGGTCCCCGATGACGACGTCGGAGTAGCCGTCGCCGTTCACGTCGCCCGCCCCTGCGACGGTCTCCCCGAAGCCGGAGTCCGGGCCGGTGAGAGTCGCGGAAGCACTCGCGGTCGTGCCGCTCGCGATCCCCGCCGACCGGCCGAGGAACACGTAGACGAGGCCGTCCGGGGCCACCCCGATCGACGGCGCGAGCAGGTCGTCGTAGCCGTCGCCGTTCACGTCGCCCGCGCACGCTACGGCAAACCCGATCGGCGCCGCGGCCGTGCCCACGAGCGAGGTCTCTGCGCTCCCGGGGTTGCCATCCTGGACGCCGAAGGGGCCGCCCGGAAAGATGAACACCGCGCCCAGCCGAGTCCCGGAAGGCACCCAGCTGGCAGCGCCGACCGCGACGTCGTCGTAGCCGTCGCCGTTGAAGTCTCCGGTCGCGATGGAGCCGCCGAAGGACGAGAACGACTGGGTGCCTCGGAGCACGCCGTCGGCCTCCGCGACCGTGCCGCTCGCGATTCCGGAAGGGCCGCCGTTGAAGACGAACACGGCGCCCTCGTTCGCCTGCCCGGCGTCGTAGGCCAGGGCACCGACGGCTGCGTCGGCATAGCCGTCGCCGTTGAAGTCGGCGATGGCGGCGCTCTCGCCGAGCTCGGCTCCAGACTGAGCGGACGTGATGCTCGTGTCCGGCGTGTCGCCGAGCACCGGGTCGACGGTGACCGGGTAGGTCGCGTTCGCGTCGGCGACGACTAGGCGCAGGCGCTCGGCGCCGGGGAGGGCGAACCGTGCCTCGAGCGCACGGCCCCGCGCGTCCTCGGCGTGGAGCTCGCCGAAGCGCAGCGAGCGGCCGTTCGCGGCGTGGAAGCGCAGCTCGCCTGCGCCGATCGCGGTTGCGGTCGCGTTCGCAAAGCGGAGCTCGAGCACGAGCGCGCCGTCGCCCTCGGGCCGCTTCTCGACGGTGAAGCCCTGCTCGAGGCCGGCGGGCGAGTTGAGGTACCACTCGGTCAAGCCGGGCCGATGGATCTCGACGCGTGCGCCTTCGTGAGTCAGTGCGCCGGGAGTGACTTTCGCGAGCCGATCGCCTCGGCTTACACCATTGACTCGGCCTACACCATCAAGTGACAGGTCGAGGAGCTGTGGCGCGTCGAGGCCCCCGCGCACCCGCACGGAGACTCCGTCGGGCTGGAAGTACGTGCGAATGCCGTTGGCCCGGTTGGGTGCCTGCAAGCCGCGCGGGTTCGGCCGCGCTTCGTATTCGCTCCGCGCGATCGCCTCGCGGGCGCGCTCTACGAGGCCCGGATCGGCGTGTCCGTGTGCTGTCTGCCCCGGGGGCGAGGGGCGCGCGAGCTGCGGCGCGCCGGGCAGGAGCAGGCACGGCAGGATGAGCGCGAGCCAACCGCACGAGGCGCGCATCGCCCGGCCACGCTATCACGCGCGCCCGCGACGCCGAGACTCACGACTTCACAGGTGGGTGACGTTTAATCTGCAGCTTTTCTGCAGCGGATATCTCGACTCGGTCGCCGTGTGTCTCGCCCGCGAGACGAATCATCGGTTGAAGTAAACGCCCGAGTATCTTCACGTCGTCGAGCGCGTCGTGGCGGCGCAGCCCGACGGTGTCGACCGCGAAGCGCGCCAGCAGGCGGGACGTGCTCCAGCGCTCCTCGGGTGGACCGAGCAGCCAGGTTGCCAGCACGACCGAGTCGAGCGTCGCCGGCAGCTCCTGCGGCAACCGGTGGCGCGCGAACTCCGCTTCGAGCAGTGGCACGTCGAACTCGAACACGCTCTGGCCGAGCCAGAAGTCGGCGCCGCGCGCCGCGGCCAGGTGACTGCGCCACGCTTCGGGGAAGGCGGGCGCGCCCTGCAGCTTGTCGAGCGTGATGCCCGTGAGCTCCTGCACGACCTTCGGGATCTCGATGCCTTCGCCGGGCCAGACGAAGCTGGTGAACGCCGTGTCCTCGCGGATCTGGCCGTTCTCGAACATGCAGCCCGCGATCTGGGTGACACGCTCGCGTGTCGTGTCGAGGCCCGTCGCTTCCAGGTCGAACAGCCAGATGCGCTGCTTCGAGAGCGCGTCGATGTGCAGGTCCGACACGGCGTAGAGCTCGTCGGACACGGGGGCGATGCGGAGCATCGGGTGCCTCAGGCCGGGCACGCGCGCCTCTGGAACTCGCGCACCAGCTCCGCCGGCCCTGCGGCGAGCAGCGGCTGGAGCAGCACGTCGCTCTGGTTGTAGACGCGCTCGCCGCGCGCGAGCTCGACGAACGTGCCGCCCGCCTCGCGCACGAGCAGGTCGCCCGCGCACACGTCCCACTCGCTCTTCGGCGCGGCCGAGATCCACAGGTCGGCGCGCCCTGCCGCGATCCACGCGAGCTTCAGCGCGACCGAGCCCACGGGCTCGATGCGCGCCACGAGCGCGCGGAACGGCTCCACCTGGCCGCGCTTCATCTCGGTGCGGCTCGACAGCACGACGCACTTCGCGAGCGACGTCTCGCGCGAGACCGCGAGACGCGTCTCGCCCAGGCGCGCGCCCGCGCCCGCCGCGCCCCAGAAGCTCTCGCCCGTCGACGGATCGAACACGCAGCCCGCCACGGGGCGCCCGTGCACGGCCAGCGCCACCGATACACAGAACTGTGGCACGCCCTCGACGAACTCCTTGGTGCCGTCGAGCGGGTCGACGATCCACACCCGCGCGGCGGCGAGCCGCTCGGGGCGGTCCGCGGTCTCCTCCGACAGCACGGCGTCGCCGGGGAACTCTTCGCGCAGTCGCGCGCAGATCGCCGCGTTCGCCTCGAGGTCGGCCGCGGTCACCGGGTGGTCGTGCGACTTGTCGCGCGACTCGCGCCGGTTCGCGGCGGCGTGCCGCGCGACCACCTCGCCGCCGGCCTCGGCGGCCAGACGCGCGACCCGCGCCTCGGCGAGGAAGCTCACTCCTCGTCGTCTCGCTCGGGGCCGCCGCCGTTGCGCCGGCCCTTCGAGCGGCGGCGCCGGCGGCGCAGCTTGGGCTCGCACACGTCGCAGTGGCCGCAGGGCGTCGGCTCGCCGTCTTCGAAGTAGCGGCGGATGTGCATCATCCGACACTCTTCGGTGTTGTTCGCGTAGTGGATGATGCTCTCGAGGCGGCGCCGGTCCGTGGTCTTGCGCTCCTCGTTGCGGCGCGAGAGCAGCTTGACGGCCTCGTTCACGTCGATCTCGCGCGAGAGCGAGAACTGGCCGTCGGTCTCGGCGACGAGGTCTGCGTCGCGCAGGCCCTCGAGGATCGCCTTGGTGCGCGTCACGCCGACTTCCGTCGCCATCGCGAGCGTGGACGCGTCGACCCCGCGGCCGTCCTTCGTCCACGCCGAGAGGCCTTCGACGACCTTCTTGATCTGCGAGCGCGTGGCGGGGCCTTCCGACAGGAAGTGGCGCTGCACGTCGATGTCGCGCGGGTCCCACAGCAGGATGCAGCGCGCGGGCAGGCCGTCGCGGCCCGCGCGGCCGGCCTCCTGCACGTACGCTTCGAGCGAGCCGGGCACCTGGTAGTGCAGCACGTAGCGGATGTCGGGCTTGTCGACGCCGAGACCGAACGCGCTCGTCGCGATCATGACGATGCGCTTGCCCGACGACATGAAGCGCTTGTGCGCGTGGTCGCGCTCGGCCTTGGTGAGCCGCCCGTGGTAGATCTCGGCGGGGATGCGCGCGATCTTGCAGAGCGCGCCCAGCTCCTCGACGTCCTTGACCGTCGAGCAGTACACGATGCCGGGGCGGCGCAGGCGGCGCAGGTACTGCACGAGCTCGCGCCGCTTCACGTCCTCGGTCATGCACTGCTTCACTTCGAAGCGCAGGTTCGGGCGCGCGACCGGCCGCACCACGATCGCGGGATCGCGCAGGCCGAGCCGCTTCACGATCTCCTCGCGCACGAGCGGCGGCGCGGTCGCGGTCAGCGCGAGCACCGTCGGGCGGCCGAGGTCCTCGGCCAGGGCGCCGAGCGCCAGGTACGAGGGCCGGAAGTCGTGGCCCCACTCCGACACGCAGTGCGCCTCGTCGATGACGAGCAGCGACACCTTCTGGTCCGCGATGCGCTTCTTGAAGGCCGCCCCCGTCGCGCCTTCCGGCGTGATGAGCACGATCTTCTGGCTGCCTTCTTCCAGCAGCGTGAGCGCCTCTTCCTTCTCGGTGCCCGTGAGCGAGCTGTCGACGCGCACGGTCTCGATGCCCTGCGCGCGCAGCTTCTCGAACTGGTCGCGGATCAGCGCGATGAGCGGCGACACCACGACGGTGAGGCCGGGCAGCACGAGGCTCGGCAGCTGGTAGGTGAGCGACTTGCCGCCGCCCGTCGGCAACACGGTGAGTGTGTCGCGGCCGTCGAGCACGGCGCGGATCGTCTCTTCCTGGCCGGGCCGGAAGTGGCGCAAGCCGAACTCGCGGCGCAACAGGTCGAGCATCTGGCGCAGGCGTTCGTCGGGCACCGGCCCGCCGCCTCCGCGGCGCCGGCGGCGGCGCCGCCGCGGCCGGTCGCGCCAGGGCTCCTCGAAGGAGCCTTCGCCCGCAGGACTCGCGGCTTGCGGCAGCTCGGGGCTCATGGCGGCGTCGTCCTCCGCGAGCGGCTCGGCCGGCTCGCGGTCGTCGAAATCGTCGAAGTCGCCGACGTCGTCGGCGTGCGTGTGGTCGTGGTCGTGATCTTCCTCGTGCGCGGGCGCGGAGAAGCGCGCGGCGTCGCTGCCGTCGTTGGGAGGCCCGTGGCCGCGGCGCCGCCGCCGTCGCCTGCGCGAGCGGCCGAAGGCTGCGACGTCCCCCGAGTCCGCCTGGCCGCCTTCCGCGGCGGGCGCGCTCACGGCGTCACCCGCGGGTGCGGGCCCGTTGTGCGGCGGGAGCGCCGGCCGAAGCTCACCGCCGGCTTCGGCGAAGTGCCGTCCACCGCGGCGGCGCCTGCGGCGCCGCCGAGAGCGTCGGGGTTGGCCCGGGGATTCGCCGGGCTGCTCGCTGTCCGATTCCAGGATAGGCCTCCGGCAGATGGGAATCGCGCCGGCAAAGTATATGGCGGATTCCGCGACCCGCCCGTGTGTTGCGCGTGTGCCGTGAGAATTTCCTGCGAGGTGCTTGACGCCGGCTCGCGCGTACAGCACTTTGCTGCACAAGGGTATGAGCAGCCGCGGGTTTGGCAAGCGGGACAAGCAGCGGGTCACGTTCCGGATCGATCCGGAGCTCGGCGCCGCGCTGCGCCAGCTGCCGAACCAGACGCGCTTCGTCGAGCAGGTGCTCCGCGAGGCGCTGGCGCGAATCTGCCCGCTCTGCGCGGGCACCGGCGAGGTACGCGACGTCCACCTCGCGGTCTCCAACCTCAAGAAGCTCGCCGATCGCCGCCTCGACCGGCTCGGCGCCGCGCAGCTCAAGAGCCTGGTTCGCCTGGGGCGGCAGCTCCTCGCGACGAACCTGGAGCTCGAGCCCTCCGGCGACGACGGCGAGCTCGAGTTCCGCCTGGCGCGGGCCAACGAGCTCTTGCTCACCGGCCGCATCCCGCGCGGCCAACTCACGCACTGATCGCGCTAGCGCGAAGGAGTCCCTCCCATGTCGACCATGATCACCGAGGAATGCATCAACTGCGGCGTCTGCGAGCCCGAGTGCCCGAACGAGGCCATCAGCGAGGGCGAGGAGACGTTCGTCATCAACCCGCGCCTGTGCACCGAGTGCGTCGGCTTCCACGCCAAGGAGCAGTGCGCCGAGGTGTGCCCGGTCGACTGCTGCGTGCCCGATCCGAACAACACGGAGACCGAGGACGCGCTCTTCGCGCGCGCGAAGACGATTCATCCCGACCAGGCCGCATCGCTCGCGCTCGGCCCCGAGACTTCGCGCTTCAGGGCCGCGTAGCACCCCCTGGCGTCGACCGCGCACGCTCGCTCCGTTTCAGCGTAGCCTGCCGAGGGAGAACATCGTGAGAGCGAGAGCACTCTTCGCTGCCTGCGTGGCTCTGCTCGCGCTGCCGACGACGGCTCGGGCCGGACAGAAAGAATGCGAGCCGCGCGCGGAGTACGTGCAGTACTGCGCCTCCTGCCACGGCGAGGAGGCGGACGGGAAGGGTCCCGTCGCAGCCACCTTGAACCCCCGCCCGCCGGCGCTGACTTCGCTGCACGCGAAGTTCGGGAACCCGCTCTCGACCGACCTCGTGGTGTACCTGGTCGGAACCACGATGCCGCGTGCGCACGGGACCAGCGCGATGCCCGTATGGGGCCGCGTGTTCGGCAGCTACTCGTCGAACCCCGCCGCGGGCGACCAGATCCTCTGGCGCATCGTGAAGCACCTGGATTGCATTCAGAGCGACCCGTAGCGGCTACGCGTGGAGCGGCAGCTCGCCCGCGCCCAAGCGCGAGTCGAGCGCCATGCCGCGCTCCTGCCACAGCGCGTCGGTGCGCTCGGTGATGAGCCCGAGGCGCCGCAGGTTCGGCACGACCGTGTGCATGAAGGGCTGGCTGTTGAAGTCCTTCCACTCGGGCAGCGACATCGCCATGCCGACGACGGCGTCCGGGTCGATGCCGTACTTCGGGCCGAGCACGCGCAGCATGTCCATCTGCTGGTTGGCATTGAGCGCCTCCAGCACCGCGTAGGCCCAGTCCTCCATGCGCTCCATCTCGGCCCGGCTCGCGCGCTTCACCACGCGGCGCATGGTCAGGACGCCGAATGCGGCGTGGCGCGACTCGTCCTGCTCGACGCGGCGGATCACGTCGGTGATCAGTGCGTTCTTCGAGTTGGCGCGGAACTGGTCCATGATGCCCACCGCGGTGCCCTCGAACAGGGTCTGCATGCCCAGACACTTCATGGTGTAGCCCTCGACGGAGAGCAGCTCGTCGAGCAGCACCTTCAGGTTCGGGCTGATCGGGTAGATCGTGCCCATCTTCTCGGCGAGCAGGCGTGCGAACACTTCCGTGTGTCGGGCCTCGTCGTATACCTGGTTCGCGGCGTAGAACTTCTCGTCGGTGGTGGGGCACAGGTTCGTGAGCTGGCCGCAGATCTGCAGCGCGGCCTGCTCGCCGTGCAGGAGCTGCGAGAGCACCCAGTTGATCTCGTCGAACATCGCGGCCTTCTGCGTGGCCTCGTCCTTGCCCATGAGCTTGGTCACGTTGCCGAGCAGCGAGAGCTCGGGGCCGGCGATGAACTCGTCGTTGCTGAGCGGGATCGACCAGTCGATGTCGTGCGAGGCGTTCCACTGGTTGTCCTTGCCCTTCTCGTAGAGCGCGCGCAGCTCGGTCACCTCGCTGCCGTACTCCCAGTCGTTCCAGCGCACGGCCATGGGCGTGGGCACGTCGATCTTCTCGCGGATCTTCGCGACGGCCGACTCGTCGGGGAAGTCGACGAGCTCGAAGTTCCCCAGATTGCGCCGGTACTCCTGCATGAACTTTTCCACGGGTGCCTCCTACTCGGGGGTGGCGCGCAGCGCGCGCTCCATGAACGAGATCACGTGCTCCTTCCGCCGCCGGATCTCGGCCGCGGAGTAGACCGGCGCGCCGAGGAGGTCGTCCCCGAAATCGCCGCTCGCGAAATGAAAGACGGTCATGCCGATCAAGCTCTGCAGCGTGTGCGGCACCGAGACCGGCCGCAGCTCGCCCGAGGCGATTCCCGCTTCGAGCCCCGCGGCGACGCGGCCCAGCACGCGCTCGAGCACGGCGCGCGCCGCGGCGTCGACGGGCTCCTCGTCTTCGACCTCGAAGAGCGAGCGGAGCAGGAGCTTCGCGCGCGCGGGGCTCTCGACGAGCGAGTCGATCACGGCTTCGATCCACAGCTGCATGCGCTCGAGCGCCGAGCCCGCGCGGCCGCCCGCGGCCTGAATGCGCGCGTCGAACTCGAGCATGCTGCGCTCGAGCACGGCGGCCCACAGCGCGCGCTTGGTCGGGAAGTGGTGGAAGAGGGCGGACTTCGAGACGCCGACGCTGTCGGCGACCGCGCGCATGCCGACGCCCGCGAAGCCGAACCGCGCGAACAGCCCCTCGGCGGTCTCGACGATCTTCGCACGCGTCGAGGGCGAGGCTTCGGGCTCGGGCGCGTCGAGCTCTCGGTCGTCCATGGGCTTCTCGCCCCTCCGCATTGAGACCGACCGACCGGTCGGACGGGTGCAGCATATGCCGGCCGCTTGGCGGATGCAAGCCGAGATGGGCCAGACTCGCGCTGCCGATGTCCGTCCCCGAGCTCGAACGCCTGCGCGCGGCCTTGGACGCGGTCGTCCACGGCCAGGACGACGCGAAGACCGCGCTCGTGCTGGCGCTCGTCGCGCGCGAGCACGCCTATCTAGAAGGGCCGCCGGGCTGCGGGAAGTCGGCGCTGGCGCGGGCGCTGGCCCGGGCGTCGGGCGCGCGCGCGGCGGAGCTCGCGTTCCACCGCGACGCGAGCGCCGCGGAGCTGGTCGGCGACGTGCGGCTGCGCCGCGAGGCGCGCGGAGCGGGGGAGCGCATCTCGCTCGAGCACGCGCCGGGCCCGAGCGCCGAGGCGGAGGTGCTCGTGCTCGACGACGTGTCGCGCGCGCCGGGCGAAGCGCTCGGCGCGCTGTTGCCGTGGCTGGGCGAGCGGCGGCTCGCGGGGCGCGTGGTGCCGCTCGAGACGGCGGTCGCGACGTCGGGCCCGCCCGACCTCGAGAGCTACGCCGACCCGCTCGAGCCCACGCAGCTCGACCGCTTCGCGCTCCAGGTGCGGCTGCACGGGCTGCTGGGGGCGCGGCGCTTCGCCGCGGCGCGGGCGCTCCTCGACCTGGAGCCGCTCGCGGCCGCGCCGATCGCGCTCGACACAGAAATGCGTCACTCGCTCCAGCGCCGCGCCGCACGGCTGGAGTTCGAGCCGGCGGCGCGCGCGGCGCTGCTGCGCGCCGTCGAGCGGCTCGCGCGCGCGGCCGGCGCCGAGACCGCGCTGCTCTCCGACCGCGCGTTCGCGCGCGCGGCGCCGGCCGTGCTGCGCGCGCACGCGCTCTGGCGCGGCGCGCCGCGCGTGCAGGCCGAAGACGTCCGCGCGCTGCGCTTCATGCTCGCGCGGCGCGTGCCCGAAGCGCTCGAGCCCGAGCTCGGCGCGCTGCTCGAGGAGGCGCTCGCGGAAGCCGCGGGCGAGGGGGCGACCCCGGGCGCGCGGCCCGCCGCGGCCGATCGCGCGGGCCCGGCGCCGGGCGGCGGCGCCGCCGACGCCGCGGTGCCGGTCGAGTCGCTCGAGTCGCGCAGCGCGGCGCTCGAACGCGTGGCGCCGCTTGCGAGCGCGCGCGGCGCGAGCGACGGCGCGTCGGTGGCGGCGCTCGTCGCGGCGTTCGAAGGGCGGCTCGAGCGCGGCGCGGTCGAGCGCGGCGACGACGCGGGCGGCTCGCCGCGCAGCTTCCGGCGCCTGCGCCGGCTCGACGAGCTCGCCGACGCCGATCCCGTGGAAGCGCAGCTGTTCGCCGAGGGCCGCAGCCCCGCCGGCGCGCGCGTGTACCGGCGCGAGCGCCGCAACGCGGGCGGCTCGCTCGCCGTGCTGCGCGACGTGTCGGCGTCGATGGAGGGCCGACTCGCGCGCTGGGCCGGCGAGGTGGTCGCGGGGCTCGTGCGCGTCGGCGCGCGCCGCCGCATGCGGCTCGGCTACGTCGAGTTCAACCACGAAGCCGAGCGCTTCAGCTCGGGCGGCGCATTCCTGCACCGCCGCTACCGGCGCGTGCTCGCCTTGGCGGCGCGCCGCCGCGCCGAGGGGCGCACCAACTACGAAGCGCCGCTGCGCACCGCGCTCGGCGAGCTCGCCAAGAGCGCGGGCCGCGAGCGCCACATCGTGCTCTTGTCGGACGGCGTGCCGGTGCTCGGCGATCCGTCGGTGCGCCACGAGCGCGCGCTCGCGCGCCGGCTGGGCGTGCGCGTGCACACGGTATTCGTCGGCAGCGGCGAGTGTCCCGCGGTGCTCGACGAGATCTCGCGCGAGACGGCGGGCCTGCGCTTCGAGGCGCGCCCCGACGACGCGGGCCGGCTCGTGCTGCGCGAGCGCGGAGCGCGCCGGTGAAGCACGGACTCGCGAAGCTGCGCGAGCTGCTGGACCGCCACGTGGTGGGTCACGACGACGCGAAGCAAGCGCTGCTCCTCGCGCTCGTCTGCCGCGAGCACATCTACCTGGAGGGCCCGCCGGGCTCGGCGAAGACGCGCATGGCCGAGCTCGCCGCGCGCGGTGCGAGCCTCGGCTTCTTCTTCTACCAGATGCACCGCGACACGCGGCTCGCCGAGCTCGTCGGCGACGTCGTGCTCGAGCGCCGCCCGCTCCCCGACGCGGAGGGCGAGCGCATCCACCAGGCAATCGAGCCGGGCGGCATCCTCACGGCCGAGGTCTGCGTGCTCGACGACATCTCGCGCGCGCCGGGCGAGGCGCTGAACGTGCTCCTGCGCGTCTTGAACGAGCGGAAGTTCGGCGAGCGACACATTCCGCTGTTGACCGCGATCGCCACGAGCAACCCGCTGCGCGACGAGTACTACAACGAGCCGCTCGACCCCGCGAACCTGGACCGTTTCGCGCTGCAGCTCCGCGTGTCGGGGCTCATCCAGTCGGGCGACCGCGCGCAGGCGCGCGCGCTCGTCGATCGCTTCGCCGACGGCAGCGTGGTCGAGCAGCCCGAGCCCGAGGCCGTGCTCTCGCGCGCCGACCTCGACGCGCTGTACGCCGAGCTCGGCAAGATCGAGGTCCCGAGCGCCGTGAAGGACGGGCTCGTGGACTTCTTGCGGCGCCTCTCGGTCGACTATCATTGCGACGAGACGAACTCGCTGCTCACCGATCGCAGCTTCCTCGTGAAGGCGGTGAAGCTGTTGCGGGGCAGGGCGCTCCTGGCCGGGCGCGAGCGCGTCGAGCGTGGGGATCTCTCGGTGCTTTCGCAGATGACGACCTTCCGCGTGCCGGAAGACGTCCACGCCAAGGTGCCCGAGCTCGTCGAGGAGATCGCTGGGTGAAGATTTCGGTCGAGGTGAACGGAGAAGTCCAGGAGCGCGACGTCGCGCCGCGCCTCCTCCTGGTGCACTTCCTGCGCGAGACGCTCGGGCTCACGGGCACGCACATCGGCTGCGAGACGACGATCTGCGGCGCATGCACGGTGCACGTGGACGGGCGCGCGGTGAAGAGCTGCACCCTGCTCGCCGTGCAGGCGGACGGCCGGCGCGTGACGACGGTCGAGGGCCTCGCGAAGGACGGCGAGCACCTGCACCCCGTGCAGCGCGGCTTCTGGGAGGAGCACGGGCTCCAGTGCGGCTACTGCACGCCGGGCATGATCATGACCACGTCGGCGTTGCTCGCCGAGAAGCCGGACCCGAGCGAAGCGGAGATCCGCCATGCGATCGAAGGCAACATCTGCCGGTGTACGGGCTACCAGCAGATCGTGAACGCCGTGCAGCGCGCCGCGCGCGTGCAGCGAGGAGGGCGCTAGATGCCGGTTCGACCGATCAGCGTCGGCGAGCGCATCAAGCGGCGCGAGGATCCGCGGCTGATCCGCGGGCTCGCCACGTACACCGACGACATCAAGCTGAACGGCATGCTGCACGCCGCGTTCGTGCGCAGCGACTACGCCGCCGGGAAGATCCGCCGGATCGACCTGTCGAAGGCTCGCGCGCGCAAAGGCGTCGTCGCGGCCTACACCTTCGACGACCTGCGCGGCAAGGTCGGCCGCACGCCGTGCGTGGCCAGGCCCGAGCCCGCGCGCGACGTCGAGCACCCGCTGCTCGCCGACGGCTTCGTGCGCTACGTCGGCCAGCCGGTCGCGGTGGTGATCGCGCAGGACCGCTACGTGGCGCGCGACGGCGCGCTCGACGTCGAGGTCGACATCGACCCCACGCCCGCCGTGATCGACCTCGAGCGCGCGCTCGATCCGGCGCAGGGCAAGGTGTACGCCGACCACGCGGACAACGTGTCGCTCGCGGTGCCCGCGGCGAACGCGGAAGAGGTCGACCGGCTGTTCCGCGCGGCCGAGGGCGTGGTGAAGCTGCGGCTCGTGAACCAGAAGGTCGCGCCGGTGTCGATGGAGCCGCGCGCCGTGCTCGCGAGCTGGGACGAAGGCCCGCAGAAGCTCACGGTGTGGACCTCGACGCAGGTGCCGCACCTGGTGAAGCAGCAGCTCGCGCAGTGCCTCGGCATCTCGGAGGTGCGCATCCGCGTGATCGCGCCCGAGGTCGGCGGCGGCTTCGGCTGCAAGATCCCGGTCTACGCAGAAGAGTGTCTGTTGCCGTGGATCTCGCGCAGCTTGCGGCGCCCGATCAAGTGGGCCGAGACGCGCACCGAGAACCTGATGAACACGACGCACGGCCGCGCGCAGATCCAGGAGCTCGAGGCCGCCTACGGGAAGGACGGCGAGCTCGTCGCGCTGCGCGGGCGCGTGCTGTCCGACGTGGGCGCGTACCCGTCGTTCTTCGGGCCGGCGATCGCCACGTTCACGCCGCTCATGATGCCCGGCTGCTACAAGCTCAAGGGGCTCTCGGTCGAAGTCGTCGCGCTCTACACCAACACGATGGCGACCGACGCCTACCGCGGCGCGGGCCGCCCCGAGGCCGCGTACGCGGTCGAGCGCGTGATGGACGAGATCGCCGTGCGCACGGGCATCGATCCCGCCGAAGTGCGGCGCCGGAACTTCATCCCGAAGCACGCGTTCCCGTTCACCACGGCGTCGGGGGCGGTCTACGACTCGGGCGACTACGAGGCGTCGCTCGACAAGGCGCAGGCGTTGTTCGACTACGCGGGCGCGAAGCTGCGCCGCGACCGCGCACGCGCCGAGGGCAAGCTCGCGGGCATCGGCGTGGCCACGTTCACCGAGATCTGCGGGCTCGGCCCCAGCACCGCGGCGTCGCCGATCCAGCGCACGGGCAGCTGGGAGTCGGGCATGGTGCGCGTCGAGCCGACGGGCAACGTCATCATCACCACCGGCGCGTCGCCCCACGGCCAGGGTCAGGAGACCGCGTTCGCGCAGCTGGCGGCCGACGCCTTCGGCGTCGACATCGGGGATGTCGAGGTGCTGCACGGCGACACCGATGTGGTCACGCACGGCGTCGGCACGTTCGGCAGCCGCGGGCTCGTCGTGGGCGGCACGGCCGTGCACATGGCGCTCGACAAGGTGAAGGCGAAGGCCGCGCGCATCGCCGCACATCTCCTCGATGCCAGGGCGGATCAAGTGAGTTGGGACGGCGAGGCGTTCCGCGTGGCGGGGGGCGAACGCAAGCTGACGTTTCGCCAGGTGGCCGAGGCCGCGCACCTGTGGAACGTGCCGGTCCCCGGCGAGGAGCCCGGCCTCGAGGCCGTGGCGCGCTTCGAGCCCACGGGCACGACGTTCCCGTTCGGCGCACACGTGTGCGAGGTCGAGGTCGACGCCGACACGGGCGAGATCGAGATCGTCCGCTACGTCGCCGTCGACGATGCGGGCAAGATCGTGAACCCGCTGCTCGCCGAGGGCCAGCGGCTGGGCGGCATCGTGCAGGGGCTCGGCCAGGCCCTGTGCGAGGAGGTCCGCTACGACGAGAGCGGCCAGCTCCTGACCGCGACGCTCATGGACTACGCGATGCCCAAGGCGCACATGTTCCCGCGCATCGAGCTCGGCTCCACGTGCACGCCCACGCACCTGAACCCGCTTGGCGCGAAGGGCATCGGCGAGCTCGGCACCATCGGCGCGACGCCGTGCCTGGTCTCGGCCGTGCTCGACGCGCTGCGCCCGCGCGGAGTGACTCACGTGGACATGCCGCTCACGCCCCAGCGCGTGTGGAGCGCGCTGCAAGGAGCCGCGAAATGATCCCGGCCGAGTTCGAGTACTTCGCGCCGCGCACGGTGCGCGAGGCCGTGGAGCTGTTGGGCAGGAACGCCGACGCCAAGCTGCTCGGCGGCGGCATGAGCCTGATCCCCGCGTTGAAGCACCGCCTGCAGACGCCCGCGGCGCTCGTCGACCTGGGTCGCGTGGCGGACCTCGAAGGCATCTCCGAGCGGCGCGGCGTGCTCGCGCTCGGCGGGCGCAACACGCACCGCGCGCTGGCCGAGAGCGAGGAGCTCGCCGACGTGCACGCGATCCGCGAGACCGCGGGCGCGATCGGCGACGTGCAGGTGCGCAACCGCGGCACGATCGGCGGGAGCCTCGTGCACGCCGATCCGGCGGCGGACTGGCCCGCCGTGTTCCTCGCGCTCGACGGCGAGGCCGTGGTCGCGGGCGCGCGCGGCGAGCGCACGATCGCCGCGGCGCAGTTCTTCACGGGCATGCTGCAGTCGGCCGTGAAGCGCGACGAGGTGCTGACGGAGGTGCGCCTGTCGGTCGAGCGCAAGCGCGCGGGCACGGCGTACGAGAAGCTGCGCCAGGCCGCGTCGGGCTTCGCGGTGGTCGGCGTCGCAGCACAGGTCACGCTCGACCGGCGCGGGCGCATCGAGCGCGCGACCGTCGGCGTCACGGGCGTGAACCCGGTGCCGTTCCGCGCGGCGGCGCTCGAGAAGCGGCTCGCCGGCGAGACGCCCGACGCAGCGACTCTCGCGCGGCTGTGCGCGCGCATCGAAGAGGCGGACCCGCTGGAAGACCTGCACGCCAACGCGGCGTACCGCGCGCACCTCGTGGGCGTGTTCGCGGCCCGCGCGCTCCTCGCCGCTGCGAAGCGGGCGGCGAATTGAGGCTCGAGGGCAAGCAGAAGGTCGGCTTGCCGCAGGCCGCCGCCTACCAGCGCCTGCAGGATCCGCACGTGCTGCGCGCGTGCACGCCCGGCCTCGAGAAGCTCGAGCCGCGCGACGCCGACCACTACGACGCCGTGCTCGAGGTCAAGCTGCCCGCGATCTCGGGCCGCTTCGAGGGCACGCTCGACTTCCTCGAGCGCCGCCCGGCGAGCCTGTTGCGCCTGCGGCTCGCCGGCAAGGGCTCGGTCGGCTTCGTCGACGGCGAGGTCGCGCTCGAGCTGTCGCCCGTGGACGACGGCACGAGCGTGGCGTACGTCGCCGACGTGCAGGTCGGCGGCCAGGTCGCGCGGCTCGGCCAGCGCATGCTGTCGGGCGTCACGCGCGAGATGGCCGGCCAGTTCTTCGCCGCGTTCGAGCGGTACCGGCCGGAAGCGCCCGACGCGCCGATCGCGCCGTCGCAGGGGCGCTCGCTCGTCCAGCTCGTGTGGCGCAGCCTGCTGCGGATCCTGGGGTTGCGCCGCGACTGAGCCGCTGGCGCTCGAGGCAGTCGTGCTCGCTGCGGGCCGCGGCCGCCGCATGGGCGGCGCCAAGCACCTGCTCGAGCTCGACGGCGCGACGCTGCTGGAGCGCGTGGTTCGCGCGCTGCGCGGCACGAGCGCTTCGCGCGTGTCGGTCGTGCTCGCGCCGCACGACGAGCGCGGGCGCGCGCTCGCGGCGCGCTTGCGCGTGCCCGCGTTCGCGGCGGAGAGCGCCGACGAAGGCCGCGCCGCGTCGGTGCGCGCAGCGGTCCGCGCGGCGAGCCCCGCGAGCGCGGCGCTGCTCGTCGCGCTCGCCGACCAGCCGTTCCTCGAGCCGGGCGACTTCGAGGCGCTGCTCGCCGCGTTTCGCGCCGAGCCGCGCGGCATGCTGCGCGCGCAGTACGCCGGCGCGCCGGGCTCGCCGGTGCTGTTCGCGCGCGCGCACTTCGCCGAGCTGCTCGAGCTGCGCGGCAAGGAGGGCGGGCGCGACGTGCTCGCCGCGCACCCCGAGCTCGTGCGCGCGGTCGAGCTCCCGCCCGAGCGCGGTCGCGACCTCGACACGCCCGAGGACCTCGCCGAGCCGCGTTGACGCTCGCCGGTGTCGGGCTATGCTCCGCCGCCCGATGGCCACCGAACGCACGCTCTCGATCGTGAAGCCCGACGCCGTCCGCGCCCGCAAGCTCGGCGCGATTCTCGACCAGATCGAGGCCGCGGGGCTCTCGATCGTGGCGACCAAGATGGTCCAGCTCGACGTGCCCAAGGCGGAGGGCTTCTACGCCGTGCACCGCGAGCGGCCGTTCTTCCAGGGTTTGGTCAAGTTCATGACCTCGGGACCCGTCGTCGTTTCGGTTCTCGAGGGCGAGGACGCGGTGGCGCGCTACCGCAAGCTCATGGGTGCGACCGACCCCGCGAAGGCCGAGGCCGGCACGCTTCGCAAGAAGTTCGCGACCGACATCGAGCAGAACGCCGTACACGGCTCCGACTCGGCCGAGAACGCGCGCACCGAGATCGCCTACTTCTTCAGCGCGACCGAGCTCGTACGCCGCTAGTCGTCCGCTCGCCTGCCGCGGAGTTGCCGGCGACGGCACCGCATGCGAAGCGAAAGACCAGCTCGTAATTCTTCGGCCCGCGGCTTTATACTGCGCCGGGCTCCGCGCGCCCCCAGCAAGAGCAGCCAGCAACAGAAAGGCTCGAAGAAACCGCTATGGCCGAGATCCCGCAGCATCACATCCGCGAGACCGCGACCCTCCGCTTCGCACGCTTCGTGACGCGCAATCGCCTGCCGATCGCGCTCCTGCTGGCGGCCACCACGCTCTTCTTCATGTACCCGATCGTGAACGCGGTGCTCTACGCGACGGGCCACAAATTGCCCGGCCCGATCGTGCGCGTGAACACCTCGGCGCGCTCGCAGTACCCGGATCACCCGTTCATCAACGCGCAGGACAAGTTCGCGAACACCTTCGGCACGTCGTCGCTCGTCGCGATCGCGGTCGAGGTGAAGAACGGGAACATCTTCACGCCCGAGGTCCTCGAGAAGATCGACCGCATCACCAAGGCGCTGGACGGCGAGAACTACGACTCGCACACCGCCGAGCGCGAGGAACTGCGCAAGAAGCTCGAAGGCGAGGGCACGCTCTCGCACGACCAGATCCTGGCCGAGCTCGACCGCAAGTTCCCGCCGTATCCGGTGAACCACGACCAGGTGCAGTCGATCGCGCACGGCTCCACGCGCGTGACACAGATCCAGCCCGACGGCTCGGTCGAATCGAACGTGCTCATGGAGGAGATCCCGGACGACCAGAAGCACGCCGACAAGATCCGCGAGCTCGTGCGCCAGAACCCGCCGCTGATCTACGGGCGGCTCGTGTCGCTCGACGAGAAGGCCGCGCTCGTCACCGCGGGCTTCGTGACCGACCGCCTCTCCCAGCGCGAGACCTACAAGGCGGTGTTCGACTACGTGCAGAAGATCAAGGCGGACGAGGACGACGACAACGTGACCTTGTACGTATCGGGCGTGCCGATCTTGATTGGCTGGGTGCAGCGCCACGCCGCCGAGGTCGTCGAGTACACGGTCGGCACCGTCGTCATGGTGTTCCTGCTCCTGCTCGCCTACTTCCGGCGCCTGCACGGCGTGCTGATCCCCGCGATTGCGGCGGTGATCACCGTCATCTGGGGGCTCGGCTTCACGGGCTGGACGCACATCACCTTCGACCCGCTCGTGCTCGTCATCCCCATGATCATCACCGCGCGCGCCGTGTCGCACACGGTGCAGATGGCGGAGCGCTTCTTCGAAGATTACGAGCTGCTCTTGCCGCGCTACGGCGACCCGAACGTGGCGAAGGTCGAAGCCGCCACGGTCGCCATGGCGGAGGTGCTCGTGCCGGGCACGCTCGGCATCCTGGTCGACGTCGGCGGCCTGCTCGTCATCCTCGTCACGTCCATCCCACAGATGCGCGACCTCGCGATCTTCGGGGCCTTCTGGGTCACGTCGATCCTCGCGACCGTCGAGCTCTTGCACCCGATCATGATCTGCTACCTGCCCGCGCCGCACGAGAGCGAGCACTTCCTGCCCAAGTCGATGATCGCGTTCACTCGCTTCATCGGGAACGCGACCACGCACCCGACCTGGAAGTGGGTCCTCGCGGGCGGCACGATCGCCATCTTCTCGACGTCGGTCTACATCACGCTCTTCCACTCGAAGATCGGCGAGGCGAGCCCGGGCACGTCGCTGCTCTGGCCCAACCACCCGTTCAACGTGGCCACCGCCGAGATCGCGCACCGCTTCGGCGGCGTCGACTCGTTCGTGGTGTACCTCAACGGCGACCGCGACAACGCGAGCACCGACTCCGAGCCGATCCGCCGCATGGAGGACTTCGGCCGCTTCATGCAGGTGCAGACGAGCGTGGGCGCCACGGTGTCGCTCGTGCCGTTCCTGCGCGGCACGTGGCAGCAGCTCCACTACGGCGATCCGAAGTGGCAGTACATCCCGGATGCGCCCGGCTCGGTGCGCACCATGATCTTCCAGCTGCAGACGAACGGCCCGCCCGGCTTCCTGCGCCCCTTCATGACCGACAACGGGCGCGACGCGAACATCCAGTTCTTCTATCCCGACCACAAAGGCGAGACGATCGTGTCCGCGGTCGAGGCCGCCGAGGACTTCGTCGACAGGAACCCGATCGGCGACGTCATCATCCGCCTCGACAAGGACAAGGCCCCGAAGGGCGCGCCGTTCTACAACCGCCAGAAGCTGCTGGACACCTGGTACTACATGATCGGCCCGATGCTGCCGACCCGCGCGCACACGCTCACCGTGCAGGAGCGCGAAGCGGACGGCAGCTACAAGGAGCTCGAGGTCAACACGGCCTCTGCCCCGCCGTGGATCGGCGAGTTCCGCGACAAGGCCATCGCCGACTACGAGGCCACCAAGGCCAACATGAAGGAAGGCGAGATCTTCACCTGGCCCGCGAAGCTCGGCTCGTGGGACGAGCGCAACGTGAACGGCTGGTGGGAGAGCCAGGAGAAGGGCGTGCGCGCCGTCGCCGTCAACACGGACGAGCTCATCGTCGAGGACCTGAAGGCCGTCGCGAAGCGCGGGCAGGGCGGCGTCGTGAAGCCCGGTGGCCTGTCGGGCCCGAAGTACCAGCCGACGAAGTCGTGGACGCGCGGCGTGCAGTTCGTGCTCGCCGGCGGCCAGATGGGCACGCTCGCCGCGATCAACGACGAGGTCGAGCGCAGCCACGTGGCGACGATCTCGCTGATCTTCTTCGTCATCTTCGTGCTGCACTCGATCACGTATCAGTCGGTGTCGAGCGGCGGCATCATCTTCCTGCAGATCGCGACCGCGACGATGCTGTCGCTCGCGTACATGGCGATCCGCGGAATCGGCCTGAACATCAACACGCTGCCGGTACAGGCGGTCGGCGTCGGCATCGGCGTCGACTACGCGATCTACATCGTCGACCGCATCCGCCAGGAGGTCGCCGAGACCGCGGACATCGACGAAGCGATCCGGCGCGCGGTCCGCACGACCGGCATGGCGGTGACGTTCACTGCCACGACCGTCGTCGGCGGCATCGTGCTCTGGACCTTCTCGAACCTGCGGTTCCAGGCGGAGATGGCCTACCTGCTGGTGATCCTCATGATCATCAACATGCTGGGCGCCATCACGGTGGTGCCGACCTTCTACTCGATCCTCCGCCCGAGCGTCGCCACGGCGCTGCTGACGGACGAGCAGCGAGAGGCGATCCGGGCCCAGAAAGAGCTCGAGCACAAGCGGGAAATGGTCGCTTAGCGCGAGTCGGAGCCCCGGAGCGGACTCGACTTGCCGGAGCGCCTGGGTGCGCCCCGCCGCTCAGCGATGCCGGCGGACTTCTTCGTCCTCGCCTGCGGCCATGAGAGCGCCGGCATAAGCTTCGCTACGCGGGGCGCACGCCAGGCGCTCCTACGCAGAGGTCGTTCGGGGACTCCGACGCGCCTCGCTCAGGTGAGCCAGCTCGTGCGGGCGCGACGCGGCGGGGCGCTGCTTACGACCCGTAGCCGATCGCGATGAGCAACATCAGGATCACGTAGGAGGCCACCAGGAGGAGGTTGCGGCGCAGGTTGCTCTCGGTCTCCGGAATGTGTTCGGCGGCTTCCATCGAGTGTTCCTTCGGAAGAGTTCGGCGCCGGCTATAGGGCCGAGCCGACCCGATCCCCTAGTTGCGCATGAGTGAGTCGAGGTGATCCGCACCACGCGACACGGCCCACCAGAAAAACGGGAACACCGTGTAGTGGCCGCAGGGGAGCTTGTACCAGCGCGGCTGGCCGAGGGATTGCCACAGCTCTTGCGCGCGCTCGGAGGGGATGACGGTGTCGAAGCGGCCCGAGACGAGCATCACGGTGTTCGGGTCGACCTGTGACGCATAGGTGAGCGGGTCGACGGCGGCCGTCTTCGGACGGACGCCGGCGATCCATTCCTGCCGGGTCGTCCAACCGTTCTGCGCCATGATGCGGTCGCGGAAGATGCGCACGGGCTTCTCGCTGGAGTCGTAGAGGATCTTGGCCACGTCCCCGCCGGTCATCACGTAGAACCCGCCGCGGACGCGCGGGTCGCACTCCGCGAGCAGGAGCGCCTGGATCGAGCCGACGGACACGCCCGCCGCGGCGAGCCGCTTGGCGTCGATCCTCGGGTGCGTGACGAGCCAATCGAGCAGGCGCCGTCCGTCGATCACGCCGGCCCGCAGCCGCTCACGAACGACGTCGCCGTTGGTCTGGTGCGCCAGATCCAGGTTGCGGCGCTCGAGGCGCGCCACCGCGTAGCCCCGGCTCACGAGCGCCTTGGCCAAGCCTTCGGACACATCGTTCGGTCCGTCCAGGATCTCGAACGCCACCACGCAGGGGTGCGGCCCCTCACCGGGCGGCAGGAGGAGATGGCCGATCCGCTCCTCGCCCGACTCGTCCGTCAGGACGATCCGGAACGCCTTGTAGTCGCGCGAGTGGAAGAGCGTGTACAGGTCGAGCACCCAGCTCTGCTCCACCGTGAGCCCCTCGGGCTGCACGTGCACGGTGGTGGGGTCGAGCGGCTTGTAATCGAAGAAGGGCGAGGTCGAGGGCGGCACGCCCTCGGACGGCGGGCGCTCGGAGGGCGGGCCGTCGGTCGACGTGCATGCCGCGAGCGCACAGAACAGAAGCGGCGCGAGGCACCGCGCCGAAGCGCGTCCCACGCGCCGCTTCCACTCGTGCAACTCGCCTCTAGTCCGCTTCTCGCGTGCGGCGGATGAAGGCGGGCACGTCGTACTCCTCCTCGAAGGGCGAGACGAAGTCGTCGGTGCCCGTCGCCGCATCCAGCTTGGACGTGCGCGCCGGCAGATCGAAGCTGGTCGCTTCGGCCAGGCTCTCCGGCGAGGCGGGCTCGCGGAGCGGCAGCCGCAGCGGATGCACGTTCTCGAAGCCCTCCGTGATCGCGGCCTTGCGGCGCACGCGCGACACGTCGGAGAGGCCCGTGGCGATCACCGTCACGCGGATCTCGTCGTGCAGGTTCTCCTGCACGACGGAGCCGAAGATGATGTTCGCCTCTTCGTGGGCCTCTTCGTGGATGAGGCTCACGGCCTCGTTCGCTTCGTGCAGCTTCATGTCGGGGCCGCCGGTGATGTTCACGAGCACGCCGCGCGCGCCCTTGATCGACAGCTCCTCGAGCAGCGGGTTCGAGATCGCCGCTTGCGCCGCGCGGATGGCGCGGTCCTCGCCCGTGGCGCGCCCGGTGCCCATGAGCGCCATGCCCATCTCGCTCATGATCGTGCGCACGTCCGCGAAGTCGAGGTTGATGATGCCGTGCACGGTGATCAGGTCCGAGATGCCCTGCACCGCGTTGAGCAGCACGTCGTCCGCGATGCGGAACGCCTCGGTCATCGTGGTGTCGCGGCCCGCCATCTGCAGCAGGCGGTCGTTCGGGATCGTGATCAGCGTGTCGACCACGTCGTGCAGCGAATCGATGCCCTGCTCGGCCTGGCGCTTGCGCACCGCACCTTCGAACGTGAACGGCTTCGTCACCACCGCGACGGTGAGCGCGCCGAGCTCCTTCGCGACCTCGGCCACGATCGGGGCGCCGCCCGTGCCCGTGCCGCCGCCGAGCCCCGCGGTGACGAACACCATGTCGGCGCCCGTCAGCACGTCGCGCAGCCGGTCGCGCGAGGTCTCCGCCGAAGCGCGTCCCACGCGCGGGTCCGCGCCGGCGCCGAGGCCGCGCTCGCCGAGGTGAATCTTCGCAGCCGCCAGATTCTCGGACAGCGCCTGCGCATCCGTGTTGGTCGCGACGAAGTCGACGCCGGAGAGCCCGGCGCGGATCATCGTGTTGACCGCGTTTCCACCGCCTCCGCCGACGCCGACCACTTTGATCCGCGCGCGCAGGTCCGTCGCTTGCTCGAACTCGATCATCTCATCCCCCCATGGAACGCGCGTCACTGTAACTCGCTTTTTTTCGTCGGTGTAGCGGCGCGCGAACTTTTTTCAGCGCATTTCCCCGTAGAACCACTCGCGCATGCGCGAGCGCACCTTCCGGAACGTCGAGCCGTCGTACACACGGAAGCGTGGCTTGCCGACTCGCTTCGACCCGTAGAGCGCGAGGCCCACCGCCGTCGAGAACTCGGGTCCCTGCACGCGGTCGACGAGCCCGCCGATCCCCCGCGGTGTACCCCTGCGCACGGGCAGCTCGAAGATCTCCTCGGCCAGCTCGGGCAGACCTTCGAGCGCGCTCGTGCCGCCCGTCACCACGATGCCCGACGGGATCTTGTCGAGGTGTCCGGTGCGCGCGAGCTCCTCGCGCACGAGCGACAGGATCTCTTCGACGCGAGGCTCGAGGAACTCGGAGAGCATCTTGCGCGACACTTCGCGAGGCGCGCGGCCGCCCACGCTGGGCACCGTGAGCAGCTCCTCGCGCGGCAGGTAGCGCGCGGCCGCGCAGCCGAAGCGCCGCTTGATGCGCTCGGCTTGCTCGAAGGGCGTGCGCAGGCCGACCGCGGCGTCGTTGGTCAGGTGGTAGCCGCCGAGCGAGAGCACGGCGGTGTGCTTGATCGAGCCGTCGCCGAACACCGCGAGGTCGGTCGTGCCGCCGCCCAGGTCGATGAGCGCGACGCCGAGCTCCTTCTCGTCGGGTGCCAAGGTGGCCTCGGCCGACGCGAGCGGCTCGAGCACGATGTCGGCCACGTTGAGCCCGGCTTTGTTCGCGCTCTTGATGACGTTCTGCGCGGAAGTGACCGCCGCTGTGACGATGTGCACCTTCGCGATGAGGCGCACGCCCGACATGCCTACGGGGTGCTTGATGCCGTCCTGCCCGTCGAGCTCGTATTCCTGCGGGATGACGTGGATCACCTCGCGGTCGGCCGGGATGGCGATGGCCTGCGCCTGCTCGATCACGCGCTTCAGGTCGCCGGGCCGCACCTCGCGGTCCTTGATGGCGATCATGCCGATCTCGTTGTGGGCCTGGATGTGCCCGCCCGCGATGCCGGCGTAGACCGAGCTGATCTCGCAGCCGGCCATCATCTCGGCTTCGTCGACCGCCTTGCGGATCGAATCGACCGTGGCCTCGATGTCGACCACCACGCCCTTGCGCAAGCCGCGCGAGGGGTGCGTGCCCATGCCGATCACCTCGATGCTCTCGCCGCTCGGCTCTGCGACCACCGCGCAGATCTTGGTCGTGCCGACGTCCAGTCCGACGATCAGCTCATCGTGTCGCGCCATCTTCCCCCCTCGTCGGCCTGCGCAGATCGCGCAGGACCGGGTTCTTCTTGAAACGGAGATCGACTTCCTGAGCGCCCTCGCTCTCCACCAGCTCGGTGTCGGCGAGCGCGCGCCAGTCCGCGAACGAGGCGCGCGGGTCCGCGCCGACCACGAGCCGCGTGGCCCGCCCGATCATGCGCACGCGCACCGCGCCGGCGGGCGTCGTCTCGACGCTCGCCAGGTGCAGCCCGACCTCGCGCGCGGCGGCCAGCACCGGCAGCGCGAGACGGGCGTCGCCGGTCACCACGGGCAGGCCCTCCGCTTCGCCCGCGAGCAGCGGGAAGCGCGCGCCGGCCGCGTCGAACGCGAGTCCGCTCTGCGCGTCCACGGCCACGGGCTGGCGCTCGGTGACCGCGACCACGAGCCGGTCCGGAAAGAGCCGCACGGCGCGCGCGCGCGCGATGCGCGGCTGGCGCCCCAGCGCGCGGGCGAACCCGTCGGGGTCCACGTCGACGAGCGGCGTACCCGCGGCGACGCCGCCCGCGTGCCACAGCGCGTCGCGGTCGAGCGCGCGCAGGCCGACGAAATCGACGTGCCGCAGGCGGAACGCGCTGCCGCGCGCGAGGTCGCGCACCCCGCGCAGCTCGAGGTAGCCGTGGTGCTGCGCCCAGAGCCCGGCGAACGCGAGCGCGAGCAGGGCCAGGAAGCGCCGCAGGCCGCGGGGCAGCACCGCGCCGTCGAGCCGCCGCGCCGTCACGGGTCCTCTCCCACGATACGCACTTCGGTGTCGAGCCAAACGCCCGTCCGTTCGCGCACGGCCGCGCGGGCCCGCTGGATCAGGCGCAACACGTCGGCCGCGCGCGCGCCCGGCGTCGTCACGATGAAGTTCGCGTGCAGCTCCGAGATCGCCGCGCCGCCCTCGCGCGTGCCCTTCAGCCCGGCGGCCTCGATGAGCCGCCCCGCGAAGTCGCCCGGCGGGTTCACGAACACCGAGCCGCACGACGGCTGGTCGACCGGCTGCGACGCGCGCCGCTGCGCCAGGAGCCGCGACTGGCGCTCCCGGATGGCGGCCTCGGCGTCCGAGCTCGTCGCGAACGTTGCGGCAGCGACCACCGCGCCCGGCGGCAGCTCGGCGTGCCGGTAGGCGAAACGCAGCGCGCGCGCCTCGACCGTGCGGAACGCGTCGGCCGCCGGGTCGAACAGCTCGATCTCGGCCACCACGTCCTTCATCTCGCGCTCGCGCGTGCCGGCGTTCATCGCGATCCAACCTCCGACCGTGCCGGGGATGCCGACCGCGAACTCCAGGCCCGCCCGGCCCCGCTCGGCGCAGAAGCGCGTGACCGACGTGTGGCTCGCGCCCGCTTCGGCGCGCACGCGGCCGCCGGGAGAGAGCTCGAGCGCGCGCAGGCCGGCGAGCCGTGCCGCAATGCCGCGCCAGCCGCCGTCGCGCACCAGCAAGTTGAAGCCGCCGCCGAGCCAGAGCACGGGAATGGCGCGGGCGTGCGTGAAGCCGACCAGCTGCGCCAGCTCGTCGCGCGTCTCGAGCCGCACGAGTGCGTCCGCCGGCCCGCCCACGCGCAGCGATGTCCAGTTGGCGAGTGACTCGCCTGCGGCCACGCGGCCGGGCAGGAGGGACGCAAGCTCGCGGAGGTGTGCCGGGTCAACGCGCAGGGCTCCCTCCCTCCGGGTCCGCGGCGAGGAACTCGGTCGCGAGCCGGCCGATGTCGCCCGCGCCCATGAAGAAGAGCAGGTCGCCCGGGCGCACGAGCTCGCGCAGGCGCGGCACGATCGCGCTCCTCTCGGGCACGAAGTCGACCGAGCGGTGCCCGCACGCGCGCACGGCCTCGGCGAGCGCCGCGGCCGACACGCCGGGGAGCTTCTCTTCGCCGGCGGCGTAGATGTCGGTGAGCACGAGCGCGTCCGCGTCGTGGAACGCGCGCGCGAGCTCGTCGAAGACGTCGCGCGTGCGCGTGTAGCGGTGCGGCTGGTATGCGACCACGATGCGCCGGCCCAGGCCCTCGCGCGCCGCCGCGAGCGCCGCGCGGACCTTGGCGGGGTGGTGCGAGTAGTCGTCGATCACGGTGACGCCGCCGCGCTCGCCCTTGATCTCGAAGCGGCGCTCGACGCCGCGGAACGCCGCGAGCGCCTGGGCGATGCGCGGCACGGGCACGTCGAACTCGAGCCCGACCGCGAGCGCCGCGAGCGCATTCTGCACGTTGTGCCGGCCGGGCACGCGCAGCGAGAACGCGCCCAGCGCCTTGCCCTTCGCGCGCGCGGCGAAGCGCATGCCGAGCCCCGCGGGCTCGACGCGCTCGGCCGCGACGTCGGCCTGCGGCGAGAGCCCGTAGGTCCACACGCGGCGTGTCACGCGCGGCAGGAGCGTCTGCACGTGCGGGTCGTCGATACACAGGACTGCGGCGCCGTAGAACGGCACCAGGTTGGCGAAGCTCACGAAGGCCTCGTGCAGCGCTTCGAAGCTGCCGTAGTGGTCGAGGTGGTCGCGGTCGATGTTCGTGATGACGGCGACCGTGGGGACGAGCCGCAGGAACGAGCCGTCGCTCTCGTCGGCTTCCGCGACCAGCACCTCGCCCTCGCCCAGACGCGAGTTCGCCCCCAGGCTGATCACGCGCCCGCCGACGATCGTGGTCGGGTCGAGCCCGCCCGCGGCCAGCACCTCGGCGGTCATCGACGTGGTCGTGGTCTTGCCCGCCGAGCCGCCGATCGCGACGCCGTACTTCATGCGCATGAGCTCGGACAGGAGCTCCGCGCGCGGGATCACCGGGATGCCCGCGGCCTCGGCGGCGCGCAGCTCCGGGTTCGACGGCGAGACGGCCGACGAGAACACCACGACGTCGGCGCCCGCCACCGCGCCGGCGTCGTGGCCGATCGCGATGCGGATGCCGAGCTCGCGCATGCGCCGCGTGGCCGCGCTCTCGCGCAGGTCGGAGCCCGACACCGAGTAGCCCTGCACGTGCAGGATCTCGGCCAGCCCCGACATGCCGACGCCGCCCACGCCCACGAAGTGCACGCGCTGCACGCGCCGTCTCATTTCCGTGTACCTCGCTCGCGCAGCAGCTCCGCGCAGTTGGCCCAGATGTCGCGCGCGGCATGGGGCCGAGCGCGGCGCAGCGCGGCTTCCGCCATGCGCGCGCGCTTCGCGGGGTCGCGCAGCAGCTCCACGACCAAGCTGCCGAGCCGCAGCTGCGCCTGGTCGTCCGACACCACCGCGCACGCGCCCGCGCGCTCGAGCTCGCGCGCGTTCGCCATCTGGTGGTCGTCCGCGGCGAACGGGTAGGGCACGAGCACCGACGCGACGCCCGCGGCGCAGATCTCGGCCACCGTGCCGCCCGAGCGCGCGACCACCAGGTCGGCGTGTGCGATGCGCTCGGGCATGTCATCGAAGAACGCCGCAACCTCGGCGCGTACGCCCGCCGACGCGTATGCGGCCTGCGTCTCTTCGAAATCGCGCGCGCCGGTCTGGTGGGCGATCGCGAGCCCCGGGATCTGCGCGAGGCGAGGCAGCGCCGCGGCGATCGCGCGGTTCACCGAGCGCGCGCCCTGACTCCCGCCGGTGATCACCAGGCGAGTCACTCCGTCGTTCGCGCGCGCGCCGGCCCGCGGCAGCGCTCGCACAGGCCGGCCCGTGAGCACCGCGCGGCCCGCGGGGAAGTAGGGCATCGCGTCCTCGAACGAGACGAAGACGCGGCGCGCGAAGCGGCCCAGGAGGCGGTTTGCGCGGCCAGGCAGCGCGTTCGGCTCGAGCAGCACGGTGGGGATGCCGAGCGTCAGCGCCGCGGCGACCGCGCCCACCGACGCGTAGCCGCCGACGCCGATCACGAGGTCCGCGCGCCGCGCGCGCAGCTGCGCGCGCGCCACGCCGATGCCGCGCAGCGCGGTCAGCATCCCGCCGAGCCCGCGCAACAGGCCGCGCCCGGTCACCTGCGCGCTCGGCACGAGGTCGAGCGGGTAGCCCGCCGCGGGCACGTACTTCGTCTCGAGCCCGCGCGCCGTGCCGACGAAGCGCACCTGCGCGTCGGGCTCGGCTTTGCGGATGGCCTCCGCGAGCGCGAGCGCCGGGAAGATGTGGCCGCCCGTGCCGCCGCCGGCGAGCACGATCGCTAGCGCCATCCCGCCCTCCCGCGTTTGCTCGGCCGCGCCGCATTCGCGATGAGCCCGAGCGAAGCGAGGCTCGCGATGAGCGACGTGCCGCCGTACGAGACGAGCGGCAGCGTGCTGCCCTTCGTCGGCAACAGCCCCATGGCCACGCCCGCGTTCAACATCGCCTGCAGCCACAGCGTGAGCCCCGCACCCAGCGTGACCAGCGTCGCGAACGGCGTCTTCGCGCGCTGCGCGATGCCGAGCGACGAGAGCGCGATCACGGCGAAGCCGATCAGCACGAGCCCGACGCCGACCAGCCCCACCTCCTCGCCGACGACCGACAGGATGAAGTCGTTGTGCGCCTCGGGCAGGAAGAACAGCTTCTGCTGGCCGGCGCCGAAGCCCACCCCGAGCAGCCCGCCTGCGCCGAACGCGAGCTGCGACTGCACGAGCTGGTAGCCGTGCCCGCGCGGGTCGGCCCACGGATCGACGAACGCGAGCAGCCGATGCACGCGGTAGTCGCGCAGCAGCATCGCCGCGGCCGCGAGCGGCAGCACGAGCGCGCCCGTCACCAGCAAGTGTCCCAGTCGCGCGCCCGCTGCGAAGATCAGCACGGCCGTGAACGCGGCAATCAGCATCGCACCGCCGAAGTCGGGCTGGCGCAACAGCAGCAGGACTGGAATTCCGGCGAGAACGCCGGGCACGAGCACGCTCGTCCGGTAGTCGTGCATGCGGTCCTGGTGCGAGGCGAGCCACTGGGCCAGGCCGAACAACACGCCGAGCTTGGCGGGCTCGAGCGGCTGGAACGCCAGGGGACCGAGCGCGAGCCAGCGCTGCGCGCCGCCGCCCGACGTGCCGAGCGGCGTGAACGTGGCCGCGAGCGCCAGCACGGACGCACCCCACGCGAGGAGCCCGAGCTTCTCCAGGAAGGCGAACGGCACGAGGAAGCACGCCGCGCCCAGGCAGAGTCCCAGCGCCAGCGCGAGCGACTGCCGGCCCAGGTACGCCAGCGTGGTGCCGAACACGACCTCGGAGCGCGCGGCGCTCGCGCTGTACACCATGACGAGGCCGAAGCCCACGAGCAGGAGTCCCGCGACGGCGAGCTGCGACGTCCCGAACCGGTTCAGCACGCGCCACCTCCCGCGGAATCGGGGAGCGCGCGCGCCAGCTCGGCGAAGCAGTGGCCGCGCTCCTCGAAGTTCTTGAACTGGTCGAAGCTCGCGCAAGCGGGCGCGAGCAACACCACGTCGCCCGTGCGCGCGTCCGCGGCGGCGCGAGTCACTGCTTGTGCGAGCGTCTCGACGCGAATCACCGCGAGTCCGGGCGCGAGCGCCCGCTCGAGCTCGCGGGCCGACTCGCCGAAGACGATCGCCTCGCGCACCCCCGCGCGGCGCGCGGCCTCCGCGAGCGGCGCGAAGTCGAGGCCCTTGTTGCGGCCGCCCGCGAGCCAGAGCACCGGCGAGGTCTGCGCGAGCAGGCTCGCCACGGCCGCCGCGGGGTTCGTCGCTTTCGAGTCGTCGACGAAGCGCACGCCCCCGCGCACCGCCACGTCGCGCACGCGGTGCGGCAGGCCTTCGAACGACTCGAGTGCCGCGCGGATGCCCTCGTGCGTCGCGCCGGCGAGCGACGCCGCGAGTGCCGCCGCGAGCGAGTTCGCGATCGGCCGGTGCGCGGCCGCGGAGAGCGCGTCCTGCGGCACGCGCAGCGTCACCGCTCCGTCGCGCACCAGCACGAGATCCTTGCCGTCGAGGCACGCGCCCGACCCCAGCCGCGCCTCCGTCGAGAACTCGAGCGCTCGCGCGGGCCCGCGCCGGCCGGCCGCGCGCGCCCACGCGTCGTCGCGGTTCACGACCAGCCAGGCGTCGGGCCGCTGCAGCTCGGCGAGCCGCGCCTTCGCCGCGCCGTACGCCGCCAGGCTGCCGTGCCGATCGAGATGGTCCGGCGCCAGGTTGAGCAGCACCGCGACGTCCGCGCGCAGCAGCTTCGCGTGCTCGAGCTGGAAGCTCGACAGCTCGGCGACCACGCGCGCGTGGCCGCGGCCGACGAGCGCACAGAGCGGCGTGCCGAGGTTCCCGCCGACGCCGGTGTCGAATCCGCTCGCGCGCAGCATCTCGCCCACGAGCACGGTCGTCGTGCTCTTGCCGTTCGAGCCGGTGACGCCGACGAGCGGCGCGTCGAGGAAGTCCGCCGCGAGGTCGACTTCGGGCACCAGCTTCTCGTGCGGCGCGAGCGGCACGCCCGGGCTCGCGACCACGAAATCGAAGCGCGCGAAGTCGGGTGCGGAGGCGCCCGACGCCGCGGCGACGCCCGCGGGCAGGCCGGCGAGCGCGGCGGGGTCGCGGTCGTATGCCTCGACCCTCGCGCCCGCGCGCACGAGGAGCTCCACCGCCGCGCGACCCGATCGCGCGAGCCCCAACACCAGAACGTGTCGGCTGGACCAATTCATCGAAGCTTGAGCAACGACAGAGCGACCAGACCCAGGATCACCGAGATGATCCAGAAGCGGACGATGATCTGCGGCTCCGGCCAGCCGCGCAGCTCGTAGTGGTGATGGATCGGCGCCATGCGGAAGACGCGCTTGCCGCGCGTCTTGAACGACACGACCTGGATCATCACCGAGAACATCTCGACCAGGAACAGACCGCCGGCGATCGCGAGTACGAGCTCCTGGCGGATGATGATGGCCACCGTCGACAGCGCGCCGCCGAGCGCGAGCGCGCCCGTGTCGCCCATGAACACCGACGCGGGGTACGTGTTGTACCAGAGGAAGCCGAGGCCCGCGCCCATGAGCGACGAGCAGAAGATCGCGAGCGTGCCCGCGCCGGGCACGTGCTTCAGCTCGAGGTAGTTCGCGATCACCGCGTTGCCTACCACGTAGCTGAACAGTCCGACGACGCCCGACGTGATCATCGTCGGGCCGATCGCGAGCCCGTCGAGGCCGTCCGTCAGGTTCACGGCGTTCGAGAAGCCGACGATGAACACCATCGCGAGCGGCACGTACAGCCAGCCGATCACGGGATGGAAGCCCTTCACGAGCGGCAGCGAGATCGCCGCGTCGAAGCCCGGCAGCGAGTACAGCCACACCGATGCGATGCCCGCGACGACGCACTGGCTCACGAACTTCTCGCGCGCGCTGATGCCCTTCGGGTTCTTCAGGATCGCCTTGCGGTAGTCGTCGACGAAGCCGATCGCGCCGCAGCCCACCGTGACGAACAGCACGATCCACACGAACGGGTTCGTCCACTCCGCCCAGAGGAGCGTGCTCGTCAGCACCGCGGACAGGATCAGCACGCCACCCATCGTCGGCGTGCCGCGCTTCTCCTGGTGCCGCTCGGGCGTGTCCTCGCGGATCGTCTGGCCGATCTGGCGCAGCTCGAGCAGCCGGATCAGCGCCGGTCCCGCGATGAACGCGATGAGGAGCGCCGTGAGCGCAGCGCCGACGCTGCGGAACGTCAGGTAGCGGAATACGTTGAAGCCGGAGACTTGCGACGACAGCAGCTCGTAGAATAGGTGGTACAGCATCAGGCGGACTCCAAGAGCAGCTTGACGACCCGCTCGAGCTTCATGCCGTGCGAGGCCTTGATCAGGACGACGTCGCCGGTCTTCGCGTGCGCGCGCACGAGCGCGGCCGCTGCTTCGGCGGAATCCGTCGTGAACACGTCGGCGACTCCCGCGGCGCGCGCCGCGTCGGCCATGTGGCGCGAGAGCGGGCCGACGGCGACGAGCAGCGCGACGCCCGCCGCCGCGGCGCGCCGGCCGACCTCGGCGTGGAGCGCCGCTTCGGTGTCGCCCAGCTCGAACATGTCGCCCAGCACCGCGAACGCGCGGCCCGAGCCGCGCAGCTCGGCGAGCGTCTCGAGCGCGCGCGCGACCGAGTGCGGATTGGCGTTGTAGCTGTCGTCGACCACGAGCAGGCCCGACGGCGCGCGCAGCAGCGCGACGCGGCCTGGCACCCCGGCGAAGGCCTCGAGGCCGGCGCGGATGGCGTCGAGCGGGCGTGTGCCCAGGGCGCCCGACGCGAACGCCGCGGCCGCAGCGCACAGGCCGTCGTCGACCAGGTGCAGGCCCGGCGACTGCATGCGGATCTCGGCCGTCCCCGCTGGACACTCCAGTGTGTAGAGCGGCATGCCGTGCTCGACGCGCACGTTCCGCGCACGGAAGTCCGCCTGCGCGCGCACGCCGAAGCGCAGCTTCTTCCCTGCGAAGCGCGCCGACTGCAGCACGCAGTTCGGGTCGTCCGCGTTCACGATCGCGGTCGCGTCGGCCCGCAGGCGCTCGAACAGCTCGCCCTTGGCACGCGCGATCGCTTCGAGGGAGCCCAGCATGCCCAGGTGCGCGGGCGCCACGTTCGTGATTGCGCCCACCGTGGGGTCGGCGATGCGCGCGAGCGCGTCGATCTCGCCCGCGTGGTTCATGCCCAGCTCGACGACCAGCGCCTCGTCACCGTCCGCCAGCCCGAGGATCGAGAGCGGCAGACCGATGTGGTTGTTCAAATTGCCGGGCGTGCGGCGCACGCGGCGGCCCGCAGCTTCGAGCAGGCGCGCGCACAGCTCCTTCGTCGTGGTCTTGCCGTTCGAGCCGGTGATCGCGACGACGGGTCCGTGGAAGCTCGCGCGCTGCGCGTGCGCGAGCGCGCCGAGCGCGGCGACCGTGTCGGAGACGACGATCGCAGGCAGCGCGAGCTTCGGGTCGGGCTCGCGCGCGACCAGCGCGGCGGCGGCCCCGCGGGCCGCGGCCTCGGCGAGGAAGTCGTGGCCGTCGAAGCTCTCGCCCTTCACCGCGACGAACAGCGCGCCCGGGCCGAGCGTGCGCGTGTCGGTCGACACGCCCGTGATCTCGCGGTCCGCCGGGCCGACGATGCGGCCGCCGGCCGCGCGCGCGAGCTCGCCGAGCTGCGCCTTCACGCCGCGTCTCCGCGCGCGCGCAGCGCGGCGAGCGCCTCTTCGCGGTCGTCGAACGGCCGCTTCTCGCGCCCGACGATCTGGTAGTCCTCGTGGCCCTTGCCGGCGATGACGACGCAGTCGTCGCGCTTCGCGAGCGCGACGGCGCGCGCGATGGCGCGGCGGCGGTCGGACTCGATCTCGAACTCGCCGGAGAGGCCGGCGGCCACGTCGCGGAGAATGGCGTCGGGGTCCTCGGTGCGCGGGTTGTCGCTGGTGGCGATCACGAAGTCCGCGTTCGCGCACGCCGCGCGCGCCATCGGCGCGCGCTTCGTCTTGTCGCGGTCGCCGCCGCAGCCGAACACCGCGATGAGCCGGCCGCGCACGAGCGGGCGCACGCGCGAGAGCATCTTCTCGAGCGAGTTCGCCGTGTGCGCGTAGTCGACGAGCACGATCGGCGCCCCGGTGCCGACGCGCTCGAGCCGGCCCGGCACGGGCGGGCACGACTCGAGCCCGCGGCGCACGGCGTCCCAGCCGAGGCCGAGCGCGCGCCCGGCGGCGAGCGCGGCGAGCGCGTTGTCGATCTGGAAGTCGCCGGGCAGCGGCAGCACGACCTCGAGCTCGCCGTCCGGGCCGCGCACGCGCAGACGCGACCGCGCGAGCTCCACCTCTTCGAACGTCGTCACGTAGTCGGCCGCTGCGGCCGCGCCGCGCGCGTACGTGACCACGCGATTCCCGCCCGCGCGCGCGATCTCCGCGAGCCGCGGCGCCCACGGATCGGCGGCGTTCAGCACCGCCGTGCCCGCGAGCAGGTCTGCGCCGAACAGCAGCGCCTTCGCCTTGCCGTAGCTCTCGAGGTCGCCGTGGAAGTCGAGGTGCTCGTGCGCGAGCTGCGTGAAGACCGCCACCGCGAAGCGCAGCCCGCGCACGCGGCCGAGCGCGAGGCTGTGCGACGACACCTCCATCGCCACCGCCTCGACCTTCGCGTCGCGCATGCGCGCGAGCCAGCGCTGCAGGTCGAGCGACTCGGGCGTCGTCATCGCCGACTTCTCTTCGAAGCCGGGCCAGCGGACCGAGATGGTGCCCAGGCTGCCCGCGCGCCGGCCGCCCGCGCGCAGCACGGACTCGACGATGCGCACCGTGCTCGTCTTGCCCTTCGTGCCGGTCACGCCGACGAGCGCGAGCGCGCGCGCAGGATGTCCGAAGAAGCGCGCGGCCACGTCCGCGAGCGCGCGCCGCGTGTCCGGCACGATCGCGACGCCGACCGAAGCGGGATGACTCGCGGGCGGCTCTTCGACGAGCAGCGCGCTCGCGCCCGCGTCGAGCGCCTGGCCGACGAAGCGGTGGCCGTCGGTCTGCGCGCCGCGCAGCGCGGCGAAGAGCGCGCCCGGCCGCACCTGGCGCGAGTCGTACGCGAGGTCGTCCACGAGCGCCCGCTCGGCGCCGAGCACGCGCGCGCCCAGATCCGACACCAGCTCCGCGAGGGTCGCGCTCAACCCGCGCCCCCACCGGCCGACGCGTGGGTCTGCACCGGCCGCGGCGCCACGAGTGGCTCGGCCGGCAGCTGGTCGAGCGCGTACGCGGCGACCTCGCGGAACACCGGCGCCGCGACGGCACCGCCCGTGTGCAGCCCATGCGGCTCGTCGATGAACACGCCGATCACGAAGCGCGGCCTCTCCGCCGGCGCGAAGCCGACGAACGATGCGATGAAGTCCTTCTGCGAATAACCGCCTTCCTTCACTTTCTGCGCGGTGCCCGTCTTCCCGGCGACGGCCACGTTGGGCAGCGCCGCCCGCGTCCCCGTGCCGCTCTCGACGACGGCACGCAGCATCGCGACGACCTCGCGCGTCGTCTGTTCGGAGATCACGCGCGGACCGAGCCCCAGCTGGAGGTCTTCGCCTTCGCTTCGCGTCGTCGCGAGCAGCCGCGGCGTGACGCGCCGGCCGCCGTTCGCGAACGTCGCCATCGCCGCGACGAGCTGCACGGGAGTCACCGTGACGCCCTGTCCGAACGAGAGATTGGCGCGCTCGATCTCCTGGCGCTCGTGCAGGTCGCGCAGCATGCCGCCGACCTCGCCGGGAAAGCCGCTGCCCGGCACGTCGCCGAAGCCGAGCTTGCGCAGCCCGCCGACGAGCTTCCGCGCGCCGACGCGCTCGGAAATCTTCGCAGCGCCGATGTTCGACGACACGCGCACGATGTCGGTCACGGTGAGCAGCTCGTGCGGGTGCGCGTCCCGGATGATGCGGCGCCCCACCTTGTAGCGGCCGTTCTCGCAGTCAAACACGTCGTCGGGCCGCACGGCGCCGGCGTCGAGCGCCACGGCGACGGAGAACGGCTTCATCGTGCTGCCGGGCTCGAACTCGTCGACGAACGCGCGCGCGCGGTAGAGCGACTTGTCTTCGAGCCAGAAGCGGTTGGGGTCGAAGCCCGGGGCTTCCGCGAGCGCGAGGATCTCGCCGGTGTAGGGGTCGAGCGCGACGAGCGTCGCGTGCTGCGCGCTCGTGCGCGCGAGCGCCTCCGCGAGCGCGTTCTCGGCGAAGTGCTGCAGGCGGACGTCGATCGCGAGCTTGATCGGCTGGCCTGCGCGCGGCTGCGCGGGCGCCGACACGTCGGGCAGCACGTTGCCCCGCGCGTCGCGCACCGCGTAGATCTCGGCGCTCGCGCCGCGCAGCTTGCGGTCGAACGCGAGCTCGGCGCCGGACAAGCCGCGGCCGTCCCGGTCGGCGAAGCCGATGAACGTGCCGGCGAGCGCGCCGTTCGGATAGAAGCGGCGCCGCTCGGGCAGGAGCTGCACGCCCGCGATGCCGAGCCGCGAGACGCGTGCGGCCGCGTCGGGCGCGACCCAGCGCTGCAGCCACACGAAGCCCGAGCCCGCGTCCAGCCGCTTCGCGAGCTCGCGAGAGGGCAGGCCGAGCGGCCCGGCGAGCGCCGTGGCCGCGGCGCGCCGGTCGGCGATTCGCCTCGGCCAGGCCGCGACCGAGTCGACGGTCGCCGACACCGCGAGCACGTTGCCGCGCCGGTCCTGCAGCTCGGCCCGCAGCGCTTCGAGCGAGACCGTCGTCGCGGCCTGGTCGCGCGCGCGGTCCGAGAGCCAGTCGGCGTCGAGCGTCTGCAGCTGGATCGCGCGCGCGAAGAGCGCCGCGAAGCCGAAGAGCGCGAAGCCTGCGATCACGTCGAGGCGAACCGGGCGAAGCCCCGCGCGGCGGCGCTGGCGCGGGGCGCGGCTCAACGCGCGCTTCCCGCCGCCACGGCGTGCGGAGCCCCGCCGGTCTCGTCGATCGCGACCACCTGCTCGGGCTTCGGGTACGAGAGACCGAGCGTGCGCGCGCGCGGCTCGATCCGCTCCGGCGCTTCGAGCGCCGCCGTCTCCACGCGCAGCCGCTCGACCTCGAGCTGCAGCGCGTGCTCCTGCTCGACGTGGCGGCCGAGCTCGTAGCGGAGCGAGGTGAGTCGAGTGCGCACGTACACGAGCACGCCGGACGCGGCGATCGCGCCGAGCGCCAGTGCCAGCAGCGCGTAGAAGAGGGGACCGCTCCTGCGCAGGCGCGAGTTCAGCACCGGACGCCCCCGCGCAGGCGCGCGCTCCGCGCGCGCGGGTTCCGCCGCGCCTCCTCGGGGCTGGGGCCGCGCCCGCGCCCGAGCAGGCGCATCCGCGGCGTCTTGCCGCAGCCGCACACGGGCAGCTCGGGCGGGCAGATGCAGCCGCGCGACTCGCGGCGCAGGAACTCCTTCACGCGGCGGTCCTCGCCCGAGTGGTACGAGAGCACGGCCAGCCGGCCGCCGGGGCCGAGCACTTCGACGGCCGACGCGAGGCCGGCGTCGAGCTCGCCGAGCTCGTCGTTCACGGCCATGCGCAGCGCCTGGAACACGAGCGTCGCCGAATGGTGTCGGCGGCGCGGCAGACGCACGCCCTCGAGCGCGGCGAGCAGCTCCTGTACCGTGCGGATCGGCCGGCGCGCGGCGAGCGCGCGCGCCACGCGCCCCGCCGACGGCACGCCGCCGCTGCGCAGCAGCTCGGCGAGCTCCGCTTCGTCGAGCCGTTCGAGCAATTCGGCGGCCGTCTCGCCGCGGCTGCGGTCCATGCGCATGTCGAGCGGGACCGGCGCGTCGCCCACGCGGAACGACAGCCCGCGCTCGAGCTTGTCGAGCTGCTCCGAGCAAACGCCCAGGTCGAAGAGCACGCCGTCGACGGGTGCGACCTCCGCGCCCGTCACGACCTCGCGCAGGAACGAGAAGCGCGCGTGGAAGAGCCGCGCCGCCGAGCCGAAGCGCGCAAGCCGGCGCTCGGCGACCGCGAGCATTTCGGCGTCGCGATCCATGCCGACGAGGACCCCGTCCGGCGCGACCCGTTCGAGCAGCGCCTCGGCATGGCCGCCGTGGCCGGTCGTGGCGTCGACGAGGTGCGCGCCGGGCCGCGGCGCCAGCAGCTCGACCACCTCGGCCACCATGACGGGCGTGTGCCCCTCGTTCACCGCGACGGGCTCCGCAACAGCCGTGAGTGCTGTGCGTAGTTCTCCTGCGTGCTCGCGATCGCGGCCTCGTAGCGGGCGCGGTCCCAGATCTCGACGCGGTCGGTGAGGCCGGTGAACACGATCTCGCGCTCGAGGCGCGCGCGGCGGCGGAGCGGCGGCGGGATCAGGATCCGGCCCTGGCGATCTACACTACACGGTGTAGCGTTGCCGACGAGCAGGCGCTCCAGCGCCTCGGCGTCGTCGTTCAGCACTTCCGCGGCGAGGCGCTCGCGCAGGCGGTTGAACACGGCCGCGGGGAAGATCGTGAGGCACTGCGCGCCGACGGTGAGCCAGGGCGACTCCGGGCCGTGCGTCAGGAGCTCACGGAACTCCTTCGGCAGGCTGGTGCGCCCCTTCTCGTCGAGAACGTGCTCGTGGCACCCCCAGAACATCGTCTCCACCGGCTCCCGCGCGCACCGGTGGGAAGGGGGCCCCAAGGGCTCGGTGCTCCCCCCCTGATCAGCACCTGAGCCATTGGGGCCCTATCCCACTGAGTTGGATCGTACATCCACTGGATCCCACGAGTCAACCCCTAACTGCAAGAATTTGCGAGAAAAATCGAGCACCTCCGAGACACCCGCGCGCACGGCCTGCCGCCACGAGGGGTAGCGTGTACCTGACTGCCAGGCTCAAGATCTTGGGGTCGGCCCGGGCTAGGCGCGGGCAATGTGGCGCAGCACGCGCCAGCTGGGCTCGAGGCCGGCGCGAATTTCTTCTGCCACCCGCATCCCACTGCGCGAGGGCGCGGGCAGCGGGCGCGCGCCGACCTCGGGCTCGGCGAGCACCCGGACGCACTCGGCGACGGACTCGCCCAGCGCGTCCAGGTCGTAGCCGCCCTCGAGCGCGAGCACGAGACGGCCGCCGCACACCTCGTCGGCGACGGCGCGCAGGCGAGCCGCGAGTGCGCCGAAGCCCGCGCTCGACACCTCCATGCCGCCGAGCGGATCGTGCGCGTGCGCGTCGAAGCCGGCCGACACGAGCACGAACTCCGGCCGCCAGTGCAGCAGCATCGGCACCAGCAGCTCGTCGAAGAGCCGGCCGTACTCGCCGTCGCCGCAGCCCGCCGGCAACGGAAAGTTGGCGGTCGCGCCCAGGCCTGCACCGCTGCCCTGTTCGTCCAGCGCGCCCGTGCCCGGATAGAACGGGAACTGATGCAGCGACGCGAACAGCACGTCGCGCTCGGCCTCGAAGCGGTGCTGCGTGCCGTTGCCGTGGTGCACGTCCCAGTCGACGATCGCGATGCGCTCGATGCCCGCGCGCGCGCGCAGCGCCTGGGCGGCGACCGCCACGTTGTTGAACAGGCAGAAGCCCATGGCCGCGGAGATCTCGGCGTGATGGCCGGGCGGGCGCAACGCCGCGAAGGCGCGCTTCGCCTCGCCGCGCGCGACGGCGAGCGACGCCTCGACGAGCGAGCCGGCCGCCAGCCGCGCGACCTCGAGCGAGCGCGGCGAGACCCACGTGTCGGGGTCGAGCCGGCCGCTGCGGCCCTCGACGTCGAACAGCCCCTCGACGTAGTCGCGCCCGTGCGCGAGCAGGAGCTCGTCGAACGTCGCCTCGCGCGGGGCGAGCTCGCGCACGCGGGGCAGGAGCGGCTCGAGCGCACGGTCGACGGCGGCGAGCCGCTCGGGGCGCTCGACGTGGCCGCTCGGGGGGCGGTGCTCGCGAAAGCGGGCGTCGTGGACGAGCAGCGGGCGGGGATCGCTCATCGCGGAAGGATAACGATGATTGACACCCCGGTGCGCCTGGACGATACAACGGCTTCGTGGCCGCCAGGCGAGAGCCAGAGCTTGTGCGCCGGGGCCTCGCGATCACGGGCCTGGGCACGTTCACGGGAGCGCGCGTCGCCGAGCGAATGCTCGAGAGCGACGCCGCGCGGCGCATCGTCGCGCTCGACGTCCGTCTGCCGCGCCGCCTCGACGGACGCGTGCGCTTCCACAAGGTCGACCTCACCGAGCCCACGGCCGACAGCCTGGTCGCCGAGATCCTCGAGAAGGAGGGCTGCGACGCGCTTCTGCACGCGGCCTTCTTCACCGACCCGAACCCCGACCTCGAGGGATCGCACGAGCTCGAGGTCGTGGGCGCGCTGCACGTATTGAACGCCGCTGCGGCGGCGGGCGTGCGGAAGATCGTCGTCACGAGCAGCGCGCAGGTCTACGGCCCGCATCCCGACAACCCCGGCTACCTCACCGAGACTCACCCGCTGCGCCCGCACCGCGACGCGCATGCGCTGCGCGACCGCGCCGAGCTCGAGGGCCTGCTGCGCATCTTCGCGTCGCGCCACCGCGACATGGTCGTGACGTCGCTCCGGCCCGCATGGATCATGGGGCCGACGTTCGAGTCGTCACTGACTCGGCGCTTCGAAGCCTCGCGCGTGGTCACGCTGCTGGGCTACGACCCGCTGTTGCAGTTCCTGCACGAGGACGACTGGCTCGACGCCGTGGAGCTCGTGCTCGAGCGCGACGCGCCGGGGCCGTGGAACCTGGCGGGCGACGGCGTGCTCCCGCTCTCGACGCTGCTGCGCCTGGCGGGAAAGAGCAGTCTCGCGCTGCCACATCCGCTCTTGTATCGACTCACGAGCCTGGAGTCACTCGCGCGGACCGGCGATCCGCCCGCCGCGTTCTACGACCACCTGCGCTTCGGCTGGGTCGTCGACGCGCGGCGGGCGCGCGAGGAGCTCGGCTTCGAGCCCCTCTACACCTCGCAGGAGGCGTGGATGAGCTTCGTCGTCGCGCGCAAGCTGCGTGGCTACCGGTGACGAAGCGGGTTCCCGACGAGCGCGCGCTCGCCGAGCTGCGCGCCTCCGTGCGTGCGCTGCGCGACGAGCTCGAGCAGCGCTTCGGCGTGCGCGCGCCGGAGACGCCGGATGACGACGATCCGATCGAGTCCCTCGTCGAGGCGTCACTCGACGCGAAGGATCTCGAAGAGGGGGCGTCCGCCGAGCCGCCGGTTGAGGCTGCCCGCGGCTGGCTCGAGCAGCTGCGCGACGAGGTGCGGGTGCGCTTCGAGGACGTCGACGTCGTGAAGCTCTACGAGGCGCTGCGCGAGCGCATCGCGATCCCGAGCTCGGGCGACATCTCCGCCGAGGTCGACGACTTCGGGCTCGACCTGCGCTACCTGGCGCGCGCGCGCCGCTGGCTCGACTGGCTGTACGACAAGTGGTGGCGCGTCGAGGTCGTCGGCGCCGACGCGATCCCCGACGCGCCGCGCGTGCTCTTCGTCGCCAACTCCGCCGGCATCCTGCCTTGGGACGCGCTCATGATCGCGCACGCGATCGAGCGCTCGGTGCCCTCGCACGCGCGGCCGCGCCCGCTCGTTTCGGACTGGATCGCGACCCTGCCGTTCTCGCAGTCCCGGCTCGCGCGGCTCGGCGCGGTGCGCGCGTGCGCCGAGAACGCCGAGCGCCTGCTCGCGCAGGACCAGTGGGTGATCGCGTTCCCGGAAGGGCAGAAGGGCGCGCTGAAGCCGTTCCGCGACCGCTACCGCTTGCAGCGCTTCGCGCGCGGCGGCTTCGTCTCGCTCGCGGCGCGGCTCCACGCTGCGCTCGTGCCCGTGGCCGTGATCGGCTCGGAAGAGGTGCACCCGATCCTGTTCGAGCCGCGCGTGCTGCGCCGGCTCCTGGGCATTCCGGTGCCGATCACGCCGACGTTCCCGCTGCTCGGCCCGCTCGGCGTGGTGCCGCTGCCGAGCCGCTGGCGCATCCGCTTCGGTGAGCCGCTCTGGTTCGACGGCGTGTCGGCGGAACGGGCGGCGGATCCGCTGTACGTGAACCGCACGCGCGAGCAGGTGCGCGGCGCGATCCAGAACCTGCTCGACGAGGAGCTACCGCGGCGGCGTTCGGTCTTCGCCTGACGGCGCGGCGGACAGGCGCGCCTCGAAGCTCTCGAGCGCGGCGGCGAGCCGCTCGAGGTTCTTGTTCAGCGCCTCGAGGTCGCCGCGCGTCGGCAGGTCGGCGACGCGCAGCACGCGCTCCACCGCATTGTGTACGGTCTCGCGCAGCTCGGACGAGTCGAAGCGCGCGACCTCGCCCGGCGGGCGTATCCAGCGCTTCACGTTGTCGCGCATCTCGTTCAGGTTCGTCTCGACGTCGCCCACGCCGCGGCGCACCAGGCTGTACAGCGCGTCGCCGCCGCGCTGGATCAGCTCGGCGAGCAGAGTGCCCGAGACGCCCGAGTCGCGGTCGCCGCGGTTCTCTTTCTGATCGTCGACGAGAATTTGAGACAGGACGATCGGTGTGATCTCTTCGCCGGTCTCGTTGTCGATCACGCAGATGTCGTGACCTTCGCGCACGAGATCCGAGATTCCGCGCAGCGTGATGTACCGGCTCGACTCGGTGTTGTAGAGCTTTCGGTTGGCGTAGCGCTTGATCAGGATCGCCATCGCGCCGGAGTATCCCACCGCCCCCGGGACGGGTCAAACTTCGCAGCGCCGCCGGAGCGCGGCGGCTCGAGGACGTCGGCGAATGCGGCGAAGACGTCGGCGACTCGCGCGGCCGCGGGGTCCGCCGCGCCGCGCATGCGCCAGCGGCGCTCCTCCGCGCGCAGCGCGGAGCGCAACACGGATTGCGCCTCGCTGCGCTCGGCGAACGACGCGAGCGCGGCGGCGAACGCGAGCGCGATCTCCTCGGCCGCGCGCACGAGATGGCGCAGCACGTCCGCGTTCGCGTCAGACACCGCGGCTCGCTCCGAAGATCTCTCGCGCGATGCGCGCCAGACCTTCGACCGCGTGCACGTCGTCGGCGAAGAGCGGCACGGTGCGGAACGCGTCGCTCTCGAGCGGCAGCGCGCGCTCGAGCCGTTCGCGCACCGAGGCATCGCGCCGCGCGAGCGCGGCCTGTGCGCGCACCGCCGCTACGAGCGCCGCGGCCGCGGCGTTCGCGTCGAGTTCGCGGTCCACGGCGGCGAGCTGCTCGGCGAGCCAGCGCTCCGCGCGCCCGGCCGCAGCCGCGTCGTCCTCGGGCGGCGCGCCCGCGCCCGGCCAGACGTGTGCGCGATTGAGCACCAGCCCGACCAGGTGGATCCCCTCCGCTTCGAGCCGCTCCCAGAACGCCTCGGCGCGCTTGGCCTGAGACAGATCGGGCCCCGCGACGAGCACGAACCCGCAGCTCGGCTCGCGCAGCAGGCGCGCGACCTCGCGCGCGCGCTGGCCGAAGCCCGCCAGCAGCTCCTCGAACGCGAGCAGGAACTCCGAGATCGAGGTCAGGAACTCGAGGCCGGTCACGCGCTCGAGCGCCCGCAGCACGAGCTCGGACCCGCCGCGGAAGAGCCGCAAGCTCGCGCGCCCGACGACCGCCGCCGGGTGCAGGAGCAAGGTGAGGAACGTGCCATCGAGGAAGCCCGACAGCCGGCGCGGCGCGTCGAGGAAGTCGAGGGCGTGGGCGGCGGGGGGCGTGTCGAGCACGACCAGGTCCCAGCGGTCGTCGCTCGCGACCTGCAGGAGCTTCTCCGTCGCGGAGTACTCGCGACTCCCCGCGAGCGCGTCGGAGAGGTTGCGGTAGATCGGGTTCGCGAAGATGCGCTCGCGTGCCTCGGGGCTCGGCGCGAGTCGCTCGACCAGCTCGTCGAAGGTGCGCTTCGTGTCGAGCATGAGCGCGGACAGGCTGCCCGAGTCGGGCGCGCCGAGCGCGCGCAGCCGCTCGCGCGGCACCTCGCGCGGCTCGTGGTCGAGCGGCCCGGTGCCGAGCGCGTCGGCGAGCCTGCGCGCGGGATCGATCGTCATGACGAGCGCGCGCTTCCCCGCGCGCGCCGCCTCCAGGCCGAGCACCGCGGCGATCGTGGTCTTGCCGACGCCGCCGGTGCCGACCGTGACGAGCACGCGGCAGTCGAGCCAGCGGTCGGGCTTCACGCGAGCGCCCCGCGCAGCGCGTCGGCGAGCGCGCCCACGCCGGCGGCGTCGTCGACGCCGCTCGCGAGCCACGGCACCCGGACCGGCGGCTCGCCGAGCTCGCGCGCCAGAACGTCCAGGAACTCGCGCTGCGTCGCCGCGCGCGCGAGCCGATGGCGCGCGGCCGCGGCGACGACGTCGGGCTCGGCGAAAGGCGAGGGCGCGGCGCCGCGCGGCAGCCGCGCCAGGTCGGCGAGCGCGCGCTCGGGCTGGGCGAGCGCGAGCTCCGGCTCGACGCCGTTCGCGACGACGGGCCCGAGCGCGACGCCCAGCTCGCGCACGCGCGCGCGCAGCTCGAGCGTCTCGTTCACCGGCAGCTCCTCGGGCAGAGTCACCGGCACCACGAGCGTGCGCGCCGCGTCGGTCATGAGCTCGTGAACCCGATCGGTGTTGCGCCGCAGCGGGCCCATGCGCACGGTGTCGAGCACGACGGACGGCACCGAGAGCAGCGAGAGTCCGTGCCCCGTCGCGGGCGCGTCGACCACCACCAGCGGCCAGCGCGGGGCGCCGCGGCCGTCCTCGAGCGAGGCCAGGTGCCACAGCTTTCCCAGGGTGATCAGCTCGCGCCAGCCCGGCGCGGCGTCGAGGAAGCGGTGGAACGCGGCGTTCCCGACGATCGCGCGCGCGAGCAGCTTCACGTGCAGCTGCAGCTCGAGATACTCCTGCAGCGCCGCCTCGGGCACGAGCGACAGGCTGAAGAGGTTCTCGCCAACGGGGCGCGGCTCGCGGTCGCGGTCGGCTCGCCGCTGCGGCGCCGACGGCGGCAACAGCTCCGGGAGGACGTTCGAGTCGCCCAGCTCGACCACGACGGTGCGGACGCCCTCGCGCGCCGCCAGCACGCCCAGCGCTGCGGCGATGCGCGTCTTGCCGGTGCCGCCCTTTCCGGTCACCAGCAGGAGCCGACGCGAGACGAGCTCCGCGAGCGACGCCTTCACGCCGCGCCCTCAAGCGCGCCCGGTTCGACACCGACGAGGAACGGTGCCGCCAGGGCACCGCCATGATCGTCCAGTGCGAGAACTGCGAGACACGCTTCCACGTTGCCGACGCGCGCATTCCCGAGAAGGGCGCGCGCGTGCGCTGCTCGCGCTGCCACCACCGGTTTCACATCACGCCCTCGTCGGCCGCCGCGGGACCCAGCCCCGCGGCCGATGTTAGCGCGCGCGAGCCCGAGCGCGGTCCAACGCCCGCGCCCGCGAGTCCGGCGCCCGCAAGCCCGGGCGCCGAGGACGAGCTGGACAACCCCGAGTTCCTCTTCGACGAGAACTCGACGTCGCGCGACGGCGGGACCGCTTCGCGCCCGGCGCCGCGCGCCGAAGCCCCCCCTGCCGCGAAGCGCGCGGCCCCGGCCGAAGCGGCGCCTGCGGCCGCGCCGGCGGAGGAGCCGCCGGCCGAGCCGCCGCTGCCGCTCGAGCAGCACATCGTCGAGACGCACGGCAAGACCGCCCAGGAGATGCTCGACATGGGCGCGCCGAAGCTCGACGCCAAGCCCGTCGAGTTCGCGGGCGGACTCGGTGCGAGCGGACCGCCCGAGGACTTCTTCGGCGAGGAAGGGGCTCCGGAGCCCGCCCAGCCCGCGCCCGCGGTGAAGCTCACGCCCGTCGGCAAGTCGGCGCCGGCGCCCAAGCCCGCTCCCCCGCCGAAGCCCGAGCCCTCGCTCGACCTCGACGCCGGCTTCGCCGGCGCGCTGGGCGAGGACGAGCCCGACGAGACCGACGCCGGCTGGGACTCGCTCACGAAGTCCGAGGACGAGTCGCCGCGGAGCGTGTTCGACGCCGGGGCGTCGTTCGGCCTGCAGACCGAGTCCGACGGCGCGGCGCCCGCGCAGGGCGGCAGCGGCGCCACGATGTTCTCCCACGCCGAGCCCGAGGCCAACACCAAAGAGCGTCGGGCGCCGGACGTGCCCGCGTTCGATCCCGAGGCCGGCAGCCCGCTCGCGCGCGTCGTGCGCGTCGCGGCGTTCCTCGTGGGCGTCGCGCTCCTGGCCGGCACGCTGCGCGGGCTCGAGCTGCAGAGCGCGGCGAAGGACGCCTCCGGGAGCGCCGAGCAGGCGGCGGGCTGGATCGCGGCCGACGTCGAGACCTTCGTCGCGCGCGACGGCGCCGGTCAGCGCGTGCTGGTGGTGCGCGGCAACCTGTTCCCCGACGGCGCCGCGCCGCCGCCGGACGTGGAGGTCAGCCTGCTCGAGACCGATGGCGCGCGCGTGGGCGAACCGCGCCGCGCGTGGCTCGAGCGCCTGGACGATGCCGAGATCGCGCCCGACGAGCTGTCGGTCCGGCTGGCGAGCAGCGCGGGCGAGCTGTCCGGCGTCGGGCCGAAGGTGACCGGCTTCACCGCGCTCCTCGCCGATCCGCCCGCGCGCGCGCGCCGCGTGCAGGTCAGCCTGTCCGCGGGGCGCATGCCCGTGCCGGGCACCGCGACGGCAGGCACGCCCGCGCCGCCTGCGCCGGCGCCGGCTCGCGCACCGGCAGCGGAGACGCAGCTCGCGACGCCGCAGGCGGCGCCGCCCGCGAACCCGCCCGCAAGCGGCGGCTCGCCCGGCAGCGACCCCGTCGTTCCCGCTGCACCCGCACCCGCACCGGACTGAGCGGTGCGGCTGCGCGCTACGTCTCGGGACCCTTCGGGGCGTCGTCCTTCGGCGGCGTGACGTCGATCTCCGGCGGCGCCTTCAGCGCGCTCCGGAAGTTCTTGATGCCCTCGCCGAGGCCCTGGCCGAGCTGCGGCAGCCGTCCCGCCCCGAAGATCACGATCACGATCAACAGGATGATGAAGAGCTCGCTGGCGCCCAGACCGAACATGCTTGGAAGTTCGGCAAGCGCGAGGTTGAAGTCAACCGAGCGACCGAGGACACTGCCGCGCCATGAAGCCCGCCATCTTCAAGGCGTACGACATCCGCGGACTCGTGCCGGAGGAGCTCGACGCGCGCGGCGCGCTCGCCATCGGCCGCGCGTTCGGCCGGCACGTCCAGGGCAGCCCGGTGGTGGTCGGCTGGGACATGCGCGCCAGCGCGCAAGACTTGCGCAACGCGTTCGTCTCCGGGCTCCGCGCCGAAGGGCGGGACGTGCTCGAGATCGGGCGCGTCTCGACGCCGATGCTCTACTTCGCCACGGCCAGCTCGCGGGCGGCCGCCGGCGCCATGATCACGGCGTCGCACAACCCGGGCCGCTACAACGGCTTCAAGCTGTGCGCGCAGAACGCGGTGCCGATCGGGATCGAGTCGGGCCTGGCCCAGGTGCGCGACCGCGCGCTCCAGCTCGCGGACGAGCCGACCCCCGCTACACGCGGAAGTGTAAGCTCGCGCGACCCGAAGCTGGAGTACTACGCGATGCTGCTCGACTTGTTCCCGGCGCGGCCGCGGCTGCGCGCCGTGGTCGACGCGGGAAACGGCATCGCCGGCGAGGCGCTGCTCGGCCTGTTCGAGCGCCTGCCGCTCGACCTCACCCAGCTCTACTTCGAGCCCGACGGCAGCTTCCCCAACCACGAGGCAGACCCGCTGAAGGCGGAGAACCTGCACGACCTGCAGCGCGCCGTGCGCGAGAAGGGCGCCGATCTCGGCATCGCGTTCGACGGCGACGGCGACCGCGCCGTGTTCGTGGACGAGACCGGCGAAGCGGTGCCCGCCGACCTGATGACCGCGCTCTTCTGCGACGTGATCCTCGAGCGCGGGCTCCTCGGCGCGCGGCCCGGCGTGCCCATCCTGTACGACCTGCGCTCGAGCCGCATCGTGCCCGAGACGCTGCGCGCGCGCGGCGCCGAGCCGGTGCGCGGCCGCGTGGGGCACGCGTTCATGAAGGCGGTCATGCGCGAGCGCGGCGCGTGCTTCGGCGGCGAGCTGTCGGGCCACTACTACTTCCGCTTTCCGGCCGGCTACATCGCCGACGACGGCGCCGCGGCGATGCTGCTCCTGCTCGAGGCGCTCGCCGCGCGGCGGCGGCCGCTGTCCGAGCTGTGGCGGCCCTATCGCAAGTACCGGCAGAGCGGCGAGATCAACCGGCGCGTCGCCGACGTGCCGGCGACACTCGCGCGTGTACGGGCGCAGTTCGCCGACGGCGCGGCCGACGAGCTCGACGGCCTCACCATCTCGTACCCCGACTGGTGGTTCAACCTCCGCCCGTCGAATACGGAGCCGCTCCTGCGGCTGAACCTGGAGGCGCCCGACGACGCCTCGCTCGCGCGCCGCCGCGACCAGATCCTCGCGCTCGTCGAGTCATGAGCGCGCTCCGCGCGCTGCGCCGCGCGGCGAGGCTCCTCCGCACCGAGCGCTCGCTGTGGCCGCTCGCCGCGCTGCCGTTCCTGTTGAACGCGCTGGCGTTCGCCGTCGCGACGGCGGTGCTCGTGAGCCACCTCGGCGCGCTGTCGGCGCCGCTCGAGCGCTGGGCGCACGCGGGCACGTGGCTCGGCTGGCTCGTGCGCGGCGTACTCGTGGCCGGGCTCGCGCTCGCGGTGTACGCCACCTTCACGCTCGTCGGCGGCATCGTCGCCGCGCCGTTTCTCGACGCGCTCTCGGCGCGCGTCGAGCGGTTGGCGGGTGGCGTGGAGACACCGGGGCCGCGCGGCGTCGGCGCCGTGCTCCTGCACTCCGCGCGCTGCGTGCGCGAGGAGGCGAAGCGCGTGGCCTTCTTCGTCGGCGGGCAGGCGGGAATCTTCGCGCTCGGCTTCGTGCCCGGGCTCGCGCCGTTCGCCGCAGCGGCGGCCGTCGCGTTCTCGGCGCTCTTTCTGCCGCTCGACTACACCGGCTTCGCGCTGGACCGGCGCGAGGTGCCGTTCGCCGCGCGCCGCCGCTGGGTGCTCGCGCACTTCGCGCCCATGCTCGCGTTCGGCGGCTTCGGGCTCGCGCTCTACGCGGTGCCCGGGCTCTCGTTCGTTTGTCTGCCGTGGCTCGTCTCGGCCGGGAGCTTGCTGGTGCTCGAGCTCGGCCCGCCCCCGTCGCCCCGCTAGGCGACGGCGAGCTTCGCGGCCGCGCGCCGCAGCCAGGCGTCGTCGGCCGTGGCGGCCGGCTCGAGCACGACGGCGGCGAGCCCGTGCTCGCCCGCAGCGAATCCGCGCGCCAGCTCCGCGCCCACGCCTGCCCCGACGAGCGAGATCCGCGCGGCGTCGAGCGCCCGGTCGGCGCGAAGCAGCGCCACCACGGCCGCGAGGTCGGCCGCGGTCTGCGCCTCCAAGTCGCCGCGCAGGCGCCGGGCGAGCGGCTGGCTCGGGTCGAGCGCGAGCGCGGACAGCTTGTCGCTGCGGCGCGAGCCGCACAGCACCAGGTCGAACACGGCCAGCGCGTGCTCGGGCCAGGCCGCGCGCGCGCGGGCCACGAGCTCGTGCGAAGCCGAGCCGTCCGGGGTACACAGAATTGCGACGGGCGAGCGGTCGCGTCGCACGGGCCGGAGCGTGCGGCCGTGCAGGCGGTCGCCGTGCGAGAGCACGCTCCAGTGGGACTCCGCGCCGAGCTCGCGCACGACCGCGCCCGCGGGCAGCGCCGGGCCCTTCTTCGCGGCGGCGGGGCGCTTCACGCGGCCCTGCGCGGCGCGAGCGAGCGCGACAGCGCGCGCAGCTCGCGCGCGCCCGCGCTCGTGCCGTCGTCGGACACGTGCAGCGACTCGCCCAGGAGGAGCGCCCGGAAGAGCGCGGGGTCGCGCGGCAGGGCAGGGGCCACCTCGACCGCGAGGCCGTGCTGGCGGCGCGCCGCCGCGGCCAGCCGCTCACCCAGGTCGGCCGCCTCGCCCGCGCTCCGCGCGCCGACGAGCCACGCCGCCACGCGCAGGCCCGCGAGTGCCGGCGCCAGCTCGCGCAGCTGGCGCAGCCCGCGCGCGACTCCGGCGGGCGAGGCATCGACGGGCACGAGCACGGCGTCGAGCCCGGGGCTCGCGCGCGCGAGGAACGCCGCCAGCCGCTCCGGCCGCTCGAGCGCCAGCACCGGCTCGCCCTCGGGCCCGTGCGCCACCGCGTCGGCCAGCTCCGCCGGCGCGCGCTCGGCCGCGAAGAGCCGCACGCCCGGCACCTCGGGCAGGAGCCGCGAGCCGGCGAACGACGCCTCCACGCGCGCGCTGCCGAACTCCGCCGCGAGCGCGCCCGCCAGCTCGAGCGCCACCGCGCAGAAGAGCAGCCGCTCGGGCGGTGCCACCACGCACACGCGCGGCGCCGCCGCGCCCGAAGGCTCGTCCGGGGCGAGCGGTTCCGGCTCCCCGGCGGCAGTGCGCGCGCGCGCCTCGCTCTGCTCGTCCTCGGGGATGAAGTAGTGGAGGACGTCGCCGAGGTTCTTGCGCGCCAAAGCCGGAGACTCCGCCCGCTCGGACGCCCGCGCGTCCGCGACTCAGTTGATGATGAGGACGGAGTTTACCCCGCCGGCCGGGCCCTCGACCTTGCGCGGGTTGCTCGGATCGGGCTGCCACTCGCCGTCGACGAAGTAGCGGTACTGGTACACGCCGGGGCCGAGCCGCACGACCTTCTCCCACGTGCCGCCGGGACCGAGGCGCGTCTCGACGCCCTGGTCGGGAATCCAGTTGTTGAAGTCGCCCGCCAGGCGCACGTCGCGCACGCGCGGGTCCTTGAAGGTGAACACCACGCCCTTCGCGCCCGCGTTCGAGATCTCGGCGTCGGTCGGCTGCGTGGGCTCGGGCGGCGGCGGCGCGGGCTCCTCCTCTTCGCGGTCGTACAGCACCTCGAGCGCCAGCGACATGTAGTCGACGAAGCCGTAGGAGCGGCGGTCGAGCTTCGCGATCGAAATGCCGCGCTGGGCGGCCTCGCGCAGGCGCACGTTGGAGCGGATGACCGAGTCGAACACGAGGTCCTTGTACGTCTCGCGGATCTCCGCGAGCGCGCGCTTGGCGAAGCGCGTGCGCCCGTCGAACAGGGTCGGCAGGATGCGGATCTTCAGCGAGTGGCCGATGCGGTCCTCGAGCAGGGCAATGGTCTCGAGCAGCTTCGCGACGCCGTGCATCGAGAAGTAGCTCGTCTCGAGCGGGATGATCACCTCTTCCGCCGCGCGCAGCGCGTTGAACGTCAGGATGCCGACGTTCGGCGGGCAGTCGATGAGCGTGAAGTCGTAGCTCTTCTCGAGCTTCGCGAGCGCGCTGGCGAGCCGCTCGGTGCGGCCGCGCGCGCCCTCGGAGGTGAGCTTCTGCTCGAGCGCGGACAGGATCACGCCCGACGGTGCCACGTCGAGCTTCTCGCCCGCCTCGACGATCACGCTGGCGAGCTTCGCGCCGGCGCCCTCCGGCTCGGCGAGCACGTCGTACAGGTTCTCGTCGACTTCCTCGGGATCGACGCCGAGCCCGAGCGTGGCGTGCGCCTGCGGGTCCATGTCGATGACGAGCACCGCGTGCCCTTCGGCGGCGAGACAGCCGGCGAGACTCACGACGGTGGTCGTCTTGCCGCAGCCGCCTTTCTGATTCATCACTGCAATGCAGCGCATCACTGTCCCTCCCCCACTACGAGACAGCCCCGGAAACGTGCGCGCGCAGAAGCAACGAAGCACCGAGCTGCCGCGCGCTGCACGCGGCCCGAGCTCGCGCTCTGGTCGAGGCAGATCGCAGGATCTCCCTCAAGTCCCTTACCCCCCTTGGAACCCGACGAACGTTAGCAGCAGGAGACAGCGATGGCCAATGGAAGTCACGGGCGCCCGGAGAGAATCGGCGTCCTGGACGTCGGCTCGAACACCGTGCTCCTGCTGGTCATGGCGGCGGGAGGCCGGGTGGTGCGCGAGGCGGCGCGGATCACGCGGCTCGGCCAGGGCGTGTTCGCGTCCGGCGAGCTCGCGCCCGAAGCCGTCCAGCGCACGCGCGCGGCGATCGCCGACTTCGCGCGGCTGGCGCGCGAGGACGGGGCCGACCAGGTGCTGGCGGTGGGCACCGAGGCCCTGCGCCGCGCGCGCGGCGGCCGGGACTTCCTGGCTGCGCTGGTCCGCGACGGGCTGTGCGACGACGCGCGCCTGCTCACGGGCGAGCAGGAGGCCGACGTGACCCTGGAGGCGACGCGCCTCGGTGTCGGCGCGACCCGCCGCTCGCTGGCGGTGATCGACGTCGGCGGCGGCAGCACCGAAGTGGCCTGGCGCGAGTCTCTCGAGGCGCCGGTGCACGGCATCTCGCTCCCGCTCGGCAGCGTCCGGCTCACCGAGGCGCACCTGCCGCGCCACCCCGTGCCCGACGCCGACCTCGCGGAGCTGCGGCGCCTGGTGCGCGCGGCCGCCCAGCCGCTCGCGCGCGCCCTGCCGCACGGGCTGCCCGGCGCGGCGGTGGTCGCCGTCGCCGGCACGGCGACCACGCTCGCGGCGCTCGAGCAGGAGCTCGCCGTCTACTCGGGCGAGCGCGTCGAGGGGCTCGAGCTGTCGCGCGAGGTACTCGGCCGCTGGCTCGAGCGGCTGCGCCGGCTCTCGGTCGAGGAGCGAAAGCGCCTGCCTGGATTAGAGCCGGGCCGCGCCGACGTGATCGTCGCCGGGCTCGTGTGTCTCGAGGTGGCGCTCGCTGGCCTCGGCGCGGAACGCTTCGCGGTGTCGGAGCGCGGCGTGCGCCACGGAGTCGCGCTGCGCATCCTCGCTGGCCACGGGCCGTTTTGATACCGTCGCCTCTTCGTGGAAGAGCCAGTCCTGGTCGTCGTCGGCCCCGACGGAGCGCGACCCTTCATGCGCGGGATTCTCGTGCAGTCGCTGGTCACCCGCGGTGTTCCGTTCGATGTCGCGTTCGAGACGGCCACCAGCGTGCGCGACCGAATCGCCTCGCGAGGCCGCGTGCAGCTCGAGGAGCTGTCGAGCCTGATCGACGAGCTGCTCGACGACCGCTACGACCTCGACGCGCTCGCGCCGGCCACGGACCACGTCGAGCCGCCGCGCGTCGTGGAAGAGGACGGCTCGTGGAGCCCGTTCTCGAAGGGCATCCTGTCGGTGTCGCTCATGGGCGCCGGCCTCGAGCCCGGGGACGCGCACGACGTCGCGCGCGAGATCGAGCAGAGCATGCTGCGGCAGAGCCGCGCGGCGATCGACCGCACCGAGCTGCGCCACCTGGTCGCGGCGACCATCGAGCGCACCTTCGGGCCCGGCCCGGCGAGCTGGTACCGCGTGTGGCGCAGCGCGCGCGACGACGGCAAGCCGAGCCTCGTGCTGCTGGGCGGGGCCACGGGCTCGGGCAAGACGACGCTCGCCATCGAGGTTGCGCGCCGCCTCGAGCTGCCGCGCGTGATCGGCACGGATTCGATCCGGCAGATCATGCGGCTCATGTTCTCGCCCGACCTCATGCCCGAGATCCACTGCTCGACGTTCGACGCGTATCTCGCGCTGCCCCGCGCGACGTCGCTCGTCGGCGATCCCGTCGTCGTCGGCTTCCGCGAGCAGGCGCAGAAGATCGCCGTCGGCGTGCACGCGCTGCTCGAGCGCGCGGTCGAGGAGAACACCAGCATGCTGATCGAGGGCGCCAACCTGGTGCCCGGCATGCTCGAGCTGGGGCGATTCTCGGGGCGCGCTCACGTGACTTTCATCATGACGGGCGCGCTCGACCCCGAGGTGTACCGGCGGCGCTTCGCCTCGCGCAGCGCCAAGGCGCGCAACCGCTCGGCAGACCGGTACCTGGAGCACTTCGACGAGATCCTCGAGATCCAGCGCTACCTCGTCGCAGAGGCCGAGCGCTACGGCCTGCCGATCGTGGACAACGTGCAGTTCGACACCGCTGTCGTGGGCGTGATCCGCGCCGTGATCTCCTCGCTCGAGAAGACGCAGGTGCGCGCCGAACACGAGGGTGCCGAGTGACTCGCAGCGCCTCGCGGCGCGCGGTCGCTCTCCTCGCGCTCGGCACGGTCTTCACCGCCTGCGGCACGCTGTCGATCGAGGACGAGAAGAAGCTCGGCGCCGAGACGCAGCAGGAGATGCGCAAGCGCCTGACCTTCGTGCGCGACCCGGTGACGGTGAACTACGTGCGCGAGTTCGGTGCGAAGCTCGCGAGCTCGGCGCGGCCGTCGCCCTTCGAATTCCGCTTCTACGTCGTCGAGGACGAGGAGATCAACGCCAGCGCCATCCCCGGCGGCGCGGTGTACGTGAACACGGGTCTGATCAACGCGGCGCACAACGGCTCGGAGCTCGCCGCCGTGCTCTCGCACGAGATGGGGCACGTGACCGCGCGCCACGTCGCGCAGCTCGCGAACACGGCGCGCAACACCGGCATCATCGCGACCGTCTTCACGCTCGCCGTCGGCATCCTGACCGGCAATCCCTACCTGTACAACGCGAGCGGGCTCGCCACGTACGTCGCCGAGCAGGCGTTCATCAACACGTTCACGCGCGACGACGAGCGCGAAGCGGACGCGCTCGGCATGGAGACCATGTACAACGCGGGCTGGAACCCGAACGGCATGGTCACGATGTTCGAGACCCTGAAGGAGCGCTACGGCGGCGGTTCGCGCGGCATGCCGCAGTTCCTCTCGAACCACCCGGCCACGGACGAGCGCATCCAGAACGCGCGCAACGAGCTCGCGAAGTATCCGGGTTACGAGAAGCTCCGGGTCGACGATCCCAAGCTGCCCATCATCCAGGAGCGCTTGAAGCTCATCGTCGGCACGGACCGCGAGAAGGTCGACGAGAGCACCGACGACGAGAAGGGCGAAGACAAGTCCGAGAAGCCGGACGAGAAGTCTCAGCCGCCGGACGACAAGTCCCAGAAGCCCGACGACAAGAGCAACGACAAGGGCGACAAGCAGGACGGCAGCAACTAGTTCGGCGTACAATGCGCCCCGCCCGCAGGTCTGCGGCAGAGGGGCGAGAGAGTGGTCCGACCCAGCACGCTCGGTGAGCTCGTCGCGTCGGGCTACCGACCGCGCACACTTCGCGAAGAGCTGCGCGCGAATCTCGCTGGGCGTCTGCGCGCGCGCGAGCCGTTCCTGCCGGAGATGATCGGCTACCAGGACTCGGTGGTGCCGGCGCTCGAGCACGCGCTGCTCGCGGGGCACGACATGATCTTCCTCGGCGAGCGCGGCCAGGGCAAGTCGAAGATGATCCGCAAGCTCGTCGAGCTGCTGGACGACGCGATCCCCGTGCTCGAAGGCAGCGAGGTCAACGACGACCCGCTCGCGCCCATCAGCCGCTGGGGCCGCGACCGTGTGGCCGAGCTGGGCGACCGCACGCCCGTCGCGTGGATCGGCCGCGAAGCGCGCTACGGCGAGAAGCTCGCCACGCCCGACACGTCGGTGGCCGACCTGATCGGCGAGATCGATCCCATCCGCGTCGCCGAAGGCCGGTATCTCGCCGACGAGTCGACGATCCACTTCGGGCTCATCCCGCGCACGAACCGCGGCATCTTCTGCATCAACGAGCTGCCGGACCTGGCGGAGAAGGTCCAGGTCGGTCTCTTCAACGTGATGGAAGAGCGCGACTTCCAGGTGAAGGGCTTCAAGGTGCGGCTGCCGCTCGACATCCTGGTCGTCGCGAGCGCGAACCCGGAGGACTACAC